>CAZQSY010000001.1:0-200395 GCA_964596395.1 uncultured Candidatus Saccharibacteria bacterium
CAGCCAAACGCTTGGCAGCTTCTCCACCGCCGCGCTAAGGTGAGCCGACATCGAGGTGCCGAACTCCGCCGTCGATATGAACTCTTAGGCGGAACTAGCCTGTTATCCCTAGAGTAGCTTTTATCCGTTGAGCTTCCACCGCGTCTAATGCGCATGGTCGGATCACTTAGTTCTGGTTTCCCACCTGCTCGGCATGTACGCCTTACAGTCAAGCAAGCTTGTGCCTATACACTATCGGCACGGTTTCCATTCGCGCCTAGCTTACCTTTAAACCCCTCCTTTACTCTTTAGGAGGGTACAGCCCCAGTAAAACTATCCACCAGATACTGTCTCAATACGTTTTTGCCGTATTGGTTAGAACATGCCTTCAAAAAGTACGGTATTGCACTGTCGACTCCAGAGCGTCCGAAAACTCTCCTTCAAAGTCTCCCGTATATTCTACGCAGTCCAAAAACATGCTCAATATCAAGTTATAGTAAAGCTTCTAGGGTCTTTTCGTCTAACTGCACTTAACCGGCATCTTCACCGGTATTGTATTTTCACCGAGCTGGTCCCCGAGACAGTTCTCCAGTCATTACACCATTCGTGCGCGTCGGAACTTACCCGACAAGGTATTTCGCTTCAAGTTCCTTAAACTTGGGACTATATCTTCATCCTAATTACTTATTAGGAGCATGACGTGTAGTCTCTGAGGATTCTAAATACGGCTCTTTTGTCTATTCATTTTCCCTGCCAAAGCAAGTACTTTTTGAAAACCATTTTGCGATAAATGTTTTTTCTTATGCATCATTTTGATAATTCTAGAAAAAATAACAAAATCTTTTCTTTTTGATGTCCTAAGAGGAAATTGTCTGAAGAACGGAATTATTTTGTCATGTAATTCTGTAACAGATCTAACGCAAAACTTGTAAAGATCCACGCGATGGTTATCGTGTCGTTTGTTTAAAACGATACTTCCACCTTTGAAGAATTTTTGAACTTCCTTTAAAGCTTCCAGACTTTTCCCTCCTTGTGTAATCACAAATTCAGGAAAAATTTGTTTATTAAATTTTGTGGTAGAGTTTTTTATAATGGACACTGTGAAGCATCCTTCTCCGTCCACAAAACCAGAAATCCAAAACCCAGTATTTAGTCTTTCCTGCTGATTGTTCGTTTCCATCTATGGTAGCATTATACCATAGTTACAAATTTCCAGCATATGGTCATGTTAATTTAGGATCAGTGCATATCGCTATGCAAAGAGGCAGCTAATATGTAACCTAACGGTCCCAATCCTTTTCGGATTGAGCTAGCTCCATCCGAAAACCTTAGGACCGTTTCTTCTGTTTTATTTCAAGTTTAAAATTATTCGCACTGAACAATCTCTGCCTTGACCTTATTTCGCAATAAGGAGCGGACTATATCTTTATGTTAAATCGTCGACTCCAATTATGATTTAACAATATCTAACGTATGGTCTCTGAGGATTCTCTGGTTTAAACCAGAGTCTTTCCTGCTGATTGTCCGCACCAAAAGATTTTTACTTTTCAGTACTTTTGGATACTCGGAGTTTCCAGCATATAGTTAGATTTATTTACGTAACTACAACGGTTATTTTATAGTTACGGCCGACATTCACTAGGGCTTACAACAATCACCATACAATCTTGCGACCGCACAACGTCGTTGTTTGACCTTCTAGCATTGGTCAGGTGTCACCCCCTATACATCCTCTTGCGAGTTCGCAGGGAGCTGTGTTTTTGGTAAACAGTTGCCAGAGATACTTTCGCTGCGCCCTCCACTTATTGCTAAATGAAGGGAAGCCTTATCCCGAAGTTACGGCTGCTTTTTTGCCGAGTTCCTTGGGGACCACTCACTCGTTCGTCTTGGTCTACTCGACCTGCACACCTGTGTCGGTTTGCGGTACGGATTTCGTATTTTTAAGCTTAGAGAATTTTCTTGGAAGCGCGCTTTGCGTCATTATCCTTCCGCCGAAGCGGAAAAACTTTTCATATCTCTCGGATTCGCCACTGAAGGCCATCTCGGGATTTTCCTCGAGAACATCCTAAAGACACAAACTTCAAATCCAATAATGAGCGACGCATACTGCGCTCCGTCCTCTCATCGCAAAATACGAAAGTCAGGGAATATTAACCCTATGCCCATCGGGTGCGGCATTCGCCATCCCCTTAGGACCGACTAACCCTTGGCTGATTGACATTACCAAGGAAACCTTGTGCTTTCGACGTCCGCCGTTCTCAGGCGGATTGCGGTTACTCGTGCCAACATTTTTACTTCCGCACGCTCCAGTCGCCCTCGCGGGTCAACCTTCACAGCTATAATCAACCCTCTCGGGATGATTGAGCGGAACACTCTCCTACCACGTACTTCGACCGAAGTCTTAGTACATCCTCAAATTCGGTATCATGCTTAGCCCCAATTATTTTCGACGCAGAATCTCTAGATGAGTGAGCTGTTACGCTATCTTTGAAGGATGGCTGCTTCTAAGCCAACCTCCTCATTGTCAGAGAAATTCCACCTTCTTGTCTTACACTTAGCATGAATTTAGGGACCTTATTTAGAGGTCTGGGCTGTTTCCCTTTTCACTAATGGAGCTTCGCCCCCACAGTGTAACTGCCGCGTTCTGGCTTCTGGTATTCGGAGTTTGATAGGTTTAGCGGCCTTTCGGTCTGTCCAAACCTTCCAGTGCTCTACCCCCAAAAGAAACACGCGACGCTAGCCCTAAAGCTATTTCGGAGAGAACCAGCTATTACCAGGTTCGATTAGCTTTTCACTCCTTACCACAAGTCATCCGAATGCGTTGTACGACATACCGGTTCGGGCCTCCATAGAGCTTTCGCTCTACTTCACCCTGCTCATGGCAAGCTCACCTGGCTTCGGGTCTTATGCATGTTACTCGTTTGCGCTATTAACACTCGGTTTCCCTGCGGCTCCGCTCGTTTAGAGAGCTTAGCCTTGCAGCATGCATAAACTCGTTGGCTCATTCTTCAATAGGCACGCCGTTCTAGATATAAATACCTAGTTCGACTCCTTGTAAACATACGGTTTCAGGTCTATTTCACCGCCCTAACCGGGCTGCTTTTCACCTTTCCCTCACGGTACTAGTTCACTATCGATCTTTAAAAGTATTTAGCTTTGGCGGTTAGTTCCGCCGGATTCCCCCCGGCCACTCGTGTCCTGGGGTACTCAAGAACAACAACAAAGGAGACAAATTATTTTCGCTGACGGGGCTATCACCCTCTGTGGCGCCGCTTTCCAGCGGCTTCCGCTAATAATTTATTTTCTGACTCCTCTAGAAATCTAAATTGTTGCCTTACAACCCCCCTCGGATTGCTCCGAGAGGTTTGAGCTCCTTCCTTTTCGCTCGCCGCTACTCAGGAAATGGTTTGAATCGCTTTCTCCCTGCGCTTTTGACACAGAAAGAAAGCAAATCAAAAATTGTTTTCTTTTCCTCCTGGTACTGAGATGTTTCACTTCCCAGGGTTCGCTTTTTTGTCATAAAGACAAAAATTGTGAGGGTTTACCTCACAGGGTTTCCCCATTCGGAAATCTCCGGATCAAAGGTTGCTTTGCACCTCCCCGAAGCTTATCGCAGCCACGCCACGTCCTTCATCGCCTTTTAAAGTCAAGGCATCCACCGTACGCTCTTAAATTTCCTGTTAAGAAATTTACAAACCACATTCACTCCTCTGAATTGAATCAGAGAAATAAGTTTCTTTTTCCGGACCGCTCCGTACTTCAGAAACTTGTTCTGCCTGCGATAGAAAAGACCCTCCGTCTTTGTTTGTTTACCGCGGCAGCTTTCAGTTTTCAATATTCAAGCCCTTCGGGAACCCTATCGCTCGCGAGCGACGGGGAAAAAAGAAAACCCCGCCGGAGGCGGGGCTAAGACTTAAAAGAAAGTCGATCAGCCGCGTCGCCTCTTTAAAGTGTTTCTTTTGGTAATCATCTGTACGGGGGAAGTATAGCAAATACAAAAAGGATGTCAAATGCGAATTTGGGGGCAAAATAAAAGCCCCGACCGTTTGCGGTCGGGGCTCGTGCAAGGAGATGATGGGTGCTAAAACTACTTGCAACCACCACCGTCCTTGCAAGTTCTCTTGAGGTGCTTCCAGGCACGCTCTTTCGAGCTGTGCTTGATGCACCCCCACGTCCCCGGACCACCACAGCGCCACCCGCCGCCCTCCAGGACGACGAGGTAATGTTGCGCCTCACTCCTGCCGTGCCCGGGACAACACGACAGGTACTCGACATCCGGCATGGGGGCAGTGGTAGTAAGGGCGGGGGTTGGAGGAGCGGTCGGGACAACTGGCTCGCGGGCCGCTAACACGAGTACCATAATGAAACACAACATAAAACCTCCTTTGTAAAAAACAAAATGCTCCCGTACTGGGAGCATCGAAACGTGAAAAAACAATTTGTAGCCGCATTCATCAAAGCAGAGAGAGAGAGATTTGTCAAGCCCTTGTAATGGTTCAAGGCTTAATATTTCACAAACATAACGAACGTGTAGTAAAATGAAACCCAATGGCAAAAAAGTTGATATATTTTGTTAGACACGGGGAAACAGTTTTGAACTCTCAGGGGGTGAGACAAGGAGCGGAAGGGCCGCTTACCGAAAAAGGTAGAGAGCAGGCGCAGAGTACGGCTCTTCGCTTCCCGAAACACAAGGGTAAACCCGAAGTAATCATCGCGAGCCCGTGGCAGAGAACCCGGGAGACGGCCGAAATAATCGGTAAAGAGCTCGATATGAAAGTTGAATACTGCGACCTTTTGGTAGAAAGAAGAAACCCTTCGGAAATTATCGGGCACTCGGGCGGAGAGAAAAAGGTGCGCGAAATAATCGACCGCATAGACAAAAGCTTTCACCCCGACGACCTGCGCTACTCGGACGAAGAAAATTTCGCCGACCTGAAGGCGCGGGCGAAAAAACTCCTGCACTACATCAAAAAGAGAAGTGAAAAAAGAATCATTATGGTCACGCACGGAATATTCCTAAAGATGGTGGCTTCTTACATGCTGTACGGAGACGCGCTCACGGCGGGAGAATACAACAGCTTGTCGTATTTCAACCCCATCAACAACGCCAGCATGTGCATCGTCTCGCACACATCTCACTGGTTCGCCAAAGACGAATGGAAAATCCTGGTCTGGAATGACCTGGCCTGAAAATAATTGCTGCCAGCTTTGCGCGCTTACTTGCTGATTGAGTAATCGGTGCCGACTGTCTGGGGTACTAAAGAACAATCAATTTTTGGCAGGGATTCTTCGTACACAAGGACATCTGCGTTTTTGAATTTATACACACCATCCGCATCTAAAAACCTTTCTCCCCCGCCAATTCTTATGTCATTTTCGCCGACCAGTATCACTTCTTGCTGATAGTAAGACATTCCCTCGCCCATGCCGGCGTAAATCACATCGAGCTTTACAGGATAGCCCGGCATGCCACCGTATCTCTCGGCTGAACCGGTGTACGAACCAACCTGCGAGTCCTTCTCGGCCGGCAGCCAATTCTTGATTCCGTGAATTTCGTTCTCAGGGTCATAATTAACGGAAATGAAATGATAATCCTTCGCCGGCTGGCCGTCAGAGGCGACACCAGATGTTTCTTTAAGAAAACACGCCTCGCCTACTCCAGCCACAAAAACATCTTCTTCTGTATCTAACTCAGTATCCGTTTCGCCGGCTGGCCCTCTGGTAACGGCATAAAAGATGAGTCCCGCCAACACCACAACCGAAAGAATCACAAAAAACAAATTTCTGTTTGAGTTCATATTAGCTTAGTTTAATTAATAAACAACACTTTACATTGTACCATGGTCTTGCAAGATAAGGAAAACAGCGCCGCGCGTCATCTGACGCGCGGCGCTGTTTCAGTTTAGTAAAAAATTTTCTCTACCTTACCACCGCCGGCTCGACTGAACCGCCCCCGCCCGACCCTGTAACCCAGGAAGTGATAGTGAAAGGAGAATCGCTGGAATCGCAAAACGAAGCTGCTCCTTCGGAAGCGCAAATTCTGATTTGGTAATCCCCGTCGGGCACATCTACTCCTTCAACTGTTTTGCCAACGCTCCATACATATGAAGCGGAAGAGCGTCCGTAAACATTGTTTGCGATAGTGTACGGTACATATCCGCCAAGCGGGCAAAAATTTGTGGTGCACGGCGGCGAGTAGCGAACTAGAGTGATGTTAAAATATCTAGGTGCCGGAGGCGCGCAGTAAGCTCCCTCGGGACACGTCGGAATTGATCTTTTGTCCTCCCATCTGATTGTCTGGTTTGTATTTTTCGCCCACGTTTCCCTGCCATTCGGGTATAGGACTTGCAAAGAAATAGACGGTTTTACTTCTTCCACTATTACTGATGCGCTGGCTTTTGCACTCTTGCCGGCACTATTAGCAACGGTAAAAACAGGGTTAAACTTGCCGGACCTGCTGTATACATGCGTAAATGTGCCAGTTTGTTGGGGTGGCAACGGAGATACTGCTACCGGCCTCGAACCAGCATCTGCTGCTACATAAACTTCGTCACCCCAAAGTACTGAATAATTTAAGTTTCCCCCACTTGCGTCATATGCTCTAACTGCCCAAGTACCCGTCTCTCCTTGCTTTAAGGATTGCGGGCCGGAAACTCCATAGATTACCGGGGTTGTACTAGAGGTTGTGGTAATTTTCAGATAAGAATTACTGGAATCGCAGGTGTTAGTTCCAGAAACACAGACCTGCAGAGTATAAGAGCCGTCGGGCACTACGCCTTCAGATGCTTTGCCTACACTCCAGGTATGCGAAAGGCCGGGAATATTCTTCGCGATAGTGTAGGAAGAAGAAACATAGGCGGGGCAAATGATTCCGGTACAGGGTGTATGGTAGGAGAATAATTTCAGGTCGTAATTTTTACTCGGGAAACCTTGGATGCAATAAGCTCCTTCGGGGCAAGTTGATGTAATATCGTCCTGCCATTTAATTGTCTGACTCGTTCCTTTTGCCCACGTTTCCCCGCCATTTGGGTATAGAACTTTAAGAGAAGGGATTACAACACCTACGGGCGTAACATTACTTGCTTTTATTCCATAAAAACCGCCTTCCAAATTATTCCACGCCAGTATGCCGGTTATAGTCACATTGCTGTTCGTGTATTTTCTCAAGGCCTCCAGAATTCTGTCGTTGTCGGCTTTGACCGGATAAGAAATTGACGACGAAGGGCAAGGCGCCTGCACACATCTTATACCTGTATCTATAGCTAGATTATGCGTCCCCCACATTCGAGTGTTCGGGCCTAGTGCCGTCAAGTAACCGGCGCTTGAGAAAACTCTCGTTTCTTTTCCTTCCGTCGTAGTTCCTCCGCAAGTGAGCTCTTTTAATTTCGCCCGGGTAATCGGGCCGAAATATCCGGAAGGCGGAGTGATTCCATTTGCCTTCTGGAATGCCATCACCGCCTTGCGGGTTAGGATTCCGAAAAATCCGGTTGGTTCGGAATTTAAGTATCCGCGAACTTGCAAATAATCCTGAAGCAATGATACCTCTCCGTTTTTATATTCATCCCGGTCGCGATACCTCAAGTTGTTGGTAAAAGACAAACAGGTATCGGGCTTTTGCGGTTCAGGGTCAATATCTGCCAAAGCGATTGTCATGCCTTCTGCACCGTCAAAGGCACCCAAGACATTGCCTGCCTGCGAGGAAGTATCTACCACGTCTATCCTCGTCCACGGACCGCAGTTGTTGTTTTCGTTTGACTCCGTCACTCTGCCTATCATCGCGGCGCTGTTGTCGGCGCAAACCCGCGCATACCTGTCGCCTGAATTATTGTAGGTGTACCTGTAAGAAACAGTATCAGTATCCCCCGCGCCAATATGGCCTTTTGAGACAATCCGATTCACTGTTCTGGAAGACGCATTTTCAATCGGGCTGGAACGGAATTGGAAAAGATGATAAATCTTCCCGGTCGTTCCCGTTTCTTTGCTTCCCAAGTTGGTAATCGTAGCCGAGTAGGCCTGCACAGAACCCGAAGTTACAACGGTCGGAGTCACGGGGCCGACGGTAAGGTCTGGCATCAAGGCGACCGGCTCAGCTTTATCTTCTGCGGGTACTGAAGCGGGAGTTACAGAAAAAGTATTGTTGCTATAATCCTCTGCCAGGAAAATTCCTCCCCCGCTCGGGCTTGGCGAATCATAAAGCTGCACGTACGCTTTGTAGTTGCTTGCCGGAAGTTCTTTGGGAACAACTAAATTGAGAGAAGAAGCTGATACTGCCGACACATCTTTAGAGAAAAGAGGCGAGTTGACAGAACCGGGCAGGTTCGTGTTGAAAAGCGACACAGAGACCCTAGAATTGGCGGAAAGCGCTCCTGTGGTTTTCCAGGAAATTTTCTGAGAAGACCCCTGCGACCACGACTCGCCGCCGTTCGGAGAGAGAACAGTGATGGAATAATTTGAGGGAGCCGCCGGGGACACGCAGGTTCTGGTGGTTGGGTTATAAACTTGCGGCGCGCGACACGATGGGGTCGGTGTAGGCGTCACGGATGAAACAATCTGGAAATACGAATCACTTGAGTCACAAGTACCTTGAGAGCAAATCATTACCTGGTAAGAGCCGTCTGGCGGTACACCAAAGAGCGTTTCACCGACTTTCCAGGAAAAAGGGCTTTTGACATCTTTTGCTATAAGATAAGGCGGTGAAGGAGGAATACATACATTACTGTTACATGGGGGAACAGAAGGAATTACATGGACATCAAACGGCCCTGTAATACTACTTTCCCATTCGATAGTTTGTTCTTTACCTTTCATCCAGATCTCCCCGCCATTCGGCGAGAGAACTGTTATGGAAGAATTTGTTGGCGGAAGTGTTGCCGCAGAGATGACCTTGAAATATGAATCGCTTACATCTTCTGCACCCAAACCGCCGCATCCCCTTTCGGAATTCCTGTCAGAGCAAAAAACTCTAACCTTATAAAGTCCGGCTGACAAACCAGGTATGCTGGGAGACAACAGCATGGTGTAAGAACCGGCATGTATATCCAAACATGAGTCACCGGGCTTATTGCAGTATGCATCTACCGGATAATAAAAGTTATATCCATTTTTTTCTTGGACAAGAGCTATGCCGGCAACAGCTCCTTCTGGAGTATTTACTGCCCGCCATTTTATGGTAAACGGACTTCCTAATTTATACACTTCTCCCCCGTTTGGAGAAATAACTTCGACAAATGGAGATGCAACAGGGGGCGGCAGTATGCAAGAATTTGTCTTCGGGTCTAAAACTTGCGGCGGAGGACATACAGGGGTCGGTGTAGGCGGCACCGGCGAAACAATTTTGAAAGACGAATCACTTTTGTCGCAAACATTCGTGCCATACAGACATACTTGTACGGTATAAGAGCCATCCGGAATCAAAGACCCCTTTGAATCTCTGCCGACTTTCCAGCTATAGAAGAACGGCGAAGTGCCGTTGGTCGTAGTGTTGGCAAGCAGATAATATCCGCCCGGGGGGTTGGTAGCTGGGGTATAAGACCCACCTCCAAAGTTGGCAGGTTTCAATGTGATGCTAAACCTGGCCTGGGAAGTAGAGGAAGAAGAAGCGGGATACTTCCAGGTTATCCCCTTGTAAGTGTCTACCTGCCATGGTTCAGATTCCTCGCCGTTCGGGGAAAGAAGAGTAATAGGAGGAACGAGAACACATCTATTCGTTGTCGTGTCGAGAATATAACCCGTCGGACAAACCGGAATACGAGTGGCTATTTTTGTCCTAAAAGTAATAGAGTTAGATGCATAAGATTGCGCAGAAGAAGTATACGCTATAACTTTGTAACTGTATTGGGTATCAGGCGACAAGCTTGCGTCTAAGTAAGAAGTACTTTGATATCCCATGGGCATAGTCGCACCGAGTTGTGTCCAACTGCTTGTTCCTATTTGTTTTAATAGGTAATAACCACTTTTTGGATCAGAACTATTTACCGCAGAAACGGCATCCCAAGAAATGACCACTGACGTGCTCGTGGCGTCACTGAAACGGAGATTTTGTGGAGTGGGAACTACCACAACAGGGGGCAGCGGGCTGCAACTTAAACCAGTAGTAGTACTAAAACCGGATGTAGAAGTGCACCCTGGTGGTAAAACTGCGCCTGAAGCTTGATTGAAGGCCAACCCTAAATTTAGGGTTATACCAAAGATTAAAAACAAAACAACAAAAAATTTTCTCATTTGGTTATGAGTTTATTTTATTAATAAAAAGAGAGCGACTTTTAATAATCACCAAGTTATTTTACAACTGTCAAATCCCACTATCAAATAAAGTTATCCACACCGGTCTTTATTTTCCGCTTATTGAATATCTATCCAAAATCGCTTCGAATATGAGCGGAGCCACAATCGTAGCGTCTGATTCTATCACGAACATCGGGGTATCCTTGGTCAGCTTGTCCCAGGTTATTTTCTCGTTTGGAGTCGCGCCGGAATATGAGCCGTACGAAGTCGTGCTGTCTGAAATTTGGCAAAAATATCCCCACGGACGCACCGGCTTTTTCAAATCGTATTTTATTGAAGGCACAACACAAATCGGGAAATCACCCGAAATGCCTCCACCTATCTGGAAGAACCCGAGCCCCGGTCCCCCCTCTGAAAGCTCGTTGTATTTGTCGTACAGATACATCATGTACTCCACGCCGGTTTTCATTACCGTCGGGCTCACCTCCCCGGCTTTACAATAGCCGGCAAAAATATTTCCGAGGGTTGAATCCTCCCAGCCCGGCACCACGATGGCCAGATTTTTTTTAGCCGCTTCCAGGAGCCAGCAATATTCCGGGTTGCCTTCGTATTTTCCTTTCAGGTCATCCGACAAAAGTATCTGGTAGAAATATTCGTGCGGGAAATACCGCTCGCCCCTTTTTTCAGCTTCTTTCCATCTTTTTAATATAATCGGTTCCATCACGCGAAAGGCCTCTTCTTCGGGAATCGAAGTATCAGTCACTCTTCTTTCACCTCTGTTTAAAATTGCCTCATCGTCCTCCTTAGTGAAGTATCGGTAATCCGGATAATCTTTATAGCTGTCGTGCGCCACTAGACGAAAGACCGATTCTTCCAAGTTTGCGCCGGTGCAGGAAATCGCGTGAATCTTTCCTTCTTTAATCATCGGCGCGAGCGTAACCCCGAGCTGAGCCGAAGACATCGCCCCGCCCATAGCGAGGAGCATCTTCCCGCCTTCGTCTAGATGTTTCTTATAGGCCAGCGTAGCGTCTTTCATCTGCCGGGCGTTGAAGTTGTAAAATAATTTTTTAAACAAATCCAAAACCGAGATTTCGTTTGACATAATGAATAAGTATAATTCCTTGGCCGAAATATGCAACAATCCTCACCCCGCCCTTCGTACACTCAGGGCGCCCCTCTCCAAAAATATTTTTTGGAGAGGGGTCGGGGGTGAGGTAAACATACACGGGTTTGCCTTTCGTACAAAAATATGCGATACTCTGCGGGTATGCAATTATTGGCTGCAATCCTACCGTACGCGCAAATCGTACTCTCGGTCATCCTGGTAACGGCAATACTGCTTCAGCAGTCCGGCGCCGGAGTCGGAGGCGCCTTGGGCGGAAGCGATGATTCCTTCCGTCATACCCGCAGAGGATTTGAGTATTTCCTTTTTATTTTGTCTATTGTGTGCGGCGTGCTTTTTGCTTTGTCTGCCCTACTCTCGGCAATAATAAAGGGTTAACTTCTTGAATGAGTTTTCGTACATTTTTTAAAAACGCGCGCAGGGCTATTTCTCTTTTCTCAAAAAAAGAGCATTTTATTTTTTGGGTTCTGGTCTCCGTGCTTGTGATAAGCACGCTTATAATGCTCCAAAAAATAAACAGTTCGTTTATGACGGAAGTTCCAATGAAGGGCGGGAAAATAGAGGAGGCCATCGCCGGAGTACCGCGTTTCGTTAACCCGGTATTGGCAAACTCGCAGGCCGACCTTGACCTGGTAGCGCTTGTTTATTCCGGCCTGATGCGAAAGGATTCGAATGGAGCGCTGATTCCCGACCTGGCGGCCGGCTATGAAACATCGGAAGACGGCCTCGTTTACACTTTTACCCTGAAGGACAAAATATATTTCCACGACGGCGCACCGGTAACAGCCGACGATGTTGTGTTTACGGTAAACAACGTAAAAGACCCGGTAATGAAAAGCCCCAAAAAAGGAAACTGGGACGGCGTCAGCGCGGAAAAGGTAGACGACAAGAAAATAAAGTTCACCTTGAAACAACATTACGCTTCTTTCCTAGACAGCACCACCTTGGGGATAATGCCCGCCCGGCTTTGGGAAAACTCTCCGCTTGAATTAAACGAAGCCAACATAAAACCCGTCGGTTCCGGCCCATACAAAGTGGAAAAACTGGGGAAGCAGCCCTCCGGGCTGATTGACTATTACGAGCTTTCTTCTTTCGGCGAATTCGCTCTGGGTAAACCGTATATAAGCAAGATTATCTTGCGCTTTTATCTGGGTGAAGAAGAAACACTGCAGGCCCTGGAAGCGGGAGCCGTCGGCCAAGTAAGTTCAATTTCTCCAGAGCACGCGCTTGAGCTTGGCAAGCGGGGATATCGTATTGAATCGGTTTCCCTTCCGCGAGTTTTCGCGCTTTTCTTAAACCAAAACCAAAACCAAATTTTTCTGGATAAAAACATAATACGGGCTATAGACCTTCTGGCCGACAAAGACAGTATTTTGAACAACGTAATTTTGGGGTATGGAAAAACGATTGACAGCCCAATACCTCCCGGAATATATGGAAACGCCGCAGTCAAAGACAACACTCCGCGGGAAGAAAAAATAAAAAATGCCGAGGAGCTCCTAAAAAAAAGCGGGTGGACCAAAGACGCTGAAGGTTTTCTCGCAAAAAAAATAAAAGAAGGTAAATCGGAAAAAACTCTTCATCTTGAGTTTTCGATATCCACCAGTAATTCCCCCGAGCTTTCTTCGGCGGCGGAACTCCTGAAAGAAGAGCTCCTGAAGGCCGGTATGAAAGTAGACGTCAAAACCTTCGAAATTGGAAATCTGAATCAGAGCGTAATCAAGCCGCGCAAATACGATGCTCTGCTTTTCGGGCAAATTATAAACCATGAATCCGATTTGTTCGCTTTCTGGCATTCTTCACAAAGAAAAGACCCGGGATTAAATATTGCCATGTACACAAATGCCAAAGCAGACAAAATTCTCGAAGAAGCATTTATTACGACAGACACAGAGAAAAGAAAAGCGAAGTATAGAGAATTTGAAAGCGAAGTAAAAAAAGATATGCCGGCTATCTTCTTGTACGCGCCGAACTTCACTTACGTGGTTTCAAAAGACATT
Organism: uncultured Candidatus Saccharibacteria bacterium; assembly: GCA_964596395.1. Classification (GTDB taxonomy): domain Bacteria; phylum Patescibacteriota; class Minisyncoccia; order Phycocordibacterales; family UBA9973; genus UBA9973. The sequence goes on from CAZQSY010000001.1 coordinate 13,327, forward strand.
AAGGGGTTCGAAATGAATCGTGTCGTGTCCCCCGCCGACAGGTTCCTTTCCTCCTACTTGTGGTATACTGAGACCGATAAGGTCTGGAAAGTTTTTTCCAGATAAGGAACTCTAAGCTTTTGCGGTGCGAAAGGGCAAAAATCGCGCGGCGAATTAACAAGACAACCAAACCAAAAATGAGAAAAAACAGATTATCTTTCAGTTCAATTAGTATAGACCCGGGAGAGCAGAAAAAAGAAGAGCCGAGGCGATACTCGGCACCTTTCGCTCCGCGCCCCCACGGAGCGGGCAGAAACCAGAACGGGATGCCGGCCGTCGGACGCAAGGTGTCCAAAAACTCCACCTTCCAATACGCGAAAAAAAGCTACGGGAGAAAAAGCGTCCCCATGAATCAGAAAGCGAAATATAAAAATGGGAACGAAGCCAAAGTGCCTCCCCCCGAAGAAGGCGTAGTACGCATAATCCCGCTGGGCGGCGTTGAAGAAATCGGCAAAAACATGACCGCGGTAGAAATCGGCGAAGACATAATCGTGATTGATGCGGGCATGCATTTTTCGACCGAAGACACGCCGGGCGTTGATTATGTCATCCCGAACACCACTTACCTCGAAGAGCGCAAAGACAAAATACGCGCGCTGATTGTGACCCACGCGCACTTAGACCACATCGGCGCGGTGCCTCTGGTCCTTTCCCGCATCGGCAATCCGCCGGTATATTCACGCAACCTTTCAATCCTTATGATGCGCAAGCGCCAGGCAGAATTTCCGCATCTGCCTCCGATGAAAGAAAACGTCGTAGAGAAGGATTCGGTCATCACTTGCGGAAAAGTAAAAATCCGCTTCTTCGGCGTCACCCACACCATACCCGACTCGATGGGCGTGGTGATAGAGACCAAGCACGGCCTGGTGGTAACCCCGGGCGACTATAAACTCGATCAAGTAGACGGAGTGGTTTCAAAAGAAGAAGAAACAGAGTACTCTATTTTTGATAAAGCAAAAGTCCTACTCTTGATGACCGATTCCACGAACATAGAAAACGAAGGATTTTCTTTACCGGAAATAAAAGTGCATCAGGGACTTGAAAACCTGATTAAGAGAATTCAGGGAAGAATCATCATCGCCGCTTTCGCTTCGCATATCACGCGGCTCGCGCATGTGGTAAAGTTTGCCGAATCCATCGGCAAAAAAATCGCCGTCGACGGACGCTCAATGAAAACAAACATCGAAGTGGCGATAGAAGCTGGGCTTTTTCAGCCGAAAAAGAACACAATCGTGCCGATTGAAGAAATCGAAAATTATCCGCCGGGCAAAGTCGTAGTACTCATGACCGGCGCGCAGGGCGAAGAATTCGCGGCTTTGAACCGCGCCGCCAACAAATCGCACGCAAAATTTTCGCTGCATAAAGGAGACACCATTATACTTTCAGCATCGGTGGTGCCGGGCAACGAACTGCAGGTACAAAAGATGAAAGACGGCCTCACCCGCCAGGGCGTGCGCATCATCAGCTACCGCACCGCCGGCGAGGATTTCGTGCACGCCACCGGCCACGGCAACCAGGAAGACATAAAATGGCTGCACCGAAAAACGCATCCGAAATTTTTCGTGCCGATTCACGGCTGGCACTCGATGCTGGTACGACACAAGGAACTGGCTTTAGAACTCGGCATGCCCGAAGAAAACGTCATTGTGCCAGACAACGGTTCAATCATAGAAATATCTCCGGACGGCGAGAAAATGCTCCTGCGCAAAGAAAAAGCCCCGTCTTCACCGATGGTGGTAGACGGCACTTCGGTCTCAGACACCCAAGACGTAGTAATTCGCGACCGGGTCATGCTCGCCCAAGACGGCATGTTCGTAATCATCGCGATTATTGACCAAAAAACCGGCAAGCTGAAAAAATCCCCCGATCTCATTTCGCGCGGCTTCGTGTATCTGAAAGAAAACCAGGAACTCTTGCGCCAGGCCCGTATTATCATAAAGAAGGGCGTAGAAGACGTAACTTCGCGAAACCCTTCTGCCGACCTCGACCATATCAAGGCCTCTTTGGGCGAATCGGTCTCGAAATTTTTGTACCAGAAAACAGCCAAACGTCCGCTGGTTATCCCTGTAGTGTTATCCGTGTAAAGAAATGAAGCACAAAGGAAGAATTGTATATTTACTCGGGTTTCTGTTTTCCATGCCAGTAGCGCTGGTCTCGTACATAAATTCGAGCTTCTTGGAGGGCTATGTCGGCAAAGAATACGTAGGCCTGGTCTACATCGTTGCTTCTTTGGTTACCTTAATCAGCTTGTCAAAAATGCCGAAGTTTCTGTCTCGCTTCGGGAATTTCACCGCGTCTATTGTTTCATCTTTCCTTATCCTCGCATCTTTCTTTCTGCTCGCCTTTTCCCCAAGTGCGCTCTTCGCCATACCCGCTTTCATAATTTATTTTGCTTCCGTCGGAACAATCATCGCATCGCTCGACATCTTCGTCGAAGACGCCTCAAAAAAATCGGCCATCGGCAAATCGCGCGGGTTGTACCTGCTTTCAATAAACTCGGCCTGGGTAATCGCCCAGATACTTTCAAGCTCGGTAATTACCGACAATTCGTTCGCGAGAATTTACGTGACCGCCGCGGGTTTCGTGCTCGTACTGATACTCGTGCTCGCAACGCAGCTGCGCGGCTTTAAAGACCCCGAATACAAAAAAGTTTCTCTTTCAAAAACAATCCGGTTTTTTCTGCGGAATAAAAACGCCCGATGCATTTACCTTTCAAATTTCATTCTGCAATTCTTTTACGCCTGGATGGTAATCTATTCTCCCATTTACCTGCACGAATACATGGGTTTTGAATGGCAGAAAATAGCTTTTATCTTTTCCATAATGCTCCTGCCTTTCGTTTTGTTAGATTTCCCTTTAGGAAAACTTTCCGACAAAATCGGCGAGAAAAAAATGCTTCTTCTCGGCTTCGCGCTCATAACCGTTTTCACCTTTCTGCTTCCGTCTATCAAAGAACCGATACTCTGGCTCTGGGCGGGAGCGCTTTTTATGACCCGAGCTGGAGCCGCCACCATAGAAGTGATGAACGACAGCTATTTTTTTAAAATTATAAAAGAAGAAAATGCCGACGAAGTTGATTTCTTCCGCAGCGCTCCGCCTCTTTCTTATATCATCGCCCCGATGCTCGCTTTTCCGATTCTATTATTTGCGCCGAATCTGAATTACCTTTTTTACGTCCTCTCGGCCATATTACTTTTTGGATTATTTACTGTTTCTAGTATTAGGGATGTTACGTAAATTCACACTTACCTCTCCTTTACTTTTAGTGTATATAAACTTAACAGTACCAGGACTTGGCGGCGGAAGTATTAACAACAGAGAATCTTGTCCTACTTGTCCTTTAATTGAATTTACAAGATATTCATGAATTTCCTGGGGCGATAATTCTTCAAATACCGGTATGTGCTCTGAAAGGACATGAATGTATTCGGTCAACGCTTTTCCCCATTCTTCTTTGTGCTTCTCGTATAATTCTTGCAAAGTCAAACCGTGTTCGTAACAAAAAAGCAGGGCGGGGATAACAAACTTGTATGGGTCTCTGCCTTTTAGTTCATTGTTTTGTCGTATGGTTGTAATGAAGGACTCAACATCAAAAATATCTCCCTTAATGCGTAAATCGCGGCGAACTGCCTTTATCATTTCCAACTTCTCGTCATCGGTAAGCAAGGAATCGTTTAATGTCACTTCCTGTGTTTTACGGGCAAGGGACAGCGCTTCCTCAATTCGTTCTTGTTCAATCTGCCTTTGCAGCTCTAACACTTCTGGGGTATTTAAGGAAGAATCTGGAAGATTTTTAAATTTTGGATTTTGAATAAGTTTAGAAACAGGTAATTCTTCAACTAATTTTTTACCAAGCTGGGCAAAAACTCTTTCCATAGACAGCAAGGAAGCCAGCGCCAGAAATGCCAAAAGCATCACCCTCTTTGATAAGGATTCCCGAGAAGCTGGATTTTTTTCTGTGCTTTCTGTTGCTTTTAACCCTTCCATTCTAAGACATACTATCACATCTATTCCCCCTTTGCTTCCCCGAGTGTCGCTTTGACGGTCTTTGTGTCGCCTTTGTGCAGAATTTTGAGCGTTACCATGTCGCCAACTTTTTTCTGCCTGATTACCGAAGCCAAAGTGTTTTCTTCATTCAGTTTCATCCCATCCACTTCTAAAATTATGTCGTTCTCTACGATGCCCGCTTTATCCGCGGCGCTGCCTGGTATCACCGCTAGCTCGCTCTCTGTCGCTCCCGCTTTTACCAGCACGCCGTAATCAACCGACAAATTATTTTTCTCTTTTATCTCCGCGTTAATCGTTATATATCTCACGCCGAGATACGGCCTCACTATCTTCCCTGTGGCTTTTACCGACTCTACCGAACTCTTCACGCTGTTTATAGGCAGAGCGAAGCCGACATTCTGCGAACCCTGCGCCAGCGCCACATTTACTCCTATAACCCGACCCGAAAGATCAAGCAGGGGCCCGCCCGAATTGCCCGGGTTAATGGCCGCGTCGGTCTGAATCACGTGGTCCAAAAGTTCTTGATTTCCCGAAGAATCCCCGGCCACCACCGAACGAGCAAGCCCCGACACCACCCCCACTGAAACGGTGTTGCGGTATTCAGCCAAGGCGTTGCCGATGGCGATTACCGTCTGGCCCACCTCGAGCGAATCAGAATTGCCAAATGAAAGATAGGGGAAACTCCCGCCCACGGGCGGTTCTATTTTTAGAATTGCGATATCTAAAACCGGGTCGCGAGCCGCAACTTTAGCCGCGTGCTTTTTGCCGTCGTTGGTAAACACCGTATATTCGGCATCGCTTTGATCAACCACATGCCTATTGGTGACAATCAGGCCGTTCGCTGACACAAAAAAGCCGGAACCGCCGCCCACTTCCCTTTCTTCGGTTCCTTTCTGCCTGTACTCTGGCACGCTAAAAAAGAAATCCGGGAAAAGGTTGCCGAAGGGGTTGCGCTCTCTGTTCGGCGTGTACAATTCATACTTCGGGACATTCTTGGTGATTACGATAGATACCACCGCCGGATTTGTTTTCTTTACCGCCGAAACCACCATAGCGTCCTGTGAGAGTAGTGGCTGCTTAGTTTCCTCTTTTTTTTCGGTATCTTTTCCTTCAATAGCTACACGCTGTTCCTTTTCTAGATATTCTTTGGCAAAATAGTCAAAAATCTCTGCCCTAAAGGCGTAGATAATTCCCGCGCTCAAACATAAAATCACGAGCGAGACAATAACGCTTGTAATTAAAGTAGGCAGAAAATTTGCGCCGGTAAAATTTCTTCTTAAAAAACCCGATATTTTGATTTTTATGTTCTCGGTATTCATATTATATTTATATGCTCCCAAAACGTCGTCTAGTCAATATTGACGTCTTAGCAAATGATTTTTATAAATATGTTCTTTGTACGGTTTAAGGCGCACGATTTTCACCGAAAGCCCTTTGTTTTTTAAATCCTTTTTCAGACCCTTCACATAATGTGTCTGGTCATAACCCAAAGCTATTATATCTGGCTTTTCTTTAAGAATGTGCAGAATATGGTTTTTAATGCCGGCCAGCACAACCTTGCCAACCAGTTTAGATTTTCGAACCAGCGCCGCCCGTTTTTTTTCAGAAAAAACGGGCGGCTTTCCTTTTATTTTTTTCACATTTCTGTCTCGCGCAATTGAAACAATCAAAAAAGAATCCTTGGCGAGCCCCCTCGCCTGCCAAAAAAAATTCTCATGCCCCTTGTGCAGACCATCAAAGGTGCCAAATACCATAATTTTACAGGCCTTGCCTGTCAGGCCTTGCCTGTAATCTTTTTTGTAATATAATTTATGCATGTCCATCAGAAAAGTCCCCTTCGCTCAGGGTGAATATTATCACATCTATAACCGCGGAAACAGCAAGCAGAAAATTTTCCGCGACAAAAAAGACTATAAGCGGTTTATTAAACTGCTCTTTTTATCAAACGGCGAAGAAAATTTTAAAATTCAATTTATCGGAAACCAAAGCATCTACAAGTGCCATAAAGGAAAACCGTTAGTTGGAATTGGTGCTTACTGCCTGATGCCAAACCACTTCCATCTACTTTTAACTTCAATAAAAGATGGCGAGGAAGGCAACGGTGTAAGCAAATTCATGCAAAAATTAACTACCGCGTATTCCATGTATTACAACAATAAATATCACAGAACGGGAAGTTTATTCGAGGGTAAATTTAAAGCAGAACATCTTAATGACGACAGATATTTGAAATACATATTTTCATACATTCACTTGAATCCACTTAAACTCATAGACCGAGGCTGGAAAGAAAATGGGACAAAGGACAAGCAACAGGCGGAAAAGTTTCTCCTGGGCTACAAGTATTCAAGTTATCAAGATTATTTAGGCGTCAAAAGAGAAGAAAAAATAATTCTGAATACCAAAATATTCCCGGATTATTTCCCAAACCCAAAATCCTTCAAAAATGAAATAACAGAATGGCTCACTTACAGACAAGGCCTGTAAAAGTGTTAGCTGCTTAACTGTTCTCTTGCTTTGGCCAACATCTTCTCTATTCTTTTCATTACATCCGGGGATTCCTTTATCTCTCCTCCATTAAAAGCCTTTTCAACTTTTGACACTAGCTCACCAGCAGTAAATTGGCTTACCCATTCTTCTATTCTTTTTAAGGTCTCGGTATCGTCTTCATTTTTTGGTTCTCCTAAATCTTTAACGACAGGTAAGTACGCTATTAGCTCTCGAACCAAACGTTCTTCAATAACCCCCCCCCTCTTTCTTCCCACTTTTTCTTTCAAAGAATTTAAAATCCATAATTTAAACAAGTTAACTACTAATAACACCAGTATCATATAACAATTTAATTTTACAGGCAAGGCCTGTAAGTTAAGTTGTCCACACAACAGATTTGACAGAAAATTTTTCAAAATCTACAATCAAACTGTTCGTTTAAAAATTTTAGAGAGATGATTGGGGAAGTCCGGTGGCCTGCCCGAAATGAATTTCATTCAGGCGGGGAATCCGGCACAGTGCCGCTACGGTAAGTCCTGATTCGTATATATGACGAAAAGGGGTAAGTCCGATTACCAATCATTTTCGTCCGCCGATGAGGCGGATTCCCGAGCAGGAAATTCTTCCGCCTTTTTGCCTCCCACGAGACACGAGGCGAAAGACCGTAATTCCGCTCGCGCGGGATTTTTTTGTTTCTAATTCATGAAAAATAAAAAGCTGGCATTAATATTGTTTATCTCTGCCGCCATATGGACAGCCGTTTTTTATCAGGCGTCAAAAATAGAAAGAACGAAACCAACCACGCCGCTCGAACACCCCGCGCCAAGTAACCCCACAAGCAGCCAGCCTGCTGGCGAGACAGGGACATATAGAGTAACGGAAGAAAATAAAGTGAGCGCGGTAAACATCCCAAACATCCAAAAAGCAACTTTACAGATTGAAGAAACAAGACATGAAAGTGAAATCAAAGAAGGTGCGAGCATCTATGACCTTATGTCGAAACTGCGAAGCGAGGGAAAAATAAATTTTAAAGAAAAAGATTACCCCGGGATGGGAAAATTCATCGAGGAAATAAACGGAAGACGGGGGGGCGCAGACACGTATTGGGTCTATTACGTAAACGAGAAAAAGGCGCAAATCGGAATCTCAAATTACAAGCTCAGCCCGGGAGACGTCGTATCCTGGAAATTAGAAAAAGGCATAAATTAACACAAAAAATGTTACAGAAATTTTTAATCCTGGTTTTGTTTTTCATCGGCACGTCTGGCACGGCTTACGCCGATGTAAGCATTACCATCAGAAACGGCGAGACCGAAATATTTTCCGGCAGTGTGCCTTTTCCCGCGGAAGGTACGGCAGAACTCGCTGATAACGGCGGCACGGCGCGCTCGGTAAACGCGCGGAGCGTCTTATCTGCGATAAATGATGCCGACGCCTCTAGCGAAGATTTCAGCATTTCAAATTTGGAATATTTTTCCTCTTTCGGCTCCCTTTATTTAAAATGCATAGAATCGCAGACCGGCGAGAATTGCGATAATTGGCAGTACACAGTCAACGATTCTTATCCCGGAATCGGCATGGATCAAAAAATTCTCTCTGACGGAGACGAGGTGTACTTATATTTCGGTTCGCAATATCGGGTTATCTTGAGCGCAGAAGAAGCGAAAACAACCGACCAGGTGACGGTCACCGCCGAAGAATACGATTACAGGGACAATTCCTGGGTAAAGCGAACGGGAGTGACGGCAGGCATTACTCAACCGAACCCGAACGACCCTTTTTCGCCGATTGAAATACAGACAGCGCTGGTAGACGAGAACGGTCAGGCATTTTTTTCTTCCTTGCCGGCCGGGAACTATAATGTCGGTATCAAAGATGATTTCTACTTCCCTACTGCCGCCTTGAATGTCACTCCATTTTCTTCTTCGTCATCTTCATCTTCTTCATCACCATCTTCATCCGGCGGAGGAGGCACGAGCAAAAGCGGCCGTGAAGAAAAAGCCGATGCCGAGTTTAGTATCGAAAAAGCTGCCGCTTTCCTTGAAGCGAAACAAAAAGAAGACGGCTCTTTTGGAGAAGAAATTTACACCGACTGGGCGGCAATTGCTCTCGCTTCGCTCGAAGGAGAGAACCAAAAAGGAAACGCGCTGATAAAAGCGGTGAAATATTTAAGCGAATCAAGCATACCCGACGCGCGCCTTACCGATTACGAGCGCCGGGCGATGGCTCTGATGGCCCTAGGGTTAAACCCCTACCGCGCCGGCGGAGAAAACTACATAGAAAAAATAACTGGGAGTTTTAAAGACGGGCAATTCGGAGACCCGGGGCAAGACAATGACGACATCTTCGCGCTGATTGTTCTCTCGAACGCCGGGTTTGGATCATCTGAAAAAATTATCTCTGATACTGCCTCCTTTCTGCTCGCGAGACAGAAAGAAAACGGCTCTTGGGACAATTCTACAGATATGACCGGCGCGGCTATTCAGGCGCTCGCGTCCTTGGATGCTGATGAACAAGTGAAGAATTCTCTAGACAGAGCTCGAAACTTCTTGGAAAAAATTCACGAAGAAAAAAAAGACGGCGGGTTCGGAAACATTTCTTCTACCGCCTGGGCTATGGGAGGAATCAACGCCTTGGGCGAAAACCCCAAGGACTGGGTAAGAAAATACAAAAACCCTTTTGGCTATCTGGGCGCAAAGCAGGATTCCGACGGCGGAATAGAGGGAGAATACGAACAGAATAGAATTTGGGAAACGGCCTATGCGGTTGCGGGGGCCTCCGGCAAAACCTGGAACGAGATTCTGCAGGATTTTGAAAAACCCGCACCAACCATAACCCTAAAAGAAAAAGAGGAACTGGAGGAAAAATTAGAGAGAGTTCTGGCATTGCTGGAAAAACAGAAAACCCAGAAAATAATTTACGCGCCGGCGGCCGCCTTGGGAAACCCGGCGCAAAATTCGGAAAAGCTGGGTATAGCCGGAAAAATCGAAGGCCTGACGCAAAACAACACGGCCTCGGCGTTAAACGCGTTCGGGGAAAAAACCGGGAATTCGGCGAAAAAGGGCTGGCTGTATATTCTGCTATCTAAAATTTTCGGTTTTTAGCGCGGGCAGCCGTCGGGGAAAAATATTCGGTTATCTTGCCGGCCTGTATTTCAATCTTGTCGGCCTTGCGCATTTTTTTGAAAAATTTTTTAGGGGCGATATCGTAATGCTTCACCTCGTCTAGCGCCTTGTCTATGCGCCACAAATCCTTCTCTGAAAAAATCCACTCCGGGCCGAACCTCGACAGATTCAGGGGCAAAGAATACCTGCGCAAAGTTTTCTTGCCGTTCTTGTTTAAAAAGTATTCATGAAAATAAGACATTGCCAATTCGCGGATGCTTTTGTAAACCGGCTCGCGGTAACGCAGCACGGCATGATTGGTTTTTGACAGCGCGCCCCACAAACCGCCCTCTTTGAATGGAGCAATAACGTGGTCGAAATCATCTTTCGTCGCCTGCAAGTGTAAAATGAGCGGCGGGTAACCGTGCAGAGACAAAACATACGCGCCCAGAATTGCGCCTTCGAAACAATGCGCGTTTTTCTCCCGCAGAGTCCTCAAGAGCGACTTAAGCGTTTCCCTCCTTTCCTCAAAATTAAACTTCAGCGCATTCAAAAAATCCTGCACTTTCGCTGGAGTGTTTAATTTTTTCAGCAACGCTTTTTCTTTTTTGGTAAAAGCCAGCATACAATCTAAACTATTCGCCTATTCGCGCGAATTAGAGAATAAACAAAATAGGTAGTCTTTTTTTACTTTTTATTTTCCCCCGGCTTCTTAAGGTCGGCCATTTGGATTGGGCTCTCAATCTGTAGAGGGGTCATATCAATTTCCCCATAGGTTTCTTCGTATTTCTTAACTTGTCCATTTGCCCATTGGGCTATGCTTTTCATAATTTGCGGCGTGGTGGCAAAAGGGTCTAAGTTATTGCCGGAGGTAATGGCGAAGTAAAAAATGCCCTTATTGTGCGAGCCAATTGCTCCATCTGCGAATTTTTTAGGCAACTGATTCATGTCTATTTTCTTTGGGTCTATCATATTTTTGCGTCTTTAACCTAGTAACGCCTGTAATATAGCACAAAAAGAGCAAAGAAGTAACTTTGCTAAACACAACTACTTTGTTTGCTCGGCACAACTTTCAACCTCCAATCTCCCTCTTTGCTTTCTTGTAAACGGCCCATTTTTGCGGGCCTTCGTTCTGGTAAATCCATAGAGCCATCTGCAAATTTCCTTTCGTGTCGTGAAGGTCAAAACCCAGTTCGTTGGCTTTCTTGCCCCATACTTTTTCGTTAATCTGCATAATCCCCATATCGTTAGGGTTTTGTCTGCCACGATACACACTTCCATCTTTTTCAAATTGGTTATATCCAGATTCCAGTTCTGTTATTTTTATCATTAATTCGGCCTCACTCGAGGGTAAATTTTCCCTCCAAAAATCTTCAACTAGTTTTAGGTTATCCAGATTATGACCAAGGTAGCTTTTTTCTTTGTGGGGAAAAATAGGATTAAGTTCCTCGTAGACAATTCTTCCCGCCACTAACGCGCCTAAAGTTCTCGCTGCCATGCCCAAAAAACTTCTGCGGGGAATATTTTGCCCTAGTAAAGTTTCTTTTTCTTTCATAAAAAGGAAGCGCTTAACTTGCGGTTCCTGTATTCTCCGACTCTTCGGGAATAACGATTGCCATCAAGACGTAGGCGATTAGGCCGGGTAGAAAGGCCGAGAAAACAGAGACAATGATATAAGCGGCGCGGAGGATAGACGGGTCGATTTTGAAAAATTCACCGAAACCGCCCAGCACCCCGAAAATTACCCTGTTTTTCCTGCTTCTATATAATTTTTTTACTTCTGTTTCCATATCCGTTAATTATACCCGTTTTCGCCTTTTTTGTGAAAGTAAGCGACAGCCAGTATCATAAGGAGCGCGACAAAGCTCGTAAGCGCCAAGCTCGGGATAGAGATATACCCGCCGAATTCGGAAACCAATCTCTGTGTGCAGGAAATACCCGAAGCGTCGCAAGGCGCCGCGCCGGATTTGAAGTAGTATAAATAATTTAAATACAGCGAGTCAGCTAGACCGGCCAAGAGAAGCGGGAAAGAATAAAAAATCACATTCCTGTCTTTTCTAAAGTAAGCCGTCGCGAAAAGAAAAAGCTGAGGAAAAATAAAAATCCTCTGAATCCAGCAATGGTAGCACGGCAGGTAGTGTAAAACTTCGGAATACAGCAAGCTGAAAAACACCGCGCCGGCGGAAAAGAGCAACCCGAGGGGAATGAAATTTTTCTTCACGAAACCGAGAATTGCGTTTTCTTTGCTTCCAAAAACGAGAAGCGCCAGAAGCAAAACAGAAAAGGCCTGCAGGAGAAGCGCTCCCGAACCCAAGAAAATATTCAAGGTGTGAGCGTAGTCCTGCATTATAGAGAAGGCGCAGGGCCGGAACTATCGGAAGAAAGCGGACAGGAAGATTTTTCAGAAAGGGTTTGGAGCGAGGCCTCCCCTTTTATTCTGGAGCCGTCTGCAAATTCCCAGGTCGGGTAGGATTCAACTTTCTTGTCGATGCAGATTCGGGTCTGGTTTTGTCCGTCAGGCGTCGAACATTCCACATAAGGCAGAAGTTTCTGCGAGGAACCGAAAAGTTTTTTCTGGTTTTGGCAATGCGGGCACCAGAACGCCCCGTAAAACACAGCCCCTTTGTCTTTCAAACATTGCGCGAAGTCGTCATATTCCCCGGGACCGGTATTTACACCCGGCCCGCTACCCCTTAAAAGCACGGTTGCAAAAACACCTAGTACTAAAAGCGCGATTATTCCAAAAAATATTTTTACTTGCGACATATTTTTATATTAACACATAAATTTTCGGCAAAAAAATAATCAGACCGACCAGGCAGGCGGCGAAAGAAGCCAGCAAGACCGCGCCAGCAGCGACGTCTTTGGTATCGCGGGCGAAAGGGTGATATTCGGGAGAGGTCAGGTCTATGTCTATCTCGATAGCGGTATTGAACGCCTCGGCCACAAGCACGAAAGCGATGGTAAGAATTATCAGCACCCACTCAACGCTCGAAATGTTCAAAACAAAACCGAGATACACCGCCAAGGCGCCCAAGAAAATTTGCACCCAAAGATTGTGCGTCGTTTTAAACCAGATTAAAATCCCGCGCCAGGCGTTGTTTGCGCTCCTAATGCGTTCAACTACTGAGAATCTGTTTTGCTTCTCCGGTTTCATAACTTTACGCGCGCCCCCGAAAAATATTTAAAAGCCAGAGAGTGCGCCGGGCACCTTGGCTTAAAATGTTAAAGAGGATTGCCAACGTAAAAAGAACGATTGCCGCCTCGGTGCTGTAAAAGGAAATCAGGGCGGCAAAAAAAGCGGACCAGACCGGAAACAATATGTGCATATTCGCGCGTCTATTTTCTTCTTCGGTAAAAGAAACATTTTCAATCGTCTCGGACTTTACGACGTATTGCCGCATTTTGCGCAAGACAAGACCGATAATTATGATGTTGGCGGCGAAAAAAATAATAGCGGTCTTGGAATAACTGTAATTTCCCAGAAGATACGAAGAAAAAGGCACCAAGGCCACAAACATAAAGAAGACGGCGTTAAAATTTGAAAAACGGGTATCGATATTTTTTGCCAAAACGGAAGCAATCAGGTGGTGCGAACGCCAATAGGTATACAAGAGCGAAAAAGACAGCAGATAGCTCAAGAAGACCGGGTAAATGGCGAGAAGAGACTGCCACAGCGCGCGGTCGCTCACCATGCCGGCAACCCGGGGAACATCAATCTTAAAAACCAGCAAGGTCATGACAATGGCAAAAATGCCGTCGGCCAGCTGGTCTAAACGCGTTTGTTTCATGCTCTTATTTTATCAGTTTGCCGGCAGGGCGCAACCGCTGATTTCGGAAAGTTTCTCCAAACCCTGCTCGCCCTGGTACTGAATTCCGTTTGCGTCTATCCAAGTCGGATATCCTTTGATTTCTTTTTCCGCGCACAAGTCGGGATTTTCGGTGCATTCAACATAAGGAACGTATTTGAAAGAACCCTCGAAGCGCGCCTTTTCGGCCTTGCAGTGCGAACACCAAACAGCGCCGTACATAGTCAGGTTTTTTGAAGCCAGACACTTGGCAAAATCATCGTATTTGCCAGAGGAAGCTCTATCCGCCTCTCTGGTCACTACCGTTACCAAAGTACCGAGTATTAATATCAGGATAATAAATATAAAAATTTGTTTGTTACTCATTGCTTTTTAATTATTCTTTGCAACAATCCACTAATTTCGCCATTATGTCGTCAAAGGTCATCGGCTTTTCTTTTTCGAGCATGCCCTTAACTTCTCCGGCATCGACAATCTTGAGCCGCAAGGCGAAAAACATATTAAAAATTTTGTAAGCGAAAGTGAAAAGTTGTTTAGCTTCGTCTTTTTTACCGTCGCTCTGCAGTTTCGTGCCGACTTCCATCAGGCGCATGGTAGTGGCGAGTAAATGCTTCGAAATGCACCAGCTCTCGCCTTCCGTCTTCGGAATCATGCGGGCAAGCAGGGCCTTACGCATCTCGCGAACTTCCCGAAGCATCTCGTAATATTCGTCTTTGCCGGTCTTGCCTCCCGAGAAAAAGAAATGCTCTTCCAAGCTTATGAGGTTCATAATGCCCACCGATAAGTCCTCTTCGGTAGAAAGGTCCACCCCCCTGTTTTCCTTAAGCTTGGCTATCTTTTCCTGCAACTCTTCAAAATTTATCATAACGAAAATATTAGTATGGCAAACGCTATTAATATAAGATTGAGCAGGACGCGCGCTTTCTTGGTTTCGAGCCGGCGCAAGCGGTCAATCTTATCCATCATAACCCTGTTCGCGGCAAAAGCAAGAATCAGAATCAAAGGAAGCACAAAGACGAAATTGTAAAGAATAAGGTAAGCAAAACCCCGCCAGTAGCTTGAATAATCGTGAAGCAGCGACAGCACAAAAAGATACGGGCCGCCCGTGCAGGGAAACTCGAACATCGCTACTAAGGCGCCAAGCAGGAAAAAACCCGGCACGGAACCCTTGTTGATTACTTTCGCCAGCGTGGCGTGCGTGCTTTCGGGTATTTTCAGTTTTACCGGGAAGTTCGGAAAAAATTCGCCCAATAAATTGATACCGCCGTAGGCAAAAAGTATCGCCGCCCCGACTTTCGCCATTACGTTCGGCGCACCAATCGAAGCGAGCGCGCGAAGCATGCCGAGGCCAATCAGCGTATACACCAGAAATATTGCAAATATATAAACCCCGCCCGAGAGCAGTACAAACTTCCTGTCTTTACCCAAACTGAACAAAAAAGCAATCGTCAAAAAAAGCACCGAAATAGCGCACGGATTTATGCTGTCTATCAGCGCCGAGACAACAATCACCGGCAGAAACCCGCCCGCGCCGAGAGCAAAATATTCTGAAAACATGCGAGTATAATATCACTTTCCCATAGAATCATCCAGTCGCCGACAAAGCACCTCTAAAATTTTTCACCTGGTCTTGCTTGTGCCACCGCCTGCCGGATAGCCGCTTCCAGTTTTTCAGGCTCATCGGTTCCTATGCGGTAAATTTTCCCGTCCTTCATGCGAATTTCAACCGCGTCAAAACCGGAAACGTTAAAAATCCACGTCTTCGGCCAAAGCCACAATCGTATGCCCCAACCGTAATACCAGTGATTTTTTACTCTTGTTGCTGACACGATTTCGCTCGTCGCGAATTTTTTGTGAAAAATGCCGTAGCCGAACTTGACCGTCACACGCTCCTCATCCACATTGACCGTAAGCGCGCCGAAGGACGAAAGAACGAATAAAATTAACGCCATCACCGAGGTCACGAGTAAATTTGTGCCCGAGTCGTAAGAAGGCGGCTCAGCTCTCGCCGTAATTTGGACCCACGCGAACAGAACCAGAACAGCCAGCGTGACAAAAACCATCAGATAACCGATTTGTGTGTGGCGATATGGTTGCATAATTAGCTAATTATACCACGTCATGATTCGAATAATGACGTCCAAATTTCGATACCTAACACGAATGTTTATAATTGTACGAAAAACGATATTCTTACTTCTTCCAATCCCTAATTTGCACACCTCCATTGATCTTTTTCACCGAGAGTTTCTGCTTTTCCTTCCAGCCCAGGGATTTCAGAATTTCCACCGGAATTGAAACAACCAAGCTGGTACTGCCCGATTTCATCAATTTCCTCACGTTTTTATCCTTGTATTTTTTATCCGCCATGATATTATCGCTTATTTTAATTTTATCCACGTCAGTATTCAAATAATGATTCAAATACTGACGTCTTATTTCTCCATCATACCACCAGTCTGACCCTAGCAGAAACTGTTTTATCCTAGGGTAACTAGACTCATTCCCCCGTCAACGGTTAACACCTCGCCACACAGAGCATCATTTTTTGCCAGAAAAACTACCGCATCGGCGATTTCCTCTGGTTGTATCATTCTTTTTATTAGATGGACCTGCCCTAATCTTTTTTGTTTCTTTGCATTAAGATTATCCCACATGGGAGTTGCCACACGCCCCGGAGCAATAGCATTAACGAGTATTTTGGGCGCGAGATCTTTGGCTAAATTTTTCGTCCAATTTTCCAGGGCGGCCTTCAGGGCAGAATAGGCGGCGGCGGCTGGTCTACCGTATCCCAGTCGTCCGTGTATTGAGGAAATATTTACTATTTTCCCCGTCCGCATTAAGGGAAGAACGTACTTGGTTACCATCACAGCGCTTAGAAGGTTGTTCCGAAAAATACTTTCAAGCACTTTGACATTGGTTGGGTCATCGTTTGCGTCAAAAATCCCTGCGTTATTTACGAGCACATCAAAATGAGAAAATTTCCGCTTTATCTTCTTAAACATTTCAGCTACTTCTTTTTCGTTGGCAGCATCAGCGCGAATAAGCAAGTTTCCTTTAGAGTAAAGATTGCACTCCCTTAAAGTTTCTTGAGCAGCTTTACGGTCCGATTTAAAATTGATCACCACCGAAGAACCTTCCTTGGCAAAAACAATGGCAATTGCTTTGCCAATTCCCTTTGAGGCCCCAGTGACCAGCACAACCTTATTTTTCAGTTCCATTTTTCCATCATACCACCAAATCCCGCATGCCATCAAACTATCGTACGGAATCCTTGCTTCCATCCTTCACTTTACTGGTATTGTATATATATCGGCTTCGGGGAGAGATTAAGGATTTCAGCCGGTGTCATCAGGCGGGAATCTTTTTCGAGCAGGTCGTTTTTGTAGAAAAGTTTAAAGCCCGTGAACTGCACCGGCTCTTTGTGGACAAATTGCTTATAGGTATTAATTTTTCTTGCCTGATGCCCCCAGCCATCCATATCCATGACAATCTGCGTTTCGGGCAAGGGTTTGATGTTTTGGTAATTCGTAACCATGTTCTGAGTAAAACGGTGTATTACCAAAATTTTCGGCGTAAGCTCGTTTTCCCTCACGACTCTGGCCAAAAAATCCGCCGCGAAATTTATGTCTTTGGCATCGTACGTCCCGATGACTTTGCCCGGTCTGGCCCCCGTCTTCATTGAAAATTCCGGGTCAATGCCCAGATGCACGTTCGGAAGCTTAAAATATTTTTCAAGCGGCGGAAGCTCTGCCTCTAAATTTGAAAGCCCGACCTGGATATCCAAGAAAATAAGCGCACCTATTTTCTCGGCCATTTTGAGAACTTTTTCAATCTCTTTGGCCGGCATGCGCGCCCGGTACTTGCCGTCGGCTCCGGCGCTTCCTTGCGCCACCACCGCGATATAGTGAAGCGCTGGAGTGGCGGGCGTGCCGGGGTCAGCTAATTTCCATTTTTCAACTTCAGCTTTCAGTTTCGCGAGCATTTCTTCTTCGGGGTACTCGCCGAGCGCCCCCATCTTCTTGGAAAGCAGATTGCCGTAATAGGCGATAATCCGGGAAAAAGGCAGTATCGCTCCGCCGTTCGGATAAACCGTTTTCGCCGGCCAGAGATTGGGCTTGGGAGGCAAAAGCGGTATGGGCTCGCCGGTTTTCGGGTCGATTTTGGGCTCTACTGTTTTCGGCGGCGGGTTGTTGGCCAATTCTAAAAGCTTCGCGTCATAAGCCGTTTTGTCGAGCACGGGCGGAGCGGGTTTTTTCTTTACTTCTTCGGCAATTTTCTTTACTCCGTTTATCACCTTACTAGAAAACACTTCCGGAATAAAAAAATAAAGCAGGACGATAGATATAAGCAGGAAAAAAAGCAAAAAGAGAGTACCACTTGACGTACCTTTCTGCTTTGAAAAAATATTCATCATTCGCGGGATTTTGCGAGTCCTATAATTTCTTCAACTGTACTGCCTTTTTTGTAAATTAGCAAATCATCGGTTGGCTTCTTCCATTCCTCCTGTATCGGGCCGACGATTCTCCAGCTTTCAAGTATCTCTTCACTTGAGGCGAACAAACTATGGTCGGAATTAAACGCGCTGTACAAAACCTGTTCGTAGGCCTCCGGTAATTTTTCATAATGGTCTTTGAAATGAAAACTCAGAACATGCTGGGAGAGTTCCCGTCCGTAGCCCGGCTTCTTCGCCCATACGCTGAACTTTATGCCCGCGTCCGGCTGTAAACGCAGCAGAAGTTCATTTGATTCGTGCTCCTCGCTTTTCTTGTAACGTATTTTTATTTCGGTAAACCTGTCCCGCAGCGCTTTGCCGTGGGTGAGCGCCATCGGCACCCCATGCCATTTCGGGTCGTCAGATTCGAGCTGTACCGACACGAATGTCTCAACATTTGATTTTTCGTTTCCGACTTCTTGCCTGTATCCTTCATACTGTCCGCGCGCGGCGCGCGCGACTTTCAAATGTTTGAGGGTATCTTGACGGCACGAAGAAACCTCAGACAAATCGCACTTCGGGGGCAAATCCATCAGAACAAGCGACAGAAGCTGAAGCAGATGGCTCGGCACATAATCCCGCAAAGCGCCGGTCTGCTCGTAAAAATGCGCCCTGTTTTCGATACCCAGCTCTTCGCTCGCCGTTACCTCGATATTTTCTATAAATTCATTATTCCAAGTTTTTTTGAAAAGCGAATTGCCGTCGCGGAAGACAATTATGTTCTGCGCCGCTTCCTTGGCCAGATAGTGGTCTATACGGTAGACCTCTTCGGGTTTGAAATATTTTTCTATGTGTTCGATTAAGTCCTTGGCGCTCGCGTAATCTTTCCCGAAAGGTTTTTCTAGAAGAAGTTTGCTTTTTCCGCGCTTCGGCAATCCGGCTTTCCCGATGCATTCTACTATCCCCTTGCATGCCTCGGGCGGTACGGAAAGATAAAAAATTCTCTGCGCCGGCTGGCCGAAAGATTTTTCAATCCCGTCCAAAACTTCTTCGAGCTTTCTACAATCTCCTTCTTTCTCGGCATCCAGGCGATGAAGTTCCAAATTTTGCCCGACGAATTTCAAATCGCCAGAAGCACGGCACAGGTCTTCCGCCGAAAGACCGGTCTTCCTGGTAATTCCCACTATCCGAAAATCCTCGGGAAGCATGCTCGCCTGGTGAATCGCTTCAATGGCCGGCAAAAGGTACCGCCGAGACAAATCGCCGGAAATTCCGAAGATTATTAAAATTGTTGGTTCTCCTTTGTTTGGCATATTTCACTTTCCGTTTAAATCGTGCCCGCCGAAACCATTTCTTATCATGGCAAGCAGTTTGGTGGCAAAATTTACTTCTCCTTTCTGCGAACGCAGACGCACTTCAAAAGACGCTTCTATAGACGGCATTTCCATGCCCATTTCTTTGGCTGTCTCCAGCGCGAAACGCGTCTCACCCGATTCTTTCACGATACCCTCTATCCCCGCCTGTTCCGGATTTTTTTTCAGAGCATCGCGAGTAAGCTCGTTTAGCCAGGAAGTAATCACACTGTGGCGCTGCCAAACCTCACCCGCCGAAACTAAATCAAGATTTTTGTACGGCCCTTCTTTCAAAAGGCGATATCCCTCGGCAAGGGATTCCATCATACCATACTCAATCGCGTTGTGGACCATTTTCACAAAATGGCCGGCGCCACTCTCGCCAAAGTAGTGATACCCGCCTTCTGGCTTGGCTAATTTTTCCAAAACGGGCTCGATTGTTTTAAATGTTTTTGAGTCGCCGCCCACCATCATAGAGAATCCGTTTTGGTAGCCCCACACCCCGCCGCTCGTCCCGACATCTATCAGGACAGAACCGTTTTCAAAAACCAGCTCTGCTCTTTTTTTGGTCAGGCGAAAATCAGAATTTCCTCCGTCAATTAAAATACTTTCTTTGGGCACCAGCTTCAGCCATTCATCCAATTCTTTATCAACCGCTTCCGCCGGCACCATCATCCAGATAATTACCCGCTCTCCTTTAAACGAGCTTACAACTTCTTCTTTTGAATAAGCCGGTATCATCCCCAAAACCTTCATTTCGTCTATCGGACCCCTGCTCCTATTATGGGCAATCACGGCAAACCCGCCCTCGTGAAGCTTTTTTGCTATTTGCCCTCCCATTCTGCCCAAACCGGAGATTGCTATCTTCATTTTGAATAAAAAATTGTTAATAATGGAACTTTTTTCAAAATTTGCGCCGGCTGCTTCGCGATGTCAATACTTTTTTGTAAATCCTCTAGTGCTTCCCTTTTTTCTTCCCCCCGTGCAAACACCACCGCTTCATCTAGTTTTTCTATGGCCCTCGGTGTCATTGTAATGCGTGAAAAAGCCGGCGTTTCATAACCGCAAGCGTATTCCTCTGAATATACCGCCGGGCTTTCGGGCAATATGCCGGCAGTGTGCCCATCCGCGCCGACGCCGAACAACCCAATTTTGTAGTCCGCGAAAGAAAGTTCCTCTTTCAACACTTCGTTGAAATTTTTGGCCGTAGACGCAAAGTCATCCCCAGTGAGCACGGGAATAATTCTTGCCTGCGGAAAATTAAAACCTTTTGATATGAGCTTGGCAAAATTTGAATCGGAATGCCCCGGCGGGCCGTATCTTTCGTCGGTTAAAGTCACAGTCAAGTTCTTAAGAGAATGCGCCCGCAAAATTTCGGAAATCCCCGCGCCTACTAGCACAGAAGACCCTCCGGTCGCGAAGAACAGAACCTTGTTTCCTTCTTCTAGTTTCTTCAGTATGGAAGAAGCGACAAACTCCGCAGAGTTTTCTAACTTCGGTATGTTTATGAAATTCACTCAAATATTATACACTACAAAGCCATTCCTGTATTTTCCTCTGTTAGTACCCCGCGCTGTTTTGGCAACACTCCGTTTTTTAAGTCGTCCCCTGCTTCTCTTGTCCCCGCCTCTAGAGACAAACCCAAATCTTCTCTGAAATATGCAATTGTTTTCTTGAGCCCTTCTTCTAGTTTTATCTTCGGCTCCCAGCCGAGCTTCTCGCGGGCTAAAGATATGTCTGGTTTTCGCCTTTCTGGGTCTCCAGACGGCAAGGGCATCTTCACTATTTCGCTTTTTGAACCGGTAAGTCGAATTACTTTTTGCGCCAATTCCGATATGGTAAATTCATCCGGGTTGCCGATATTCACGGGACCATAAAAATTTTCACTTTCCATAAGTTTTACAAAACCCTCTACCAAATCAGACACATACTGAAAACTCCGGGTCTGCTCTCCTTCGCCGTATATAGTTATTGGTTTGCCCTGCAATGCTTGAACAATGAAATTTGAAACCACTCTCCCGTCATCTTTAGACATATACGGCCCGTATGTGTTGAAGATGCGCACAATCCTTATGTCCACCCCGTAAAAACGGCGGTAATCGCAAAATAGCGTTTCTGCCGCGCGCTTTCCCTCGTCGTAACAAGCCCTGATGTTTGTCGTGTCCACGTTCCCTCGATAATTTTCCTTCTGCGGATGTTCCTGCGGATTACCGTAAACCTCGGAGGTGGAGGCCTGAAAAACGCGGGCTCCATGCACCCTTGCGTATTCTAAAACATTCAAACTGCCAAAGATGTTTATCTTCATCGTGTTTATCGGGTCTCTCTGGTATTGGGGAGGCGAAGCGGGGCAAGCCAGATTATAAATCTGGTCTACCGACTCATCTAAAGGCAGAGGATTCACAATGTCGTGCCCAAAAAATCTAAAATTAGGATGGTCTAAAAATTTTTCTATGTTCCTCTCACTTCCACTCAAAAAATTATCTAAACTTATGACCTCGTTCCCCTCCTTTAAAAACCTATCAGTGAGATTCGTACCTATAAAGCCCGCTCCGCCGGTTATTAATATTTTCATGTTTATTGTCTAATTAAATTGCCATCTACCCTCCAATCAGGCGCGGGTAAATCGGCGCCCCACACACCTTCATGGTCGACGGCATTAAAAAACAGTATCGTCTTTATTAAAGGAAATTCGTCAATATCGGAATACATGTCTTCTATCCATGCGGATTTGCGGGCATAATCTCCGGCCACCCCGAGTTCAACTATGTAAAGCGGTTTCATGAGCGGCGACAAGCGACTGTATTTTTCCTGGACCGATTCTTTAAAAGAACGAGCGTGGCCGTAGTACAAAACGTCAAAATCAGGAAAACTGTAAACCGGGAATCCTACTGAATCCACATATTCGTCGCCCGGCCAGTATTCAAGGGCTTTGCCGTCACCGGCCGGGGACCAAACGTAAGATGTATTTTCCGCCAGCTTTCTGCATTCCGACACGAAATGTTTATATGCGCCGACAAATTCCGCCGGCTTTCCCCCAGACCAATCGTACCTTACCGTCAGGTCGTGGTCCATCTCGTGCGCAAAAGAAACTTCAACTTTTCCCGAAACTTTTCCGAATTCAGTGCAGACTTTTTTTATATCCGCATCGTATCTACCCAAAGTTATATCGGTAAAAATTTTTTCCTTCCTCGCCGGTTCCCGAGCCCACGGCTCTAGAGTAATGAAAAGCGAGCGGTTTCTCTGTTTTGATTCCTCCGCCTTGGCTTGAAAATCAAAAGCGTCAAAATTAATCCAGGAAAAATAATAGTGGTCTACTGCCAGTCCCGTTTCACCTTTCAGTGTACCTTCATAATCGTAAACTCCATACCTGACTTCCTTTCTCTCACACCAAAAATCCAAGAAGGCGCAGTTTTCTTTGCCTGATTGCCAGATTAGTGCCTGAGGTATATTTTGAGACCTAGAAAAAAGCAGACATGCGAAAACCGCTAAGATCGCCAGCAGTATAAAAAAGTAAACATATTTTTTAATCATTGATTTTTATGTCAAAAACTCTTTTTTCTCTGTAATGCTTCGTAACTATGACCCATATGCTTAAGATATAGTACAGCACTATAAGGTAAGAAAAATAATAGTAGCCCGCTACTTGTGGGCTGTATTCCGAAAAGTACAATATGGTCAGATAAACTGCGACAAGAACCACATATGGATTCAATATACCGAAAGAAAAATCTCTTTCAACCGCTTCTCCCTTCGGGGTAATCATTATTTTGAAATCAGACCCCGAAACCACATCTAGGATGGCCATAATAATACCATACATCGCGTATGGCCACCTAACCAACTGAAAAACCGCCACTTCCCAAGAAATTATTTTTGCGTTCTCGGGCCGGAACAGTCCGTTCCTTTTCAAAAAAAACACTATAAGGAGAACCGAGAAATCTAAAAACAAACTCAGCAACAAGAAAGAGAGGTAAGGTATGCTAACTAAGGGCACGCCTAAAACTACCGATATGAGAGGCAGAAAAAGCCCCAAAAACATAACGCCCGAAAATAAAGGATACCATAGCTGAGAAAATAAAAACTGAAATCTGAATTTTGGGGTGAGTTTTTTCCATACTTTCGGCATGAGGGTCAAAAGGAGAACCGTCAAACTTCTAGACCAGCGAAATTCTTGAATCATGCAATCGGAAAAAGTCGCCGGCCCTTCCCCACGGGCTATGGCGTAAAGCGCGTGCGCGCCCCGCCATCCGGCGGCGTTCAAAAGAAGCGTGGTTGAATGGTCTTCGGCAAATTCAGGCCCGAGCCCGCCTATCTGTTTTAGCGCTTTTGTTCTGACGGCATAGTGGGAACCGATACAAAGAGGCGCGAAACCATTAGTGTGCCCGGCCTGCAAAGGTCCGTGCATGATACTTTCGGCGTAAAGTCTTGCTCTGGCGCTCCAACTTTCCTTCTCGTTTAGATTACAAATGCTCGGCGCTGATACATATCCGACCTTATCATCGGCAAAAGGCCTGAGTATTTCTTCAAGATAGTTTTTACCGGGAATATGGTCAATGTCAAACTGTACAACTATGTCGTAAAATTCGTACCCATACTTGTCGTAAAAAAAGGCTAAATTTCCTTCCTTTGAACCTGCGCGTCTGGGCCACCTCGCGTTGTGATATCCTGCGGCATCCTTTCTACAAGAAATTCGCACATTGTTTTCTTTGCACCACTTTATGGTTTCCGGTACAGGGTTTTCATCGGCCACCCAGGTGTCATGAGGAAACTTTTGCTCAAGACATCCTATGAGGGTTTTTTTTAGTACCGAAAATGGTTCTGCCGGCGTTTTGGTAACTACCATCGCCACCTTAAATTTCGGTACGGGGAGCTTACTGTCTGCAACTTTCATTCGCGCCACAAAATAAAAGAAATAGGCCGGTATAAAATAGTTCCAAAAAATTATGATTGAGTTAAGTACAAGGCCGTAGGCGGTAACAAAGTGCCTTTTCTCGAACCACCATAGCGTAAAGAAGGTGAGCAGGAAAAACCAAAAAATAATCAAAAGCAGGAGCGTGCGCTTCTGCCTTGGGTTTAAAACATTCCTGTATATTGAATTACTGTCGGCAAATTTTGCCACCAGAAATTTATACCTGATTTAGAAAAATTTTACAACTTCACGATTATTAGCTAATATGCCTACCAGAAAACTATGAATAAAAAAATTTTAGTCACCGGAGGTCTAGGATATATCGGCTCACACACAGTAGTGGAATTGCTGAAATCCGGATATTCGGTCCTCGTGGTTGACAACCTCTCAAATTCAAGCAAAAAGATATTAGAACAAATAGAGAAAATAACCGGCGCAAAACCGGACTTTTTGAACATTGACTTATGCGAAGATTTCTCGGTAAATAAAATGGCAGAAAGTAACGGCGACATAACCGACATAATACATTTCGCGGCCTGTAAATATGTGGGAGAATCAGTGCAATCGCCCTTGAAATATTACAAAAAAAACCTGTTCCCTTTGGTAAATTTACTCCAAGCGTTTGATGGCAGAAAATTAAACATTGTTTTTTCTTCGTCTTGTACTGTTTACGGCACACCTGACATCTTGCCTGTGACCGAAAATTCTCCGGTAAAAAGAGCCGAATCGCCTTACGGGAACACCAAACAAATCTGCGAAGAGATACTCACGGACGCTTCAAAAGCGAAAGAGGAATTAAAAGCGATCTCGTTAAGATACTTCAACCCCATCGGCGCTCATGAATCAGGACTGATCGGCGAATTGCCTTTAGGAAAACCGCAATGTTTAGTGCCTCTCATAACCCAAAGCGCAGTCGGAAAAATAGGGCCGCTCGTTGTGAACGGCATAGATTACGATACACCCGACGGCAGCCCGGTCCGGGATTATATTCATGTTGTTGATGTAGCTCAAGCACACCTCAAAGCGATAGAAAGAATTGAGAGCGGGGCTATGCAAAAAAATCACGAGATTATAAACATAGGCACAGGAAAAGGGACTTCCGTGCTGGAAGCGATAAAAACCTTTGAAAACACAACTGGAGTGAAAGTTGATTACAAAATAGGTCCCCGACGAAAAGGAGATATAGAAAAACTATGGGCGGATGTTTCACTTTCGGAGAAAATGCTCGGCTTCAAGGCGCGATACGGCCTGGAAGATATGATGCGATCTGCCTGGAGGTGGGAAAAATATCTAATGGAAGAGAATTGGTAACTTCATTTTTCCGAGGCGGCGCGACTCTTCCAGTCATCCAAAAAAAGCTTTATGTAGTCTCTGATGTCAATTTTCGGTTTCCAACCAAGAATTTCTCTGGCTAAGGTATCGGTGCATAAAGTTTCTTGCGCCTCTCCTTCCTTATCCGGAGCGTAGATTATCTCCCAATCAAACATGTCAGCAATTTCTTTTATGGAATAATTCTTGCCTCGGCCAAGTTCGAAAGTATAACCCCAAGCTTGTCTGTCTTTGATGGAAGACAACGCGCTAACTATGTCTTCGATATGTGTAAAATCTCTGCGTTTACTGCCGTCCCCGTAGATGGTGAGCGGAAGATTTTTCTCCACACACGCTTCCCAAACACCTATCAAAGTCGTATAACTTCCCTCCTTGAGCTGATACGGACCATAAACATTATAAAACCTGGCAATCGAAGCTTTGAGCCCGTAGATTTTTTGGAAAAGCGTCATTATCTCTTCTCCGACATCTTTACTGAATGTGTACGGATTTTTGAATTTTCCAGAGTGATGCGAACTACTGCCCGCGTAAACAAGTGGAATATTATTTTTTGCACAAAAATCCGCTATCTTGAGAGTAGCATTGGCGTTAGTGGTAAAATATTCTTCCGGCCGGCTGAAAGAGGGCTGAATGCGAGCAATGGCGGCCAAATGAAATACAACGTCAAAATTTCCGTATTTTGAATAATCATTAATCTCTCTTATGTCTGCCCTGACATATTCCGCGCCTTCTTGATGGTTCACCTGAAGGCCTGTAGAGTAGTTGTCTATAGAAACAACCCTATGCCCTTCCTCTAAGAGCTTAATTATCAAATTAGTTCCTACAAACCCCGCCCCGCCGGTTACAAGGATTTTCATAGTTTCAAAATTTCTTTTACCTTCTCCACAAGGGCGCTCCTGGCTTCTCCGGAAAAATTGTGGTCGCCGTCAAGATCAAGCATTTGTATTTTCTTGCTTAACCTATCCAAATTTGTTTCAGCGAGCACATTGTCTTGTTTTGCCCGAATTGCGATTATTTCCGTGATTTCTGAAAAAGCATTGTACTCCGTGATAATATTCTCTACTTTCATCCTCTCCTGCCAATACTCCGCTGGTACCAGTCTCCTTAATCCATACTTTGGGTCTAGCTCTGAAACGCCATTAATATCTATGTGTGTTCCAGGTTTAGATTTGTATCTGTTTACCGACCTAGTGATATCAAGGTCAAAAGGAGGCGCTAGAAAAATCGCCTTCCTTACTCCTTCCGGCTTTGCCAAAGCCGCTATTATTGTACCTTGAGAGTGACAAACCAAATCTATTATAGTTTCTGGGTTTTCCTCACGCGTTTTTGTTATTTTTTCCTTCAGCATTTTCACCGCCTTGCTAAAAGGAACGACTGTCATTATCTTCTTATCCCAATCTATGTCGTTGTAATCAAACAAAAATGAAAGAACTTCGGGCATCGCTTGCGCTATATCCGTGAATGTCCCGCAGTCGTCCCGAAGCACCCCGAACCCGTGCGAGAAAATTACAATGTGTTTTTTATTTTGCATCTTTTACTTCAACGTCAGATTGCGAAACAAATCCACAAAGAAATACCCCAAAATCATTAGACTTCCAAAGGGTTTTAGTTTCACGTCTTTTCGATCCTTGGCGACAGATTCATTGAAAGTAAGGGCGCACCGGCGAACAATCTCTGGGTCGGATGCCTGCCGCATGCTGACCCCAGCTTTCGCAAACTTTTCGCCGGTTTTACTGAAACAATCAGGATTCTGGGCGCCGAAAATCACATTTTTTATTCCAGCCTCTATTATCGCGTCAGCGCAACTTTTTAGAGCCGGATTCTGTCTCTCGCAGCACGGCAGGAGCGTGCTGAAAAGAACAGCTTCAGAGCTGAAAAGGATTTTTTTCTTTAAAATTTCATCGGTCAAAATTGTCTCAGCGTGATATATACCGTCGTCCGAGTTGGCGGAATACGCAATGACATTCCCGTTATCAACCAGACACGCCGAAACAATCCCCTTTGGGTCTTTAGATTTTTTAGCCGTTTCAAATAAAAAGTCAAAAACTTCTTTCTCGTTCATGCTTCACCATTATAGCACGGATCGTCAATTAAAATTCACCCTGAAACTGTACATGCCCATACTACAGGTGCCCTGGAGCGGTTTGCCGGCAATGGGTGTCCCGATATCAATCTCGGTGTCGCCGGAGGGCGATAAAATCTTCTGAAAGCCGACCGAAGGAATCGAAAGCGCGGATGAACAGTCATACACGCCGTTCGTTTTCACTATAAGTTTCGTCGGTATACCCGCTTTGGCGTTTGAGACCTGCGGAAAATATCCCCCGCCGGCATTAACCGTAACATATTGCACGCCATCTATTATTTCTGAATTTTCCACAGGGCCATCCGTCCCGCCCGCGCCGCCCCAGAAGATGATGGCCACGCCCGCGAGAAGCCCGATGGTTAAGATTACGGAAGTAATTTTATTCATATGTTGAAAATTGGATTAATTATACCTAAACCCGCCAAACCGGAAAGGAGCGCGAAGAGACCGAGACCCGTCACGAAAACCCCGGCTGATTTGAAGAAAAGCGGCGCGTGTTTCGAATGCGCGAAAGAAGCCGAACCGAAAGAAAGAAGCGACAAAACGGGCAAGGTTCCCAGAGCGAAAGCCGTCATTATAAGAAGACCGGAAAGAAAAGAACCCGAAGAAATCGCCGCGACCTGCATCGACTGGGTGAAACCGCACGGCAGGAAAAACGTGCCGAAACCGACCAATACCGGGGTAAAAGTTCTGTGTTCTATCTTTCTGAAAAATCCGAAAATCGACGAAGGCAGGGTCAGTTTATTTTTGCGAAAAACGCCGGCCAAATCAAGCCCGAGAGCAAGCATCATCAGAGAAGCGATTATCCCGAGTATTCCCGTGAAAGTGAAATTTATGCCCACCGCTCCGCCTAGCGCCCCCAGTATTCCGCCCAAGAGAGCGAAACCGCCCAGCCGGCCGGCATGAAACAGTATAAAATTCTTTTTATCGCTCACATTGTCTTGCGAAACTTTTGCCGAAAGAGAGAGTACCAGACCCCCGACCACCGCCAGACAACTCGAAACCGAAGCAATCAGACCGATTACGAAACTTGCCGTCGGGGTGGTTTTCCCGCCGATGCCGATATTCAAAATCCCGGATTTTTGCAGAACAAAGAAAAGCGCGAGGAGTAAAATTCCCAGAGGCATGGCCAGCCAAATCCCCCCGTTTTCCGATTTTTCCACGACTGCCGCCCTTTCTAAAGAGAGCGCGTAGCCGTGCTGTTTTATTTTTTGCGAGAGAGAGTCGGCGACTTCCTCTGCGCCAAGGTCGCTTTCAATCTGCACGTCAACCGTTTCCTTTTTCAAGTCAACTTTTACTTTTTCCACTCCTTCCGCTTCTTTCAAAACATCTTCAATCAAGATTTTGCAAGAAGCGCAATGGGTTCCGGAAACATGAAATGTGTGTGTTTTCATAAAATTTTTTAAATACTGAAGTTCGACTTCAGTATTTTTAAATCGGCTCATCCTCGGGCGCACGGTTATTGTTCGTCTCTATAAACTCCTTGATTTTGTCCTCGTCAATTTCCGAAAGCTTAAGAAGATACCCCCAAGAAGTGAGCGCCACCGGCACGTCCAGATTTTCTCTCGGTAGCATAATTTTCTTACCAGAAGCTTTACCAAAAGCGTCTTTGATTCTTTCCACATCTTCCACAGGAAGCCCCTGTTTGTACCAAACCACCGCCGCGCCGTGTTCCATGCTGTGCAACACTAGTTCATCGGCCACGGGTTCGCCTTTTATTCCCGGCCCCGCCGTACCCACCCAATGCCATCCGGTAGTTGGTGGATTCGAACTGTACGGTGGGTGCACCTCACTCTCACCGACATGCTTCGCCCCATCGTCGGGCATTTTCTCGCCCATCAAAGGTATGGTTTCCCTTTCCTTTTGTTTGGCGGCGTCCCGGCCAGAATACCAAACTCCACCTAATATCATCAGTAGAGTCACCAACACAATTCCCACGGTTACTTTGTGTTCCGTTGCCATTGTTCAATTTTACCCGACTGTTTAAATTCCGCAACCTGTCCCGCTCTTTTTTTCCTGCGGCTCAACCTGGGACATTACTTTTCTGAATCCCGAAGCGCTGGAATATTCCGCCGAAATAACTTCCTTCGGGTCGGCTTTTTCCCAATTTACGCCTTTTTGAGCGAAGAAACTTTTTATCGTTTCATACTGCGACGGGAACCAGTAAGTATTCGCTTCCAGGGCAGCCCGGTACATTTCTCTCTCGCTCGCGCCTTGTGCAGCCATGAGTTCAAGAAGTCCCAGCATGGCCATGCCATGATTGCAGTCGGGGAAATGAGTCGGGTTGTCGCAACATGGCCGGTAGATATTCTTAGCAACTTTTTCAACCAAAGCCTGCTGTTCATAAGTTAGTTCTACAAAAGAATGCGCGCCGTAATGTTCCATTGCGTCACCCTTCGCGAGCGTCCAGCCGCCGGTGGAGGCAAAATTCCCCGCCTTCGCCAAGGCTTCGGCGGGCAAGCCCGCCCCGCCATACGTCATCATTGGACCTTCTGTTAGAATTAGATTTTTATTGGCAAGCCCGAAAGCCCAGAGTATGTTGAGCATCATTCCGGAATTTTCTTTGGTAATTATCAGGTTTTTATTGTTCGTGCCATACAGTAATCTTTTATCCGCTTCGGAAAACCCGCCCCTTTCTCTATACAAACTTTCAAACTTATCTTTGTCGATTACTCCAGCTTCAACCATTTTCCATCCAAGATCCCCCCAATCAAGCAAGGCATGATTTTCTCGCACCACCGGCGAAAAACCCACAAGTAACACGATCAGAATAATTAGAGCGGAATACAAAATCTCTTTTATTTTTTCTATCATATGTAGAAGATTAAGATACCGATAATAATCATGGCGATGCCGGCCCAGAGCCGAAGCCCCGCCATGTTTTCGCGTTTCCACGTTCCTACCTTTTCCACCATTTCTTTCTTGGCCGATATTAGTAACACCGCCGCGAGCGGCAAGATGAGAATCAAGTTGTAAAGCAGCAGGTAGCCGAAACCGGCGAAGTACGTCACCTGGTCGCGTAAGAGTCCTATGACCATCAGGTACGGCCCGCCCATGCATGGAAACTGGCAAATGCCCACCAGAAACCCCAACCCGAAGACCGCCGGGAAAGAAGCTTTGTCCATCAGCTTAGCCATCGCGCCATGCATGGCGTCGGGAACTTTCAGCTTGATTGGGAATTTCGGAAAGAAACGGTTAAGCAAATTCAAAGTCCCGAAAACAATAAGCATAGTTGCTCCCAGTTTACCCATGAAGTGCGGCGTGTTAAAGATATGCAGTACTTTCAAGACCCCCAGACCAATCAGGAAATAAGCGATAAATATTCCCACCACATAAGTTCCTCCCAGTTCCAAAATTTTCCTCCGGCTCATTTGTATCCCGAAAAGAAAAGCAATAGTGATGAGTAAGATTGAAAACGAACACGGGTGCACGCTGTCGAGCAAGGCCGAAACGAGAAGGAGTGGCAAGAGCCATGTGCCTCCGCGGCTGACCTCCCAGAGCAGAGAAGAAACCGCCGGACTGTTTTTGAGAATCACCAAACCAACGATAGCGGCAATGATGATACTGACAGTAATAATTATTTTTTTCATGATTTTATTAAGGCGTTACGTTCGCCTTGATTTCTAATTGCAGCACTTCACCGTTCGAATCTTCTAAGAAAACAAACCGGTCGACCATGCCGACACCGGCCGGTCCGTGCGCATTCGGATCATACACGACTTCTATATCTCTCGACTCTCCCGCCCTGATTGTCTCGTTCAATCTAGGCACGGAGCTTCCATGCCCCGGCATACCAAAAGGACCTTTGCGGGTTCCGTCCGGCCGGATGAGGTAAGCTGTCGTGCACATGCAGGAAGTCGTCAGCTTCGAAATTTCGACCTCCCCGCTTCCGGCGTTGGTTATTTTGAACACCTTGCTTACATTCCCGTTTTTCATGGAGATCGTTCCGAAGTCGTACAATTTTTCTTCAGTAGTCAAAACATCGCCCTTTCGTGCTAGATGGAAATTACCCGACGTACTGATGCTGTCTTGCGAATTCACTTTGCTGCCCGGCCTGGCATACAAGAGCAGTCCAGCGAGAAGCACCACGATAACAATTACAAACGAAAAGATTCTATTTTTGTCTGTCATAAATTTTTAACAAAGCAAATAGTAAAAACCCCTGTCAGGGATTTCAGAAAGACACAGCCAGAGATTTTTACGACAAAAATTCTAGAGCTATGTCCGGTGTAAAGGAGAGGGACTATTCTCAAAAAGCGAAAGCCATTTAATGATTTCGCTTAAGTATTTATGTAAATTATTATTTCTTAGATAAGATATCCTTTTATAAAAATTCCGCGCGAGATTCGAGAAATTAATCTTTTCAAGGAAGTAAAAAATTATTCCCAGCGTCAAAATTAAAAACGCGAAAACCGAAGAAGATACGACATTAGAAAATTCCTGCCAGTTATCTATGTGCTTAAAATTGTTCGAACAGAGCGAAAACGCGCCCTGAGCATAGGGGCAGTTGGCCATGGGCATCTCTGAAGTGTGGCTGAATTGAAGCAAGCCAAATATCCCCGCACTCATGTAAGCGAAGAAAATCAGAAATCCTAAAAGCTTTATAAAAAATTTCGCTCCGCGTAAATTCATTTTGTTATTTACCGATTTGCTTAATCAGCCAGATGCCAACCAAAACGAGGTCCACTAAAAGTATCAAGGCCACGATAGAACCCCAACCTCCTCCCATCATTCCACCATATCCATATCCCATCATAAAATGATTTTTAAATTACCCTTGTTCTTAATCTCGACCTTTATAATTTTACAACTTTTTGCCTTTAATGCGAAGCGAATTACCTACCACCGATACGCTAGACATAGCCATAGCGAAGCCGGCAAACACCGGCGACAAAAGCCAGCCGAAGATTGGATAAAAAATTCCAGAGGCGAGCGGTATGCCGACAATGTTGTAAATGAATGCCCAGAAAAGATTTTGCTTGATGCCGCGCATAGTCATCTTGGAAAGTTTGATTGCCTTGACTAATTTTGAAATATCGCCATTAAGCAGCGTGATGCCCGCCGATTCGATAGCTACGTCGGTGCCGGTAGCCATAGCGATGCCGACATCGGCCTGCGCCAAGGCCGGCGCATCATTCACGCCGTCGCCGGCCATCGCCACCACTTTACCCTGCGACTGCAGCTCTTTTATTTTTTCTAGTTTGTCCTGCGGCAAAACGTGGGCTATCACCTCGTCAATGCCGGCAAGCGAAGCTATGTACTTACCCGCCTTCTCTTCGTCGCCGGTCAGCATGATTACTTTGATTCCGAGCTTGTGCAAACTCGCCACCGCTTCTTTTGATTCTTTTTTGATTTCATCGGCCACCATCACAAATCCTAAAATCTTGTCTCGCGCGGCCAGAATAACCGGTGTTTTACCTTGGGTCGTGAAAACATCGAGATTCAAAGACCCAGTCTCCAGACCCAAATCCATAGCCAGTTTGGCGTTGCCGGCAAAATACTCTATTTCATCTATAATTCCTTTTACACCCTTGCCTTGAATGTTTTCAAATCCGGAAACATCCCTGGCTTCAATATTTTTTTCTTTGGCATAATTCATAATCGCGCTCGCAATCGGATGCTCGGATTTTTTCTCCAAAGATGCCAGTATCGCGACCAATTCTTCGTCTTTCAAATTTGAAAAGTTTTTGATGTCCACCAATGTCGGTTTGCCTAAAGTAATAGTGCCGGTCTTATCCACCACCACGGTATCAACCCTGTGAAGTTTTTCCAAAGTCGCCGCGTCCTTGATTAAAATTCCCTCCCTGGCGCCCTTGCCCACGCCGACGATAATCGCCGTCGGTGTAGCGAGCCCCAAAGCGCACGGACAGGCAATCACCAAAATTCCCACAAAAGAAACCAGACCAAAAGAAAGCGCCTGGGAAAAACCGAGATAGCCCGTGCCAAAGATTAGCCAAGACCCAAGAGCAATAAAAGCGAGCGCCAAAACGACAGGCACAAAGACGCTTGAAATTTTGTCGGCCAAGGCCTGTATCGGCGCTTTGCTTCCCTGCGCTTCTTCTACCATTTTGATTATATGGGCGAGCAATGTTTCAGAACCAACCTTGATTGCTTTGAAATTAAACGAACCGGTAGTGTTTATGGTGCCGGCTGTCACGCTGTCGCCCGCCTTTTTATCGGCCGGCATCGGCTCGCCGGTAACCATTGATTCATCAACGTACGAAGAGCCTTCGGTGATTACGCCGTCAACCGGGATCTTTGCTCCCGGCTTCACAATAATCAAATCACCGTGAATTACTTCTTCAATTGGGATTTCAATCTCTTTGCCGCCGCGAATTACTAAAGCTGTCTTGGCTTGCAAATTCAAAAGTTTTTCAATCGCGTCGCCGGTTTTTATTTTCGACTTCGCCTCCAAATATTTTCCGAGCGCGATGAAAGTAATCACGATAATCGTCACATCATAATAATTTGCGTCAACATTTATAAACGGCGCGAGTGTTTCTTCAAAAGCCGTGACCGCGAAACTGTACAGATACGCCGCGAGCGTTCCTATGCCTATGAGCGTGTCCATATTGGCAGCGCCGTGGCGCAGAAAGCGGTAGAAACCGAGAAGGTAGGGCTTGCCCACCACGAAAAGCACATAAGTCGCCATTACCGGCAAAAGATGATGAAAAAATTCCATCAGAATCGGATTCATCTCTGGCGTAACTTCATACTTTATTAAAATCTCCCAAACCATCACAAGAACGCTTATAACGGCCAGCGGCGCGGCTATATTTAATTTATTCCGCATATCGGCCAACTCAGCCAGTTTTTCCGTTTTGGACTGGCTCAATCCCAAGTGTGCTTTGTGTTCATTTTCACTCATACTCATTTCTTCGGCGGTCAAATGAGAAGAAGGGAGGATTAAAGAGTATCCAAACGGCTCTATTTTTTTAGATAAATTTTCGGGGCTAGTCTTTAAATTATCAAAGCTCACTTTTACCGATTCCGTGCCGTAGTTCGCTTCCGCTTTTTCCACTCCTTCGGTTTTCTTGAAAGTTCTTTCGATAATTCCGGCACAAGAAGCGCAGTGCATACCTTTTATTTTGTAAGTTTCAGTTTTCATAAAAATTTTACTTGCGCTTTAACTGGTAAACTTTCAAAATTTCCTTAGTGGCTTTGCTCGTCTCGCCGTTCTTAATCTGATTCACCACGCAATGCCCCAAGTGACCCTCGAGCAGCTGGTCTTCGATATTAGAAAGACCCTGTTTCACGGCTGAAGTTTGGGTGATAATATCAACACAGTACGAACCCTTCTCTACCATGCCTTGCAGCCCCCGAACCTGGCCTTCAAGTATTTTTAATCTCCTTAAAATTTTTCCTTTATTTGCTTGCATGCCAAAAGTATATACCCCCCTGGGGGTATTGTCAAATAGAGTGTGGAAAACTATTTTTCAATAGCAAAAAATTTCTTCGTAAGCTCAGGATGTTCTTTTATCGCCCCGGAATTTAAAACATATTTTGTCATTTCATCTAAGACGATTCGTGTCTCTTTTAATTTCTAAAGCTTTCTCGTCGCGCCATTTGAAATAATCTTTAAGTATTTCTTTGCTATAAAAAGCCAATTCCATTGTGTCTATCTCTTGTTTAGAAAAATACTGCAACTTTTGCCCTTCATGCAATTCAGTTTTTGCAATATCCAAATCTATTTTTAAATAGAATACATATTCCGTTTTTTCTTTCCATTTATAAATCTTAAAAATGGGGGCGTCGGAAAATTCTAATTCTATTTCTTCTTTCATCTCTCTTCTAATGGCTTCAAGTGGGAAAGTTTCATACGGTTCAACTATTCCTCCGGGGATATCCCATTTATTTGGATATGGAATTTCTGGTTTATCATCTCTTAATAAGAGCAGTATTTCTCCTTTTGTATTTTCAATTATCAGGCAAACAACTTTTTTCCTGTCTTGCTTTTTCATCTTCTTTTCCAATCTTTCACTAACAATCCGCCTCGGACTTTGACGACAACAACTTTTTGTTTTTCCTTCCAGCCAAGTCCAGCCAAAAAATCTTTTGGTATCGTGACCGCGATAGAACCCTTGCCGACTTTTGTCAGCTTGCGAATATTTTTATTAATGAGTTTTTGCGTGGGCATATGTATGCAAGTAATATATTACGTAATGTATTACTTACCTTGATTTTAGCATGAATAAAATTAACTTAATATCAGTAACTTCTACATAACGAGAATCGTTCTCTCTAAATATGTTTGACTAGGCCTTGTGTTTGACTAGGCCTTGCCTAGTAAAAGATTTCAAACGGGTCAAAATTTTCTTTCAGCAGATTCTCGAGAGGTATGAAAAGCGGTCTCGGCAGGTTATCCCATTCAAACCATCCGAATTCTGTACATTTGTTCGGTTCCATTATACGGGGTTCGCCGCTATCGTAATCGGCGACAACGAACAAAGTCACATAATGCTTGCCTTCTTTGGAAAAAATGTCATTGGTAAAACACGCCTTTTTAATATTTTTTATCGTTATCCCCATTTCTTCCATCACTTCCCTTCTGGCGCAATCTTCTATACTTTCGCCAAATTCCAGATGCCCGCCCGTAAGATTCCAAGTCCCCGCGCCGTGGGACCCTTGACGTTTCCAAAGTAAAACTTTCCCGTCTTTTCTAACCACCACGCCAACTCCCACCTTCGGTCTCTCTTTTTCGCTTTGCATAATTAGAATTGTGTTCGACTAATCCTTGCCTAGTAAAAATTTTTCAATTTCTACAGCACCGAAGTTAAAATTAGGGAGCCGACCGAGAGAACCACAAAGCCGGCGAAGGTGCCGAGGGTTTTGAAAAAGAAAGCGAGCGCTTCACTCTTTCGATTTTCCAGAAAAAGCGAAAGGGGCTGGTAGAAAAATAATGCCCCCATCAAGGCCGCCGAGAACACCAAGAGGGATAACATGGTGATCGGCATCAAAATCGTTTCTTCTATGCTTGAATCTTCAAAAGAACTAAGAGCAAGAACGATAACGATAATGTAGGCCGCCGCAAGCAACGCGTTTAAATATGGATTTTTAAGCATGGGCATATTATACCAAAAAACACCCCGAATGAAATCGGGGTGTTTTTTTCTAGCTGGTTCTTGTAAAACCAGGTTTACATCTTCGCGTTTTCCCCTTCAGTGGGAGTCTGCGGAGTTGCGGGTTGTCCTCCTGCTGGTGGGGTAGTTGTCGTATCGCCTTCTGCCATAGTGTTTTTGAGTTAACTGACAATAGCACAAAAAAGGTAGACGACTACACTACCTAGTTTGTTATCTTTATTATACACGAAAAAGTGAAAAAAACAATAGGAAGCAATGGTTCAATACCTTGAAATCACCCAAGTCAACTGAATCTTTTTTGGGCCTAATCAGCACTCATCCGTCGCCTTGTTCGCCTATTCGCGCGCCTGTCTGCCGGCAGGCAGGAATTAGAGAATAAACATTTTCTAACGAGCTTCTCCTTCAAAATCAGGCACCACGATACCCCATCGCATACTCGCCGGGTCGAGCTTGAGATAAATGCTTTTGCCCACAGACGGCTCGGCGGTCATCGGCTCCCCTGCCGCGCGCTCGGCATAATTCACGACAATAACATTCTTGTGCCTCGGGTTTGGGCTCGATTCAATCGTTTGCGGGGCGATACGATCACCCAAAAAGTAGCCATCCGAACCGGCGTAGCCCTTTCCAGCATCAAGCGCGGCGACCGCGTAATAGAAAACGCCAGAGCCGCCAGTTTCTTGCGTTAGAATAAAAACTGCGTCTTCTTCGCCGTCATCGTTCAAATCTATCCGCAAATCACTGCCGAAGTAGCGAGTGATAATTTTTGAAGCCGAACCGGGAGCAGATTCCTCTTGCGCAACTCCATTTTCAAGCTTTACCCTTTCTCCTTCAATGACATACTCTATATTTTTATAATCGGCCGAGACAGCCGGCTGTCGCTCTTTGTCGGCAAACGAATTAAATAAAAGAAAGCTTGTTGCGGCTATAACAACAACGCCTAGGACAAAAAATGGTTTTTTCATTTTTATATGATAGCAAATTATTATTCTTTATTCTCCCTTATAGTATTTTCAGATGTGAGAATCTGTGTTTTTTAACTCTTTATATTCAACAAAAAATGTGTTAAGTTAAGGGCGTTGAAACATATTTTGCGGGATCGTCTAAAGGTAGGACGTCGCTCTCTGAAAGCGAAAATTTTGGTTCGATTCCAAGTCCCGCAGCCATATTGTATGAATTAAAAAAATAATACGTATTATAATACGTATTGAAATACTTACATGACCAATATAAATAGAAAGCGGCACGAAAGAAATAAGAGGGCCAAATCCCGGAAAATTACTTCTTCCTTCCCCGGACAGCTGCTTTAACGAAAGCCAAAAAAAGCGGATGTGGCGCGAGCGGGCGGGATTTAAACTCGGGATGAAACTGGGTGCCGAGGTAAAACGGATGCGTTCTTTTCGGCAGTTCGGCAATCTCCATCAGCACTCCGTCGGGCGATCGGCCTGAAAAAACGAGCCCCGCTTTTTCCAAGCCCTCCACATAATTGTTGTTTACCTCGTAGCGATGGCGGTGGCGCTCGGAAATTTTCGCCGATTTGTACGCCCCCTCGGCCACGCTCCCCTTCTTCAAGACAGCCGGGTACGCGCCCAAGCGCATGGTCG
Source organism: uncultured Candidatus Saccharibacteria bacterium (assembly GCA_964596395.1). Classification (GTDB taxonomy): domain Bacteria; phylum Patescibacteriota; class Minisyncoccia; order Phycocordibacterales; family UBA9973; genus UBA9973. Next base: position 51,566 of record CAZQSY010000001.1, read on the forward strand.
CGCCGTAATTTTTGCTTTTTATTTTTTCCACCTGGTCGGCCATGGTAGAAATCACCGGGTCGGGCGTCTTCGAGTCAAGTTCGGTAGAATTCGCCCGCTTGAGACCCAGCGCCTCGCGCGCAAAAGCGATGGTCATAATCTGCATGCCGAGACATAGCCCGAAGTAAGGAATCTTTTTCTCGCGGGCGTAACCCGCGGCTAAAATCATGCCTTCAGTACCTCGCTTGCCGAAACCGCCAGGAACAACAATTCCATCTAAGCCGTCAAGCTCTTTCAAAAGGCCTTTGTTGCCCTCGTATTTTTCAGAATCCAGCCACAATATCTCGGCCTTACGGCCGGCGGCCCAGGTGGCGTGATTGATTGACTCAATCACCGAAATGTAAGTATCCTTGCAGGATTTGAAATTAAAATATTTCCCGACGATGCCGATACGAACTTTCTTGTCTATCTTTTTTATTTTATTGGTAAGCGCCACCCAATCTTTGAGGTCGCGCTCGCGCGGTTTAAGCCCCAGCGTCCCAAGCAAGGTGGCGCCCAAATTTTCTTTTTCAAAATTTACCGGCACGTCGTAGATAGAATACACATCGGGCGCCGAGATTATCCGCTCTACGGGTATGCTACAAACATTGCTGATAGTCCGCTTTATGTCGGGCGAAGCGGGGCGGTCAGAACGGCAAATTACGAAATCGGGATTCAACCCCACAGAATGCAGGTCGATTACCGCGCGCTGGGTCGGCTTTGATTTCTGCTCGCCCAAAAGCGAAGGCGTGGGCAGATAGCTCACCAAGATGATAAATACATCTTCGGGATTTTTTGCCTTCATCATCCGAGCGGCTTCTAGAAAAGGAAAAAGCTGATATTCTCCCACCGTACCGCCGAATTCAACCACCGTTACATCTGAATTATTTTTTTTCTGGCAGACATTTATCCTTCTGATTATTTCTTTCGGTATGTCGGGATACACTTCTACGTCTTCGCCGTCGTATTCGAGATTGCGCTCGCGGCGGATCACCTCGGCATAGACCTGGCCGGTAGTAATGTAATCATCCCGGGTGCAAACCTGCCCGGTAAAGCGCTCATAATTGCCCAAGTCCTGGTCGGCTTCGATACCGTCTTCGCCCACAAAAACCTCGCCGTGTTCAGCCGGCCGTATGGTGCCGGCGTCGATATTCACGTACATATCGGCTTTTAAATTAGCAACACGATATCCGCGTGACTGTATGATTTTTCCGATAGAGGCCGCGGTCACTCCCTTCCCCACAGAAGACATAACTCCTCCCACCACAAAAATGTATTTTGCTTTTGACATGCAGGATTTGGTTAATTCTTAATCTTACTTGTTCAGGTACTTCCTCACCGCTATAAAACTTGAAATCATTCCCAGCACCACTCCGGACAACAAAAGTATCACGATAAACTGCAGAAGATTATCGGTGTAGTAGGCGTACAAGTCAAGCCCCAGGAAGTTTCCCAAATTCGAGCTCAGATACGCCGTGGCCGGCAGAAACAGCACCAAGGCGAAGGCGGTGGCAATAATTCCGTAGATTGCGCCCTCTACCATAAAAGGCCCCCGTACGCGCATTTTTGAGGCCCCCACCAGGCGCATGACGCTGATTTCCTCCCGCGCGATAAAAATCGTCAAGCGAATGGTATTGAATGTGATTACCACGGAAACGATAATCAGCAGAAAAGTGAGTATCAGCCCCAATTTCTGCGCTCCGCCGATAATATTGCTCAAACGGTCTATCACCAGCTTGTTTTGGTGATAGTTCACCTTGTCTACGATTGAAGAATAGCCCGAAGAAAGCGCGCTGTCTTCTTTCATAAAATTCGCGATGCTTTCGTACTGCGAAACTTCTTTGGCTTTCACATTAAGGTATGCCCCCAAAGGGTTTTCATTTATCTCGTCGAGCGCCGCGATGGTGGGATAATCGTTTTTATGCCGTTCGCGGAAAAGCGCCAAAGCTTCTTCGGCCCCGACGTAAGTTATCTTGTCGACTTCGGGCAGTTTCTCTAGGGATTCTTTGAGCGAGAGTATGCGGTTCTCGGGCGCGCCTACCACAAAGTAGATCGTCACGTCCACTTTTTCTTTTATTTCAAAAAGGGCATTGTTTAGTACCGCGCTCAAAAGAAGGATGGCGCCGATGACAGAAAGAGTAATGGTGACCACCAGCACGGCCGCCCAAGAAGTAGCCCCGGTGCGCCCGAAATTTACAAAGCCGGCTTTTATTATTCTTCTAAATTCTGTCATTTTGCGATGGCTCATTATATAACATACTTCCCGTTCTTGTCATCACGCACTATTTTGCCTCTTTCCATGGTAATCACCCGCTTGCCGACGGCCTCGACTACCCCTTTGTTGTGAGTCGTCAGAATCACAGTCGTGCCGAGGTCGTTTATTTTTTTCAGAATTTGGATAATCTCGTGGGCGTTTATGGCATCGAGGTTGCCGGTCGGCTCGTCGGCTATGATGAGTTCGGGCTGATTGATAATCGCGCGGGCAATGGCCAGGCGCTGCTGTTCCCCGCCCGACATCTCGTAAGGAAAGTGCCCCGTCTTGGCCGACAAATCCACCAGCTCAAGCACGTGCGGCACATCCATCTCTATCTCGTCGTTTTTCTTGCCCACCGCTTCCATAGCGAAAGCGATATTTTCATAAGCGGTCTTGTTCGGAAGCAGGCGGAAATCCTGAAAGACCACCCCGATTCTCTGGCGAAGTTTGGTGAGCTCGTTACCCCGAAGCTTCGGCACATTCACGGATTCAAAAAAAACCGTCCCCTCGGTCGGGACATCTTCGGCCAGAATCATTTTTACCAGCGTGGTCTTGCCGGCGCCCGAGTGGCCCACCACCGATACGAATTCTCCCGACGTGACTGTGAGCGTCACATCCTGTAAAGCCACCGAGTTCTTGTTGTATATCTTCGAAACGTTGTTAAAGTAAATCACCTAAGCATTTTATCATAATCCCTTCTCTGCCGCACCCCGTCGTTCGCGAACGACGGGGTCTATGAATAAATCAAGGTCGCCGTTTAATACTTCGTCCACTTTGGCCGTCTCGGCGAGGGTTCGGTGGTCTTTGACCATTTTGTACGGGTGTAGGACGTACGAGCGAATTTGGTTCCCCCATTCAATCTCGGTATTTTTGAGCTTCATGCTCTCTTCAACGCTTTTTTCTTTCTCTTCGGCAAGCTTGAAAATCTTGGCACGCAATATCGCCATCGCCCTTTCCCTATTCTGCTCTTGGCTGCGCTCGCCGGTCGCGTGCACCGAAATATTCGTGGGTATGTGCACCAGCCGCACAGCCGTTTCTCTTTTATTCACATTCTGCCCGCCCGGGCCGCCCGACCGGGAATATTCTATCTTTATGTCGGCCGGGTTTATGACGATATCTTTTTCTTCCAGCTTTGAAAATTTAGGCAAAACCTCTACCAGCGCGAAAGAAGTGTGGCGCAATTTTTTGGCATTGAAAGGCGAAATCCGCACCAACCGGTGCACGCCGGATTCTTTTTTCAGCTCTCCATAAACCCCCCTGCCGTCGATTTCAAAAGAGACATTGCGAAAGCCCCCGTGGTCGTTTTTGTTTTCATGAATGAAAGAAATCTGCCGGTTCTTTCGGTCGGCATGCTTCATATACATCTCCAAAAGCATCCTGGCAAAATCTTCGGCGTCGTCTCCCCCAGCCCCGGCGACAATGGTGATAATCGCGCTGCCGCGGTCGTATTTACCCAGGCCCTCTCTTTTGCCTTTCAACTCGGCGATTTTCTTGAGCACCTCCTGCGCGTGATTCTTATCCTTCCAGAAATCCATTCCAACTGTTTCGGCCTCGAGGTTGGCTATTTCTTTTTCAATTTCTTCTTTGTGTTCCATGAGCCGCCCCCGAGGATCGAACTCGGGACCCCAGCTTTACGAAAGCTGTGCTCTACCAACTGAGCTAGGGCGGCTTGTTTTTCCCCTCTGTGCTCCCTGCCTGCCGGCAGGCAGGTACCAACTGAGCTAGGGCGGCAGGATGGAGCCGTTGATCGGGATTGAACCGATGACCTCGTCATTACCAATGACGTGCTCTACCAACTGAGCTACAACGGCAATTTACTTTTCAAAAACTCTTTTCCCGTGCCTGACTTAAGATATCTCTCCTTAACCCTGCAATTAATGCGACTTCCACATTCTCCGTGATACAAAACTTTCCACGGCCTAAATCCTTTAGTGGAAAAGACTCTGCCTAAATTATGATCCAAAAGTCTTTTGGAAAGATTCTGCGTCATGCCCACGTAAACCCTATTCTGTTTGTTGAACAAGGCGTAAACTAGCATTTTCAAATTATATACCATGGACGTGCTCCCTGCCTGCCGGCAGGCAGGTACCAACTGAGCTACAACGGCTTATTGAAAAATCAAAAGAACAAGGAAATACTACTATAATTCGCTTGTTTTTTCAATGAATTCTTGCGCGACTTAGTGAAAGAGGCTAAAACTGTGATTACTTCAGAATATCATTTTTCCCATTTGAATAACCCTCAATTATCCCAACTTCTTCATTATTTAAGTATTCTATATCATTAGAAACTACAGCTTTCTCAAATAGAATCTTAGAGTAAAGTCGTGGAGCATTTTCTCCGCGAGATAATGTTATATGAGGATATTTATTTTTAGATTTTGGATTCTCAACAAGAAGGTCATCGCCAAATTCATCCCATGCCCGTCCAATTATTTTTATGTTATATTCTTTTCCTATTTCTATTCCATCCAAATTTTCTGGCTCAAATTCTATTGTAGAATGATGCCCAAAGATATTTTTATGTTTTGGAGGAAATCTTTTTAATAAGTCTTGGATATCTTTAACAAACAAAGCCATAAATCTCACATTTTGATTCATAAAATGATTATATCAGTTCTTCCATCCAATCAGTAGCAACAAAAAGAACCATATTTCGATGACTCTTTTTCTTGCGGAGTTATTAAACGAAGCTCAAACCTATTTTATTAAAAATTCGGCAGAAGTGTCAAATCCAAATTCGGCGAAAACTTTTTCATATCATTTATTTTATAAAAAATTGTAATGATTTATATATCTCTACGGCTCTACTTGAGTTAAGCGTTTTTACTGGTCGAAATCTTATTAAATAAGCGATTGGAACAAAAATATATGAACAAAAATATAGAGGAGAAAACAGAAGATACCACACCAAGTACGCCGAGTGCGCCTCCGGCTCCGAAACCACCCATGAAATAGTTAAGGTGGGGAAATTGAAGTTTATTAACTAATTATTAACTAATGTATTAAAAAGTATGAAAAAAATAATTAAAAAAATAGCGCTCTTGGCAGTACTGATGCTACCTCTAGGGATAGCTCTACCTGCACTGGCAGTAGTGGGTGCCACTTGGAACACGACGGGTAGTTATGTAGTAAATATGAACTATCTCGGTACCGATTATGCTCACGACATGAATTTAGTTCAGGATGGCCTGGGAAACTTGACCGGTAACGGCGGTTCACCTTCGCTATCAAATGTTTACACATGGACAATCACATCTGGAACTGTTTCAGGAAATTCAGTTGATTTTCTTGCTAACTACACAGCGACTCCGGACGCAGTGACTCCCCAAACAGTGCTTCATGTGCTAGCTACGATAGCTTTAGATGGAACAATGTCTGGAACATGGTCTGACAACTATCAAGGAGGTGAGAGAACTGGCACACTTACTACGGTAAGCGGTGCAGCGGTCCCGCTTGGCTCTCTGTCGGCTGAGGACTTTGGTGTCGTAAATTATGACACAGGTCTCGGCATGCTCAAGGGTTACAGCGCGGGATTTGGACTCACAGATGCCACGTTTGCTGGCGCAACTTCTGTAGTTGTAAAGTTATATTCTGCCGAAAATGCTTTACTGCAAACCAACACAGCAATCTTTCCGAAGTTCAATACAGACATAACCGGGACACAATTCTCTTCCCCATTTGACGTCTCTGGAAATTTCGACTACGCCACAGATGGATATTGGGCGAATGTTAGAGAAACACAATTCGGACAAAGCACTCCCGCTACTCGTGTAGTGGCGACTGTCACACTGGCAAACGGTAAAATAGTAACTGCTGAAAACACCAATATGGTGGGTGATGCTACTACTATCTACCCTGTAATAATTACCCCGACAGATTCCACAGTCCACATCTTCAAATTAATCGACGGTGTACAGGCGACGACAGCCAACGCAAATAGCGTTAGCTTCCCGATGTTTACTTCTACTTACAATGCGCCGTTTACTCTCGGCCCAGGCGGCTGGACGACCGGTGACATTGATTACGAGGCCTCAACTTCTCCAATGGCTTTGGGGTCGTCTTATAGCGCCAATGAAGTTCTCACCACCCCTCTCGTCGGTACCACTTGTGATGCAGACCATACATATTCTCTGATTGGGTACGGAGTCGGTAACACACTCCCAGAAGCTGTCGCGGCTACCCCGAGTATCACTACCCCAAGCTTTACCAACCTGCAAGGAGACAAATACATAGTTGTGAGAAACCATAAATGCGAGACGACAACTCCTCCGACAACAGAAACAGGACACATAATCATCGCAAAATCAACACTTCCGAACAACACCCAGGACTTCTTATTTACCAACAATTTTGAGAATGGTAACCCTGCGACTTTCAGTTTGGATGATGACGGCGATGCCACATTGTCAAACATGCGCGATTCTGTAGTACTTGCCGGCACATACTCCGTTTCTGAAACTGAAGTAACCGGATGGTCTTCGGTCTCGGCAACTTGTTCTGACGGTAGCCCGGTAAGTGCTATTGTTGTCTCTGCCGGCGAAACGGTTGTTTGTATGTTCATTAACGCTAAAACAGCACCGGCATCTCCGAGCATTAGCGGCATGAAATACAATGACCTTAATCGAAACGGCAAGAAAGATACCAATGAACCGGGTCTTTCTGGGTGGGTTATTAAACTAAAAGGTAATAACACTGTTGTTTCCACAACAACTGATGCGAACGGTAACTACGACTTTGTCAACATTACTCCTGGAACATACAAAGTGCGCGAAGTTCACAAAAATGGATGGAAACGTATGAGCAAGAACCCAAAAAATATTGTTATTTCTGCCGATTCTGTTGTCACCGGTGTCAACTTTGGAAATGCGAAGAAACAAAAGTATGAAAAAGAAGACAGCGAACAAGACGACAATCGTAACGAACAAAGCGGAAATTATTTTGGAAATCATGGAAGGAGCAACTATGAAAGAGACCAAAATAGAAAGGACCACAGCAATAGATAAAAGGTAATAAAATACATCTCAAAGTATTTTACAAAATCACCCTGCCTCTAGTGGGGTGATTTTTTTTAAAAGAGAGCAGAAACCCGCGAACGGTTGTCATGCTTTCCGAACCCCGACGGCTCCATATATATGAAGAGACCTGTGACAACAATCATGCACGTATCGCTTATGCTCATATCTGTCGCGCTATTTCCCCTTACTTCGTCTGCGATTATTGTGGATTATCCCGAGAGTGAATACGGCAGCATATACAAATATAATGCCTTGGAAAATAAAAATCTTTTTGTTTATGCAAAAAACGAAACAACCGCCTCTATAGAAAAAACACTTCCGCCTGCACAAGAGACAAACCTCGACATAGAAAAATTGAAAGACATCACTAAAAAACAAGCTGACTCTATAAAACAATCCGAGGATTCTATGAGAATTGTGGGGAATAAAAGCGGCATGAAAAGATTCTTGGTTGGCGACAATTTAGGCACACTTAAATTCCAAATGGTTCAAATGAAAGACCAAAGATATAATTTAAACATCCTGTTGTCAAAAACAGATTCTGCTGATATTAAAACTCAAATAAATAGTCAAATAGAAACCCTGATTAGAGAAGAAAAAAAGGTCGAAAATTTTATCCTTCAGACTGAGAGCAAATTCAGTTTATTCGGTTGGTTAATAGCTTCAATTTAAATTTATGATTACAACTATAGCAGTGGTGTTAGTAATTCTTTGGCTTCTCGGTATGGTATCTTCCTATACAATGGGAGGGTTCATACACATACTCCTGGTAATCGCGATAATCTTCGCCCTCACCAGAGTAATCCGAGGCAGAAAAATATTATAGAATCGTATTAGACCCACTACACCCGTAAAATTTTGGGCTTTTTTCAGTTTTAAAAATCTTGCGCGGCTGAAGGGTGCTGACCCCTCGACCTCTCCCGTGCACTTATCCTATATTTTCATAAAGGCGTGGACTATATCTTCGCCGTGTCCCGTAAAAACGGAATTTAGGCGCTTTGGTATCTAGTCTCTACGGAGCCCCCGCTAAGGCGGGGTTCCCACGGTGTTCGCGTGCTCCGACACGAGGTCGGAGTTTAGCCTTCACCGTTATCCCAAAGAGTTTCAATCCGCCCTTTCGGCGGAAAGCTGCAGTAATCTACAGGGGAGTGCTCTACCGTTGAGCTACAGCCGCGTGTATGTATTTTTCAAACACATTTTTCTTCCTTTTCAGAAACAATCTTGATGTGCCGAGCTTATTATACATAAAATAATACAATTTCAAAGCGTCTGAGGTGCTGTACTGCAATCTGGAAAAATCTTTCTTTTTTGACCTATAAACACAGCCACCTCGCAAACCAAGCGCGCGAAGCTTTATGTATAAGCTGCGCATGAAGTCGTGCGACCCCGAAGTGAAGGCCAGCTGTAAAACCTTGTGTTTAGTTTTCCTGTTCTTGTGGACTTCCCCGGACCAAATATTCCCATCACCATCAAAGTAACCCCTCACAAAATGAGGCGTGTATTTCAAAGGTATGCGCGGAATTTTCAGGTATTTAGTTTTTCTCTCCCCGAAACCAATTTCTCGCAAATCGTCACACATTTCCTTGCTGCCAATCTGGATCCTGTATTTGGTACTCTCCCCGATTTTGGAAGACAAACGTACGCTGATTTTATGTTCAGACCTCAAAGCCTTCTTAATACTTTCTAAGAGTTTTTTGTCGCTAATCTGTATGCACCAAAATTGCCCGCCGCGTTTATTCACAGTTATGTATCCATCGGCGGCAAAAAAACCTAAAACGTACGCCATCTTCGGAGTCCATCTCTTAAAGAAATTCTTGTTGATTTTTATATGCACCGGCACAAATATATTATATCTAGTGACAGGATAATATACTAACCGTGCTGGGGAAAAAATTGCTGTGGTGTCGGGGGTGGGAATCGAACCCACGACCCTGGGCTTATGAGTCCCATGCTCTACCGACTGAGCTACCCCGACATAAGGTGGAGAATAGCATATTTCCAATCTTTTTCAAATTTGCAATTTTCTTTAATTAAGTTAGTATGTTAGGTACGAGCAGGCACGCTGCGCCAGATGGTTTGCCGTCTTAAAATTATAGCGGGGTAGAGAAGAGGCATCTCGTAAGGCTCATAACCTTAAGACTCTGGTTCGATTCCAGACCCCGCAACAAGCAAATTGATTTGCTTTTGCGCCGATTTTGCGGGTTAGCAAAAATGGCCGTTGCTAAGCAAAGCGAGGCAGGCCATAGGGGCGACAAGCAAATTAAATATATCCAAACTCGGCGAAAATGTTTTCGTACAAGCTGATTACCCTTCTCGTTTCATGCTGAGAAAGGCTGAAGTCCGAGCCCTCATGCGCTATTTTGTTGCGTACGTTGTGCGCGTCCCAGGCCAGGTCTAAGGTGCGAAAACTCTCCCGGTCAGCCATTTTCAGTTTGTCCCCGACCGTGTCGCCTTTGAAGCCGCGCTCGTTTAGAAGGTCGTAAAGCATTAAATCTGCTTCAATCACGGCGAGCCGCCAGTCGTTCTCGCTCACCGAAAAAGCGTAATCCAAGACCTTCTTCCAGCGCGGATTTTTGAACACTCCCTCCTCCCGCGCTTTTTTCTCACGCAAGGCCTGGTTGTGTTTGTATTCCTCGAGTTCGTGGTGCAGATGCGCGTGCTCCTTTTTCCTAATTTCAAACATCCTGACCGTGGTGTAAATGATAACCGCGATGAAGAAGAGGGATAAGACAGTCATAACCGTATATATGCCGTGCAATGTTTCCCTGGTAAAGATAGCGCCGGCAATATCCGACAGAATGCCGTAAAGATATCCCGGGTTGAAAAATTTTGAATCCAAAAAAGAACCTTCAAGGTAGGGGCTCGTCTTTGAGAGGGTTTCAGCGGCATAAACGTACATAGCGCTCACTTATTATCCCGCAAATCTTCTTCTATGGCAAACAAAGACATGTCTTTCGCATAAGGGGCGGTGAATTCGACGCCGAAAGGCAGGCCGTCTTTCGAGAAACCAGAGGGAACAGAAATCGAGGGCAGGCCGGCTAAATTCGCTGAAACCGTAAAAATATCCGAGAGATACATCTGCACCGGGTCTTTCTTTTCGCCCAGCTTGAAAGCGGTCGTGGGCGTGGTGGGGGTCATCACAAAACCAACCTCTTTGTAAATTGTTTCGTACTCTTTCATGATTTCGCGGCGCACTTTCCAGGCCTGGTTGTAATAAGCATCGTAGTAGCCGTGTAAAAGAACATACGCGCCCAAAATCACTCTCCTTCTGGTTTCCCGCCCGAAACCGGTTGACCGGCTTTTTTTCATGACTTCAAAAATATTGTGACCTTCCTGCCTCAACCCGTAACGCATGCCTTCTAGACGAGCTAGATTAGTAGAAACCTCAGCCGGCAGAATTATATAGTAGGCCGGCAGAGAATATTTCAGATACGGCATTGAAACGTCTTTCGTCTCATAACCCTTGGCGCGCAATTTTTCCAGCGTTTCTTCAAAATTTTTCAAAACCTCCGGGTCGACACCCTCTTTCAAAAAATCACGCGGGATGCCGATGACAGAGGCGGAGGAGGGCAAGGATTTTTGAGCGTCTGGTTGAGCCCCGGAGGGGCGACCCGAGGACCGAAAAAATCCTTGCCCTCCGGAGCTTACATCAATAGACGTCGCGTCCATCTCGTCTTTGCCTACGATGCATTCGTAAATTATTTTCGCGTCTTCGGATGTTTTAGCGAGCGGCCCTATCTGGTCGAGCGAAGAAGACAAAGCGGTAAGGCCGCGCCGCGATACGGCACCGTAGGTCGGCTTCATACCGACAATCCCGCAGAAAGCCGCCGGCTGGCGGATTGATCCGCCGGTGTCGGAACCCAAAGCTCCGAGCGCCATGCCGGCGGCCACCGCCGCGGCCGAACCGCCCGAAGAACCACCGGGCACCCGGGAAGGGTCGAGAGGATTTCTGGCCGGACCATAAGCAGAATTCTCGGTCGAAGAACCCATGGCGAATTCATCCATATTCGTACGGCCGATGAAAACCGCGCCGGCCTCTTTTAGTTTTTCTATCACAAAAGCGTCATAGCTCGCCGTATAATTTTCGAGAATCTTGGAAGCAGAGCTCGTTTTTCGGCCGGTTATCAAGATGTTGTCTTTGACGGCAAGCGGTATGCCGGTAAGCAGCGCGCCTCTGCCTGCTTTTATCATTTCGTCGGAACGTTTCGCCTGTTCCAGCACGTCATCGAAAACCTCCAGGAAAATATTCAGTTCCTTGTTTTTTGCTTCAATATTTTTTAGGCAGGCCGAAACCAAGTCAACCGAAGTCAGCTTGCCCTCGCGCATCATTTTACCCGCCGCGGAAATTGTCAGACCCTTAACGTCAATCATAGAATCTTCTTTACCTTCAGGAAAACACCCCCGCCGGACGGAGAAGCGGGCTCCCGGTCGGGGAATTGCTTCAGGAGAAGGTCGCGGGAAAATGTTTCCTCCCCCGCCCCTTCTTCACGGGGCAAATCTTCGCGCAGATTATTTTTGTTCACGTACTCTACTTCCGAATCCGCCACCTTGAGGTCGCTGATTTGTCTGACATACGCCAAAATGCCGTCTAGGTCTTCGAGCAGACCCTCTTTTTCGGGCTGAGTCAGTTCAATTTTTGAAATTTCCGCCAGATTTTCAATATCTTTTATCTGCATGGCAAAAGTATAGCAGAAACACGTAAAAAACAGAAAACAACTTATGTTTTTTACATTAACCCTCTAAAAGCGCTTTTATCCTGTCTTCTACGTGCGGATGTGTGGAGAAAAGACCGGAAATTTTGCGACTAAGCGCATTTCGGTCACCAAAAGGATTGGCAATAAAAAGATGGGCCGTGGCCTTGTGCGCGTGCGCGAGCCGGGCCGAATTGTCGGAAATTTTCCTAAGCGCGCTCGCCAGCCCTTCCGGATATCTGGTGATGAGAGCCCCCGAAGCGTCGGCTAAAAATTCTCTCTTGCGGGAAACCGCCAGCTGGATAAGCGTGGCGAAAATGGGAGCTAGGATAGTCAGAGCTATGCCGACGAGCATGAAAACGCCATTTCCCTTCTCTCTGTCCCGATGCCCACCAAAAAGAGTGCTTCGCAGAAAAAAATCGGCGGCAATCGAAATGAATCCGGCCAGTACCACCGCCACAGTGGAAATCAAAATATCGCGATTGCCGATATGCGAAAGTTCGTGCGCTATGACCCCCTCGAGCTCGGTCTTGTCTAAAACTCTGAGAAGGCCGGTAGTTACCCCTACCACCGCGTGTTCTTTGTTTCGGCCGGTGGCGAAAGCGTTCGGCGCGCTGTCTTCAATCAGGAAAAGCCGGGGCATCGGCAGGCCGGCGGTAATGGCGAGATTCTGTACGATGTTCCAAAGCTCCGGGCTCTCTTCTCTTTTTAATTCGCGGGCATGGCTCAACCTGAGCGCTATTTTGTCGGAGAACCAGTAACTCGCGATATTCATGATGATGCTGAAAAGTACGAAGAAATACAAAATGCTTGAATCGCCGTAGTATTGCGAAAAGAAAAAACCGATGGCGATTACCAGCGCGCAAAACCCGCTCATCAGAAACCAGGTCTTCCAAATATTTTTTGACTGCTGTGTGTATAGCGTGGCCATGCTATTCCATTATTGTGACGGGTATCAGGATAGACTTGTCGTTTTCTGGCAAACCGGAAGCGTTATCGTTATGAATCTCGATATAAGCCGGCCCCGGAGGCAATTCGCGAAAATCCAGCGAACCTGCAAAAGAAACCGGGCCGGCAGTCATCCAATCAGCAGTCGCCTCGGCATTCCCCGCCTTCAATAAATTTCGGTCTCCGTTTAAAATATTCACCAAGATATTCGCTTCGAAGAAATATCCTCCCTGCAACACACCCTGAAACGGCAGAATCCCGCCAACTTTTTGCCCCGGCGCAATCGAAAAAGAAACAATGTCCTCTTTATTTCCTAAAACACGCGAAGGAAATATCTCAGGTCCGTCAGGCGTCAAAGGAGGCGATATTTTTTCCCGCGTCAAAAAAATCGCGAGTGTTACACCGGCTATTACGATTACAAGCAAAAGTAATTTCCCAAATTTAGTCATAATTGTTCCAATATTTTCTCAAACTCCTCCCATGAAATCCCTAATACATCCAGATTGTTTTTCACGATGAACTACGGAAGCGGGTTATCCAGCGGAACGATAATTGGTCTAATCAAATCTCCACGTGAGTAAACAAAATGGTCACCTTTGATTCGTACGAGCGAGCATCCCACATAACTCAAAAATTTTCTGAATTTCTTAGGGGTTATGCTTTGCTTTTTAGACATAGCACAAATCCATCGACTGGACGTAATTCGAAATAACAGTAGAAGGCTCCCAATTTGATTTTATTCTACGCCAGCCAAGATTAACAAGTACTTTGTCCAAAGTCACCATGCGCGTAAGCTCTCCAAAAAAAACTTCAACCGCCTCTCCAAAACATGATTGGACTTTATGGTACGTTTTTGCGGAAGTAGAAAGGTCAAGAGCCGGGCCGTATGCAACATAGCTCTTGCCTTCCTTTAAAACAGTAACCGGCAAATTTACCTTGGGATTCAATTTTTAAATAACTTATCCATTCTACTAAATTAAAACGGAAAAAACAAACTTACCTATCATTGATTTCTAATTTCAGTATGGTTTTTCGTTGGGGGGAAAAAGATCAAAGTACTTCTTTGGGATATGATGCCATTGAAACCATACAAATTCCCTGCCCTGAATTTCGAAAGCTATACCATACAAATAAGATTCTGGAATTATTATTTGTGGACGAGAATAGTTGCCATAACTAATATGATTTTTCCAAACATCTAGACGCATAACGCGAAAGTTTTTACCCCTCAAAATTTCCTTCGCGTTCGGAAACCTGTCTAGTAGGTCCATGTCAGAGATTGCACCTAAAATATCTATCCCTTCCCTGGGTATACCCTTGAAATCTTTCTTGAATGAATCAAGCCACTCTTTCCCTTGCACCGAAGGGAAATTAAGGAATGCATAATAAAGTTTTAAGGCTTCCTGTTTTACAAGATCTCTATCGTAATCTTTGTGCTGATATTTTAACAAAAACTGGTCTCTAACTTTTTCGAAATTAACAACGAGACTATCCTGAGCTACTTCAGTTTTTCTACTTTTAAAGCTCTCTTCCTCTTGAGATTTCTGTGCCAACACACCTTTATTTACTGTCCCGATACTAAGCCCCAAGGATGTAGCACCTATTATGAGTTTTTCTAGAAATTTACTTTCCATTATCACATGCCATAGCTAAAACTTCACTTCTACCGGATTCTGTGCGGCGTCGGCGTCGGGCAAGTCGAAGAGGTCCATTTTATTGAATCCAAAAATTCCGGCAATCAGGTTGTTCGGGAAACTTTCAACCGAGGTGTTCAAGTCGCGCACGTTTGCGTTGTAAAACCGGCGGGCCGCCTGAATTTTGTTTTCTGTATCCGAAAGCTCGCTCTGCAAGGCCAGGAAATTCTGGTTCGCCTTTAAATCAGGATAGGCCTCGGAAAGCGCGAAGATTGACTTCAGCGCTCCAGAGAGCATATTCTCGGCTTCGGCGTGGGCCTGGGTCGGGCCTTGCGCGCTCATGGCGGCACTGCGGGCTTTGGTCACATTCTCAAAAGCCGAAGATTCGTGGGTAGCGTAACCCTTGACGGTATTTACTAAATTGGGAATAAGGTCGTAACGGCGCTTGAGCTGAACCTCTATGTCGGCCCAGGCCTCTTTGGCACGGTTTACCATGCGCACGAAACCGTTATAGGCGAAAATCGCCCACAACACAACAACGCCCAAAATAATATAAATGTATTTCATGGGATTAATCATACCACAAAAATTACTTTTTGTTCTGTATATCCTCTGCCATCACGAGCAGAGGAGAGGCAAGAAAGATAGAAGAATACGTGCCGAAGAACATGCCGACTGTGAGCATCAAGGCGAAATATTTGGTTGATTCCGGCCCGAAAAAGAAAAGCGAAAGCAGAACGATAATGACGGTAACCGAAGTGAAAATAGAACGCATGAACGATTGGTCTAAACTCCTACCCACGTTTTCGTAAAAAGCAAGCTTCGTTTCTCCTTTCAAATTTTCCCTGATTCTGTCAAAGATTACGATTGTGTCTGAGACCGAAAGTCCGAGTATGGTAAGGCAAGCGACGACAAAAAGAGTGTCTATTTCTGCGCCGTAAAAATAGCTCAAAGCCGAGAAAATCCCGACCGGAATCATAACATCATGGAGTAGTGCTATCACCGCGATGACTCCGTACTTCCACGAAGACACGGGACGAGAAACATGCCTGAAGGCGAAAGCGATAAACGCGATTATGGCAAGGGATACCAGAGCGATGGCAACGAATGCCTTTCGTGAAAGTTCGCGGCCGACCGAAGGACCAATCGAGTTGAATCCTTTTTCTTCTAACGGGTTTTTCCCGTCCATTGAAAGCGCCTTCAAAAGCTCTGCATGCTTTGCTTCGTCAATCTCTGGAGATTTTATTATGTACCCCCGCTCCCCCGTCGGCTGAACCAAAACCGAACCGAGCATGAGGGGTTTTAATGATTCTTCAAGTACTTTTTGTTCGGGCCGGGTTTCTTTGTATTCTACTTCTGTCAGAGCCCCGCCTTTGAATTCAATATTTAAGCGCGGCTTGAACAAGAAAATTGAAACAATCGAAAGGAGCACCAGCGCCACGGAAATGCTTATGAATATTTTTTTGTGTTTTACAATAAACATGTTATTTATTCAATCCGCTTGAAAAAAGAAATCTAGCGACCTTGTTTTCTCCCACGAACACGAAGCCCGAGAGAAACACTTTGGAAATTAAGATGGCCGAGAACATCGACACCAAGACACCCATACCGAGTACCAGAGCGAAACCTTTGATAAGCGGAGTGCCGAACCAAAACAATATCAGGGCCGAAATAATGGTGGACAAATTCGAATCCCGAATCGAATTCCATGCCCGGTGAAAACCGGCCGAAACCGAATCAACAATCGTTCGCCCGGAACGCATTTCTTCTTTCATTCTTTCAAAAATAAGAATGTTCGCGTCTACCGCGATACCGATTGAGATAATAAACCCGGCAATTCCGGCCGCCGTCAGAGTCACGGGCATAAGTTTGAACAACGCCAGCATGATTATGACGTACATGAAAAGCGCCAGCACCGCCACGAATCCCGGCAAGCGATACCAAAGCAAGAGAAACAGCGCCACCGCCATAAAACCAACAATCGCGGCTTTGACTCCGGCCGCCACGGCCGTCTCGCCCAATATCGCGCCGATGGTCTGCCGGGAAAGCAGCGTAATCGGCACCGGTAATGCCCCGGAATTCAATCTGCCAACGAGCTGTTTGCCTTCGCTCGGAGTAAAGTTTCCGGAAATCACCGCCTGCCCGCTCGGTATTTCTTCGCGCACCACGGGCGTAGAAATCGGCGCGCCGTCAAGGTAAATCGCCACCATCTTCCCGATGTTTTTCTTGGTAATGTCGGCGAAAAGTTTGGTTCCCGTATCGTCAAACTGCAAACTTACTGTCGGCTCATTAGTCGTCGGGTCAAAGACAAGCGCTGCTTTTTTCAAATATCTTCCGGTGAGCTCTGTGGAAACAAACTGAGGCCCAACATCCAAACTCACCTGTCCTTCCGCATTTACTTTCGCTTTCTGCGGAGTTCCTTCCGGCGCTTCAACTTTAAATTCCAAGAGCGGGGTCTGCCCTATCATCTCGGTTGCCTTTTCTACATCGGTTACGCCCGGCAAATCAACAATCAGCTGTTCCTCGCCGCCCGAGACGAAACTCGCGCTCTGCACATGCACCACCGGCTCGGAAACGCCAAAGAGGTTTACCCGGCGCTCAATCACGTCGCGCAGGGCATCCATCGAAGAAGACACTTCGCCCGAAGGCACTTGGGAAACATCCGCCTTGTACACCAAGTGGCTACCTCCCGAAAGGTCGAGCCCCAAATGAAACGGGTGATTTTTGAAAAATGAAGCGGCGTTCTCGAAACTCTTATTTAGTTTCGGTTCGGACTTAACCACAAAAAAGGCCACCATTGACCCGAGCGCGAGCACTATCAGCATAGAAACTACCTTTTTCCACATAGACACCAAACATTCTACACTTTTATCTTAAAAAAGCAAAAAGAAAAGAACGTGAGATTATTTTCGAGTACAGTAATTGTAAAAATGCCTGACGACAATCGATACCAGCGCGCCTAGAGCTAAACCGGTCAAAATATCAATCGGAAAATGAACGCCAGCGGCTATGCGAGCCACGCCTATAATGAGAGCAAAAATTCCGAAAACGTAGCCGACTTTTTTATTGTAAAAATATAAGGCGACAGCCAGGGCGGAGAAAAAAACCGCGTGCCCCGACGGAAAAGCGTAGCCGCTCTCGTAAAAAAGCGGAGTAACGCCGAAAAAATCAAAGGGCCTCTCTGCCTGAAAAACAAGTTTCAGAACATGCACCAAAAACCAGGCGGAAAACGCGGACAAAAAGACGAGAAAAAAATCTCTTATCTTCTGCCTAAAACCTGGCTTGGCGGTTAAACCGCCAAGCGGCGCGTTTTTGAAAATCAAAAACAAAATCGCCAAGAATACAACAGCGTAAGGCAAAAAGTTAGCCAAAAAAATTACCATTGCGTCTCCGAGTTCAGACCGGTGCGCCAGATTATAAAAAAAATAAAAAATATTTTCGTTCATGTTGTTTTATTCTTCGCCGTTTGCAAAACGTTTCTAAGGAGCATGGCCACCGTCACCGGCCCGACGCCGCCCGGAACCGGCGAGACATACCCAGCCACGCCCTTTACCGAATCCATATCCACATCTCCCGCTATCCCCCCTTCCGACTCGGATGTGCCGGCGTCTATCAGCACGGCTCCCTTTTTTATCATATCCCCTTTTATGTATCCGGGCTTGCCGATGCCGGAAATTATAACATCCGCCTGTTTGATTATTTCCTCTTTGTCTGGCGTATTACTGCCGACAATCTGCGGCTCATGCCCCCGAAATTTAAGCAAAGCGGCTACGGGCTTACCCACAAGCTCTCCCTGACCCAATACAACTATGTTCTTCCGAAGAGACGGCGGGAGACCTAGACCCAAAGAATCAAGTAAATAGATGCAGGCCAGCGCGGCGGGTGAAGCGGCGACGCCTTTACCGCTGTAAAATTTTTCCTTGGCGGATGTAGAAAGGCAATCAACATCGAGCGCCGGGTCGATTGCGTCAAGCACTTTCTGCCGGTCGATATGCGGCGGTAGCGGCAGCTGCACGATTACCCCGCACATGTTCGGCACTTCGTTTAATTTTTTTATGCTTTCAGCCAATTCCAGGGAATCTGCGGAAGCGGGAAAGCGGGCTTCGTGAAATTTCACCCCGACCGACTCGGCCGCTTTCGCTTTCGTCTTGACGTACTGCATAGAAGACGGGTCTTCACCCACCAAAACATCGCAAAAAACCGGTGCGAACGGCAGAATCGTAACTTCTTTTTTTAGTTCCGCCAAAATTCCATCCCTGATTTTTCTGCCGTCGATTATCTGCATCAAACCACTATAATATCTTTTGCGTCTTTCCGCAAAACCTTACAGCTCGAGCGGCAGCATACTTTTGCGAGCTGGTCTGGTTGAGGCCGTACCTTTAAAGACCGGCTGCGCGGCCGACCCGAAGACCCGAGCAAAAGCATGCTGCCGCGAAGGTGATTATAAAAAGATTTCACGCCCCCAAAAACTCGTGCTTCGTGTCATCCCGATGCGCAGGTCTCGCGTACCGACGCATGTTCATCAATATGCCCAGCCCGGCAAATTCGGCCACTAGATGCGAACCGCCGTAACTCATAAAAGGAAGCGGAATCCCGGTAATCGGCATAAGCCCTATGTTCATACCCACGTTTACAAGTATGTGGCTCATCAGAAAAACGGCCAGGCCCGAGGCGAAAAGCATTTCAAAATTAGACGACCCCAAAGCGGCGGCGGAAAGAATCCTCCAAATCACCAGGGCAAAAAACAAAAGCACTAGGAACGAGCCCACCAAGCCCCATTCTTCGGCAAAAGCCGCAAAGATGAAATCGGTCTCGGGTTCGGGCAGAAATTTGAGCCGCGACTGCGTGCCAAAACCGAGACCTTTACCCAAGACCTGGCCGGAACCCACGGCAATGGTCGATTGAAACGCGTTATATCCCGAATCGTGGATATCCGCCAGCGGATTTATGAAACTCACGATACGGGCTTTCTGATAAGGAGCAAAAACAAAATACCACATGACGATGAAAACAAGCGCGCCCGACAAGAAAACAAGCAGAAGGTGTGTCTTGGAAATTCCCGAAACCAGCACCATCCCGAGCCAAATCAAAAAAATTACGATGGCCGAACCAAAATCCGGCTGCAACAAGACCAATAAGAAAGGCACAAACATGTAAAAACCGGATATGAATATGTGCTTTATGTCTTTTATTTCCACGTGCCGGCGCGAGAAATATTTTGAAAAAATCAAAACTAGGGCAAGCTTCATCAGGTCGCCGGGCTGAAAAGAAAAAAGACCGAAAGAAAACCAGCTCTGCACTCCCCTGGTGGTATTGCCGAAAAGAAGCAAAGCCACGAGGAGTAGGGCGAGCGTGACAAACAATACAACCAGCACATCAGTACGGCGCAGAAAACCAAAGTCGATTTTCGAGAAAACAAAGAAAACAGCGAAGGCGACCGCTATCCACACAAGTTGGCGGCTGAAAAAATTCACGGAACCCTCTTCGGGCGTGAATGACTTCATGGTGAAAAGCCCCGCCAGAAGAATCGGCACGATAAAAAAAACCAAAAGCCAATCAATTTTTCCGGAGATTTTTTCAATCATTTCAAAGAAGTTTTATCGAGAAAATATCGTATATCGGAATTATTTCTTTCTCCACTATGTTTTCTGTCATCGGTTCGGGCCAGGTGAAAACAATCTCTTTCTCTTCTTCACCTTTCATCTCTTCCAGATAAGTCCGGCTCACGTTCACGACGTTGCCCTTGTCGTCGCGCAAGAGCACTACCGCGCCCACCTCCGACACGGAGAACAAAGAATTGTTTCTAAGCGTTGCGTAAAGGCGCGGCGAAGTATCCTGGTTCACAAAGTTTACGTTTGAAACAGTGATTCTACGCTCGCGGAGCCGCTCGGCGGGCGCCGCAAACCACTGCGGTGCCTCGGTGAATTCAAAGATGGTAAACACCGGCACGGAACTTCCTAAATTCACCGCCGCCTCAAAAACAACGAACTTGCCTCCGGGCGGGATAAAGGTCTGCCCATCTCGCTTGCCGATATACAGGTTGTCTTTGTCGTAAAAACGAAAACGGTATCCGATACTCCGTACCGCTGCGCCGCGGTTATAGTTTTCTAAATACGCCACCGCGTTGTAGCGCCCAGACACCACACGAAACGTGCGCGACCAAAGCACCGAAATTTTATCCGCCTCAAAAGAGCACACGCGAGCGCACATGCCACCGCAATCCACTCCCGTTTCGTCTCCGTTCATCCTACCGTCCGTGCAAGTCGGTTCTTTGTTTAGATAAGGAGAAATAAAAAGATACCCCGCCGCCGCGAGAAACGCGGCGAAAATACCGGTGTACAAAAGCTGCCTCCTTAAGGCCCAATTCATGGGGATATTGTAGCATAAAAACTTGTCGAAGGCGTATCTTTTTTAGGGGGTTTGGCGAGCGACGGCGAGCCAATTTCAGGAATTTTTAAGCTTCAAAAATTCCGTACCCTAAAAAAGGTACGCCGAGAAAAAGTTTTTATAAAAAAACTAAATGGCGTCCAGTTCAATCGAGAATACCGACCCGCGGCCATCTTCTTTATTCGGCTCCATCCAGACGCGCCCTTTGTGCGCCTGTATAATCATCCGCACCGAGTATAGGCCGTAGCCGGTAGAATCAACGTTAACTTTTACCGACTCTTTGCCCCGGCCGCCTTCGGTGAATAGATTTTTCTTGTCCTCTTCCGAAACGCCGATGCCGGTGTCTTTTACGTAAAAGATTACTTTCTTCTGCTTGCCGTCGGGCGAAATATTTTTCTTGAGCCCCACCGTCACCTTGCCCGAAGGGGTGTAGCGAATGGCATTCTCAATCAAATTATTCAGTGCTTCTTTCAGCCAGAAAGAGTCCCCCGAAACGGAACAAGCATCGTCATCAATCTTGGTTTCTACCTGCAGCCCCCTTGATTCGGCTGAAATTTTCTTCTCGGCCACTGTGCGCAGGACCATCTGTTTGAAATCAAGCGGCTGCATTTCGTATTTCACCGTTCCTTTCTCTAGATTCGCGGCGTTTAACACCAGGTCAACCGTTTCGATGCCCATGTTGTCTGACTCCAAGCCCTGCTCTACCACTTTTTTCGCTTCTGGCGTTATCACGCCGAACATGCCTTCTAAAAGACCGCTGAAAACATATTTTGACCGCGTAAACGACCCCTTGACCTTATGCGTCACCAAGTGCACCAGCGATTCCCTCTGCTTCAACAGGTCCTGCAAATCCGCATTGAGCTTTGCGAGTTCTTCCTTTTGCTGGATTTCTTTTTTGACACCCTTTATCAATAAATAACCAGCCACTAAAACCAATCCTAGGGTAGAAACAGCTACCCACCGCACATTTTCAATATTGCGGATGAAGATAATGCCTAAGATGGAAATGGCAAGAGCGAACACCAGTACTTGCGCACCTATCAGTTTAGCATTGAAAGTTTTGAATTTAACAATAAGGTAAGCAAGAAAAACCGTCAGAATAGGCATAGAGAACAACCCCACTTGGGCTAACGTCCAGTTTTCGGTAAAACTTCCAATAATGTTTCCAGAAACAAAGGCCAACAAGAATAAAGTTACCCCGGCAGTAATCAGAATTATCTGTCTTTTCATTACAGCATCTGCTTTAACGTATTTTCGGAAAGCAAAGTCCAATATCCACAATAGGTAAAAAATTTCAATAAAATAAATGTAGTAAGTGGCAATTGGACCTTCTACGGGCTCTCGGTAGCAATTCGTCAAATCGAAACCGACTAATACCAACTTGGTCGGGAGAAGAATAATTATTGGTAAAAGAAGGGAAAATATACCAACTTTTTTCCTGAAACTTATATCCCGTTTCTCCACAAAAACGCTCACAAAGTATACCGACAAAGCATAGATAAGCGGCTCAGCCACTAAAATCATGCCCCAAAAAAACATAATAAGAGAAGGTTTCTCGTTCGCCCATAAAATCAAGTCAAAGAAAACCCATAGAGCAAACGCCAACATAATCAAGAAGAGCAATCGGTTCACAAGCTCTTTTCGGTTTTGAAAAAAAACAAAGAATCCTACCGCCACAGCCAAAACCAACGACAACATATGGGAGTAGTAGATGAGTGGGCCAAACACGTTAGCAGAAAAAACAAGAAACCGGGCGGTATCCCATTCGCACATCGCTATGAAATCACTAATGACAGTTTCCATGATTATTCTTCAAGTAAAGTTTCGTAAAACGTCTCTTCGTCAGTAAAAAAATCAAAGTCCCTTATGACTACATAGCGGTAATAAGCAACAACGATAGAAATCATTATGATAAAAGCAAACACCGAGAAAAAAGCCCTGGATTTTCGCTCAACTATCATGCTTGTATTATACACGGAAATCTTTTTTAATAAAATCAACCCAAGTTTTCTTGAAATCTTTATAGCTCTTGAAGTTTTCCCTATTGAATTTCCTAAAAACCTCTTTGTAATAAGGTGTGGAACGGTTACAATACCGAGCGAAAAATTTCTTAGGTAAAAACTGGATGGACTGTACTGTCTTTCGACAATTTTTCTCTCCGCAACTGCAGTGAAAACGCCAAAAAATATCAGCTTCATAAAAAGAATAATCCGAAGTAATTTCTTCTCCTTTTTTTATATTCTGCAAAGACACGATCTTATTCTTTTCAGTAAACATTGAATTGGGATTACAGGAGTGGTTGAGGTAAGGCCCGAGGCCTTTGGGGTGAATCCAGGTATTTTTATCGACACCATACAGGTTATAACTTATAGTATCTGCTATTTTCTGACTAGTAATCAAAAACTTTACTTTTTTTCCCTGTACTGTAAAAATCTTTTCTCCCTTTTTTATATCTTTGCGGGCTAAAACACCTTTGCCATGTACTTTGCTTTTACCAATATATGCCTTATTCATGCTCATTGATGCTTGGAGAGAAAGCTTATATCTCTTATAATGTTCTTCTTTCGAAGCAAAAGTATGAAAATTATGATGAGATCCGAAACAAGCATGTAAATCGGATACACTAAAATGGCGAAGGAGAAGCGTTCTACCGCAAACATATTCAAGCTATCTGCCACGCCGGTGCCAAACCACGCCCAGAAATCTTCCCCTTCCGGCCGCAGAAAGGATTTTTTAATGGTCGGCACAATAGCAAAAGAATCAATCACCAGGTTGGTAACCAGGGCTACCACAGGGTTATCAAACACAATCCATAAAACAATACTTATCACTGCGCCCAAAAAACAAAAAAGGTCAGTACGGTCCTCCATACTTCCTTCTCCGTACTTCATCGACAGTAAAGCTATCAGGAATGGTCCCAGAAATTCCACATACGGCACCCATACTGTATTCTCAGCTCCAGAAGAATCATAACTTAGCGCCAACACCAGCCCCATAAAGGCCCAAACCCACCAGGTAACCCTGTTGGGTTTTGACCCGCCCTTAAATATAGAAATTATATAAACAATATAAGCGAAGAATGCTATCGCGCCTGCCACAATTCCCAGAACTGATTTCGTATCGCCGAGAAAAATCAAGTCCAACATATTTCCTGTATTATATCACGAATATTTTATAATGTAAAGCCGTTGCGCCTTAATTGCCTGATAATTAAGCCGAAAAAAGTCCAACCCAAAAAACAAAAAACCACCTTGCAGGTAGTTTTTCACAGGTGCTATTTCATCATTCCCCACGCCGCGGGGGCGCAGTTCTTTCATTATCGGCAAGAAAAGTTTTTCTGGTCTACGGAAAAAAACTTTCATTCTTTATCTTAAATCATATCATACTGCTTGAGTATAGCAAGACCGAATTTTAAATCAAAACCCCGAATTTGCCGTATTAACTTCGGTAAAGGAGAAAGTCGTGGAATTGCCTGACTGGTCTTCGGCGGTGCAGGACGTTAACCCGCAAACAGAATTTAGTGACTGGTCAAGACTGTCTGTAGCCAGGAAGACGATGGAAAGGGTACCTGACCCCCTTATCCCCTTTCACTCCCCAATCTTCCCATAAAATATTTCTAATCCCTAGGCATCGCCGTTATTCGCGCCAATTGGGATGGTTTTGATGAAAGCGCCGGTTGTATTGTATTGGTAGATCTTTTTGTCTTCTTCATCGACCACGAAATAGTTGGTACCGTCAAATGCTACCCCTTCGGGGTCACCGTTTGATGGGTTAAGCTTGAACGACTTCTGAAATGCTTTAGTCACGAGGTCATAAAGATACACTAAGCGATCGGCTTCGTCATTTTTTATTACCGTGATATTTGGTCTAATTTAGAATTTTTTAGGGATTGGTGAATAATTTTACCTAAGGAAACAAGGAAATACAGAACGGACAAAATCATAGTGGCAACGACCTTGAAATTTATAGACAAAAGAGCATCGTGTACACTCCAAGGTATTATTATTACGCTAAATAAATAAATAAATAAATAAATAAATAAATAAATAAACTTTTCTTCCATTCTTCAAAAATCTCTTTTTTTACAAATAGAAACAAAATTGAAAGTACAAACACAGGAACCCATGCCATAAAAATAAGCTGTAAATATTTCACAGAGTCAATACATATGAAGCAATGCGTGTCGTATATTGTATAAAAAACTTTTCTAGGAAACAGGACAAAAAAACCTACAGTGCTTAAAAAACTTATAAGCAATAACTTTTTTCTTGAAAACCAATGAAGTAATTTATTCATAATAATAAATCATTTAATAATTTGCCTTAACGAAGCCTTTATCGGTTGTAATGCTCATAGTCGCTATTCCACTAACATACTTTTTCGAAACCACGGTTTTTCCGTCAGAAGAAAAGAGCCGTATTTCCGATTTGTCAGCGGTTGGATTATAGTGGACAGCGACAATTTTCTTGTCGTTCTGAAGAAAGGTTTGAATCAGTTGGGTAATGGCCGTGTCCTGATGTTCATACTCTACTGAAAGAATGCTCTTGGAAACTGCCGTTATTGTACCATCTGATTTTGATCAGATTTTTGTAAGGATTTATAGATGATTAAAAATAAAGAAATGATTGAATACAAAATAGATCCAAAAAAAGAAATGGCTTCCCTCTGAAACCAAATATATCCATCCCCTTGTGTTGGACTTAGAAAATAAATAAATAAATAAATAAATAAATAAATAAAAGTAAATTTTTTCCATTCTCTAAATTTTTCGTCTCTTAGAAAAACAACAATTGCCGTAAAAATTAAAATAGGGATAAACACTGCAAATAAGTTAAACTTTCTGTCGTCAATACAACAAAAATTCTTATAAAAAAAGGGCAAGTCCAGAGCCCTATTAAAATATGATATAAAATATATCAATACCATCAATATAGCCCCAACTACCATTCTTCTCCTTGTAAACCAATTTAATATATTATTCATAATAAATAAATCATTTAATAATTCACCTTAACGATACCTTTATCGGTTGTAATATTTATGGTGGTCACCCCAGTTGTGTACTTTTTCGAAACCACGGTTTTTCCATCAGAAGAAAAGAGCCGTATTTCCGATTTGTCAGCGGTTGGATTATAGTGGACAGCGACAATTTTCTTGTCGTTCTGAAGAAAGGTTTGAATCAGTTGGGTGATAGTTCCTCCTTCATGTTCATACTCTACTGAAAGAACGCTCTTAGGAAGAGCTGTTATTGTACCACCATATGCGATTTGGGTCATCTTCACCTTGTGCACATCCTCATCCTCTTGACGAGTAAAGAAGAGAGCCGTGGTATTGCCTGATTGATCTTCGGCGGTGCAGGACGTTAGCCCGCAAACGGGGTTCAATGATTGGTCGAGATTGTCTGTAGCTGAAAAGATAAAGCTCTCAGATGACGTATCGTAGTAAAATGCAAACTCGGGAGGAGTTGCGTCATATACAGTCACGCCGCCGGGCGTGGCTTGGAGGGTTTTATCAATTAAGCCATCTCCGTTTTGGTCAATTTGAAGCTCTGCGGCCGAAACTACGAAATTTGGAACGACTTCTATGTTGGCAACAGTAGAGTCGGAACTAGGAATACCTTGAAAAGAGGTGAACTCGGTTATAGTGTTGCCTTGTCGTTTTTCAACATCCAAAGAGAAATTCCCCTCTTCATAACCCTGCAGTTTTAGAGTATACGCAATATCGTCAGGAGCTGAGATGAACTGAACATCTCCAATTTGTCTGAAAGTGACATTGGGGATTTCTTCTCTGACTTCATCGGTAATCGGATCTCGTCCTGTGTATCTACCTTGCAAATCTGTGATACCAAGAGTAAGTGGTGAGTGGAGGGTGTAGTGCAAACGGGTTTTATTTGATTCTAAAGTGGAGTCATCGTTCAGCACAATATTATCTGGGTCAGTAGAAGAATCCTCATCCTCAATTTTGGATTGCAAAAAAGTACGTAAATTCAATATCTCCATTATATTTCTATGAACCCTATCAGGTGAATTATCTTCATTATACCTCTCTAGGTTCACCCACCATCTTTCAATATTAGGATTACTGTCTGACATCCATAAAGCACTCGGTGTGACTACTGTACCGTCGCCGTCAACAATGAAACGTGGTGTATAAGAAAGATACTCTACGCCATTTTTGTCTCTGTAAGTTTTGTAATCCAACCCTGCGAGAGTTTCTTCTCCCCATCCTGCCACTTGTATAACCTCAGTATCCGAATGTGGTTGCCAAGAATCAAGCACCTGGTGAACATTTTTCGCTTCTTCATATAAATATGAATTTCCGATATTTGGATGAGTAGTATCATTGAAAGATGGCTCACTTCTACCATCGCTCCCCAAAATGTAATTTTCAAGTTCGTTTTCATCAGATACAAAAAAACTATACTGAGACAACTGCGGGTTGAAAAACGGCTTATTTTCGAAAGAAATGAGTTTGTCTACCGCAAAACCAGGATCAACCGTAGTGAAGTAACCAGCAGAAGGAAGTAAATTGTAAACCGCCGGCATATTTTCTGAAAGTTGGCGTGACCTATCGGCATTCATAATAAAACCACGTCCAAGTTCATTGCCATGAAGTAATGCAGTCATCGCATCCGGTGTACCTACCTGCGGTACCGCGACAAAAATAATTTTGTCTATCTTTTCGTAAAGGGAATTATTGGTGTCTTTTAATTTTTGGACTAAGGCTTTCGCCACCAAACCTCCGTTGGAGTGAGTAATAATAATCACTTTTCCATTCCTAGAACTTGCCTGCAATTCCTCTAACTTCTTCAGAACAAAAGACTGCGAAAAATCTTGCGAATTCGTGAAAGACAAATTACCATCTGTTCCGACCGCGCCATTTGTAATAACATCATCAAGCGAAAGCCGCCAGTCATACGGAATGAAAGCATAATCTTCGATGATTTTATCTTCCTCTTTCCATTTTTTAAGATTGTCAAGAAATGATTGATAAATATTAGCGCTAAAAACATCGTCGATTATTCCAGTCTCATCTCCATCACCATCTAATCTCTGTGTATCATTTTTAGTATAAACATTATTTACGCTTTTTCCCTGAGTATCAAGTGTAAGGCGCGTATGGTCAGTATCACTCGTAGACACCCACAACTCATTGTCTGAAGCTCCATCTTGTTCATACAATCTAGAACCCATAATCCCCGGCAAGAAAAGAATATTTGAAAAACAATCAACGGCGCAAGAAGGATTAGAAGCATTAATCACCACTGTCCCATCCTCTGCTGCTGGAGCGCAACCGTAAAAGCAATACACGCCGGCCTTCGCCGTGGCTGTGCCGGAAAAAGAGGAATCTTCGTAGTATATGGCGATGCGTCCGCCTCCGCCGGCGATTCCCGCGAAGGGCCAAGAAGTACCACCACCATCTGCCTTAAAAACCCCTGCGCCACTTAAATTGCCAGCGGTGACATAAATACTACCTCCACTTCCCCGCTCTAATGAATTCACCGTACCAGTCGCCGTGTCTGCTACAGAACTTGCGGTAATTAATCCGTCGTTTTGCAAATTATTTTCCGCAATAATGCGAATAGCGCCGCCGCCCCGAATGCTGTCTCCTCGGCCGCTGCCAAAATCAGTCGGCGCTTCGGCGGAGCCGTAGACCGGTTTGGCAGGCGCTCCCCCGCCTTTACCGCCATAGCTGGCGCCGGCGGTGTTTTCCGTAACCGGAGTACCCGGACCGCGGACATACCCTTTGCCGTTTGCGGAAATTCTAGAGCCCTGCTCGATAAAAATATCGGGGATTTCTAAAAAAATAGTGCGCTCTGGTAAAACTGTTATAGTAGAAGATCCCTTTAGCGCCAGAGAATCCGCGTGAATTGTTTCTTGTCCGGACAAAGTAAATACCGAGGCGCCGTCTATTAAAATGTTCTGTGCTGTAACATCCGCGCCTGATCCCATACTCACTACTGATTTATCCGATATAAAAATATCATTTAATGTAAATGGGCTATCGCTGGCGAGAAATTTCCATGAAGAATCCACTGATAAATTATTATTTGCCGTGTCAAAAAATCCCGCCGTTCCGTCTTGAGCGCAGGTCTGAGAAAATCCATCGTAACTTCCACAACCCCCTTTGACCTCCACGGTGCCGGTCATGAAAGACGTGGCAAAGTAAATGGCGATGCGTCCGCCGCTGCCGCTGCCGCACGTTTGAGAACAGCTAACATCGAGTCCGCCGCCGTTAGCTTGCCACACCCCGCTCCCGGTTAAATCGTTAACGGTTACATATATGCTACCGCCACTGGAACTCCGGTCTCCGTTGGCAGAAATTCTGCCGTTATTGTCAATGGAATCCGCAGTTATCCAAAGGGCCCCGCCTCCGCGGTTGTTGCCGGTGCCTCTGCCACTGCCTAAATCTTTCGGGTAAACGGCACTTCCGTAATAATAATTTGCGCCGCCAAAGGGCGTGTCGGGAGCGCCGGGACCGTATACATACCCTTGCCGGTCTGCGGAAAGGACGGCCCCATTTTCAACCGTGATATTTTCGGCATTTATTTTTACTCCTTTGAAATCCTCCGGGGAATTTAGGTCGCCTTTTAAGGTGAGCACCGCGTTATTGGTTACGGTAAGATTATTGAAATTATATTCGCCGGCGGGTAACGTAGCGTTTATAGTCATCACAACATCGGTCTCATCGCTGTCGTCAATGCCGTTTTGATTTAGGTCGGACTGCAAAACCGCGGCTTCTGCCGAATAAGCAGAGGTTAAAAAATAAAGTAAGAAAACAAACGTTCCTAATTTCAGTAAAACTTTAAATTGGCGGAGATTCGGTATCATCTGGAAATCCTCTAATTGACGCACCTAAATTATATTACCGCCGCAGATTCCTTGAAGAAGAAAGATGTGGATAACTATCAGCGTGAAATCGAGTATTGCTTACACTAAGTGATTATAATAGCGACGGTCATCGGCATTAGAGAAAACTCCGTTGTCCAGCGCCTCTTTGATTTCTCTCATACCGTCAAGGACAGTGACTTTCGGGCGAAATCCAAGTTCACGCTCTATTTTTTTGAATTTCACTTTGTAACTGCGCTGGTCGGTGACAGTACCCAATGTTTCAATCTGTACATCGGGAAAAACTTCTTTTACCAATTCCCCGAGGTCTGATATAAGATAATTTCCCGTGCCGCCGCCGACATTGAATACCCTTCCGCCCACAAGAGCAAGAGGCGCTTCGAGAACCGCGAGTACTGCCCTTACCACATCGCTCACATGTATCAAAGGCCGCCATTGATTTCCTCCAAAAATAGTAATCTTTTTTTCAAAATACGCCTTCTTGGTAAAAATATTCACTACCAAATCAAAACGCATCCGACCTGAGAGCCCAAAAACGGTAGAGAGGCGAAGTATCGTGGGAGAAAATTTTTCGTCGGCCAAGCGGATAATGTCGCGCTCAGCATAAATTTTAGTTTCCCCATAAAAATCCACGGGGTTAAGGGGCGAGTGTTCGTCTACTTCATCTTCATTATCGGATTTTCCGTACGCGCTACATGTTGAAAAATAAATAAAACGCTTAACACCGTATGCTTTGGATATTTTTGCCACATTGACCGCCCCTAAATAATTCGTCCTAATGGCAAGGTCCTTGTTCGCAGAACACGCGGCCTCCCCGACGATAGCCGCCATGTGTACTACAGTATCAACATCAACCATATTCCGCTCTAAAAAAGCCGTATCCAAAATATCACCCTTGATAACTTGAAGGCGGGGCGAGGAATTGAATTCAGCAAGCGATTCACCGCCAAAAAGCATTTTGTCATAAACTTTTACCAGATAACCCTTTTTTAAAAGTTCGCCCACCAGCATTGACCCGATGTATCCAGCGCCACCCGTTATCAGCACGGTTTGTATTTTTGCGCCGTTTAAAAATTTAGAAGTTAGGGGAAAAAGCATCTGCTCTTTCCCCATGCGAAACACTTCAGGATTGCCGCGCATAATCTGCCAATATATTCTCTTAGAAAAACGCAGGGTCCCGGTAAACAAAAAAAGGAGCATGAGGTAGATAAAAATGACAGAACGAGGAAATTCTTGGAGCGGCGGCGTGCCACGAAAAAGAAAAAGCCCGGTACCGAGGATAAATACAGAGACAAAAACTCCTTTTGCGATAGCAGGAAGGTCAGTCAAGCTTATAAAAGAATGGGGAAAACGATAGAGCCGAAAAAAACTGAATACGAGAGGAGTTACGACTAGCGCCGCAGTCATAAACCACAGAAATCCATCAAAACGGATTGACGGAATGGAACCATCAAAACGGATTAAGAATGCCAGGTATGCTGAAAGCGCAACAAGAACAAGGTC
Source organism: uncultured Candidatus Saccharibacteria bacterium (assembly GCA_964596395.1). Lineage (GTDB taxonomy): Bacteria > Patescibacteriota > Minisyncoccia > Phycocordibacterales > UBA9973 > UBA9973. The sequence continues at coordinate 82,867 of CAZQSY010000001.1, forward strand.
GCATAAAACTAGGATGAGCGCTTTCGGTTTTTTTAAAAAAGATACGAATTTATTCATGAAAAAATCCCTCTATCTCTTTTGCCATAAAATTCATTTCTTTTTTTGTGAGTGTTGGAAACATCGGCAAGGTAAGAACTTCTTCTGAGATTTTTTCCGTCACGGGTAGATGCCCTTTTTTGAATCCCTGAGATTTATAAAATTGAGACAAGTGCACCGGCGGAAAATACACTTTTGCCATGATGCCTTTTTCGTTTAAGTATTTCTGCAAAGCGTCTCGCTTGTTCTTACCTCCTTTAATCCGCACGATGTACATTTGAAAAATGTGGCGATACCCTGCTGGCTCCGCCGGCACTGAAATTTCTCTCACATTCTTAAGCTGCCGCGACAAGTAAGCCGCATTTTTTCTGCGGATGGCAATTAACTTCTCAATCTTTCTAAGTTGGGTGCGCCCAAGCGCGGCAAGAATGTTTGAAAGCCTAAAACCATACCCGAGCTGTATATAATCCAGATATTCGGCGGTTTTAAAATAATCCTTGGTATCGGCCCTGCCATGGGAGCGAAGAAGCTTCAACTGTTCGTATACGTCTTGAGAGTCGGTAACAATGACGCCACCTTCGCCAGTACTGATGATTTTTGGAGCGCATAAGCTAATCATTCCCGCGTGTCCAAAAGAACCGACCTTCTTGCCTTTAACCGTCGAGCCAAGGGATTCGGCGGCATCCTCAATAAGAAATAATTTATGTTTCTCCGCTACCCTCTTCAGCTCTAAAATATTTTTGCAAGCAAGCCCTCCGATATGAACAGGGATGATAGCTTTGGTTTTTTTAGTAATTTTTCGTTCCACATCTTTATAATCCAACCCGAGAGTCTCTCGTTCAATTTCGGCAAAGACCGGTTTTGCCCCCACAAAAACGACAGCATTCACCGTTGAAATAAAGGTAAATGAAGGCACTATAACTTCATCTCCTTTCCCTATACCCAGCGCAAGCAAGAGCGCGTGCAGAGCCGAAGTACCAGAGCTGAAAGTGACTGCGTACTTTGTTCCCGTGTATTTTGCGAGTTCCCGCTCAAAAAGGGCAACGTCATCTCCGGTTGCCCAATTCATCCCGCTTTTTATAATTTGAGATACGACCTTGACATCGTTGCTGTCAGAATACAATTTAAATAAAGGAATTTTCCAAGCCATAAATAAAATCGGTAATATTTATATTAGATCATTATTCTGTAATTAGCAACGCGCTTTTATTCACTAAGAAACCTTAGTACCATAAAGTCCCTCCTTTAATTGAGCGTATCCCCCTAGTTCGGACTCAACTCGTTTTTGATAGCCATCGGTTTTAAAAAATTTTTCTATTATATTTTCATAATGAGAAATATTTTTTAATATATCTTCGGCCGCAACAAATTCAACTTGCAAATTTTTAATTTTCTCAAAAAACTCTTTTTTTGTTAGAGACAGGGATCCAAAATACTCGTTTAGTTTATCGTCTATGTTTCTAAGTCGTTCACCATAGAGGGCTTCATCGGCGAGAGTTTCGTAAAAAGCGCGCGCTCGCGGAATATGGTAGCCATTTGTAACAACAACAATTTTTTTAAAGTTATTTTCATGGGCAACTTTTGCAAGACTGATAAACTCCTGAAGGGTGGTGAACGGCTCCTTCATCTTGATGATCGTTTCTTCCGGCACCCCATGTCTTTGAAGAAATTGCGCGCCAACATCTGCTTCTAATGGTCCGTCTGGATATAATCCAGTGTGAGTACCAGTCGTTAACATTCTTACTTTTTCTTCCGCTTTTTTAAAAATATACTTATAGATTCGCACTCCCGCAATAAAACGGGCCTTTCCCCCAGTGACACCGTGAGTATCCCCCTCGGTAAGTCCTGCCAGGTCGTAAAAAATTTTTGATCCCCGTTCTTTTTTTGTTATATCTCCACCAAGCACCAGGACAGCATCTGGCTTAAATACAGAAACTTCCTCAATAGTGGAAAGCCCATGCATTTCTCCCATAAACTGTTCCCGGTACCTTTCTTTTAATACTTTAATATCAATCTGTACTGGTTCTTCCATGTTATGCTATTCTACACATTTAGTTAATATATTTGCAATTAAGTCGGTCGTGTAAAGGTTCTACTGTTGTAAAACTAATCCTTTCACTTATTACTAAAGAACCAAAAAAACACCGAGAGCAATAGAGAGGAGCTGGACGATTCCAAATACTAAAAGAACCTTGCGTGAAGAATACCCTGCTTGAAGCATTCGATCGAAGGCATGCCCTCTGTCGCCTAAAAATGGAGAGGACCCGCTCAATATCCTCCTAATAATGCTAAACATGGCTTCAAAAATAGGCATACCAATCAAGAATATGGCTCCGAGAGAACCTAAGGGGGACGCAAGCTGGGGTAAAAATAGAGTTAGCATGGCCAGAATTGCACCCAGCATATAGGCCCCGGAATCCCCCATGAATATTGAAGCAGGGGGAAAGTTGTAAATGAGAAATCCTAATGTCGCTGCCAGTAAACATAGAGATAACACTAAAGGGAGAAGCTGCCCGCCGGCGAAAAATACTATTGCAAACCCGATAGCCGAAACTAACGTTAACATACCCGCCAGGCCGTCCATACCGTCTTCAAAATTGATTGTGTTGGCAACTACGAAGATGGCTCCAAACGATACAAAAATTGAAGGCAGAAACGAAATAAAGAAGTTGGGAACTATGCCCGCTCGCGCGAGTATGACTGCTACGACCAGGCAAAGAGCAATCATCAAGAGAGTTTTCAACCCGGGTCTGCGGTCCTTAATATGCTTCCACTTCCAATCATCAAAAAAGCCGAAAGCAAAGATAATAGTAATCCCGGACATAATACCAAGGGTTGCGGTTAAATAATCTTTTTCCAGAGAAATTAGGAAAATTAAGCTTGCGAGGATCCCCAGGAACATTGCCAAGCCGCCCAGGAACGGCGTCGGCGATTTATGTATTTTCAATTCGTCTCCTTCAAACGGGTCAAATATTTTGTGCCGTTTCGCAAAAGCGGTAAGAAGCGGCGTAGCAATGAGAGTGACTACAAATGATATTAGGGCGATGTATATTGGCATGGGTATGATTTTAGATTATTTTATAAGTAACTCAATCTTACCACAGGGTTAAGTTGTTGCAAAAATTCTATTTTATTGAATAATAAACTCATGAAAGAGGGAAACTTTTCAGGGATAATAGAAAAAACTAAATCATTTCTTGCCCCAACTACGGTGGTTGAAAAATTAATCAATGAGAAGTGGTTTGAGAATATGCCAAAAGCTGATGTAGCTATCATACTCGGGTCGGTTAATAAAAAATCAAGATTAACTATAGATTGTAAAATACGCACGATGGCTGCGGAGTGGTTACTCCATAAAGAAAAAGTAGAACAAATCATAACGACCGGCGGCAAATGGCCTGGCGCTGGTGATGATAAATCCTCATCGGCTGAGCTGGAAAAAGAATATTTAATAAAAAGATTGGGAGTCAGGGAGGAATATATAATCGAAGAACCGGGCAAATCATCCACAAGCACGATTGAGAACTTTGAAAAAATTCTAGACGTACTGAAAGGCAAGAGATCTGTAATGATAGTCTCAAACGGTTATCACTTGTTTAGGGCAGAATCGGATCTTATAAGGATTTTAAAGGAAAATGAAATGGAATATATCCAGGTACGTAGCATGCCTGCTGAATTAATATTACTAATAAAATTGAAAACAATGCTTCCCAGAGATGATAAAATTAGAGTTAATCAAAAATTGAATAAGATTATTGAACATTATGACATCACAAAAAAAGCGATAGACGAGCATTTCTGGAAAGCTTTAAAGCGTTTGGTGTTAGAGACGGGTGGTTTATTCCTTAACGAGTATGCTAGAAGAAGAGCAGAACAAAGGAAGAAAACCGGTAGACCAAGTTTACTTGGTGGTGAATGAATAAAGTAGCCAAGAAAAATGGATAAACTGTATCGTTTTTTGAAAAAATAAAAACTGCTCAACTAATTGATTTTGTATATGTAAACCCTGGAAGGTTCTTTGCCGTGTACGGTAATATTCGTCGCGAATTCAAAACCATTTTTTTCATAGAACCTAATCGCTTGTTTTAGTTCCTCTCCGACAACCAACTTGAACTCTTTAACTCCTAGCCTTTTCATTTCAGCAATAAACATTTGAAGTATCTGCCCGCCCAATCCGCCACCTTGCGACTCCTTCCGAACGGCTGCAACCAAAAGCTCCGCGCTAGGCAACGCGCTGCTTTTCTTGGGATAAAGCAAATTTTCAATAATCCGGCGCACAGTGCGAAAATTCAAAAGTCTCGGCAAAAGATATATACCGGCCCTCAAAAAATATTTTGACAGAAAATACTTATAGAACGCGTTTAGACTTATTGTACCCGTGATAAACCCGATAACTTTCCCTCCCTCTTCGGCGACTACGCATATACCTCCGTCAAACCTTATTAGCGCTTCATAAAACCTCTCCAAGAATGATAAGGGCAGGGAGCTTAAGAAGCCCTTCCCGATTTCTTGTTGGTGAATCAGGGCAATTTGCCTAGCTTCTTCTTTGTTCGCAAGACGGATATTCATAATTTATACAACCTTATAAAGATAATGGTTAGTCAGGTGGATGACAAACCCGTATTTTTGATATAACTTGTTGGCCGCTTCCCTCTTTGGATTGGTGGTAAGCTCTATCATCTCGCAACCATCTGCTTTTGCCTGCTGTATCACATTATCAAGAATTTTATAACCCAAACCCTTTCCTCGCTGAGATTCATCTACAATCATGTCTTCTATTACTGCTTGCTTTCGCAGAAGCGTCTGACGAGGAAAAGCCCAGCCCATGCCGACTAAAACGCCATTGTCATATTCGGTGGCCAAATACCCTTCCAGCACGGCCTTATATAAACTATACTCTTTCACTTCGGCTGAAGGGTCAAGCTGTTTGACCAGTTCTCTCACTCTATCTAAGTCAAATGTAAATTTCTCTTTCACAAACTTGAGTATATCCATGTTTGAATCAAACGCCACGCTTTCAATCTCTTTGAGAGGCACCCATTCAAAAGCGGAATTTTCCTCATTCAGTTTAATTTCTCCTTCGATCTCAACCAAGAAAGCATGGGACGTAATCGGAATGTCCCCGCCTTTCCATTGTCCGTAACCAGGAAAATCTTTTATATGCGTAACTTTCCCCCCTACGCCCAATTCTTCTTTCAATTCCCTTAACATGCTCTGTTCTGGTGTTTCCATTTCCTGCATAAATCCTCCGGGAATATCCCACATGCCTTTAAACGGTTCTTCATTTCTTTTCAAAACAAGCAATTTGCCGTTTTGAATGATTACAGCCGTGGCGCACCCTTTCGGATTTCTAAAACTACACAATTCGCAATCAGATGACATAATAATTATTTATCTTTTTAACTCTTAATAATCCTTAAATTATCACTATACTTTATATCATAATACATAATATAAAACTAGAACCTATATGGTATAGTTTTAACCATGAATCTTATAGACACCTTGCAAAAACTTGAACCTGTTTTTATCCAAGCAGGACAACTTGCGTTAAAAATGCAAAAAGGTGTCGGTTATCATAATAAATTGAATACCGGCGATAGTGGAACGGATATAGTCACAGAAGCGGATTTTTCGGTGCAGGAACTCTTGTTGCAAAAAATGTCCGAGACAGACCTGATTAACTGCCGATTGCTAGCCGAAGAGAAAACCGAATCTGCTAAACTTTTTAACGAGAAAGGCAAACATTATTTGAGCATAGACCCGATAGACGATACCGCTATTTATGCCAAAGGGAATAAACATTTCAGCACAATTATTTCTTTGCACGACGGTAAAAAATTTCTCTATATGTTCGTATATTTTCCTGCGTGGGAATGGACACATAAGATGGTAAATAGCAGATGCTCTGTGTCGGGCAAAACACCAGACCTTCCTTCGAGCATCCAAGACACTGTTGTCTTCTGGTCTGGCAATCCACAACAAAATATACCAAAGGATGTTTTAGATAAATTAAACGAGAAGGGTATAAAGTTTGTCCTTGTTAGAGATGTGAATTTAGATGTCGGCAGTATCGGCATGTTTGCGTCTGGCAAAGTTGCTGGTGTTTACCAGGAAGACCCTAATACTTATGATGGCTTAGTAGAGATGAACATAGCTTTATCCAAGGGGCTAGAAGTACATTCAAGCAATTTTGACCTTGCCGATATAAAGACAAGGGAACAAGGTTTATATTATTCCGGCTGGTATTTAGCGCTAAACATCCCGCTTGATTAAATTGGCTTGAACCAATTTCTTATATTCCCTTTCCAATCGCTCAAACACAAAACGCTCGTCAAATTCTGTCTCCATTTTTTTTCTGCCTGCCTCGCCCAAGAGCTTTGCGTCTTTTGGATGCTCCAACATCCAAATAAGCGCCTCGGCAAGCAAATCTCCATTTTTGTGCGGAACAAGTATGCCGGTTACCCCGTCATCCACCGCCTCACGGCACCCACGGACATTTGTGGAAACAACAGGAAGCTCCATTGCCGAGGCTTCTAAAATTGAGGTGCCAATCCCTTCTCTCCATGAGGGAAGAGTAAAAATATCCATGAGCGGAAGGATTTCGTCAACATCTGTTCTTTCCCCTAAAAAAAGAGCGTTGTTCTGGATTCCAAATTTCCCCACGATGTCAGGATGAAACCCGTCTTTCTTTTCTGGCTCAAAGAATCCGACGGATAGAAGTATCGCGTCCGGGAATTTTACAATAACTTTCTTCATTGCTTCAAAAAGCTGAAAATACCCTTTCTCCTCTACTAATCTGGCCATAACCCCAATTACGGGAACTCCATTGGGAATCCCGAGCTCTTTCTTTTTGCTAACTATAAATTCTTCAGAAAATCTCTTTGGGTTAAATTTATCAAGATTAACCCATCCGCCGAAATATTTCATTTTACTGATAGGCATAATGTGTTCCCGCTCTGCTGTAGCCATATCTTCTTTATTCACCGAGAAAACCAAGTGCGCGTTCCAAGCAACTGTGCGCTCCATCCACATAAAAATATGCTTGGGAAGCCAGGAAGAATTTTCATGAAAATAAAAACCGTGATTGGTGTGAATTATAATAGGGACACGAGCCAACCTAGCCGCGAGCGTCCCTAAAAGTCCAGCCTTCGGCGTATGAGTGTGTACTATGTCGGGTTTTTGTTCGCGAAGATATTTTACAAGCCGCACAAGAGACACAAAATCTTTGAGCGGAGTAATACGGCGCGTCATAGAAATTTGTTTTACTCTGATACCTGACCGTTCAATATCAGAGACCCAAGGTCCAGGCGAACAAATAGTAGAAACATCATAATCTTTGCTTTTTAGAAAGAGCAACTGATTAATCATTAAAAATCTGATGGCTAAATCAACCGTCGTAATGTGAAATACTTTGACTTTGGGTTTTGTTTGCATTGATTTTAATCTATTCTTTTAAACCAAACATCGCCCTGGTAAGGCGAACTTTCTTTAAATTTCTCAACAGAAAAACCCCTATTCGTTAGAAAACTTCTTAAATATTTTCCACTATTCTCGTGCTGATTTAAGTGATTATGATATTCCATCCTGATTTCTTTAATTCTTTTAAAATAAACATCCGGCAGGTTATACAAAATCTCGTATTCCGCGCCTTCGCAATCTATCTTTAGAATATCACATTTATTTATTTTATTTTCATCAAAAATATCTTTTAGAGAAATACAGCTGACTTCCAAAAAACTTTGTTCATCTGCCTTCTTTAAATCACCATACAAAGCATTAAAGGGCGAGCTTTCCACTGGTAAAAACGAGTGAAAGGGCGACTGACCCAAATATAACTTTCTTTTCTCCCGCTTAGCTCCCACACTAAGATTAAAAACGAGGACCCTGTTCTCTAATTTATTAAGTTTAATATTTTCTTCCAGCAGGCGAAAATTGTTCGGCATTGGTTCATAGCTGTAAACAATATTGTTTTTACCGGCAGAAAATATTGAGAAAACTCCTATATTTGCTCCAACATCTATTACAACAGAATTATCGGGGATGTCACCGTAATCTTTTTTGATAAAAATTACAGCGACAGTAGCGGTACTAACAGAATCAGGGGTTTTTATCCTAATGCCGTTTCTGAAAATATATTCGACGGCCGTATTTGTAAAATGAGCGTAATTCAATAAAAAAACCGACCAATTTTTAATTTTGAAAATGATTGTCGGTAGATATCTTAGGTAAATTATTATTTTAATAATTTTTCTCATTTTAAGAACAGCTTCTTCAGTTTAATAAAAACGGGACTAACGCGATATTTGATGGGGATAAAAGAAAACAAATAAGAAAGCCATCCGAGCATGTACCCTTTCCAAAAATTGGGAAAATCATCTTTATATCTATGCCTTGCAACTATCGCCAGCCAAAGATGGTGACGCATATTTTTGCTGGAGCGCCCCCTGCTTGAAAAAATAGAACTCACAAAATATTCTTGAAAGTTGTAATATTTTCCCGTCTTGCCCAGCTTCATCCATAATTCCCAATCCTGGGTGTAATCAAACTCTTCATCATAGCCCCCAACACTTTCCCAATCCTTTTTTCTAAAAACAGCTGCAACATGCACAATAGGGTCTGTAATAAGCATCTTATTCCTGATGGCCTCATCGGTTTCGGGGAAAAGCTGCCTAGATATTTCATTGTAATCGATATCGACTCGAATGATACCTCCACCGACTACCGCATATTCAGGGTGTTTGTTTAAAAACTCTATTTGTTTCAGTAACTTTGCTTTATCTATCCAAACGTCATCGTCGTCGATTCTCGCAATATATTCCCCTTTGGCCTCCCTGATACCCTTATTTAAGGAACGGACAAATCCAATATTTTTTTCATTTCTTATAACCTTAATGCGCGGGTCTTGTTCTGCCAGCTCCCTAATCCCAGCCGCGGTTTCCTGGTCTGAATAGTCATCAATCAAGATTACTTCTAAATTAGAGTAGGACTGCTCAAGCACACTATCTACCGCATCGCGCAGCGTTTTTAAGTGATTGCGGGTTGGCAGGACAATCGACACAAGCGGGGTTTTCATATATTAAAATGCTCTATTATGACCTGCGGGTGTTTACCGGTAAACTCCTGCTCTAGATAATCTTGCGGATTTGGTTTTTTGCGGTCTCCGATTTTATAACCTAGATCGTGGCGCTCTGGAGAATTGAGCTTGTAATGAAAATAAGTTCCGGCATGAAATTGTTTAGCAAAACGCACATATAAATGCTTTGCCAGGATATCGCGCAGATTTATTAAATTCCCGGACTTCGTTTCCCTTATCACGCTTCTTTGGGGCTCTATATTGGTATCTTTAAAGATGCGGTGGGGCATATTGTTAAAAATACGTTTCTCGTAAGAGTTTGTATAATGATTAAAATCTCTAAAAAAAGTTTTCTCATTCCCCGTTATCAAGTCTGAATCGAACCGTTCATCGCTTACAACTTCCTTTATCTTTTCTATCATTTCATCGCTAAAGAATTGATCTGAGTCGCATGTCATGAACCACATTCCCGGCTTCCATTCTTTAGACAAACTTATCAAGTGCTGAAAATTTAATCCCTCATTGCGCTGATACGGTGTTCTTATCATTGACACGAAAAGAAACTTCCATCTATTAAATCTAAACATCGTCCACCGCGGAAGATGCTTATGGCCGCGCAGCAACAGCCAAGCTGACTTCAAAATCCCAGGGCGGATAGCAGAAACAACGCGCGCGTTTTTGTGCGTTTCGGCGAAATTCTCAAGAATTTCCCTGGTACCGTCTGTCGAATGGTCGGGAATTTTCGGATTAAACGCCCCGTCGCAAATTACAACTTCGACCGGATGGAGCGACTCAATTTGCGCGAGTGAAGGCCGAACGAAACGGCTTTCGTTCCAGTACGTCGCAAGAACAATGAGCGGTAATTTATCGCTTTTTGTCTGCATGTAAAAAATTATAAATATAATGTTTGAAGCGATAGTATTCTGCAATCCCAAACGGGATAAAGGCGGACAGCAGAAAGAAGGTTGGCATGCGGATACGCGTCGTGATACCGAAATTATTCATATAAATCGCAAGAATAAGAAATAGCCCAAAACTAAATATTGCCAGTGATAATGCTCTATGCCGAGACCGGAGTGCATGGATAATGCCCAGCAAAATCAAAACGCTTAAAAAAGTCCACGGAATCGTTTCCAGGAGAGCGAAACAGTGCCGTACTGCGGTAAATTGCCATGGAAACGGACCAATGGCCACAAAAGCAAAAGATTTAAAAAAAGTGACAATAAACGCCTTCGGACTTCTAAAACTTACCTTTAAATCAACCGTGGAAGCAAAGCCGGTATTTCCCTCCGAGGGCTCTGCCGTGAGCTCATCAAAGGGCATCGGCCGAGCGGGTAGGGTCACAGATACAGCGCCGACAGACGCAACAGGCGCGGCAGATGCAGGCGCTCTAGGCGTAGGAGAAGCTATTGGTGATGAAGGCGCAGGAGGTGTAATCTCGGGTCCTGTTTTGAGTTCACTTTCGGATGTAATGGGGGGAATGTAAACTACATCCTTGCCTGTATAAGCTATGTCTTGGTAATAAGTAACGGTATTTGGATTTACATACTGTCTTAGCGTTGAAAATCCATAGTATCCCATTCCAAATATCTGCGGGATAAAACCCAGCAAAAAAATCATTATGAACCCGTAGACAAAACGCGCTTTAACCGGCCCACGCGAAAGCAAAATCCAAGAAATAGCAAATGTAACCAAAAGAACAAAGCCCACGTAAAAACGAAAGTGTGTCAGTGTGACGAGGGATATATAGAATAACGCGAACGACCCCCAAGAAAAACGTTTCAAAATACGAAGCATTAAAAGCGCCGCCGCAAGTGCAAATAAAACTACAAGAACATCCTTTAGTAGCAAGCTTGAGTAAAATAAGAAACTGGGGTACAAATTCGCCAAGAGTCCGATACCAAACGCCCATCTAGAAGATTGTGAAATTTCAAGTACTATAAAATACAGGAGCATGATTGCCACCCCAGCGATAAATGCATTAAAAAGCTGGCCGACCACCATAGAGGGAATAGTAAAAAAATAAACATACCCAATAATGGTGGGAAAATAATGAGGAACTCCTCCTCTCGCTTCTGCGCTTGGAAAAAGATTCCCTTGCCCGATTTCATCGGCAATGCGCACCGCAGATTTGTGATAACTGGTATAATCTCCCCCTCCCCCACTGAAAGGCTGAAAATCAGCCGCATAAATAAAAAGAACCGCGGCAATATGTATTAGTAGAGAAATTCCAAACAAAATATATACCTGCTTGTCGCGCATGCCCGACCGCCATAAGATCGCCCCGAGGGCGGCCGATAGCCCTAAAATAAAAAGAAGTCCTATGAAAATAGTCATGCCAAACTAGTATACAATTCCAGATATTTTTTAACAATCTGATCAATAGAGAAATTTTCTTCGATGCGTTTCCTCGCCTTTTCCCCGAGTGTTTGGCGTTCTCGATCTTTCATTTCAATCATCTTTCTTAGAGCATTAGCCAAAGCAACATAATCTCCCGAAGGCACCACAAAACCAGTATCTCCGACAATATAGGCACAGTCGCCAGCGTCGGTCGCAACGCAGGGCAAACCGCAGGCCATCGCTTCTCCCAGCACATTCGGGAATCCTTCTGAAACTGAAGAAAAGACGGCGACATCGAAAGCGGGCATGATATTTTCTACACCCTCGCGTTCGCCCAAAAGATGCAAACGCGGAGTCATGTCTGTTTCGCTGATCCATTCTGTGAGCAGTTTATTTTGGTAAGTTATTTCCCGGCCGCACAAAACAAAATGCAAGTCCTTGTATTCCTTAAGCAAAATTCCGGTCGCTCGGAAGAGAGTTTTTTGATCTTTTGCTGGATCAAATCGCGCGACAGATCCTATTATAAACGATTGCTGGGAAACACTTATTTCTCTGCGAAACAAATTTCTCGCTTCTTCATTCGGGCGAAATACTTGCAAATCAAAGCCGTTTGGAATTACTACCATTTTATTTTTCTCATAACCGAAATCCTCGTGGTTCTTTTTGCCTCGCATCGAATTTACAATAATTTTTCTGGGAATAAATCGTGAGAGGAAGGCCCCAATCCGCGCGACCAGTATCGTGCGTTGTTTATTCAATTTGGGATCAAGATCGCTCTGTCTTATACCCCACACCACCGGTATTTTCTTAAAACTTAGCACCGCTGCCAATCCGCCGACTAAATCTGCGTGATACATCCATGTCTGCACAACATCTGGATTGCTTTTCCGGAGCCATAATGCAAGACGGATAACCACGATCGGCAAATCATAAAATCCCCGCATATGAAGAGCGCGCACTAGAACGCCGAGCTTTTGTATTTTTTTTCCAACTAAGCCAATGTCGGTGAGAGATATCACTTCGTGTTGAAATTCCTCGCCGGAAGAATGTTGCAAAACCTTATACAGCATCATTTCCGCCCCGCCAACATGGAGTCCTGTAATAATATGCGTGATTTTTTTCATCCCGTTAGTGATAGGAAATCTTTAGATTTCCGTTCGTTTAGTAACTATTAATATTCTATTCAAGAATATCATAAATATTTTCTTTATAAATTCTAATTAACCAAATAATCACTAACGGGATTCATGACATTTTCATCTTGTATTTTGCAATTTTTGCATAAGCGCTTTTTCCCAAGAAAGAAATGACAAGCGATGCGACTGCTTTTATATTGAAAGGATTTTTTGAAAGTGAAGCGAGAAATCGTTTGCGGCCTTGTGTAATTTTACCCGAAAGTATAAAGCGCGTGCCTTCATAGCGCAATAGTTCGCTCCAGAGTTTTTTATCTTTTATATAATAATTTTTATATTTCTTGAACAAGTAATCCCACCCTTCTTCTAGGGCTCTTTCGTCCGCATTCGCGCTTATGCCCGGATGCCCAACATAGTATCGCACTAAATAATCATCTACAAATTCAATATCAAAACGCTCAGCGATCCGAATCCTCATGTCACGGTCCTGCCCGCGCTTGAGACGTTCGTCAAAAAACCCTACTTCTCCAAATACTGCCTTAGGATAAAGCATACAGGACCCCGGCCCCATATAATCACGGAGAAGTAGCTGCCGCAAATGATTTGCGTACCGAAGCACACGATAATTATTTTCTTCCCCGCCTGTCTCGCTTGGCGAAGCACTGTGGACAGGTTTTGTTTCAGTATCCACAATTACCATATCACACCCTACCATTCGAAGCTTCGGATTTTTTGACTGCTTAAAGTGGCGGAATTGAACTAGGAGCTTGTCCTCCATCCACTCATCATCATCATCCAATATCGCAATGTATTCCCCCTTTGACGCCTTAATGCCGGTATTTTTGGGCCGAGCCGGGCCGCCGGAATTTTCTTGGCTTATGTAAGTAACTCTCTTATCTTGCCTTGCGTATCCTTCCACAACTTCTTTGGTATTATCGGTAGAACCGTCATCCACAACCAAAAGCTCAAAATCTTCTAGAGTTTGCCGCAGTACGCTCTCTATTGCCCGCGGAACGAGCTTAGCCCGATTATATGTTGGAATAACAACGGAAATCATATCGTTTTTAAAACCTTAAGAAACGTATAGCTAGTTCCTATCTTTATACCAAACTTAAACCGTCTAAACAACATTGCTTGCGGAAATAAATAACAAATGTAGAGTATATATATGCAAGACGTGATTTACGGATTACTGTCTTATAAGACAAACAACATTGGAGACGAAATCCAAAGTTTGGCAGCGCGACAATACCTCCCGCGCGTCGACATCCTGTTAGACCGTGATAATCTGAAAAACGTAAAGAACAAGAAAAAAATAAAACTTATTCTCAATGGGTGGTTTAATCCAAATCAAAAAAATTGGCCGCCCTCGCCGGACATAGATCCCCTTTTTATTTCCTTTCATATATCCAAAAGATCTATTCCGGCAGTGCTCTCCCCAGAATCACTGGCATACTTTAGAAAACATCAGCCGATCGGCTGCCGGGACTTGTTCACGGAAAAGTTGCTTAAAGAACAGAATATTCATGCTTACTTTTCTGGCTGTCTGACGTTAACGTTAAATCAGGCGCAAGAAGAAAGAAGCGATGAAATTATTTTCGCGGACCTCGCAAAGGAAGTAAAAGGTCTGCTCCCGAAAGAATTGATCAGCCGGGCCCATAGGACAAGTCATTGGAGCTATCCACCTTATGCGCAAAAAATATCCATGTTTTTGGCATCTCACGCAAACGGTCTTCGCGCAATACTCAGAAAATTAAAGATTAATTCTTTAACCTGGTTTTTGCTCGGAAATCTAAAAAATAACAAAGTAAAATTTGAAAAGGCCCAAGAGCTGCTCGATCGTTATGCGAAAGCGAAGCTCGTGATTACATCTAGGTTACATTGCGCATTGCCTTGCCTGGCGTTTAACACCCCGGTGATTTTTATCTCTCATGATATACGCGACCCCAGATTTAACGGTTTTTTGCCGTATTTAAGAAATTACTCTCTTGAGGATCTCAAGAAATATTCTGCGGAAATAAATTGGGAGTATCCCCCGCCCAATCCCCGAGACATCACGCCGTTACAGGAAGCGTTACGGAAAACGTGCGAGGACTTTATAAACCACTAAATAAAAACAGCAGAATGCTAATAAGCGAAATTAAAACACCCCTGAGGAAGATCACGCGGTTCGTGCGGGCAATTCGTACGTCTTACAGAAAAGCTGCCGGAAAATCTGACTACCGGAAGTGGGACAATATTAAAAATCTACATCCGGACTGGGATACAAGAACCGAACAGATGGCTAAACTTATTGAACCGGGAACATCGGTAATTGAGTTTGGCGCGGGAAAACTTGCTCTAAAATCCCTGCTGCCGAAAAGTTGTTCTTACACCCCGTCTGATCTTGTTGACAGGGGTGAAGGAACGATTGTATGCGACTTAAACAACGACCCGCTTCCGAAATTTAAACCTTACGATGTCGCTGTTTTCAGCGGCGTCCTAGAATATGTAAACGCCGTGCCTAAAGTGGCGTCACATCTATCGCGTTTCGTCAATACTGTCGTTGCCTCGTACGCGGTAACAGATACAAACAAAAACAACAGGCGGGCAGCTGGCTGGGTTAATGATTATAGTTCGGCAGGATTCATCAGAATATTTGAGAATGCAGGCTTTCAATGTGTTTGCACAGAGCCGTATAGATCGCAAGTAATCTTCAAATTTACCAAATCTGTCCCCTATTCATAAAACAAAATTAAAGTAGACCTTCATCTCTGTATCCAATATTTTTTGGAGACCAAAATTATTCAGCACAGTTTCACGGGCGTTTGAACCAATACGCAGCATTAATTGATTGTCACTCAAAACCTCTTGTATCGCGGCGCGAATATTTTCTACCCCGGTCTCGCAAAGATACCCGTTTTCTTTATGCTTAATGACTGAATTTATTCCTTTCACGTTCGTTCCTACGCAGGGCAAGCCGCAGCTCATCGCTTCAAGCAATACCTTGGGGTGTCCTTCGTAAAGCGAAGGAAGTATAAAAAGTTCGCTCTTGTTTAATTCCTCCGGCAGCCGGCTGTTAGGAATATTGCCCCAGAATTCAACCAGAGCATTTTTTCCTGCCTCGCCGGCAGGCAGGTCTTTCGCAAATTTTTCTAAAATTTCCCGAAGGGACCCATTACCTATAATAATTAGCCGCACCGGCAAAACAGAAACGGCCTCAATAAGCTCCCAAACATTTTTTTGCTCCTCCAGCTTTCCTATGAAAATAATCCTGTTTTTCTCTTTTGCGGCAGAGGTAGGTTTGAATAATTCAGTATTGACGAAGTTTGGTATAACGGCAAGTTTGTCGGCGTTAAGACAAAATCGTTTTTTTGCAAATTCCTTGTCCGCTTCGTTTGAAAAAATAATTTTGTCCGCTGATTTATAGGCAAGGTTTTCCAGAAAAGCGGCAAGTTTAAGCTTCAAAAAAGAGTACTCTCTGCGTTCCATTACCTCCAGCCATTCATAGCCACAGCGCACCACAAGTTTCGCCCTGCTGATCCATTTAGCAAGTATCGCCGTCCAGGAACCCGACATTTGGTTAGTTTTTAGTATGTCCGATCCCCTTATTTCTTTAATATAAAAAAATGGTAAAAGAATACTGTATAATTTAGAAGGTAGTTTATTGTTTTTGGGACAAATGTAAATATTACTTGGAAGATATTTTTGATATTGCATCTCATCACCATCTCCATATGTGAAGAAATAAATCCTACCAAAATGTTTTGACAACTCTTTGTAGAGGGTGAGCTCGCGCTCCAACATTCCCAAATCATCCCATTGTTTCAAACTCATTCCTTTGGAAAAAAACAGGGATAGGGTTTTTGATTTAGAGTTCATGTTTTACTGTTTCTTAAAATAAAGCCCGCTTGCGTCAATTAAATGAAGCTCCGGATTCAATCCCCGACTCTGCAAAAATTCGTCAACTGCTTTTTTGCACCCCTCCCAACTGCCATAATCATCCACTATGACATACCCGCCGGAAACAACATTGTCGTAAAGATTATCTAAAATACATTTGGTTGATTCATACCAGTCGCCATCCAAACGAAGTATCGCGATGGGCCCAATTTGATTTTTCTTCTTGGGTAATGTTTCTTGGAACCACCCCTTTACTGTACAAATAGAATCTTGTGGAAGTTTGAGAATCTTGAATAAGAGTTCCTTAACATCTTCGAGGGGTCCTACGTTCATCTTAATAGATTTCAATTCGCCACTCACATCCTGCTTGGCATATGTTGCGGCTTTCACACCATCTTTATCCGTTGGGTGCGGTAACCCCTCAAATGAATCAAAAAGCCATGTTTTTCGTTTTGTACCATGACGCATTGCAACAAAGGCCATTATCCCGGCGCATCCTCCCCTCCAAACCCCGCATTCCACAAATGCTCCTTCTGTTTCTTGGCTTTCGGCGCTATAAGCCAAATCGTATATATTCAAAAGGCGGGCATGACCCACCATAGTATATGGTTGGATATCCCAAAACAGTTTCAGCGCGGAAAAATTTAAGCCATAATGTACGATGGCGCGTTGCATCAATCGCATTCTTACAATCGCCGCATACAGCAACGGAAATTTTTGAATAACTTGCTTAAAAGTTTTCATACTTTATTTCAAATAAATTGTTTAACAAAAAATAATATTTTCATATTTCCGTGTTAACATTAATCTCTCTAAATCAGGGTAGGAAATTGGAATCAGTGATCCGTCGTCTCCAATTTCGTTGGCAACATAACCAAGCTTAAAAAGAAAATCGATCGCTCCACGGGAATACTTTTCCCAAGAATCCTTTCCCCATACCTCCATAGCAATCAGTGGATGATGTTTCTCTAACATACATCGACCACCTAAAAAAACAAATCGCTCTGCGCCCTCAACATCAATTTTTATGACAGTGGGTGGAGTATGAGTTTTGGCATACTCGTCGAGCGTTGTCGTAGCAACCGTAAGTATGGAAACACCTTTTTCACTGCTATTCCCTATTGCTTCCAAAATGGTACTTCCGCCGCTGTGACCTAGGGTATATTTGTCGTAAAAAGTTATCTCTCCGGTTTTATCAGAAAGCGCAACCTCATTCACATATACTCCGTTCGTTAAAGATTTACGAAGGCACTTTGAAAGCAAGGGGTGCGGTTCAAAGGCATGTACTTCTCCTTTCGTTATCAAGGTATCTGCCAGAACCGAATAGAAACCGTAATTTGCTCCGGCATCATAAAATACATCGTTCTCTTTCAACGTTCTCGCCAAATAAAGCGAAAGAGGATATTCTAGCTTTGGCAAGAAACCAAAATAATACAAGGAACCTGCGTTCTTATCAGACAAAAAAACAAAGATATTCTTCCCCCAGCATGTACGGGTTGCAACGGGCACAGCACTCCTCCATCCTGCCTGCCGTGCAATAATTCTTCTGGCGCTTTTTGCCGGATAACGCAAAAAACGCAAAAAACGCGATGGTCCGGCGTAATACCTTAGAAAAAACCCGCGGGCTTTTTCAAGGGAATTTCTTATATTATCCCGTTTTTCTATTTCACTACCCATACTTTTCGTTCTTCTCCTATATGTCTTACCAAGGGTGAGTCATACTTGTTTCCTAAAACGCCGGCAGTACGCCATCCTTTCTTGTGCAACCGAAATGTAAACTCGGGGGCCGTAAAATAAAAAGGAAAAGGCAGATGCTCCTGTAAAAAATTCATGGATGCAAGGTAGGGCCAGAATCCGAACATTTTGTAATATTCAAAATAGCCCCTGTTTGTCTCTCGCGCCCCGACATATTCCTTGGTCCCTTGAACCATAAGCTGGCTTAAATGAGGATTTTCCCGGAGGATATCAATCATTCGCTGTACCGGTATGGGCCCGAGAATTTCAAAATCCTCCTGGCAATAAAAAACAAATTCGGTTTGAATCTCTGCAAAAATTTTGTTGATTGAATAACCGATTCCGCGATTTTTCTCGTTCAAAATTATTTTATCAAAAAAATCTAAACTTTTAATGTACTCTCTGGTTTCTTTTGAATCCGGACAGTCGTCAATGATAAGCCAGCGAGTTTTAGCAGGGTCATAGTCAAAATATTTTCGTAGCGCCAGAATGGCCTTCTTTAGATATTCCCCCCGGCCGGCACTTTGAATAACTATAGAGACATAACCCCCTAGAAACTCCCTGGTCTTCAAAGGAGTTATCATCTTTTTTGTCTCGCGCGCCTCCCAAACACCCTTGAAAATCCGAAAGCCGTGACGCTTGAACCGCCCTGGGAATACAAGAATATGCCATATGACGCCGCCTATGGGAACATTCCTCCCAAGCCAATTTTTTACTTTCAGACAGAACTCCTTCATTGTTTTTTACATAGAACGCCTGTCTGAACCGACAAAAAATTCTGAAAATATCGCGTGAAAAATTGGATTTCTGTTTTCGGCAGCCATCCAAGACCAAGCTGCTTTTTTATAGAAAAATATCTGCCTAACTCACGCGGAAGTGAATGTGTCGTGTAAAATTTTTTATGTCTGCTCTTGTATGTAAATCGTTCAAAACAACCTAAGACAGTATACATACGAAACTTCCAGTTATTGTAGTTTGGTGTCGTGCAAATAAAATACCCTCCCGGTTTCAATACTCTTTGTATCTCAGAAAGATACTGGCCAGTGTTCCACAGATGCTCTATGACCTCAATTGACACCACAAGATCAAAACTCTCATTAGGAAAGGGGAGCTTTTCTGTTTCCAAATCGGAAAGATAACTTTGGAAGCCAAGTGTTAAAAGATGCTCATAGCAATGTTCTGCACCGTCAGTACAAACTACCTGAAGCCCTCTATCTTTTAGAATTGAAGCGAACTCTCCCATACCGGCTCCGACATCAAGCACTTTGGCATTTGGTTCTAATTCGGTATTTTTAAGCAACGCCATGGCAAGACCATACTGACCGCGTGTTAGATTATATGTTCTTTTTGATTCTCCAAAGTTGTCCATAGTGCAACTCTGCATTTATACCTTATTTCCCCACTCGATGCAACAAAGCAAGCGCGAGAGATGCTCTACGGAGTATCTGCTGGAGGGAAATAAATGTATAATACAAAGAATGATGTTTAGCATAAAGAAAAAAATTTCGGCGATTCTGTATTGGCTAGAGCGGTACACAAAAACGGACATGCATTACGCCTCTAAGGGCGTGTTTTGGATTATATTAGGAAAAGCGGGCATTCTTTTTGTATCTCTTGTAACCATGACCGCTTTTTCTAACTTTCTTCCAAAGGAGATATATGGGACTTACCAATTTATTATCTCCGGGCTCGGGATCGCAGGAATCTTTACACTCTCGGGAATGAGCACATCTCTTATCCGAAGCATCGCTCAAAAAAAGGAAGGGACACTTCTTGCCGCGATTAAGGAAAAAATAAGATGGGGAATCTTAGGATCGTTCGGGCTTTTGCTTGTTGCTTTATGGTACTTTTTACACCATAACCTTGCGCTTGCTGGCGGTTTTGCGATTGCCGCTATATTTCTGCCTTTTAGCGAGACGTTCGCCATGACTCCGGTTTTTTGGAATGGAAGAAAGCGTTTTGACCTTGAAGGACTTTATAATGTGCTTCCCGCGCTCCTTGCGCTTGGCGTGCTAATCCCCGTCATATACTTCACTGATAACGTTTTGTGGATTATCTTCGCCGCGCTTGGTTCAAACGTTTTTTTTGACGGATTGTTCCTTCTAAGAACTGTAAGAAAAACAGCTAACAACGAAGTTGACCATGAGGCCATAACTTTCGGGAAAACTCTGACAGCAATGGACGCTCTTGTGAGAATTGCCGGGAGTATTGATAAAATTATTCTCTGGAAATTTTTGGGGCCCGTGCAAGTCGCTATATATTCGTTCGCTCAATTTCCTATGAAGTCACTCAGCGGGATTATCCCTATTAATTCTCTGGCACTCCCAAAATTAGGCGAAAAAACTATAAAGAATATAAAGCCGGGGCTTCTCCGTAAATTTTTCTATCTTTTTTGCCTGTCAGTCCCGCTAACCATCTCCGTTATTCTCGCAGCGCCCTTCGTATACAAGACATTCTTCCCTCAATATATGGAGTCGGTTGTTTACTTTCAGGCGCTCGCCCTAATCCTGATGCTTATGCCGTTTGATTTGCTTGGCGCCGCGCTGATAAGCGATCTCCGGAAAAAGGAACTTTGGGTCACCCGGGTAGGATCTTCTATTCTTAGAATTATTTTGTTTTTCGCGCTTACTCCCTTTTTGGGTGTTTGGGGAGTCATCGCAGCGCTAATTCTTTCAGAAGTGTTCAGAGTGGGAGCTGTATTTTTTTTCTTTCAAAGGATTTAGCTAGCTCTATCTTTTTGAAAACTTCTCTGGGTCTTCTATCCCCTGTTCGTCCATCATTCTGTTGTTAATCTCTTCGACTGTTTTATGTAAAGCCAAATCCACCCCCAAATTTTCTGCAATCTGAATAAGCGCGCGAATATCTTTCGGTAGACACTTTCCTCCATAACCGCGATAACCGCCATGATATACGTCAAGATGATCCTTGGTTCTTATAAACTTGCTCGCGGCGGCACTTTCGGCTACATTCTCGTAACTAATACCTAGAGCTTTACATAAATCATACATTTGATTGCCAAATATGACTTTTACTGCATTAAAGGTGTTGTTGAAATATTTTACCATCTCGGCTTCTGTGGCGGGCATGACTTTTTTGAAAGGCGCGTCAGGCAATAATTCCAAAATGGCCTCAGCTTCATCTCTGCCTTGCGCCGTAAATCCTAAAAGCTGCCTATCGGGATTTCTCATATCTTCGTCCGCGGTGGCTTCGCTTAAAAATTCCGGGTTAAATAAAAATTTATGTCGTGAATATTTTTTTTGCAGATTCTCGGTTGTACCAGGAAGAACAGTGGACTTTATCACAATAATCTTCTCGCCTTCCAACCCGCTTATAGCTTCTTCCACATAAGAAAGATCAAACCCCACACTGCCTTTCAAATAGGGAGTCGGAACACATATAAACACAATATCGGCTTTGTTGATATCTTCCAACGAACCAAGTTTTTTGCCGGGGTCGTGAAGAAAAATTTTAACCCCCTTCTTCTCTTCAAAATACCGGCGTACGGCACCTCCGACCATTCCGACACCCATTATTCCTACTTTAATATCTTTCAAAATTTTTTGATTCATAATCATCCATTTCTGATTATTGATTCTGCTCGGTAAACCATTTTTTTGTTTTTTCAAGACCCTCTTCAAAACTTACTTTTGGCATCCATTCTAAAAGTTCTGTAGCGCGAGAAAGGTCGGCGGCTGTATGCATAGGGTCCCCCGCCCTAGGGGGCAAATACTTCTTTCCCCCCCCAATTAGTTCCGCTATTCTATTGACACTAACAGAATCCTGGGCTCCAATATTAATTACTTCCCCTGCCCCCACGCGACCTGACTCCATAGCTTTAATGTTTGCTTCAACAACATCCCCTACATAGCAAAAAGCTCTTGACTGCTTTCCGTCACCAAAAATCGTAAGCGGCTTGCCCTCTTTATTCAATTTTAAAAACTTTCCTACAACCAAACTATAATCAGAATTGACGTCAATTCTCGGCCCATACACATTAAAATAACGCAGAGCAACAGTCGGTAATCCATAGAGCGATGAAAACAAGCGCAGGTTTAATTCGCCAACATACTTTTGCAAACCATACGGACTCATGGGGTTGGGCACCATATCTTCCCGCAGAGGTAATACCTTTTGGTTGCCGTAAATTGAAGAAGAGGAGGCAAAAATAAATTTTTTAACTCCGGCATCTACTGCGGCTTTCAGCACGTTAATCGTGCCTAAAATATTTACTTCTGAGGTGCCGATCGGATCCTTTATAGAAACCGGCATTCGCGGAATAGCGGCTTCATGGAACACATATTCCGGCTTTGCTTCAGAAAATATCTTTTGGAGTTCTCCTAAATTTGTTATATCTCCCTCAAAAAAACGCGCGAGTTTGTTAATGTTCTCCCGCTTGCCTGTGTAAAGATTATCGACAACATACACCTCATGGCTAAGTTTTGTTAATCTGTCAACAAGGTGGGAGCCAATAAAACCAGCCCCTCCGGTTACTAAGCATTTCATAGTATTGCGTATTTTATCACACTAATTTCTGTATCAAAACAGTATTGCAGTTAATAATATTATTTGTAAATTTTTGTAGTCTGGCGTAAGACAAGTTATTGCGTAAGTTTGGCGACTAAATTCTCAAAAGCCCGGATAACATCCCAAGTATTTATAGTGTAGCTTTCTTTGCCTTGAATTTTAGATTTCATTAATTCAACAAATAAATTTATATCTCCCTTCGCTACTTCCTTTTCCTCTTTTGGTCGCTCAACTGAAAAATATGCTTCATAGCTTTTGTAAAATTTTTGACCAAAAACAGTGAGGTCGAAAACACTATCTATGGAAGAGCCGCGGATAGTTTGATAGTGTTGCGCGCGCAGGGGTACAGGAATCGTGCGGATTTTTTCGTAAGCCCTAGATGTCTCCCCGATTGGGAGAATCACAAAAAAATACAAGGCGCTAAATATTATCAGCGCTGTTCCAAATACAACAGGGCTTTTAATTTCTCGCAGGTTATTAAAAAGTCGCGTCTCGGTCGTTGTCCCAGAGACAATGCCAAGCGTAATAAATAAAGGAAGAAGGGTAAATGAAACATCAAAAGCGAATAATCCTTGAAGAAAAGAGGCATATAAAGGCAGGCCTAAAGCAAGCGAATAGGGGCCCGTCAACTTTTTCTGCCAATAGTTTTTTATTAAAAAATAACCAGCATACACATATATAGATAGATATAGGGCAAGGCCGGGGATTCCACTATTGACCGCGTATTCATAAAGGTTGTTATGTGGATGATCCGCATACAGTACTTCACTGTTGTATTTTATTTCATAAATTTTGGGCGGTAAATTTTTCTGAAAAATAAAAAAGAAGTTATCCTGTCCATAGCCAAGGAGCGGGCGCTCACGTATAGCTTTTCCCGCTTCTTGCCAAAAAATAAAGCGCTCCTTCCCGGCATATTCCTCAAACTTTTTGTAGATATACGAGTCAGGCGAAGCAAGACTCACGCCAACAAATAAAAACGCGGCCACCTGAACGGCCAGAAGCACGCTGCCCAAATATTTTTTCCAGCCGGTTTTAAAGAAAAAATACAAAGAAACGGCTAGCGCGAAAGATAAAAAGAGGGCGAACGTGCCTGCACGCGCTTCTCCTAAAAACACGGTTGGCGAAAAACTTGCAACGCCTCGCAGGAACTCATAGTCTAAATAAAGAGGGGTCGTAAGAGTCACGAGAACAAATAACCCATAAACTATTTTCCAAGTTTTTCTTGGGTCGACCCAAGCCAGATAAATCGTCCAGGGTAAGGTAAACGCAAAATAAATAGAAGCCAGCGTAGAGTTGCCTAGAAAACCTCCGTCACCATAAATGGAAAAACCAAGTATTTCACTATATAATTTCAACCCTGTTGGACCAAAAATGATAGTGAGGGCGGCAAAAAATCCGCCCCAGGCGGCAAAACGCATGAGAACGAGCACGTCTTCTTTCCTTATAATTGAAACTAGAGATAAAGTGAGCGCAAATAAATGAAGAAATGTTACAAGACCGATCCCTCGATCAAGTGAAGACCAAAAGGAAGAGTTAAAATCAATGCCAAAAATTGAAACGAGGGTAAGCCAAGAGACAAAAACTCCAAGGAGTGCCAGCAATGCGCTTTTCTTGGGACGATATCCCCTGCTCCTAATGGCCAAAATTGCCCATAATAAAAATATAACCTCAGAAAAAAAATAAATCAGCAGAGTTTTCGGCGTGGCAAAAGGCCGCAAGTGTGAAAAATCGAACCAAACAGGAGAAAAAAAGAGGAGCAAGCCAGTCAAGAATATTATAGCGCTTCGCATTATGCTGTTTATTATACTAATTGACAAAACAAAAAACCACCCTTTTATTGAGTGGTTTTTTGCTACTACCTATAGAGAAATTTTCTCTAAATCGACTAACTAATCTAAATATTAGTTATCGTTCAGGAAGATTTCAGATGTAGAAGTATTGTCGATGCCCAAGCCCGAGGTGTAGAACAGGGTGTCTGCTGCTGCGTTAGCATCAACATCCCAGTTGATAGCCTCTAGGTAAGTCTTGGCAAAGTGATCAGCCGTTGAGGTGACCGCAGTCGTAATCGTGAAACGCTTGGTCTGGCCATCGGGCACTACCCAAGAGTTGGCGCTTGTCGAAGAGGACGAAGCGTTACTCGAAGCAATAGAGCAGGTGGCTGTGTTAGAACCAGCGGTGGTTACAATTACCGATGCGCCTTCACCGTTATCTCCCTGGTCTTCATCCTCGGCGCAGGTCTTATCGATAGCGATAGCGCCGCCAAAGGCAGTAACATCAAAGGTCTGAGTAAAGGTGCCAATGTCTGAGGTAGGCGTAGTTGCTGCCGCATCACCAGTAGTGGTTACAGCTGCAGAAGTGCTTACCAACTTGAACACGAAACCGACATCGCGAACTTCCATAGCATCAGCTGAAACCGTACCAGTCAGGTCACCATCAGCCAAAGATGTACCGGATTCGTCTTTAACCTTAGTAAAGGTAACCTCGTCAGTCTCTTCTTCTCTGATCTGGGCCATAATGGTAGCTCCAGCTGTAAGCGGAGAACCGTCAACAGCCAAGAGATCAACCAAGATGCGACCTTCAACTTTGTCGCCTGCCTTGAGGGTAAAGTCAACATCATCGAAGAGAACCGCCTCAGTCGTACCTACATCACCGTCGGTATCCTCAGTATAAGAGGTGTCGCCGGCGCCGCCGTAAGTAGCTGTACCATACTTGTCACCATCAAGTTCGAGGTAAATCGCCGGAGTAGCACCACCAGCAATTATGTCATCGATATGTGATTCGACAGTTGCAGTAAGGAATACAGGGAACTTTTGGATCTTAAGATCTGAATCACCATCAGCTTCAAGTGTGAAGTTCAAAATGGCAACATCATCAGTGGTGGTAGAAGCTGCACCGTCAAGCATGTGGCCAACGTTGGCATCTTCATCGTCACTAGATTCCGAGATCTTAAGTTCCGCGTCAGTTGCAGTAGCAAAGTTCTGGAAGGTAAAGGTGCGAGTTGCGGTGCTCGGATCTTCCGAGGTGCTTGCGCCCTGCGCATCTTCATAACGAACTGAACGGAAATCTACCGTCCAAGAATCGTTGGCATCGTTGGTATCAAGGTTGGAAATACCAGATACAGCTACGGTTAGCTCGCCGGTATCACCTTCCTTAATCACGCCACCGTCCAATGTAACGGTTGCAATCCAGTTGTTGTCATCGTTGAATTCATTAGCATCTACGCGGCCGATCTCTTTACCATCGAGCCATACGGATACTTCTGTTGCATAATCTTCGAAGTCACTTCCTGCCGTGCCTTCGTCAAAGACGAGACGAACTGCAGTAAGCTTTAGATCAGAACCGTTGGCTTCAATTTCAAGACCCGCAACCTCAACATCTTCCTCATCCTCACCAACTTGCTCGTTGGAAAGAGAAGACATCAGTGTGTAGTCGGCAGATCCTGCTCCACCTTCCAATCCTGTTGAGGGAGTTGAAGGGGTGCTGGAACCATCACATTTCTGACCAGTCGTTACGCTGTACATGTAGCCGGGCATGCATCCTGCTGGAAGATTGCCAGAGGACATGCTGTCGCACTTAACACCGCTGACCGGGCTGTAGCCTGAAGTCGAGGTGCATCCTGCCGGAAGATTGCCGGAAGACGGAGGCGTGTAAGTCGGCGTATAACCTGCCGAAAGCTTCGCGCCAGTCATCGGGCCAACCACTCCGTCAGCTACGAGGCCATTCGCGGCCTGGTAAGACATAACCGCGGCCTTTGTGAGCGAACCGAAGTATCCAGTAGACGGGGTAACACCCAGGGTCTGCTGAAGGCTCAACACTTGTGAACCGCTCATTCCTTGCTTCAGAGTAACGGTGTGCATGTAAGCGGCGTTAGCTGTACCAGCCAAAACCACTAGAGCTAAAACCATGACTCCAAAAACAAAGAGTTTTGATTTCAATAATTTACTCATAATTTTTTCTACGCCATTAATTAGTTTCGACTAAACCAAGGGCGTATTTTTCTATCACTGCTCTCGCCCGCTCGAATAATTTTTAAAACTTATAATGGAGCGCGCGACAAACAATGAACAGATATCTAACTAAACTTGAAAATAAAATGTTAACTTATTTTATTTTCAATGACCTTTCTTTTGCCCGAAACATTTTTTGACCTGTCTCGGGTTCATCCTCATTCGCGATTTTTTCGACGAAATCACGAACGAAAACAAATGCAAACTTATGCGAATACAGAATAAACCTTGCGGCTTCATTCTGTAAGCACACGAAGTATTATAATATAAGGCCCGAAAGCTGAGCAATATATTATGTGGATAACTATCGAGTTACAGAAAACTCTTGCTCTTCAAAGAGCCGGATAGATTGCCCACAGGGCTAATTGTCACACAATTTTAAAGAAAAAGCAAATCGAGACAGAAACCCAAAATCAATATAAAGCGCTGTCAATCCCGCTTTTGATACCCCGATTTAATCCTTTATAAAAGGGGGCTGTTTTCCCGGGGCGTTTGCTGCTTTGACACTGCCGTCTCGGGCGCCGCCTGCGGAGAAACTAGGAAATACTGGCTCCATCTTTTTGACCCTGTCCGATAGAGAATTCTATCGGACACCATAGACACCAGTTCTCTTTGTAGTGTCTTTTCACTACATGAAACAAGCGTGTCCTTTGCATTATTTTTTATGTCCGTTATCGTCAAACCGACGGAAACACCTCCGGTAATATTTTTTGATTTTATAATTGAAGTTATTTCTTCACGTCTTTTATTTTTTAAAGCATCAAAATTGTCGGCTTTTTCTTTAAGGACATGACCTCCACGGTTTGAATTATTCAAATGAGAAGAAAGGTTATCGGACATCCTGACGCTCTTCAGAGCATTCACCAAAGTACTTCCCTTTTGGACACCAATACTAGTTCCATGTCCTTTACCGGAAAATCCACCAATCGGAGGTACAACTCTGTCTATCATTCTAGAAACCGGCGACGCGGGCGATTTAAAATCTATTTCTACCGAAGGCGCCGTAGTTAGAAAATCTTTCAGCCAAAGGTTGCTTTGTACAAAGTTTTTTTGTATCGATTCTCTCAAGGAAGAAAATTCTTTGGAGAGAATTCCCGCGTTCATTTCGGATATCATTCCGACATCACGGCCTATGTCTAATAGAAACAAAACTTCCGTTATTCCGCTCTCAAAGTCCTTTAAATGCTCTCTGGAGCCAGACACTATGTCCGATAAAATTTTTATACCTAATTCTCTTAATTTTGTCCTTAATGGTTCATCGTAACGCATCATGTCCGTTACCATATATAACGCCGTAATAAGCTTGTTTGTTCTTATATAGTAGGCAGAGTAATCTGTCCGATACGGCATCAGGGAAACGGAAGAATTTGATGTGTCCTTTATAGAATCCTGAGGAGTGTCTTTTAGGTTTTTTTCCTCTGGTAACATTGTGTCCATTATATATAGGACAGCGAAAAACGCAAGCTGGGGGTTCCGCGAAGTTTGTGTTTTTTGAGCTGGTCTGGTTGAGCCCACACCTTTTAAAAATTACTGTGTGGGCGACCCGAGGACCCGAGAAAAATACAAACTTCGCGGAACCCCAAAGTGTGCTAAAATACGCGCATGGCGAAAAAAATCTCGAAGTCCCTGGCTAAATCTTTCATGCCGGCAAGCAAGCTGAGAACCGAAACCAAACACGGAATTTTGGCAATTCTTTTTTTTGTTTTGGCTTTATTCCTTTTCATGTCTATGTTTGACTTCGGAGGCATCGCGGGAAAAAATATTTACGAATTTCTGGATTATTTTTTTGGCGTGGGGTACATCCTTCTGCCGACGGTTCTCATGCTGCTCGGCTACTCTTTCTTGAAATCCGAAACCCCCGACATCGGCTTGACCCGCGCGACAAGCGGAGTGCTCTTCATACTGTCGAGCTTGGGTCTGATAGACCTCGTGTCGCAAACGCATGCCGGCGGATTCTTAGGCAGAATACTTTCGGGTCCTCTATTTTATTTGTTTGACGTTTACGCCAGCATAATTTTTCTCGGCGCGCTTCTGCTCATTTCGATTTTCATGATGTTTGACGCCAAGCCCGATCTAGCGGGCATCGGCAGAAAAATCTGGGCCGCCCTGAAGGGCGAAAAACAGAAACCGCTGCCTCTGCCCGAAGAAGAACCGGCCGAGTATGAAACCGAAGAAGAATATGAAACAGAAGAAACAAAACCGGAAAAAGACAAAAACGGCATGAAGGAAAAAATAAAAAAAGCTCTGGCGATAAAAAGCGGCGACGAAGAGCCCGCCCGCCATGCTTCGCAAGGCGATGCGGGCGGGGAAGAAGACCTGCCGATAAAAAAAAGAAAAACAGTTTTCGGTTCGACCTATGTACCCCCTTCGCTCTCGCTCCTTGAAGAGGACCAGGGCAAGCCAAACACCGGCGACATCAAAGCAAACGCAAACATAATCAAACGCACACTGCAGAACTTCGGCATTGAGGTAGAGATGGATGAAATAACCATCGGTCCCACCGTCACCCGCTACGCGCTGAAACCGGCCGAGGGAGTAAAACTCTCGCGCATCGTCGGCTTGCAAAATGACCTGGCGCTAGCGCTGGCCGCACATCCTATTAGAATAGAAGCGCCGATACCGGGCAAATCGCTGGTGGGCATAGAGATACCGAACAAATCAAAATCCATAGTCGGGCTGGCCACGCTTCTCGCAGACGGCAAATTCCAAAATTCGCAGAAACCGCTCACGATGGCCCTGGGCCGAGGCATCTCGGGCAAGGCGATGTTCGGCAATCTGGCCAAGATGCCGCACTGCCTGGTAGCCGGCACCACCGGTAGCGGAAAATCGGTAACGATTCATTCTATGATTACTTCCCTGCTCTACCGCAACGGACCGGATGACCTGAAATTCATATTAATAGACCCGAAACGGGTGGAGCTGACTCTTTATAACAACATCCCGCATCTCCTGACTCCGGTCATAACCGACGCCAAGAAAACAATCCTGGCCCTGAAGTGGGCCGCCAAAGAAATGGACCGCCGCTATGACATACTTGAGGCCGAATCAGTACGGGATATAGAGTCGTACCATAGCAACGTCTTGGGCAAAAGCCCGAAGAAAACAAAAACCGACGAAAACGGCGAAGAGGTCACGGTGGATGCCGACCGCCTGCCCTACATAGTCATCGTCATTGACGAACTGGCGGATATAATGAGCGCGTATCCGCGCGAACTCGAAGCGGCAATCGTGCGTTTGGCGCAAATGTCGCGCGCGGTGGGTATACACCTGGTGCTTTCTACCCAGCGCCCCGAAGTAAACGTCATTACCGGCCTCATCAAAGCAAACATACCGGCCCGGGTAGCACTGAAAGTTTCTTCACAAGTTGACTCGCGCACCATACTAGATGCCGGCGGCGCAGAGAAACTCTTGGGAGCCGGAGACATGCTGTACTCTTCGGGGGACGCCCAGCCCGAACGCCTGCAGAGTGCGTTTATTTCGGAACCGGAAGTGAAAAAAGTCGTAAAGTACCTGGTGGATTCGTACAAAGACGAACTCATGGATGAAATTTCTCTCACCTCCGGTTCAATATCCGCCGACAAAAGTATCTTTGAAAGCACTCTGGATGATGAAGATATCGACGGAGACAACGATGAAATGTACGAAGAAGCGAGGGCCTGCGTAATCGAGGCGGGCAAGGCCTCGACTTCGTACCTGCAGAGAAAGTTGAAATTGGGCTACGCGCGCGCCGCCCGGCTTATGGATAAACTCGAAGAACGCGGGGTCATCGGCCCCGGCGAAGGAGCCAAGCCCAGAGAAGTGCTCGAAAAAATAACGCATGACGAAAACGGCGGCAATGTGATATGACCTTAAACGCGAAAAAGCTGCTAAAAATTGTTTCCTTCTCAGTGCTTATTCTCTTTGTGGCTATCTACGCTTTCTACCGCTCCAGAGACCTCGTCTTTGGAGTCAAAATAAAAAATGTGAACATAACCGACGGCGCAACAGTCATTGAAAAAGTCCTGCCGGTCGAAGGGAACGCCAGAAACGCCGTTTTGCTCGCGCTTGACGGCAGGGCCGTATCAATAGACGAAGAAGGCAATTTTAAAGAAGAAATCGCGCTCTTTTCGGGTTATAATGTAGTGAGTATAAAAGCGGTAGACAAGTTCGGCAATAGCGACGAAAAAAATTATAAGTTAGTGTTTATTCCGCGATAATTATATTTTTCTCGGGTCCTCGGGTCGGCCTCTCGGCCTCAACCAGACCAGCTCGAAAAACACAATTATCGTGGAATCAGTAAAAACATGATTAAGAAAAAAGAAAAGGAAGAAAAAAAGAGCAATGATAGTTCTATGCTGGATGATACTTTGAAAGCCATTCAGGCCAAATTCGGAGAAGGGGCAATTATGAAACTCGGCGAAACCCCGAAAGTCGACGTGAATACCATACCGACCGGCTCTATCGGTCTCGACATGGCGCTCGGCGTAGGCGGCATACCGCGTGGCAGAATCATTGAAATCTTCGGACCGGAATCCTCGGGCAAAACCACCCTTTCGCTTCACATCGTGGCCGAAGCGCAAAAGCGCGGCGGAGTTTGCGCCTACATCGACGCCGAACACGCCATGGACCCTGAATACACTAAGAAGCTCGGAGTAAACATCGACCAGCTCTTGATTTCCCAGCCGGACACCGGAGAACAAGCGCTTGAAATTACCGAAAGCTTGGTGCGCACCGGAAAAATCGACGTAATCGTGGTTGACTCGGTGGCAGCGCTGACACCCAAAGACGAAATCGAGGGAGACATGGGCGCATATCATGTAGGCAAACAGGCCCGACTGATGTCTCAAGCGCTCCGTAAACTCACGGCCATCGTTGCGAGAAGTAAAACGGTAGTGATTTTCATAAACCAAATCCGCATGCAAATCGGCGTGATGTTCGGCAACCCCGAAACTACGCCGGGCGGCAAAGCGCTGAAATTCTATACTTCGGTTCGGTTAGACATTCGCAAAATCGCGCAGATTAAGAAGGGTGAAGATGTAGTCGGCAGCCGCACGCGCGTGAAAGTGGTGAAAAACAAAGTCGCCGCGCCGTTCAAACAGACAGAATTTGATATTATTTACAATGAAGGCATTTCTAAAGAGGGTGAAATGATGGCCCTAGGAGAAAAATTCAAAATCATAGAAAAAACCGGGAACTCCTATTCATACAAACCCGAGAACGGGGAAAAAGTGAAGCTGGGGGTCGGCTACGACTCTACCCGCACCTTTCTCAAAGCCAAAGAAAACGCAAAGCTGGCCGAGCAAATCCTGAAAGACATCCGCAAAAAATTCGCGGAAGAAGCGTAATCTTTAGAATATTTTAGATTGACAGCAAAATTTTATTTGCTAGTATATTCGCCATGTCACAACTGCAATATAATGAAATTCGCGAGAAGAAAATAATTATCTATGATGACGAGCCGTATGAAGTGGTGGATTCGCACGTGGCCCGCACCCAGCAGAGAAAACCGCAGAACCAGGTGAAATTGCGAAGCTTAATCTCTGGGAAGACCATCGCCGCTACTTTTCACGTTTCTGACACGGCCGAAGAGGCGGAAATAGAAAAAAAAGAAGTTAAATTTTTATACCACAACCGGGGCGAGTACTGGTTCTCTGAACCCGAGAATCCGAAAAACAGGTTTAAACTGGATGCGACACTTCTCGGCAACACGGCGAAATTTTTGAGGGAAAACAGCTTAGCAACCGCTCTGGTCTGGGGTGAAGACGAAGAGGCGAAAATTATCGGGCTCAAACTGCCGATAAAAATGGAATTCAAGGTAAAAGAAGCCCCGCCGGCCGTGCGCGGCGATACCTCAAAGAGCGGCACCAAGACCATAACACTTGAAAATGGTGCCACCCTTTCCGCCCCTATGTTCATCGAAGAAGGAGACGTAATTCGCGTCAACACCGAAACCGGAGAATACACCGAGAGGGTATAGGCGCGAAACCCTTTCTTGGCATATTTTTTATAAAGCAATCTGTCTGGCCAAGCTTGGCCAGCGAACTGCTCGTCACTCAAGAAAAACAATAGCCGGAGTACCGGCTTTGTTTTCTAAGCTCCTGCGCAAGGCTTTCTAAAAAATACGCCTGCGACCGGGTTTCGCAAACAAATTATTTCGCCACGAAAGGAAGCAGGCCTAGGAAGCGAGCGTTTTTGATGGCGGTGGCGAGTTTGCGCTGGTTCTTGGCCGTCACGCCGGTGCGCCTGCGGCTCATGATTTTGCCGCTGGGATTGATAAAGCGCTTTAAGATTTCAACGTCTTTGTAATCGATATATTTTATGTTGTTGGCTGAAAAATAATCTTGTCGCATAATTGATTAAAATGGTATATCTTCGGGATTAATGTCTTCTTCGGGATACTCTATCGCGTCGGTCTCTTCGGCGCCTTTCGCCTCCCCTGTCTTTGCGGGGCTGCTGCCTTGCCCGCCTCCGCTTCCTTTGGGCCCGAATTGCACTCTCTCGGCCACGATTTCGGTGCGGTATTTTTTCTCGCCGCTGTTTTTGTCTTCCCAGCTCCGGGTCTGCATCCTGCCTTCTACCAGCAAAGAACTTCCTTTCTTCAAATACTGCGCGACCGTTTCTGCCTGGCGGCCGAATACTACTATGTTGTGAAATTCGGCTGATTCCTGGCGCGCGCCGTTTTTGTCTTTCCAAACGCGGTTGGTGGCGACTCCCAGCGTGCAAACCTTTACCCCCGACGGCAGGGAGCGAAGCTCGGGGTCGCGAGTGAGGTTGCCTATTACAATCGCTTTGTTTAGATACATGTTGTCAATTGTTAGTTGATAAAAAAATTAATTGACAATTAATTTGCCACCATTGCTTCGATTTCCTTGTCGATTTCTTCCTTGTCTATCGGGGCAGCCGCTTCGTCTTCTTTGCCGGGGACCGAAATTTTCTTCCTTATATCTCTTTGCACGAACCTCTTTGAAGCAATCGTGTTTTCCCGAAGGGTTTTAACGGTGAGAAATCTTATAACATCCGGCTCGTCTTTAAACTTTTTCTCTATGGCCGAAATTTTCTCCGGCTCGGCTTCAAACTTAAACCAGCCGAAATAAGCGTCGTCGAAATTTTTGCGCGCGTTTTGTAAAACCTTGGATATGGTGTAGGCGAGGCGCACTTCTTTGGGCATTTCATCCGAAATAATTGCCCCACCGGTGCTCGCGACAAGCTCTTTCAGATTGCCGTATACAGCCGGCACGTTTTCGGGCGCGACAGAGGGCGCCAAAAGATAACCGATTTCGTAAATCCGGTTGTCTGTACCTTCGGTTTCCTCGGCGGAAGTGGCCGCTGCGTCTTGGTTTTCTGCTTCTGACATGAGCCCTATACTAGCAAAAAGGGTAAAATAAGTAAAGATGAAAGGCAAAACCCTTCGCAGGCGTACTTTTTGGAAGGCCTCGCGCAGGCCGGCGGGCCGAGCAGTTCGCTCCGCAAGCTTGCGGAGATAGATTGCCTTACAAAAAGTATGCCAAGAACAGGGTTTTGCCTATATCTGAAAAATCTTTTTGGCGTTTGCCAAAATACCCCTGGCGACATTTTCCTCGGGCAGGTTTTTTATCTGGGCAATTCTTTTTACTACTTCCCTTACATAGACCGGCTCGTTCCTCTTGCCTCGGTAAGGTGCCGGCGCGAGGTACGGCGAATCAGTGTCGGTCAAAATCATATCAAGCGGAATTTCTTTCAAAATTTTCTCGTAATCGCAATTCCGGCCTGTTTTGCGCAGCGGGTAAGTAATCACGCCGGTAAAAGAAACCATAAAACCTAGAGAAACGAAATTGAGCGCGTCCTCTATGTCACCCTCGAAAAAATGCACCACACCTTTCACCTTTGCGTATTTTTCTAAAATATCCAGTGTGTCTTTATACGCGTTCCTGTCTTTTTTTTCGTAGTCGTTCCTGATATGAAGCATTAATGCCTTCCCTGTTTCGTTTGCTAATTCGATTTGTTCAATAAATGATTTAGCTTGTTTTTCAATAAGCCCCGGGTCAGTGCGGTAATAATCCAAACCGCACTCGCCAATCGCCACCGCTTTCGGGCTTTTCAGAATTTCGCGGTAAACATTTTTATCAAAGACCTCTCCGCGGGAAGTAAATTCTTTACCTCCCTCACCCAGTTCTTTTTCATCATGATATGAAGCGCTGGTATGTATTGGGTGGAGCCCAACAGCGGCATACACGCCCTCGCCGTATTTCTCGGCAAGCTCCACCGCTTTTCTTGAGGTGTCCGCCTGCGTGCCGACATTTATCATCCAGGTATCATTCTCAAGCGCTCTTTTTATGACTTCTTCCCTGTCCGCCTCAAAAGCGCTGAAATTCACGTGGCAATGTATATCGATGTACTTAGACATAATTATTCTTTCCTGAGAAAAAGCGGGGTTTCTGGTTTTTTGTTTTCTTTGATAAGGTTTTTAATTTTTTCCGATGTCTCCGGCAGAAACGGTAAAAGCTCATCTGCTATAGCGGAGATACCCAAAACCAATTCTTTTATCATTCCCTTTCCTTTTTCTTCGTCCATTTTTATAACCTTGAAGGGTTCTTCTACTTGGATTTTTTTGTCTAAATTCTGCACCTGGTTCCAAATGTGCTCCATCGCTTTCTGCAAATCAAACTTTTCAAAATGTTCAGAAAATTCTTCCGGCAATTCTACTGAATTTACAGGCAAGGCCTGTAAATATTTTCCCGAGAGAGTCAAAACCCGTGAAACCAAATTCCCCAACCCATTCGCCAAGCCCGAATTGTACGCGTCTTTGAACCGCTCCAAGGTAAACGGACTGTCTTCGAAACTGCTGACTTCCTTCAGCAAAAAATACCGCAGGGCGTCCGTACCGTATTCTTTTACGATGTCCCTCGGGTCAACACCATTACCCAATGTTTTTGACATCCTGATTCCACCCTCGCCTGTAATGAAACCGTTAACGACAATCTGGCGCGAATTCGGCAAGCCCGCCGCCATGAGCATCGCCTGCCACATCGCCCCTTGAAAACGGGTATTGTCTTTGCCGCAGTATTGCGTCGGATTGCCGTTCACCCAATATTTTTCAAAATTGCCGCTAGAACTCTCATCGGGCCCGCCTGCAACGCTATGCGTAGCATTGCGGGCAGGCCAGCCAAGGGTAGAAATATAATTCGTCAGCGCGTCAAACCACACATACATCACATGCTCCGAGTCGCCCGGCACAGGAACGCCCCAGGGCATTTTCGTTCTAAGGCGGGAAATTGAAAAATCCTGAAGCCCGGCTCTGACGAAGCTTTTGAGTTCGTTGAAGCGAAAATCTGGCACGACGAAATCTGGATTCTTTTCATAGAATTGCAGAAGTTTCTCTTGAAACGCAGAATACTTGAAAAAATAATTTTCTTCTTTGATTGTCTCTAATTTTTTACCGGGATGCACCGGGCATTCGCCGTTTTCATCTAATTCCGATTCGGTTTTCTCGCTTTCACAACCCACGCAGTATTTTGTTTCGTAATCCTTTTTGTATATATACCCGTTCTTCTCGACTCTCTGCCAAAATTCCTGCGCCGCCGCCTCATGCGGTTTATCGGTGGTGCGCACGAAATGCACATCCTCGCTTACTCCAAACATTTTGAGCTGTTCTTTAAATGTCTCGAACCCGCGGTCTACAAATTCCTGCGGCGGCAAGCCGGCTTCTTTCGCCTTTTCATAAATTTTCATCCCATGCTCGTCGGTGCCGGTATTAAAGTACACGTCATAGCCAGAAAGTTTTTTGTAGCGGGCAATCGCGTCTGCCCGCACGAATTCAAGCGCGTGCCCCATGTGAAGCGGCGCGTTGACGTAGGGCAAAGTGGTTGTAATATAAAAACTTTTTATCACTTTTCTTTAGAAGCAATCTTTTTCTTCTCCATATCGCTCATCAGCTCCATAATAAACACCGACACCGGTATGGCAAGCACTAATCCCCAAAAACCGCCGAGCTCAAAACCAATGAGGGCGGAAATAATAACCACTAGGGGCGAAAGACCAACAACGCTTTTTATAATGAGGGGGGCAAACAAGAAATTCTCAAACTGCTGAAGTATTACATATGCGCCGGTCACCATAAGCGCGCTAGGCACTCCGCCCGACAAAAACGCGAAATATAAAGCCGGCACTAAAGAGACAAAAAAGCCGTAAGGTATGAATTCGAGCGCGCCGGCTATGATAGAAAGAAGCAGAGCGTACGGTATGCCCATCACTGAAAGCATCAGATAGGTGAGCACCGCCATTAAGATAGCCAGAAGCAGCTGGCCCTTCATCCAAAGTGCTATCTTCTTTCTAGACCTTTCCCATAAATCAACTACATACTCTTCATGCTCGGGAGGCAATATGATTCTTAAGAATTTTTCTATTCCCTTTTCCTGTATAGCGAGATAGAAGGATATCAAAACTATGAGTATGACATTGAAAATACTGCCGAAAGCTACCGAAAGCGCTTCAAAGAAACCGCTTGAGAGTTTAGTAATAAATGCGTTTGAAGTAGAGACAAGCGTAGAAAAAGACAAGCCGTGCGAGAGATTACCGATTACATCCTTCGCGCCTGAGAAAGCATCGTTCTTGAAGTAATTTATCAGGGGCGAATTCGGAACGTATTCCGAAATAAAGACGGAAAGGTTATAAACCTCGGTGATAAGAAGCGGAGCAAAAAGGTAAAACAGAAAAGCCATCAGAAGAATGATAAGAATATAAAGTATCACTACCCCAAAAACCCTGTTTAGTTTCCACTTTTTGAAATGAGGCGCCGCCGACTCTACGAAAGAAGCTATTATCACCGCGGTCAAGATAACCAGAAGGAGGTCTCGCAAAAACCAAATCATGAAAAAACCGATGGCCACCAGGAAAAACCGCACAATCGTGCCGGTAGAAAGGACTATTGGAGTTGTATTGTCCCGTCCGGGCATACGGACATCATAACACAACAGCGCCGCGCGGAAAAATTTTAAAGTTTGAGTATTTCCAGAAATCTGCCCCTATCTTTAAACGGCCCGATGAGGGCTAGATTAAGTTTTTCGTTTCTAAAAATCTTTCTGGCCATATTTCGCACCTCCTCGGCCGTGACTTTCCTTATTTCTTCGGCCTTTTCTTCGGATGTTTTTATTTCTTTCTTCAAAAGCTCCTGCCCGCCGTAAAAATTCGCTATGTCGTCGCTAGATTCGAGTGAGAGCTCCATATTGCCCACCAGACACTCCTTCGTTCTTTCTAGTTCGCCCTCCGGAATTTTCTCTTCTTTTAATTTATTAAATTCAGCCAGAATAACTTTTATAACCTCTTCTATCCTTTGATTATTCACGCCGGCCGAGACCTGAAAAAATCCGTGGTCGGTGTAGGCATCGTCGTAAGCGCGCACGTAGTACCCCACCCCCATTTCTTCGCGCAGTTTCTGAAAAAGGCGCGAGCTCATACTCCCACCCAAAACCCCGGCCAAAACTTGAAGCGCCGCGTTCCGCTTGTCAAAAAGTCCGAAACTTCGCACGCCGAGCACGAAATGCGTTTGGTCGGTTTCCTTAAATTTCAAAAGAACGGCCGGTTTCTTTTGCGTTTCTTTCGTTTTCACTTTGCCTGCCTTCTTGCCTCGAGAAACCTTACCGAAGGTTCTTTCGACTTCCTTACGAACTTCATTTTCTTCCACCCTGCCCGCCACGACCACCAGCGTCGCTTCGGGTAAATAATGAACTTTCTTGTACTTAACGAAGTCGTCCCGCCTCATCGCCAAAATATTCTTCTTCTCGCCGGCAATGTTCCACCCGGCCGGCTGGTCACCGTACAAGAGCTTCATTACGAGGTCCTGCACGTGCCGCTGGGGCATGTCTTCGTACATATTTATCTCTTCGACAATCACGCCTTTTTCTTTTTCCATTTCCGTCTCCGGAAAAGTGGAATTAAGATAAACATCCGAAACCACGTCGAAAATTTTCCTAAAATGTCTCGCGTCGGCTTTGGCGTAGTAGCCCGTGTATTCTTGCGCGGTGAAAGCGTTGTATTGGCTGCCGATAGCGTCGAGCTCTTTCGAAATATCTATCGCTTTTGGCCTTTTTTCTGTACCCTTGAAACACATATGCTCCAAAAAATGTGAAATACCATTTACTTTTTTCGTCTCGTATTTCGAACCGGCTTCTACCAAGACCAGCACCGTAACCGTCGGGTTGTCCTTCATCGGCACGGTGATTAACTTCAGCCCATTTTTTAAAACTTTTTTTGAGAATTTCATGTTTTTTATTTTGGCAATTTGTCTTTAAATCTTTCTAAAATAATTGGGGTACTTGAATGGAGGGGATCTGGAAGGTTATTTAAGTTGAACCACCCGATGTCTTCAAAACTATCAAAGTCATTGTCATTATTAATAACTTTAGACGGGTCAAGAAGAACAAGAAACACTAAAAGAACCCAGTGAGTATTTGTATCTCCCATACTGCGAAAAAGATCCATAAAACCTAAAAATTCATAACTTATTGGTTCTGCGTTATTTTCTTCTTTCAGCTCTCTCCTTAAACAATCTTCAACTTTCTCGTGCATATCAAGCGTCCCGCCGCCGAATTCCCATGCACCGTGTTCATCACGGCAACGTATACCTCTTTTTTTCATCAAAAATTTGCCACTGCCGTCATGACAAATATGAGTAATAGAGATGCCAATGCAATCTATTCCTTGTTTCATACTAAATTTTTCCTTTTATAAAATTTATCAACCCCGCCACTTTCACTCTCTCCTGTTGCCCTGTATCTCTGTCGCGGACGGTGACTGTGTCGTCGGTGAGTGTGTCGAAGTCTATGGTAATGCAAAAAGGCGTGCCGATTTCGTCCTGCCTTCGATAGCGCTTGCCTATATTGCCGTTATCGTCCCACATCACTCGGCCAAATTCCACCTTGAGCGGGGCAAAAACTTTTTCACTAGCATAGTTCACCAACTCGGGCTTGTTTTTAAGCAAAGGTGAGACAGCGCAAATTACCGGCGCGATAGCAGGGTTAAATTTCAAAAAGGCGCGTGCTTCGTCTCCTTTCTCGTCTTCCGAATAAGCGGAGAGAAGCAAGGCCAGAATCGCACGGTCAAGCCCGAAAGACGGCTCAATTACATGTGGCACTATTTTTTGCTTGGTTTCCTCGTCCATATATTCAAGCCCGTGATTTTTTAAATCAAAATCGGTACGATAAGCCAAACCGAAAAGTTCTTTACGGCCGAAAGGATAGTCAAATTCAAAATCAATAGTTCTTTTTGAGTAATGCGCTCTGTCTTCGTCTGGTACTTCTAGCTCGTGCACCTTGCCCATATCAATTCCCACTTCTTCCATCCATTCATTCATTTCGTCCTTCCAGTATTCAAAATATTTTTCCCATTCTTCCGGCCTGATAAAGTATTCTATTTCCATCTGTTCAAACTCTCGCAGACGGAAAATAAAATCCCGCGGAGTGATTTCGTTCCTAAACGCTTTCCCGATTTGCGCCGTACCGAATGGAAGCTTTGGATGGTAAGCATCGACAACATTTTTAAAATTCACAAACATTCCTTGCGCGGTCTCGGGGCGGAGGTACGAAATCGCAGAAGAGTCGTCTGAAGCGCCGACTTTTGTCTGAAACATCATGTTAAATTGTTTCGGTAATTCAAGCGTTTTACCGAGAATCCATTTTTCGCCACATTTCGGACACTTTGTCCCCGAATCCATTTTAATGTGTTTTCCTTTCATGCCATTTTCTAAATTTTCTTCAGAATAGCTAAGTCCTGAAACCTGATCCGCTCGAAATTTTTCTTTGCATTTTTTACATTCAATCATCGGGTCGGCGAAATTCGCCACATGTCCTGTCGCCTGCCAAACTTCCTGCCGCATTAAAATAGCCGCATCCACGCCATACATATCCTGCCTTCCGTCGACGAACTTTTTCCACCAGGAGTTTTTGATATTATTTTTCAGCGCCACACCGAAGTGTCCCCAGTCGTAAGCGCCGCCGAGACCGCCGTAAATCTCCGAGCCGGAAAAAACAAACCCCCGCCGTTTGCAGAGCGAGACAATTTTATCCATCAAGTTGTTTTCTTTGTCAGAATTTTTCATCAGGATTTTTAAAACCGCGGCCGGCCGTTACTCGGAAACCCTTCCCCCGTCAAACGGAAAGCCGGGGTCGTTCAACAATTTCGTGTCTAACCCCGTTCTTTTCACCTTTATGTCCACATTAGCAAAATCATCGTGCCCGGTCAAAACGGATTCATTGATAATGAGAGGGGTCGAACCGGTCTGAGACAGCGAGGGGATAAACTCAATCTGGAAAGAAACTTCTTTCCCCGCCGCGACAATGCCTGCGCCCTTGGGCACAGTACCGACGGTCCACAAGACCTCACGGGTAGAAGAATTATAAACCAAGTTTTCTCCGGACGGGACGGGAGAGCCGACCATTTTGACCCAAGGGGGTAAACTGGCGCGAACCGATACCTTAGAGACGCTGTTTGAAGTGTTGGTCAAAGACCAGGAGACGGTATAAGTCGTCTTCGATCCGGCTCGGGGTGGTATCGGGCCGGTATTCGTAAAAGGCCCCGAGTAGTAAAAAGCTTTGGTTGAAAGACCAACATCTGATTTAATCCTAATTATCCCTTTTTCACTCCCGCTAAGTTCGGTAACCGAATCGCCAATATCAGGCCTTATACCGGTCGTAAAGACCTCTATCGAAATCTCGGGCGAAGATATTACCCCGCCCGAAGCGCTGTATAGAGGCAGAGCGTAGAAAGAAAAAGATACGTTACCTGCTTCGCCGGGCGAAACTTCGGCAAATTTGTTCCGCGAATTTTTATCCCAGATTATCACGTCCTGCGACGAATCGTAGAAACCTTCGTTGGCCGAGATAGTCCTCTTGTCTAAAGCATTGCCGGATATTTTCGCCTTGATTTGCATATTTTTGATTTTCGTATCCAAATTGTTCTCCCATTGAATCTGCCCGACCACGCTGGTCCTAGAATCTACTGCGTATTCCCTGCTTGAGACGCCGTTCACGAATAAAACTGTCTCTACCGACGGCTTTTGTACCAGCAAGCTGTGTTCCGAGGAATTGAAGAAGGTGCCTATAGAGTACTTATCTCTCGGAGAGGGCGCACCGCTCGAAACCCGGAAAATTTTTTCTTCCCCTTCAAAGACATCCGTCATCCGGCCTGATATTTTTACTTCCCTTTCCACACCCGGTGCGAGATCCCCCAAAACCCAAACATTGTTGCCAAAAGACGGAGCGGGATTTGCCTCAATAAACTGGAAACCGATAGGGTAATCAACCCGAAGCAATACGTCGGGAACACCTTTGCCGGAATTCAAGGAGGCCTTGATGTTGAGGTCTATATCCTGATTGGGAGTGGCCTCCCGCGGAGCGTCAACGAGCAAATTGACAGGGGTGGAATTTATGAAAATGTCAAAAAGTTTTTCTTTGACAAAAATCGCGTTTGACCCCTCCACTCGGTACTCTAATGTTATTTTTACTTCCCTCTTGCTTCCTTGTTCGCCGTACAAAATCAGCTTCACACTTTCGTTTTTCACTCCGCTGGCCGGTATGGTACCGAGTGACACGCGCACGCGTTCTTTGTCGTCGCTTCCGGACACTGCGGAATTTTTCGAATATTCAAACACTACGTCCGCTAATTCAAGCGGGGTGTTGTTTTTGTTTGATACCTGCAAAAGAAGCGAGTACTCTTCACCGCCTTCGGTGAAGGCCGCGCTTTTCACCGAAATGTCTATATTCTCGTTCGATACGGTATTGCTCTCAGCGAAAAACATGTACGCCGCGTATCCCAAGGCTAAGGTAAAAAATATCAGCGAAAAAACAAAAAATTTTTTGAACATGGATGTCTGCATGAAAAATTGTTCCTTCACCTCGGGCTCACGAAGCCCT
Organism: uncultured Candidatus Saccharibacteria bacterium; assembly: GCA_964596395.1. Lineage (GTDB taxonomy): Bacteria > Patescibacteriota > Minisyncoccia > Phycocordibacterales > UBA9973 > UBA9973. Next base: position 125,462 of record CAZQSY010000001.1, read on the forward strand.
TCTTTCTGCCAAGAATCCGGCACTTCTTTGTTTTGAAAATGAGGAAAACTGTCGCGGTGCTCTACTCTCGTCTGGTAATTCTTGTTGAAAAGCTTAGCTTTAAGCTGTTCTATTTTATTCAGCTTGTCTTCGCTTAAAGGCGGCATTACCCAATTGTAGCATACTCTAAAGATGTGTTTCTTTCAGAGCGCTGTTTATTTCGCGAAGTATCCGCGCCCTGTTCTTCGAGGCCTCAAAAATCAAATTCTCTTCAAACGGCGACTCGGTGAGGTTGCCGATGGCCTCATTGCCTCCGCCTATGTACCCCAGCTTGTGTAAAATACGCAGCACTATCACCGCTTCGACGCTGCCTGTTTCTTGCGGCATCGCCGATTTTTCCAAAACGCGCAACCCGCTCAAAATATCTCCGAACAAAGCCGGGTTCGGGTCCTCACCCGGCAAGAGCCGTATCAAAAGCTTCGCGATGTTCCCCATTGTCGGCAAAATTTCGGGCGCGAGCAGGCCGCAAAGCTCGTTCGTCTTTGAAGCACTGCCTATGCGCCAGAAATCTTTCCCTTTTACCAGGTCAATCTTCACATAAGAGAAATCCTGAAGCACATAACGCAATTTTGAAGACATTTTGCGCACGCCCGAGGCCGTAGCCAAGACCAACCCCAAATCGCGGGTGCACAAGCGGTAATATTTGCCGGTCTCGCCAAAATTTCTGCTCCCCAAAACTATGCCCTCGGTGTGATAAATGTGATGCATGCGTTACATAATCTATTACGTAATAGATTATGTAACTAATTATATAACGAAATCCCGGAGTTCTTCTATTATTGGCTTGACTGTCTCGTCGTTTATATCTTCCGGCTTGATTTTGCACTTCGCGAAAATTTGCTTTTCAATGTTTCTCAGCGACTCACACAGGGGCTCAAAATTATCTGTCGCGATGGCGTGATTCAATTCTTTTATTCTTGCCAAGTATCTCTTTCTGCCTTCCTGAATACGCTCTCCCATAGAAACCACGCCGTGCGGGCTAACCCTCATATCTGAATAATTGGTAATTTTCTCCGCGAAAGACCCGCTTTGTTCAACCTCCGCGGCCTTAGAAAACCCCAGATTTTCAAGAAACATTCCGATCCCTCCCGAGACCCCCATCTCTTCAGCTATTAGTTTCGTGGCCAGATACTCGTCCGCGCCATATTTTCTCACATATTCATCTTTAACCTTTTGCCAATGTTCCAGCCCTTCCGGCTCCAGGAACTCCGGGAAGGCATTTAGATTGAACTTGATTATATTTCCCATATCATGAAGCAAACATGCCGTAACAATTTCCTGTCTTGGTAAGACCTCATCGAAATTTTCGCAAACCAAATACGCCACCGCCGCCACACGTAGCATGTGCTCCTGCAAACTAGGCATAATCTTATACTCTTCGTAAATTTCAGTGATTTTTCTTGCCACTTATTTATTTTGGAGAATTTTTACCTTAAAAGCAAGGTCGCCTGCTTTTACTTCCTGGCCATCGTTTTTCTCCAGTTTCAAATTTGACACAAGAACGGTCTTCAGCAGTTCCGGCTCAAATTTTTTCACCAGTTCTTCCCCATTCTTTTCTGTCTCAATATAAAGCGTTATCGAATCTTTCGGCGTAAGTCCCATATCTTTGCGCATGTCCTGCAAAGCCCGCACAAGCTCGCGAAAATCGCCTTCGGCTTTGAGTTCCGGAGTAATTTCCGTCCAGAGCAAGATATTTTCGTCAATGTTGGTGCCCTCAACAACCTCTTTCACATTAAGTTCGTCTTTGACTAAATCAAGATATTCGCCGTCCAACTTTGAATCTTTCCATATCTCTATTTTAGCTAACGGCTGCCTAACTTTTATTTTTTCATACTGCCGGCGCTCTAATCCGAGAGTGACTATCTTGCGAACTGTTTTCATTTTTTCCAAGACCTCTTTATCGCCAAACCGGAAAAACTTAAAACCTGCCTTAGGCCACTCGGCTAGATGCACACTTTCAGCTTCTTTTTCGTTTTTCAATTTCTGCCAGATATCTTCAGCTGTAAACGGCGCGAAGGGAGCCAAGAGCTTCACTAAATTTTTCAAGACAAGATACAAGGTCTGTTTTGCTTCTTTGTCGCCTTCTTTCATCCTATCCCTTGAGCGACGCAAATACCAAGTAGAAAGGTCTTCAATAAAATCCCGAACGCCCCGCACCGGCTCAAGTAATCTGTAATTTTCCAAACTTCGGGTAACAAGCTCGGTCAACTCGTCCATTCTCGCTAAAATCCATTTATCCAAAACATCGCCCGATTTCGGCTGGCTGTTTTTCTCGACCGAAGTGTCGCGGTAAAGTTCGTAGAACGCGAGAATATTGTAAAGCAGTCCGAAGACCTGCTGATGCAAGAGACGCACGGTTTTCTCGTCAAAATTTTTGGATTCGCCCGGCTGGTTGACTGAATACATCCATAGGCGAAGCGTATCAGCGCCGTATTTTTCTATCATTTCCCACGGGTCGACAATGTTGCCCAATGACTTCGACATTTTTTTGCCCTGCGCGTCGAGCAAATGCCCGAGGCAAATCACGTTTTTGTACGCCTTACCTCGGCCCATTAAAATCCCGACTGCGTGCAATGTGTAAAACCACCCGCGCGTCTGGTCTATGGCTTCAGAAATGTAATCGGCCGGGTATCCGGCACCTTCTACCCATTTCTTGCTTTCGAACGGGTAATGGTCCTGCGCGAAAGGCATGGCACCCGAATCAAACCACACGTCCATCACTTCTTTCACTCGCTTTAAATCGCCCCCGCACTCGCAGACAACTTCCGTTTCGTCAATGTACGGTCTATGAAAATCAAGTTCGAAATCTTTATTGTGCGGAAGCGGAACAAAAGGAAACTCGGTAAATTCAGAGAATCCCACAGGCGGAATTGACGCTTCAAGTTCTCTGATGGTTTCCTCGTCATTTAACCCAAGTGCACCAGCGACAATCAGTCTGCGTGGACCTTCGTGGGTAACGATGAGTATGTTTTCATTCTTGTATTTTTTGTCTATGTCGTAGAGAAAATTGGAAACTCTAAGTTTTACATCTCTCTGCGTTTCACTTCCATCCGTATCAAGAAAATATCTTTTTTCTCCGGTTTTATCCCCCCAAAATTCCCGCCATGTTCTACCCTTGAAACTGCCGGTGAATATCTCACGCAAACGTTTATCAAAAACAAGTTTGTCCTGCGGTAAGTCAAGCTCTTTCAAAATTATTTCCGCCGTCTCTTTGGTTCTCAAAAAATCTGAAGATATCATAAGAGTGATATCTTCTTTCCTCAGTTTCCGAGCCGAATCGAGTGCCTGCTTTTTACCCTCTTCGGTCAAATGGTCGTTGTCGCTTTCAATTTTGTTGCTTATGAGCCCCTTCAAATTCGCCTCGGCTTGCGCGTGTCGTATCGCGAAGTATTTATTGCCGGATTTTTTGGTTTTTTCTTTCAGTTCTTCCAAACTGCCGATGACTTCTCTCTTATGGCATTTCTCGCATTCCCATACCGGAAGGGGCGTACCCCAGTACCGCTCGCGCGAAATTGCCCAATCTTTAATCTCTCTTAGCCATTCGCCGAAGCGTCCTTCGCGTATGTGCGCCGGCTCCCAATTTATTTTCTCGTTTTCTTTTATGAGCTCATCCCTCAACTTTGACATTCCGATATACCAGGAATCGCGGGCGTAATATATGAGCGCGGTCTTACATCGCCAGCAGTACGGGTATGAGTGCTCGTATTTTTCTTTTTTCAAAAGTAGACCCCGGTGCGCCAAATCTTTGATAATCTCAACCGCGGTTTCTTCATCTCGGGTAAAACGCCCTTCCAGGAATCCTGTCCCCGACAGAAACTTTCCATCCAAACCTACCAGGTGATGCTTCGGCAGACCGATTTTCGTACCCAGCTCAAAGTCATCTTGGCCGTACATCACGGCGGTATGCACCACACCGGTACCGTCTTCGGTCGTCACGAAATCAGCAGGATACACCTTGTATGCTTTTTCTAATTTAGGTTTCTCGCTTTCGGATATAACATTTTGCAAAAACGGATAAAGCGGCTCGTACTCAAGGCCGATTAAATTTTTTCCCTTTAGTTTTTCCAAAACCTGATACTCGCCTTGAATTTCCTGCAATCTTTTTTCCGCCAGTATTAAAACTTCATTTTCTTTTTTAATTTTTACGTAATCAATATCTTCCCCCACCGCGAGCGCGACGTTGCCCGGCAACGTCCATGGTGTCGTCGTCCAAGCAAGAATGTAAAGCGGAGCCGCGGAATGATTTTCGAGTGTCTGGTTGAGGCCGTTCTTTGCCGAACTTTCTGCACGGCCGACCCGAGGACCGAGAAAATCATTCCGCGGCGAAGCGATAATTTTAAACTTTACGTAGACCGACAAGTCCTTCACATCCTGGTACCCCTGCGCGAGCTCGTGCGAAGAAAGAGCCGTGCCGCAACGCGGGCACCAGGGCACCACTTTGTAGTCCTTGTATAAAAGTCCCCGTTCGTTTACTTTCTTTACGATGTTCCAAAGCGATTCAATGTAGTCATTGTGATAAGTAACGTACGGATTCTCCTGGTCAACCCAATAGCCAATACGCTCGGTAAACTTGTTCCAGAATTCCAGATACTCCCAAACGCTTTCTTTGCATTGCTGATTAAATTTCGCGATGCCATACTCCTCGATTGCTTTTTTTGAATCAAGCCCGAGCTTTTTCTCAACCTGCAGTTCCACCGGCAAGCCGTGCGTGTCCCACCCGCCTTTTCGGCGCACATGGCATCCGCGCATGGTCTTGTACCGAGGGATGGCATCTTTGAAAGCGCGAGCTTCGAGGTGGTGAATACCCGGCTTGCCATTGGCTGTCGGCGGGCCTTCATAAAAAACGAACTCCTTTCTGCCCTCGGTTTGCTTTACCGATTTTTCAAAAATTTTATTCTCTTTCCAAAATTCCAAAATCCGTTCTTCACGTATCGTCGCTTCACATTTTTCGATTTTTTTGCTTTCCTCGTTCATGACTTTCTATTCTAAAATTCTATAGAATATTAGAATACTTTTAGTGCTAAAATTAAAAAACTCGTCCTCAAATTACAAAATAAATTTATAATTCAAGGACGAGTTTCCCCGTGGTACCACCTTGTTTACTTCTCATTTTCCCGGGTTCTACTCTCCGAAAGGCAAGGCCTTTCGGGTTTCTTCCCGTAGCTCCAGAGTGATTACTCCTTCAACGCTTGAAGAAAGTATAACACAATTCACATCTTTTCCAATACCGGAATGCCCAAAACAGTAAGCCCGTTTTTCATAACGGTGGCAAAAGCATGGCTTAGGGCAACTTTGTAGGGAGAGGACGGGTCTTCTGAATTAACGATTTGCTCTTTGCCGTAAAAGCTATTATACGCACGGGCAAGTTCTACCAAGTAACTAGCTATATAGTGGGGCGCGAATTCTTCCCCGGCTCTTAAGACAACCTCGGGAAAACGGTAAAGCAATCTTTCAACTTCCATCACCTGCCAATCTTGCGGAAGTCCGACTTCCGCAGAAATTTTATTTTCTTTCGCTTTTTCCAAAATAGAATTCGCGCGAGCGTAAGAGTACTGCAAATACACGCCCGAGTCGCCCTCGGTAGAAACCGATTTTTCAATATCAAAAATTATATCCCCGCCCACGGCTTGTCGCAGAATCATGTACTTGATTGCGCCGATGGCCACCCGCTCGTCCCCTTTTACTTTTTCTTTGAGAAGATTAATCAAACTCTCGGCGGTAATAACATCGCCGGTGCGGGAACTCATCTTTCCCGTAGGTAGGCGAAGCATGCCGTGGGAAAGATGTTTTAGTTTTCCTTTGAGTTCTGGAAAAACCTCCCCGATGGCAACTTCGGTAACATCAAAAAAAGCATCCTGTTCGTTCGCGGTTATAGTTATTGACTGGTCGTAGGCGAATAAGTCCTTTTTGATTTTTGCCAGCCCGACTTCTTTGGCTTCGTAAGTGGGAAGTTTTTCGGAATTAAGAAATACTCTCGTATGCAAACCAAATTTTTCACCCTCAAAAACAACAGCCCCTTCCGATTCTTTAAATACTTTACCTAGATTTTCTAAAACTAGTTTCTGTCCTATTTCCCCCGCTTCGCTTTCTAAAAAGTGGTGGTCGAAATGACTGTCTAGTTTTTTATAAATAGACTCAAAATATTCAAAAGAGGATTCCCTGCCAGCTTCAAATAAAAGGTTGATTTGTGAATCTGTGCCATCATAGATTTTTTTATTAATCTCAATGATTTCTTTCCTCGCACTTTCATCTTCCTCGTAAGCTTTATGACCATTGGCATACGCTACTATAAAATTACCCGAGTGTTTCAAGAGATACCACACTGCTTTGGCCACATGCAAACCCTTGTCGCCATGATATGTGGCCGCCTTGACCTCCCCGCCACAAACTTTCACCAACCTCACTACCGCTTCGCCGATAGCATTGTTCATTAAATGCCCGATATGAAATTCTTTAAACGGGTTGGGCTGGGTGTGCTCTATAAAAAATTTCCTTCCGGAAAAAATATCACTCGCCCCAAAATTTCCATTTTCTGTAATTTTCTTTACGCTATCGGCAAAAAATTCTTTAGACAGATGAAAATTTATGAACCCCGGCCCGGCAACTTGAATTTCCTGAATTTCGGGAAATCCACCCTGAGCTTGCCGAAGGGTCATTACGATTTTTTCCGCCAACTCTTTCGGATTCGTTTCTAGCTTTTTTGCCAGAACCATCGCTACGTTACTAGAGTAATCGCCGTTTTTGATATCTTCAGGGTGTTCAATGGCAAAATCCACATCTTCTTTTATTCCAAGATTTTTTAAAGCACTTTGTATTATTTCTTTTATCTTATCCTGCATTTCATTTTCTTCCGGTTGAACCAAACGCGCTCAAACCGCGAGAAGAATCTGAAAGTTCATCCGCTTCTTCAAGCTCGACAATTTCAACCGGATAAATTATCAACTGAGCCACTTTGTCTCCTATCTCGACAGTATAAGGCTTGTCGGATAAATTAACTAGGTGAGTGTTGTACTCACCCCGAAACCCGGCATCGAAAACGCCGCCCATGGTGTGCAGTCCAGCTTTGGAAATACTGCTTTTATCTTTCACCACAGCCGCGTAACCAGCCGGAAATTCAAGGGCGAAACCGTGGAAAAATCGATGGTGCCCCATCGGGGGGATGGTAACTTCTTCCATCGCATACATATCCATACCTACATCTCCCGGATGGGCATATTTGGGCAACTTCGCGTCTTTATGCAATTTTTTTACTTTGATTTTCATTTAAAAAATTCTTCGGGATAAAATTTGAAACTGGGTATAAATATTTCCGGTTTTTCTTTCAGTAGCTTCTTAAACTCTTCCACAGAAAACCATTTTACCTGTTCAACTTCGTCATCTTTTTTTACGAAGGGATAATCATGAGCGACTTTGGCGAAAAACCACTGTGCAAAGTATTCGTGGCCGGCCGATATCCTGACTTTTGAGCCAAGGGTAAATTTCACTCCAGTCAAACCTATTTCTTCTTTCGCTTCTTTTATTATATTAGATTCATATGTCTCACCTTCCTCCACAGTACCGGCAACCGCAGGCCCCCAGAGACCCGGGTCATGTTTCTTGTTGAAAGCCCTTTGCGCAAGCAAAACATTCCCCTCATGGTCGGCAAGCCACAAACCACTAACACGAGAAACACCTTTCTTGTCTTTTCTATCTTTGTACCCTATTATTTCATCCTGCTCGTTTACAATCGGAATTTTCATAAAGCTATTTAAGTACTTTCTTGACTTTTGCGTAGACTTTTTCGTGCACTTCTTCACGGGATAAAATCTTTCCTCCCTTGGAGCATTCAACTTTCACAAAATTCGGGATTTGTTTTGAAAGCCATAGCGCGCTATTGCGGGAATTTACCAAATGACTTACATCTGCTTCGTGTACATCTTTTTTCTTTTTCAAGTACGCTCTTTTCATCTTACTACTTTCTCTGTCTTTCAAAAGCTGCAAAACTATTTTTATCGGGAGTGACAAGTAAAGCGTAATATCCGGCCTGGGAATTTTGAAAACTTCATATTCCATTTTATCCAGCCAATTCAGAAAATCATTCCTCTTTTTCGCGCTTTTTATTTTTCCTCCCTGATGAATTTGATTGGCCGAAACATATCTGTTGGCGATAACGACATATCCCTCCTGGAGCCATTTTTTAATCCCTTCACCTGATTCCCAGCGGTCAGCCGCGTACAAAACCGAAGCAATTTTGGGGTGCACGTGCAAGAATTTGTAATACTGCTCCGACAAACAATGCCCGATAAAAGCGCCGAAGAAATTTTTGTAATACTCGGGAAAATCCACAATTTTCACCATGTGTCCTTCCCGTTTCAGACGCCCGGAAAGCAAAGTGACCTGCGTATGCTTCCCGCTTCCGTCAGTGCCGTCTATGACTATCAATTTTCCTTTAGTCTTTTTCTTTGCCACAAGAGAAATATAGCAGAAATAGATTCAAATTAAAAACGCAATTTTTACACGGTAATTTTTTCCAAAACTTTCCTACAAGAACAACTGTATCCCAGTTGACAAATCGCTATTTCGTTAACAGATACCCGGATTGGAAATTCAATTTTTAGATGCTCCGTATTTCCGTTCCCTAAAGTGATGTGTGGGTAAAAGTTGTCGCCGACTCGAGCATTTCTAAAATTTCTCACGTATTCTATGGAGCCGTCAGTTACCTCTGGCTCCACAAACATTTCTCGCACCGCGTCTTGACCTAAATTTACAGATTTCATCACTTCATAATGCAGTGCAAATAAACCACCTGTTTTCTCTACCGTCAAAATTGGAAATTTTAAACTGGTGTCAATTCCTGTTATGTGTACCTCCAGTGGTAAATATTTTTTTACTATCGGTTCAATTTTTTCCTTGACGGAAAAAATATTGTCTCTTTCGATAGTTCCCATAAGAAGAGAGACGTGAGAAAAATATACCTTATTATCTATAATATAGGGTTTCATATTATTAGTGCGAATCAAGCTAGCACTTAAGTCACACACAAACGCGCCAATTTTCTCCGGCAAAAATAGAGCTATATCTATGGCAACTTTGGTGCTCATTTTGTTATTGGCTTTGTATTTTAGCATATTTCTGACCGATTGTTATGTTTTTCAAATTGGGACATTCTCTGCCATGGCAGAATTTGTCCTATTGTTGCTTTTTGGCTATAATCAAACTATGCCCATCGCAAGCGAAATACTAAAAGAACTGTGGAACACAGAGCTAAAATGCAAAGGAGCACCTGTGAACATTTTTGGCATTCCACGTTTTGGGAAATACCCTGTCGGGAGCATCCGAAGAACTATAGACCGTTTGAAGGAAAGAGGTGTGTTGGAAAAAGAATTAGGTGGGATTGTACTATCAAGACACGGAATAAAATACGCGAGAAAAAAAATTGATTCACTGAAACAGTTTGAAAAACCGAAAGGGATTTCAAAAGAGAGAACTCTGCTTCTGATGTTTGATATACCCACGGGAAAGAAAGGAGAAAGGGAGTGGTTGCGGTGGCACTTGAAAAAATTCAATTACACGATGGTTCAGAAAAGCGTCTGGGTTGGGCCATGGCCGTTACCGAAAGATTTCAAGGAGTATTTGGCAAAAATAAAGCTGGACAAACACATTAAAATTTTCAAACTGGCCAAATCGTATGTAAAATGAGACACTTTCTGCCATAGCAGAAAGTGTCTCGGTGTATTTTTTATTACTTCCCGGCCAGTTCTTCCAGCGCTTGAGTTGCGTAAAACAAAACATTCGGCCTCAAATCCATACTCTTTAATTCTTCCCGGGTCACCCAGCGAATTTCTGTGCGTTCATGTGCGTTTTGTGGCTCAGAAACTTTATCAGTATCCGAAGTGGCAAAATACACTAAAACCACATGCTGGTGCGTGTCGTTCACATGATGAATATCCATATAACGCGGCGCAAAAAGGTGTCTGTATTTAAATTTATCATTAATCTCATCCGGCATAGGTTTAGAACCAGTTATTTTTATATCCAATCCCACCTCCTCTTTTGCCTCTCTTGATACCGCTTGGTTGGGTTCTTCGTCAAGCTCTACGTGGCCACCCACAGAAAGCCAGATTTTATATTTATCGTGCTTGCGCAATAAAACTTTGTTTTTATGGACAATAAAAACTTCTACCGTAAAATCTATTTTTTCATGGATGTGGGGCATGATCTCTTAATATTTCCTATTTCCTACCTTGCTAAGAATTTTGAGTAAAATTCATAATTTTTTAAGAAAATTTCCAACGCAGGTCGTTCGTCCCAAACTATATCCAAATCTAAAATGTTTTTTATGCTAACCCAGTGACTTTCCAAAGTCGTCTCTAACTCCTCTTTCGCTGAATTGATATCTCCGCTTACATAGTCACAGATTCTCGCTATTGCATTGATTTGTATCTGGTCGTTATCTTTAGCGTATTCCCAGTTCCAACAATAAATCGGCGTTCCCGGTCTGCATACTATCCCTGTTTCCTCTTTAACTTCCTCCATAATAGATTCGTCGGGGGTTTGCCCAAACTCTATTTTCCCTCCAGACAACCCATACTTTCCTACTACTTTCGTGGCAGTATATTTGGAACTTGAATACTTAATCAGCAAAACTTCACCAAGCTTATTCAGCACTATGGCTTTTTGCGCAAATTTCTGTATGTGCATAAATTTTCACCCCGACCTGGAGTTCCATAAATTTTATTTTCCAGATATTGAATACCCGCCATCCACTAAAATCGTCTGCCCTGTTATAAAACTGGCTCTATCACTCGCCAAGAATAAAATTGCTTCAGCAATTTCTTTTGGTTGACCTACTCTACCAAGTAAAGCACTTTTCACTTGTTTCCAAACCTGTTCGTCCCAAATCTTAGACATGGGTGTTTCAGTAAAACCGGGAGCAACCGCTTTCACGGCAATAGTTGGAGCAAAGTCTTTTGCTAAGGTAGATGTTAGATTTACTATTGCCGCTTTCGAGGCAGAATACGCAGGGCGACCTGAAGTGTTTTCGTAAGCTCGAATTGAAGCCACGTTTACTATTCGTCCGTATTTTTTCTTCTGCATCTTTGGTATAACCGCCTGACAGAAATGAACTGTCCCTAAAACGTTAATCTTGAAAAGGTTTAGCCAGGATTCATCTGTCGATTCAAGTAATCTTTCCCTACTAGCGGTGCCTGCGCAATTCACTAAAGCGTCTATTTTTTTAACTTTCTTCAATATCTCGGCAATAGCTCTGTCGACAGCTTCTTTTTCCGACACATCGCAAAAAATATAATCACTCTTAAGCTCTTTTGCTAATTTTTTAAGTTTTTCGCTTTCAGTCCTGCCGTGCAAAATTACTTTTGCACCATACTTTTTTGCCAACCTAGCAGTAGCCATGCCAATCCCAGAAGATGAACCGGTTATCAAGATGATTTTGCCTTTTAACATGTTTTTCGCTTTAGTTAAGTAAAGTGGGTAATAGAAACGAAATCATTTTTACACAAATTTTTTCGGAATCGGGAATTTTTGGGCTAATTTTTTGATTTCTTTATGCACGGATTCTTTTACTCTTTTGTTATCTTTGTTCTTAAGCGCCTCAATCATAAGCTCGGCTACGAGCGCGCAATCTTTTTCTTTAAAACCTCTAGTGGTTATCGCCGGCGTGCCGAAACGTATGCCCGAAGGGTCCATCGGCTTCCTCGGGTCATCGGCAATCATATTCATGTTGAGCGTTATGCCCACTTCATCGAGCACCGTCTGCGCCTCTTTACCGGTAACGCCCAGCGAGCCATATACATCAGCCAAAATTAGGTGATTATCCGTCCCGCCGCCGATCATTCTGATTTTGTGCTTATGCAAAACTTTCTCCATGGCCTTTGCGTTCTTCAAAATCTGCAGAGCATACTTTTTGAATTTAGGTGTGAGCGCTTCGCCAAAAGCGACGGCTTTCGCGGCAATGGTATGCATATGCGGACCACCCTGTATGCCGGGAAAAATGGCTTTATCTATTTTCTTCGCGATTTCTTCGTTTTCGCGTACCAGAATCATCCCTCCTCTCGGGCCCCTCAGTGTCTTGTGAGTGGTGGTGGTAATTATGTCAAAACCGTCGCTAAACGGATTGCGTAATGCCCCGGCGGCAATCAGCCCGGCGATATGCGCCATGTCGGCCATGGTAATGGCGCCGACTTCGTGCGCAATTGCGACAAATTTTTTGTAATTAAGCGTGCGCGAGTAGGCGGAAAAGCCGGCCAAAATTATTTTTGGTTTCTTTTCTATAGCTACGCGGCGCAGGTCAGCGTAGTCAATTTCTCCCGTTTTGGTATTTTTCATCTTATACCTGACGAAATTGTAAATTTTCGCCGGGAGCGTCATTGGATGGCCGTGTGTCAAGTGTCCGCCGTGCGACAAATCCATGCCTAAGACGGTATCCCCCGGCTCGAGCAAAGCCGAATACACGGCCAGATTGGCCGGCGCTCCGGAGTGCGGTTGCACGTTCGCAAATTTGCATTTGAAAAGTTTGCAAGCCCGCTCGATTGCCAGATTTTCCACGGCATCAGTAAAATCCTGGCCGCCGTAATACCGCCGGCCGGGATAACCCTCGGAGTATTTATTGGTAAAAACCGAACCGTTGGCCTTTAAAACATCTTCGGAAACATAGTTCTCGGAAGGTATCAGTTCTAAACCTTCGGCTTGCCTCTTTTCTTCCCCTTTTATGAGTTTTTCGAGTTTTTTATCTCGCATCCTGCGATTATATCACACCTGAAAATTATCGTACCCATAGTGTCTGTGCGCAGTATTTTGGCTCCGAACACGGTCAAAATATCCAGTACATCCTGATGCGGGTGGCCGTACTTGTTTTCCTTGCCGGATGAAATCAAGGCGTACGCCGGAGAAACCGCTTTGACAAAATTCCCCGAAGTCGAAGTGCGCGAGCCATGATGACCGGTCTTTAAAATATCACTGTCAATTTTTGGCAAAGGGTTCCTAGTGAGAACAATTTCTTCGGTTTTCTTCGTAGCATCCCCGGTAAACATTATGGAGGTCTTGCCGTAAGAAAGCCGGGCCACCACCGAGCCGTCATTCGGCGCCCAGTACGAAACGTCCCGGTCGGGAAAAAGAATCTCTATAACCGCCCCGCCGCCGATATCGAGTTTCATACCCTTTCGGGCGAGAATATCCGGAATATTTTTTCTTTTTATCTCGTCCTTCAAGTTTTGAAAAACTTTTGAGTCGTTAAAAGTCCCGGGTTCGAACACCGCGCCAATTTCATAATTCTTCAAAACATCCGAGAAGCCCGCGATATGGTCTTGGTCGGGGTTGGTAATAACCAACGCGTCAATGCGTCTGTCAAAAGGAGATATCGCACGCGCGAGCTCCCCTAGGATTCTTCCATTCGGGCCTCCGTCGAAAAGAATTTGCGTTCCGGTTGGAGATTCTATGAAAAACGCGTCGCCTTGGCCGACATCAAGCATAGCTAGAGTAAGCGCCCCCTGAGAACCGCGCCAATCAAGATAAAGTACAAAGGCGTCGAATACAATAAGGAAAAAAAGTATGAGGAGAAGCCAATGTTTTTTAGAGGAGGAAGACATGCTACAATTTTAACATTACTATTAAAACAATCAGAGCCATGAAAAAATTTGAAGAAGCAAAATTTGAAATCGGCGAGCTCGCGGGTATTTCGAAGAAAAATATAGAAGAGCATTTGAAACTTTACTCGGGGTATGTGAAAAATGCCAACTTAATACTGGAGAAAATAGTGGAGCTAGCGCAAGATTCAGAAAAAAACGCTTACGCTTTGGGGGAAATTCAAAGAAGGTTTGGTTTTGAATACAACGGCATGCGAAACCACGAAGTTTATTTTGATTCTCTTTCCGACGGAGCGCAGTCCCTCGGAGAAAATAGCGAACTCAAGAAAGCAATCGTAGAAGAGTGGGGCTCGTTTGACGTGTGGCTTGCCCGATTCAAAGCTGTGGCGCTCACGCGCGGCATCGGCTGGGCCATGCTTTACTACGACAAAAAAGACGGAAGATTGCTTACGACTTGGGTGGATGAACAGCACTTGGGGCAACTCCAGGATTGCGCCCTGATACTGGGACTCGACATGTGGGAACACGCATACGTCTATGATTACCCGACCTCGGAGAAGAAAAAATACGTGGAGGCATTTTTTGAAAATCTGAATTGGGAGAGCGCGGAGAAAAATTTCCTAAATGTAAAATAAAAAATCGAGAAAAGGTTTTTAAGGGGTTTGGCGAGCGACGGCGAGCCAATTTCAGGAATTTTTAAGCTTCAAAAATTCCGTACCGACAAAAACCTTATTCTCGATTTTTTATCTCAAGGAGAAAGCTTTTCGCATTTCCCCCAAAAAGCTTGTAAGCAAACCAAGCGTATACGGCCATTGTCAGCACTAGAGGAAATTCTGGAATAGAGAGCGAAGCGAAAGGAACTCGCGCGAAAAAATTTACTACGGACATTTCGTAATGAAGTAAGAGATACGACATGAAACCGAAAGGAACGGAAGCAAAATACCAAATTAACCCGGCGAATCCGGCAATAAAACCAAAACCCATGGTGAAAGGAATGAGCGGCAAAATCAAGACGTTGGCCGGCAATGCCACCAGCGAAAGGCTGCCCATTTTGTAAAGTATGAAAGGCAGAACAAAAATATAAACGGCAGTAGTAATAGAGAAAATTTCCCGCAGGCCGAAATAGGGCGTGACCCACTCAAAATATTTTTCAACTTTCGGAGCAAAAAATATCACCGCGACAGTGGCTAAGAAGGAAAGCTGAAAAGATACGTCAAAACGCAAAATGAAAGGGTTCCAGAGTACCATGACGATGCCTGCCAGAAGAAGCGCCCGGCCGGCATCATAGCCCCTGCCTGAAACTTTCGCGAAAAGAGAAATTACCGCCATCACCCCCGCTCGCACCGCGGTAGAAGGAGCGCCGGTCATGAGCACGAACAAAAATATGGAAAACATGCCGGCCCCCGCCGCCCATCCCATAGGCAAAAAAGAGAAAAATTTCATGAACCACTTGGCGACAATCATGATGTTGTAGCCGGAAAGAGCGACAATGTGTATCGTACCTGTTGAGACGAGATTCTCCCGAAAAGATTCTTCAAACGAGGCCTTTTCACCTAAAATAAGGCCGGCCATGAGCAGAGATTCTGGTTCTCGAATGGCTTGATTTATTTTTTCGGAAAATTTTTCTTTGACGGAAAATAAAATTTCTTTCACCTTGTTCCCATCCCCACGCGAAATTATTTCAGCATCCGGATACTTCATCAGGTAAAAAATCCCGTCCTTGCGCAAGTAATTCACATAATCAAATTCTTTACCTTGGTCGGTTATGAAATTTTCCGGCTTTTTTAAAACTCCTTTTATATCCAATTTATCTCCGTACTTAGAATTATTTTCCAGCCCTACTGTAACTAAAATTCTTGTTTTGAAACCTTTTTCTTCGGCTTCCACGATAAATTTCTGATTATTTTCGGCCACGTTCGGCTCATCGGCAATTTCACCGGTCAAAGAAACTCTCTGGCCTACTTTTGATTCGAAAAACTCCGGCACAGGCCTATCCGCAACGCTAAATCTCCAAATCCCAAAACAGAAAAGCAGAACAAAAACCGAAATTAAAACCCCTATTTTATTCTTGGAAACAAAAGTAAAAAACAAGAGCAGTGCAAAAGCTAAGACCCCAAATAAAATAACAACGTGTAAATTCACAAAAACACCTGCCTCGCCGGCACCTGCCTGTCCGGTAGGCAGGGGCAGGAAAGAGCGCACAAGCACTCCCAGGATAAAACCCGCGCAAGCCGAGTAAAAAATTTTATCTTGCATCTAAGAAAGAAGCAAAAAATTATTTTCTAAGTTCTACCGGAACATTGTCCGCGAAACTGGCGGCGATTTCATCCGCCCGCTCGTTCCACCGGTCGCCATTGTGACCTTCGACATAACTCCATCTTGGTTTTAATTCCTCCGCGAGTTTATGCAGTTCTTCCCAAAGTTCACGATTGAGTACCGGTTTTTTATTGGCGTTTCTCCAATTATTTTTCTGCCAGTTGTGTATCCATTCGGTAATTCCCAAAATCACGTATTTGGAATCCGAAAAAATTTCCGCCTGATCAATGTCAAAGGTGCCCTTTGACATGCATGCTTTAACGTACTTCAGTGCCTCTATCGCCGCGGTAAGCTCCATCTGGTTATTGGTGGCGTGCTCGCTTCTCCCGCCGATTTCAAAAACATTGTCGCCTGCCAAAAAAATCGCCGCCCAGCCGGCTTTCCCCGGGTTCCCCCTCGCCGCCCCGTCAGTATAGATTGTGATTTTATCTTTTTGCATCCGGTTTTTCAGAACTAATCTCAAGAAAAGAATCAATATATTCGTCAATTATGGCAATCGTCTTAATCTTTTTGTTTTCCAGAGATTTTATCGCGTTTTTTATCTCTGACACATCTTCTATAATTATGTATGTCTGACATGGAATCAACAAATGGGTGAATCCAGTCTTCTACCAACTTGCCACAGAAAAGCAGGTTTGGCCTTCTATGATAACTGTCTTTAGGTAAAACAGTTATCACTGGTTTCCTGAAATATTTCGCTATCACAAACTCCATAGCGGTACCGGCACCAATACCGCGGTCTTTTTCCTCAGCGTTTACTATGATCAAGTCGTTTTGTCTAATATGCAAGCAATCCGCACCAAAAACAAGTTTTGGATTTCCTTCTAAGGAATTAAGGTAAAAATTATTCGGGTCAAACAGCTCAAAGTCGCCAGAAATTTTGGAAATCACTTCGGAATATCTTTTACGCCAGTCTACTAGCTTTTTGGCTTCATTGTCTCCCTTCGGCACCGAACCTGCCAGATAAATTTTCATGCTCGCGATTATAGCAAAAAAACATCACGTACGCCAACGTCAATATACTCTGCGATAGCAGAAAAAATTGACACTGATAAGAACAAAGAATATAATACAAACATGTCTCTCGCACGAGAAATTATAAAAGAACTCTTAAAACCTACCCTGAATTATAAAGGTATGCCAGTGAATATATTTGGCATACCGAGATTCAGGAAACATTCCTTTGGTTCACTTAGAACAACTGTCTGGGAAATGAAAAGAAAAGGATTGATAGAAAAGCGAGGAAGCGGGTGGTATTCCACACCCGCTGGGAAAAAATTCGTGCAGAGGAAATACGAGTCACTCGAACAATTCTCAAATAGCTTTGCGAAAGGCACGCCAAAAAACCTTTTAGTTATGTACGATATACCTGAATATAAAAAAGCAGAAAGAGAATGGTTTCGCTGGCATTTGAAAAAATTCGGCTATCTGATGATTCAAAGAAGTGTATGGATTGGTCCTTCTCCTTTGCCGAAAGATTTTTTAGACTACGTGGAAAAAATAAAACTGAAAAGAAACATAAAAACTTTTAGGCTGGCAAAACCGTATAAGGCAAAATAAACAAACGTCAATGAATCTTGCTATCGCGTAAAATATTGACACTCAAACATTCTTCTTAAACATCCTCGGAAAATAGTTAGGGGGCTTACAAAATATCTATCACCCGAAGCCGTAATTCTTCCCTGCCGCCGAAGCGGGATAGGTCGAGAGAGGCCAAAAGGTTCACTCGCGAGCCGAGAGTGACGGGGGTCTTGAAAGAATCGCCGTTTGAAAAAAAGGAAACAGCTTTTACTCCGCTTTTGCCCGAACCGGAGAAAGTTATCTCTAGATGTTCCCCGCCGTTCTTGCCGAATTTTTTTATATTTTCCACTTTCACGCCTTCAAAAAGAAAAACCGGCTTGGGGTTACCCAGACCGAAGGGAGCGAGCTTGGATATCTCTTTCCAGTTTTTCATATTCACCGCCTCCAGGCCGGATTTTATGTCGTACGGAACTCCTTCTTCCTTCTTTTCCCGTTTAACTTTCGTAAAAGAGAAGCAAAGCGCTTCTTCCAAAGAATGGATTTTCTCGCTTCGCACTGTAAAACCGCCGGCCAGCTCGTGCCCGCCGAATTCCGAAAAAAATTCTCTCGTTTCCTGCATCAGTTCAACAACTGAAACCGAGCCGTCGCTCCGGCAGGATCCTTTGATTAAATCATTCTCGTCCCGCCCCCACACAAAAACCGGCTTCTTGTATTGGTCTTTCATCTTGCCCGCCACCAACCCCAAAACCCCTACCCGCCACACGGGGTTACCGATTACGAGCACTTCTTTCAAATTTTCTGCTTCCCTTGCCTCAAGTTTCTTGTGGACTTCGCGAACAATGCTCGTGACAACTGTTTTTCTGTCGTCATTTATTTTGGACAAACGAGCCGCGAGCGCGCCCGCTTCTCCATCGTCTGAAGTGGCCAAAAGTTCGTAGGCAAGACGGGGACTATCCATGCGGGAAGCGGCATTCAACCGCGGGGTGAGCATAAAGCCGATGTCGTCTTCGCTAACATGTCTCTGTTCGATGTAAAGCTTCGAAAAAATTTTTTGTAAACCGGGACGTGGGGATTTTCTTAGAACCTTCATACCGAAATAAGCAATAGCTCTGTTTTCTCCGGTGAGCGGGACCTGGTCGGAAAGCGTAGCGAGGCCCGCCATATCCAAGAGCCATTTTTCCCACCCTTCGCCTATTTTATAGAATTCGCCGTATTTTTTTATGAATCCCTGAATAAACTTGAAAACAACGCCGGCGCCGCACAGCATCTTTTCGGGATAACCGTCGACTTTCGGATTCAGAATCGCGCAAGCTCTAGGTAACTCGGCGGGCGGTATATGGTGATCGGTGACTATCGTGTCGATATTTAAAACCTTCGCCTGCGCAATTTCGGAAACGGCTGTGGTGCCCAAATCAACGGTTATTATGAGCCGGGCTCCTTTACCCGCGAATTCTTTAATGGCGGCGAGGTTTAAACCGTATCCTTCGGAATTTCTCTCGGGGATATACACTTCGTAATTTTCAAAGCCGATTCTTTTAAAAAGGTCCCTCAACATCACCGCTCCGGGAATGCCGTCGCAATCATAATCGGCGTATATTATGATTTTTTCCTTGGCCTCAACCGCCTCGAAAAGCCGTACGCAGGCATGCTCCATATCCCTCATTAAAAAAGGGTCGTGAATGTCGCGCCTGTATTCGGGGTTCAAAAAGGCCTCGGCTTCCGCCTCGGCAGTAATTCCCCTTCTCGCAAGCAATTCGCCGAGCAACTCCCCGTATTTTTGCATAAAAGAATTCTATCACACGCGGCTTGTTTTCTCTTTGGCTGCTGGTATAATCAAGGCATGCAAGAATGCGTTTTCTGTAAAATCGCAAGAAAAGAAATTCCGGCCGAAGTAATTTATGAGGATGATGATTTTATCGCGTTTTTGGACATAAAGCCGCTCGGGCCCGGACACGCCCAAGTGATACCGAAAAAGCATTACCGATGGGTCTGGGATGTGCCGAACGCGGGAAAATATTTTGAAGTGGTAAAAAGAATCGCGCTGGCGCAGAAAAAAGTGTTCAAGGCGGACATCGCCCGTTCGCAAATTTACGGCGAAGAAATTCCCCACGCCCATATCTGGGTTTGGCCGGAAACAGTGGGAGACGCGACAGACCTGAAAGCGAACGCCAAAAGAATTACCTCAATACTTTAATACCCGGCAAAGTTCCTTTGGCCAGGAATTCCAGAGTGGCGCCGCCGCCGGTGGAAACGAAAGAAAACTTTTTCTCCATTTTCATTTCTGAAATAATCTGCACCGTGTCGCCCCCGCCGATTATAGAGACGGCGGCGGCGCCCCCCACCA
Source organism: uncultured Candidatus Saccharibacteria bacterium (assembly GCA_964596395.1). Taxonomy (GTDB): domain Bacteria; phylum Patescibacteriota; class Minisyncoccia; order Phycocordibacterales; family UBA9973; genus UBA9973. The sequence goes on from CAZQSY010000001.1 coordinate 145,262, forward strand.
TCTTGAGAACTTTTTTGGTAGCGCCGGAATCTTTGCCGAGCGGGCCGTTCCACAGGATGAGCTTAGATTTTTTTATGTAGGGCGCGAGTTCTTGAACCGACTCTTTGCCGATATCCACAATGAAATCGCCTTTAGCTACTTCGCTTATTTTCTTGTTTTCGAGAACGCCGTCTTTCTCTACCAAAACATCAACTGGTAAAATCAGTTTTTTGTTCGCGAGAATTTTTTTCAAATCAAAACCAGGAGCTTCGTATAAAGACCTGCCTATCTCATAACCCTTGGCCCTAAGCAAGACATTTAAAATCGCTCCGCCCACAAAAACGTAATCGGCCAGTTTCAAATATTTTTTGATTAGCGGAACCTTGGTGGAAAATTTTGCCCCGCCCAGAATGAAAAGAAACGGATGTTTCGGGTTCTTGAAGGCCTTGGATAAATTTTTCACTTCTTCTTCGAGCTGAAAACCGGCGTAAGCGGGCAGAAATTTTGGCACGGAAACAATCGAGGCGTGCGCGCGGTGCGAAACCGAAAAAGCCTCGTTCACGTAAATATCCGCCATGGCCGACATTTGCCTAGCAAAAGACGGATTGTTTTCGGACTCGCCCGGAAACTTTCTGACGTTCTCAAAAAATTCTATTTTTGACTTTGGCCCGCGGAAAATTTCAAAAAAACGCTTTTCTACGGGCGTCAAACTTTCTGAGCCGTCCTTGCCGAGGTGAGTCACCAGAATTATTTTCCCGGGATTTTTTTTCAAAAGAAACTCTATGGTCGGCAGGGCTTTGCGAATCCTGAAATCATCTTCTACCCTCCCGTCTTTCACCGGCACGTTGAAATCAACCCGCACTAGAATTTTCTTTCCTCTCAAATTTTTTAATTTTCGGATGCTTCGCATGCGTTTACTATGTTAGAAAATTTTCCGGCATCCAAGCTTGCCCGGCCTACCAGAAACCCGTCTACTTCTCCGTTGTTCAGGAATTCAGCCACGTTTCTCTCGTCCACCGAGCCGCCATAAATTATTTTCACGCGCTCGGCCGAGGACAGACCGAATTTATCGGACAAAACTTTCCTGGCGAAAATTACCATCTCTCGGCATTCTTCGGCGGTGGCGGCCGTCGCGCCTTTGCCGATGGCCCAAATCGGCTCGTAAGCGACAATTATCTTCGAAAGCGCTTCTTTGGGAATTCCGGACAAGCATTCCTCGATTTCTTTCCTGATAAAATTAAGATACTGGTGTTCTTCATCGCGGGACGGCTCGCCGAAACAAAGCACGGGCGAAAACCCGATTGCGAGAGAAGCTTTCAGTTTTTTGTTCACTGTCTCGTTTGTATCGCCGCCGCCCGAAGAATGGTCGCGGCGTTCCGAATGGCCGAGAATGACATATTTCGCTCCGGCCTCGCGAAGCTGTAAAGCGGAGACCTGACCCGTAAAAGCGCCTTCTTCCTTCCAAAAAGCGTCTTGCGCGCCAATGTAAATTTTCTTTGCCGAGCGGCCGGAAAGCTTTTTTATTTTTTCCAAATATAAAACAGGGGGGCAAATTACGATTTCGGTTTTCTTAAGGCCAGATGCCGCTTTCGCGGTATTCTTGAAAAGAATTTCTGCTTCTTTGGAAGAAGCCGGATTCATCTTCCAGTTGGCTATGCATATTTTCCTAGACATGGGGGAAATTGTAGCACAAAAAGACCTATTCGGTTTCCTTCCAGGAAGAAATGCTCCACCCGCCGGACGGACCGTTCACGAAATTCAAATCCGCCAGACCGGTCTCGTAAGTCACAACCGAATTGTTGTTAAGTTCTATCCATTTCCCGTTCAGCGCTTTGGCGGTGGCGTTGTTCTCGAGCTCCACTTCCCCATAGGCGGCGTATAGTATCACCGCGCCGCCGTTGTTGTGCAGTTCAATAGCCGAAGTAGAAGGCCAGGTGGAGAGAGCCATAATGTAACTGCCGGGCACGCCGGAACCGCTAAAGGTTGTGTTGTTGTCTATCAGTATTTTGCCGTCGGCGATTATCAACCCCTCGGAAGAAGAGTAACTGGCGGAAAGATTTACGGTTGAATTATTTTTTATGGTTATGGTGCCTGTAACCCACAAAGTGCCCGTTATGGTTAAATGACCTCCGTTATCAACCAGCAAATTGCCAACCACTTTTTGCGGACCAAGAGACATAGACTCACCATTGGCGATGGTATAGTCGCCCGTGTGCGTCCCGCCCGCTTCGGCTTCGCTTTTCCAATCCAATACGTTCTGGTCGGAAATCGGCATCGGCGTCTGCACCGGGTCGGCCAAACTGGTATCGCAGGATTTATTGTTGCCGGTTCCCGTTTGGCAATAATTTGTACCGGCAATATTTGAATTATTCACCGTGTGCGCGTAAGCATTGCCTACGCCGCCGGAACCCACCGTTATGCCGTCGATTAACCCGGTCACGCCTCCCAAGTACAATCTGAAAAACCCATCCAGTCCCGACGGGGAAGTGTTGTTCCAAGTACCCGAATATTGCCCGACCTTGCCGAGCCCGCTCGGATAGCCATTACTGTTTCCACCTATTGTGTAATATTTTGAGGAATTCGTCGCTCCGTCAAGCACAAGCCAGTAAGTAACACCGGCCGTAAGTTCCGGATTAGAAGAAAAAGGCAAACTCACCCAGTTGTAAGTGGCAGAAACCAATGAAGCGGACAAAGAGCGGGAGGTTATGGTAGTCGTACCGGGATTGCCCGACGCGTCATTTACAATACGAACCGTCAAGTTCGAAGGAGTGCTGACCTTTTTCAAATACAGTTCAACTTTGTTGATTTGTCCCGTACTGCTCACCTGAAAACTTTGGGCAAAATCCTGGGAACCGCTTGCGTTCCCAAAAGTCACATCATAAGCGGGGGGCAGTATGTCGTTCGTCTGGTCGGCGGTGAGGGAAGCGGAATTGGCGGACGTGGCACTGCCGGTAATAGTGCCGGTGCCGGTGATGATACCGTTTGAATAAACGCTTCCGTTAATTACCGAATTGCTTCTCAAGTCGATGCCGCCGGTGCCCGATTGAACTCCGAAATTAAACGATGCCCCGGTGCCTGTGTTTAGCACCAGCTGAGTTGTCCTCTGCCTGTTCGACACGTCGCCGACAGCCGATACTGTTTTTTGGTTGTAGCCGGAATCAGCGATAGTGGCCGAACCCGAATTGCCGTTAAGCTCAATAATGTTTGTTCCTCCGATATCCTTTCCGGTCTTTAGGCGAAAATACGCGTCTTCCACCGCCGACTCGGCCAAGTACAAACTCTGGCTTGATTTAACCTGATTGTCCGCGCTTTTGAATCCGCGAACGGATGGCGAAACGAGACCGGAAGTAACAGCCAAAGAAAGAAACAGGAAAAAAACCACTGACACGAGCATCGCCGCTCCGCCCTGCCTGTCTAAATTTTTAATTTCTTTAAGGTAGTACATATCTTAATAATCGCCGCGCAAAACCACCGTATCGTAAAAATCCGCCGTGCGACCTGCCGGGTCACGCTCGGATGAAACACTCACGAAAATTTTTACCGCCGTGCCCATGTTGGTATTTATTTGTGTGAAAGAAACGGAAGAAATCAGAGTATTGGGCGAATTTAAATTGTCGGTAAATACGTCGTTCTCTAAAAACCTCAGGGCCGAGCCGGAACGGGAGAATTCAACCGTCTTATTCGCCCCGTCATGGTCGACGGTGTTGATTTTGAGGTTGGTGCCGGTTATGGCGGCAATGCTTTTTGAATTTTTTACTTCTCTGGAAATTCTTTCCATTATGACACCCCCCTGCGCGAGGTCCCTGTATATCGCCGCCTCTTTGAAAGACTTGGTCATCACCGCCAAGGAATTGATAATGGCTATGGAAAAAATGGCGAAAAGGGAAACGTAAAAAACGGCCTCCAGAAGCGCGTATCCTTGATTATTTTTAAAGCCGTTTAGGTTCATAAATTTCAGCTGAATATGTCCATAACGTAAAATTGCAAATTTTTTGAAATGCTCTGCCCGCCTTCATTCCAGGAAATCGTGACTGTTACCAGTTTGGTGCCGGGGTCATCATCGCCAGAGTCGGCAATATCGTCGGTGGCGGGGTCGCGATTGACCGGCGAGATGCTTACCGTTCGCGTAAAAATACCCACCGTGCTCGGGGTGTCGGAGAGCGTCCAAGTGCCCGAGAAAGCCGGGTAGTACGGGGTCTCTTCGGAGAGGGCGGAAATGTTTCCCCAAGAATTATCGCGCAAAATGCGCACGGCTTCGGCACCTTCCTCTAAAAGAAAACTCGCCTGGATATCGTGAAGCGCCTGGCGCGACACGGAAACCGATTTTCCCGCCACCGACATGGCGCCCAACACCGAAGCGACGATGATTGATACCGCCACCAGTACTTCAACCATCATGAAGCCGCCGATTTTGATTTTTGGAAATTTTTTCATGCTGACTAATCAATGCCAACCGAGCCGGTGGCAAAAATGGTAATCGTTTTCTCTGAAGAAGGCGTGGCCACGGTCACGACACCGGTTTTGCTGGGAGCTCCGGACAATTTCTCGAAATACAGCTCGCCGCTTGAGGCACTAACCCCCGCTAGGGTGACATCGGTGATATTCGCCGGAGAAATAATATCGATTATTTGATTATCCGAAGCGACTTCAGAAAAAACTTTGCCTTTGAAAATTATAACCCGGTCGGATTCGAAACGCACACCGTATTCAGACGAATCCAGAGAAGCCAAGCTCTTTGACTGAGCGTCGCGTAGGGCGGAGGCCGCATCTTCCAGCGCGTTTTTCAAAACCTGGTTTTCTTTTATATCTGAAAACTGGGCCAGCACCACCGAGACCAGAAAAATCAGAATAGCCAAAACCACGAGTATCTCCATAAGTGTTATTCCTTTTTGGCGAAAATTTTTCATAAGGTTAAACCTTTTTTAAATTCCCAAGGTTTAACCTTGGGACAAATGGCTCAGTTTATGTTATCCAGCACGGAATACAGGGGCGAAATCATGGATACGGCGAAAAAGCCGACAGCCCCGCCGATAATCACCATTAGCACCGGCTCGATAATCGTGGAAAGATTTTTGGTTTTGTTTTCTATCTCCGTTTCGTAAAAAGAAGCGATTTGCGAAAGCATTTCCGACAGCTTGCCGGTTTCTTCCCCGACTTGCGTCATTTCTTCCATCATTATCGGATAAAAATTCGTGTTTTCCTCGAACGCCTTCGAGAAAGGCGAACCCTTCTCTATGTATTCTTTCGCTTGCTCCAAAATTTTCTTGTAGTAAATATTTTGAACCACGTCTCCTGTTATTTCTATCGCCCGGGTAATAGACACGCCCGAAGACAAAAGCGAAGACATGGTGCGCGCCGTTCGCGCCGAATTGAGCTCCTTGGTCATGCTGCCGATAATCGGCAGCTTAATCAACGCGAAGTGCGTGTATTTCCGCATAAAGGGTGCCTTGAGGAGGTATACCGTTCCCGCCGCCGTGCCGATTATCAAAGTAAAAGAAATGAGCAGGTGCTCCGAGAAAAAGTTTCCGAGGGCGATAATAAATTTAGTGGAAGCAGGAAGGTCCACATTTAACTCCTTGAAGGTGGAGGCCAGCGTCGGCACCACAAAAGCAAACATCAGCACGCCAATCAGCACCATGGCCGAGAGAATCACGCTCGGATAGATAAGCGCTCCCTTAACTTTCCTACTCAAAGAATACGCTTTTTCCAAATTCGCGCCCACTTCGGATAACGCGCCCGAGAGATTGCCCGATTCTTCGCCGGCCTTCGTCATGGAAACGAAAAGATTCGAAAAAACATTCGGAAATTTCGCGAAACCCGAAGAAAGCGTGCCGCCCGCGTCAATTTCTCCGGCCAGCGCGGTCAAAACATTCACGAAGCCGGGATTTTTCGTCTGCTTTTTCAAAACCGAAAGGGCTCTGGAAAGCGAAAGCCCGGCCTTGAGCATCCCGCTCAAATTTTTGGTGAAAATAATAAGTTCGCCAAGCCCCACCCTAGAAAGAAAGCGCGCGGTCAAGTTGGATAAATCGAACGGACTCGATTTTCCTTCTTTTATGGAAATCGGGAGGTCTCCCTTGTCGCGCAATTCGCGAGACAAGGTAAAACGGTCGGCCGCCTCCATCGTGCCTTCAAAAATTTGCCCGTTTTTCAATTTTGCTTTGTAGGTAAAAAGCATACTACTCTGAAACGACGCGAAAGACCTCCTCTAAAGAAGTATTGCCCAAAACCGCCTGGAAAACTCCGTCTTCGAGAATCGTCATCATGCCTTCGGTTTTCGCCTGCTTTTCTATTTCGTCCGAAGAAGCGCCACGCAAAACCATTTCTTTCACGGCCGGAGAAACCTTCAGGACTTCGTGAATCCCCACGCGGCTCTGGTATCCGTCGGCCGACTCCTGACTCTTGGCCGGCTTGTAAAAAGGAACTTTGCTCCAGTCCTCCTTCGGCCCGACGAGCTTTTCGTTTTTTAGAAGCTCAAGCATCCGCTCTAAATTCACAACTTTCCCCAGATTTTTCAATTCATCCGCCGAGAGAAAATATTTTTCCCTGCTCGGCGTGAGCTTGCGCACCAGACGCTGGGCGATAATCGTCTTTACCGTTGAAACTATCAGAAACGGCAGAGCGCCCATGTCGATGAGACGGGGTATCGCTCCGGCCGCGGAATTGGTATGTATTGTAGAAAGCACCAGGTGGCCGGTCAGCGCGGCGTTTATCGCGAGACCGGCCGTCTCGCTGTCGCGGATTTCGCCCACCATTATTATGTTCGGGTCTTGGCGCAGAAGCGAACGCAAGCCGCCCGCGAAAGTAAGCCCAATTTCGGGTTTTACCTGCACTTGGTTCACTCTGGGCATCTGATATTCTATCGGGTCTTCGACGGTGGAAATATTAACTTCCGGCCGGTTCAGCATCTCGAGCATGGTGTAAAGGGTAGTGGTCTTTCCGCTGCCGGTAGGGCCGGTGGCCAGCACCATGCCAATTTTTTGTTTCAGCGAATCGTGAATTCTCTCGAGCGCTTCCCCGTGAAAACCCAAGCCCTCCAGGGTAAAGCCGTGGGCGTTTTCTTTGAGTATTCTTATGACCGTTTTTTCTCCGTAAAAAATAGGCAGAGTAGAAACGCGAAAGGAAACTTTTTCTCCATTTTGCTCTATTTTGAATCGTCCATCCTGCGGCAATCTTTTTTCGTCAAGCTTCAGGTTGGCCAGTACCTTGATGCGGGTGGTTATGCCGGGCGCCGCAGCTTTTTCCAAAACCATGGCATCGTGCAGGATTCCATCTATCCTGTACCGCACAATCAAATCGCTCTCCCCGGGCTCTATGTGTATGTCCGAAGCGTTCTGAAGTATGGCGTGAAAAATCAGAGAGTCCACGATTTTTACGACCGGCAAGTCCTCGGCCATGGCCTTGAGTTCCGCTTCCGTTTTTTCGGTATCCTTGGCGTCAACTTTCAGAGAAGCCGCTTCTTTTTTTATGATACTGTCAAAGTCGGCCTGCAAACTTTTTCGATACTGCACTAACGCTGATTTTATCGATAGAGAATCAGTCAGCCGGGGAAGAATTTTTTCTCCCGCCTTTTTCTTGATGAAATCAATCATCGGCAAATCGTCCACGTCGAGCATCGCCACCTCCAATCCCGATTTTGAATTTTGATAAGCGATGATGTTGTGATTTCTGGCAATCGGTTCGGGAATCAAGGAGAGAACCGAAGAATCTATTTTTTTCTTGGTCAGGTCAACGAAGGGAATGCCCAGCACGAAGGCCTCCATGCGCTTCAAGTCGGTTTCGGACATTTTTTCTTCCGAAATCAAGAGGTCTCCCAGTTTTTGTTTTTTTGCCTCGGCTTTTTTCGCCAGCTCTTCCAAGTCGCTTTTCGCGATGACTCCCGATTGCAAGACCGCTTTCTTGAATTGCTCTTCGTTGATTTGCATTACCAATCATTTTATAACAGAAAACTAAAAAAGCATATCTCTAGAAATTCGTACCCTAGAAAAGATATGCTTTTTAGTTTTCTGTTGAGTTAGTTTTCTATAAACACCGGTTTCTTGCCGCCGGTAGATACGTACACCCACAATTCGTCGGGGGCCTGGCCGCCTGGGCCGGTGCAGGTGATTGAATATTTCGTGCTGCGCGAAGGCCCCGGGCTGACTAAAACACTTCCCTCAGTATCGCCGCCGGTCGTAATCGCGCCACCTTCGTAAATAATATTAGAGCAAGACGTGGTGTTGGTAGATGTCCATTCCAGAGTAAACGGCTCGCCAGAAGATATCGGGTTCTTTGAATCCGCCGAAAGCGAAAGGTTAGCGTTCGGAGAAGCCACTGTATCTGTGCAGATGCTCCCGTTCCAGAAAGTTGCAGACGCGCAGTCAGCGAAAGCGGTAGCGCGAGCGAGCTCAATCCCGTCATTGTACAAGAAAAAAGTCCTCGGGCTTGAATCGTATGGAACCGGCAAACCTACGTTGTTCCCGAAATTTCCGGCCATAACAGTAGTTTTTGCTTCTGGATAGTTTGAGGTTATTGCCGAGTCCCCTGCCGGGTTTATGGTGGTCCAATCAAAGTGAACATCACAGCTACTGTTGCCCGAAAGTATCTCGCAAGGGCTGTCTAGGGGGGTCAAACTTCCAGTCGGAGCTTCGCCGCAAGCCGGCGCCTGGCAGGATTGCGTGGGACTTCCTACACAATCAGCCCCGCCGTTGGCTGGAGCAGGGTTGGTGCATGTGCGTGTCTGCACGCCGGACTCTCCGCACATTGTCGCGCTACAGGCGCCCCACTGCGACCATCCGCCGTCCACCGGGTCGCTGGTCACGGTCACATCCACCCATGCGCCGCAGTTATTGTTTTCGTTCGACTCGGTCACGACGCCGGTAAAGGTCGGGTCATTGTCGGCGCAGGCGCGAACCGAATATGTGCCTGGAGCGATAAAGGTGTACGAGGGAGAGAAAGTTGTGTTATTTCCTCCGGCGGAAAGCGCTGGCATCAGGGTTGCGTTCAGCGATTCTATCGTGCCGAAACCGCCGGTACTTGAAGCCACCTGGAAAAAGTTCGGGAACGAAGTCGGGGTCGCGGCAGTGCCGGAGTTTGAGATGGTAGCCGAGAAAGTTACAGCTTCATTCGCGTTGACTTCTGTCGGCGAAGAACTGGAAGCAGTCAGTTCGGGTAAGGACGCGCCCGGGGTGGCAAAAGTGGCATCCGGAGAGTAGCCGGTGAGTCCCGCCGAGTTCGTGGCGTAACCTCGGTAGTAGTATACTGTTCCACCCGACAAGCCGGTCCTTACGTGGGAATAGGCGACATTTACAGAAATACCGCCTTCGGCGCTGCAGTTTGAAGAAGGATTCGGCGCTGTTCCGAGACACGTGCCGCGGGCGGTGATAGTCGCCGGGATTCCGGCTGAAGTTACAGTCGCTCCGAGTGTCGCCTTATAGGTAGAACCGTCGAGAGAGATGTCCGACGAAGTGGGGCTCGCGACGGTCGGCGGGGTATTCCCCGAAGCGGCGAAGGTCGCGCTGAATGTCTGGTTTGAAGTTATGTTTGTGAAGGTGTAAGAAGTCGCGCTGGTAGTAGTCGGAGTACCGTTTACTATGTGCGAGGCAACTACATATCCGTTGCTTGGAGTGAGAGTAAGAGTAGTTGAATTCGTACCGTAAATCACCGAAGTGGTCCCCGCCGGAGAGATAGTTCCGTTTAACGCCTGAGTAACGGCGATAGTCGGTTTTGCTCTGCACTGCCCGCTTACCCAATCGCTGCCGGAAGCACACGTCGCAGTGGCGCTGCTTTGGTCGAGCAACACACCGTTGTTGTACAGATAAAATGTTTTTGTCCCGTCAGATATTTGATAATTAAGGGGCGATGTGTTGTTTCTAGAATCCGCCACCACTATTTGTGGCGGAGTAGTCACTTGAGAATAACTTGCAGGATTGTTTACGCTCCAGGAAATACTCGAGTTACAGGCGCTGGAACCTATCGGAATAGTACAATCGGTAGAGGAGACATTGCCCGACATTTGCCCGGCTATCGCCGAGAAAGAAGCAGTAACCGTACAAGCCGAAGTTACCGGACCCGTGGTGTAAATACTTCCCGCAAGTGAGCCGCCGCAGCCGGTAACAGTATTTATCTCATAACCGCTGTTCGGAGAAATGGTGAAAGAACCAGTGGAATTGTAGTTCACATTCCTGGAAGACGGGGTGATGGTCCCGCCGACCCCTCCACTAACTGAAGTGCCGACCGTGTATGAATTTAGAGAGAACGAAGCAGATACGTTGCACCCCGAAGTAATCGCACCAGTCGTATAAGTCGTACCCGAAAGCGAGCCGTTGCAACCGGAAGCGGAAGCGGTGTAACCGGCAGTCGGGGTAACAGTAAATGTTGTGGTAAGGCCATGATTCACTGTCCTAGTTGAAGGAGTAATTGAACCGCCGGCCCCACTACCACTTGAGGTTACCGTGTACGAATTTTGCGAGAAAGTCGCGCTAACTGTACAGTTCGCGGTAATAGAGTTTGTCGTGTAAATATTTCCGGCAAGAGATCCGCCGCAGGTGCCGCCGACCGAAGCGGTGTAGCCGGTATTCGGAGTAACGGTGAAGGAAGTGTTGTCGCCCGATGCTACGGTTTGAGCAGTATTTGGAGATATGGAACCACCAGCGCCGGCGCTGGGAGTAACTGTATAGGTATTAGAAGCCACGGTAATATTCTTCCAGGGACCGCAGTTGTTGCTCTCGTTTGATTCAGTGATGGTGCCAGCGTTTGACGAACTGGTCTTGTCAGCACAAACGCGGATGGAATACGTGCCAGCCGGGCTGAAAGTAATTGATGGGGAGGTAGCCGTATCCATTCCCCCGGCGGTAACCGCAGGCATGGTACCGCTTGGCGTTCTGTCGGCGGGTGTCCCGCACCCGCCTCCCGTATTGCATGTCTGGAAAAAATAACTGAACGAAGCGCCGGTCGAAGCATTGCCACCGTTGGAAATAACAGCGGTGTAAGTCCTGGCGACACCGGTGGTGGCGGCTGAAGGGCTCGCAAGGCCAGCAGTCAAGTCGGGTAAGGGTTTGTCTTCGGAACAAGAGGCGCTGCTCCCGCCGTTTGAACCCGCGCAGGTCCATGTCCAGGCGGTTGCTCCGTTCACGTTGCTGGTACTGGTACCCGAAGAACAATTGTAGTGAGCGGGGGCGCAGGAGCCATTGACCGGAGACACGACGGATGAGAATGAAGCTGTTACGGTACAGTTTGAATTTATTGAACCGGTCGTATAAGTGTAGTTCGGAGCAGTACCCGAAAGCGAGCCGCTGCAGCCAGAGGCGGAAGCGGTGTAGCCGGAGTTTGAAGTCACGGTGAAGGTAGTGGTAGTACCCGCGTTAACCACTACCGAACTCGGGGTTATATTCCCATTCGGAGAACCGTTATCTGTGGCTGTCACGGTATAAGTCACAGCAGTTGTCCCACAAACACTTCCGTTCCAAGTGGTACCAGCAGAACAAGAAGTCGTGGCCGTAGCAGAATCCAACTCTTGCCCGTTGTTGTATAGATAGAAAGTTCTTGAGCCGTAGTGTACCGAATATGTCGCCGAACCAGAGTTTCCCGAGCCCACAGTTATATTTGTCGGAGTGGTTACCGCCGAAGTTGAAACCGGATTGGTCGTACTCCAGCTTATGCTTGAACTACAACTACTTTGTCCGGATGGAATCGTGCAATTCGAAGCGCTGATTGTTCCAGACATACCGCCGGCCGAAGCCGCAAACGTTGCCGTCACGCTTTTAGCCGAGTTCATGGTGAAACTGCAAGTTCCGGTGCCGGTACACGCGCCCGACCAGCCAGAGAATGTATAACCGGAAGAAGGAGCAGCGGTGAGAGAGACGCTAGTACCGCTGCTTACGTTTGCAGAACAAGTAGTGCCACAATTTATGCCGTTGCCGGTTACGGTGCCGCTGCCGGATTTAGTTACAGAAAGAATGTATGTTGTCGGACTAAACGTCGCCGTCACGCTTTTGTTTGCGTTCATAGTGAAACTGCAAGTTCCGGTGCCGGTGCAGGCACCCGACCAGCCAGAGAATGTATAACCAGAAGAAGGAGTAGCGGCGAGAGAAACGTTTGCTCCAGTTATGATATTAACCGTACAGGGGTAAGAACTGCAACCAGACAGAATGTTGCCAGCAGAACCAGACGCGGTACCGCTCAGAGTGCCGCTGCCGCTTTTGTTTACCGTAAGCGCGCTAGTTTGAACTGAATTGAAAGTAAACGTCACCGTGCAGTTTGTGGTTATGGCGTTCGTCGTGTAAGTGGTACCGTTTAATGTTCCCCCACAAGTGCCGCCGACCGAAGCGGTGTAGCCCGAGTTGGGGATAACATTAAAGGAAATAATCCCGCCGTGCGAAACATAATAATTATCCCCCGAAGAAGACCAAGTAGAAGTCTGTTGAGATACACTCCCATTCGCGCCAGCGGTAACCGTAACACTATGGAAAAAGAAAGCTATAAGCGAGCAATTTTGGGTGATGGGCTCGGTTGTGTAAATAACTGAACCGCTCCCCAGAACTTCGACCTGGCTACCACACCCTGAAACCGCACCTAGATAGCCGGAATTCGCCGTTACGGTGAAAGTAGTAGTCTGACCGGATTGCACAGTTCTGAATGAGGGAGTGATAGACCCACCGGAACCATCTACCGAGGCAGACACAGTATAGCTAGGTGTTGTTTGGCTAAACGTAGCTGAAACGGTACAATTCGCGGTTATCACATTTGTAGTGTAAGTAGTGCCACTTAAAGTTCCCCCGCAAGTACCACCCACCGAAGATATATATCCAGAATTCGGTGACACGGTGAAAGACATGGTATACCCGTAGGTTATTGATTGGGAAGTGCTCGGAGAAATTGAACCGCCGGAGCCAGCGCTCGGCGTCACCGTCAAGACCGCTTTGTTGAATGTCGCAGTAACACTCTTGTTTGAATTCATAACGAAACTGCATACAGAACTCGCTCCAGTGCAAGCGCCCGACCAGCCCGAGAAAGTAGAACCAGTTGAGGGTGTGGCAACCAAATCAATGAGATCATTTGGATAAAAACTCGCGGAACATGTGGTCCCACAGCTGATACCGCTCGGAGAAGAGGTAATTGTTCCTGAACCAGTACCAGCTTTACTTACGGTCAGAGTGTACGGGGCTAAGCTGAACGTCGCCGTCACGCTTTTGTTTGAATTCATGGTGAAATTGCAGGTTCCTGTGCCAGTGCAGGCGCCCGACCAATTCGAGAATACATAGCCCGCAGACGGGCTCGCGGTGAGGGACACACTCGCACCGCTTGAAACATTAACTGTGCATGGGTATGAAGAGCAGCCGGAGAGAATGTTGCCGGCAGTGCCGGAGGCAGTGCCGGATATAGTGCCACTGCCGGTCTTGCTGACAGTGAGAGCGTAGTTCTGATAAGAAGTTGTAAAAGAAACATCAGAACCATAGCTTGTGCCCGCTCCGTTTGTGGCATACGCGCGCACATGATACGTAGTACCCTGAGAAAGACCGGTGATATAACTTATCCATGGACTGCTCGCGCTACTTGTTCCATCGGCAGTTTTGCCTAGATAAGAAGAAACCGTAGGATTTGAAGAAAGCCCCCACACTATTCCGCTTGCTGAAATGGGTGAGCCATTCACGGATGTGATTTGTCCCCCACTCTGTGCGGAAGTTGGAGATATGTTTGAAACGTTGCTGGTCGTAACTGTCGGCGCCTCGGCCGGGGTCACAAATGAGGAAGTGGAAGAGTACCCCGTGAGATAGGCCGAGTTGGTGGCATATCCCTTGAAATAATAAGTTGTGCCCGGATTTAGATTTGTCAAAGAAAGAGAAAAAGGGTTAGTGGAAGAACCAGACAAGCAGGTGTTTAAACTAGAAGAAGAAGTTCCGTAACAAAAACCTCTGCTGTTTATAGTAGAAGGACTACCGAAATTTGATATGGTGTCAGACAAAGTTACACTTCGCGAAGCCAGATTGGAATAAGAAGGGTTGGCGAGTGTGGGAGCGGTGTTGTTCTGCGCGTAGCTTATGCTCACCGTGCAGTTGCCGGTAACCGCACCTGTGGTATATGTATAGGAAGAACTTTGCGATGAAGTAGGGCTCCCGCTGCATCCCGAAGCCGAAGCGGTATAGCCTGATGCCGGAGCTATGACGAAAGAAGTGTTAGAACCATGCGTAACATTTTTAGAAACAGAGTTTGAGGTGGAACCGTCTATTGTGCCGTTTGCAGAGTTGTCTGTTGCCGTAACAACGTAAGAGTTCAGGGCAAACGTCGCCGTCACGCTTTTGGCCGAGTTCATGGTGAAACTGCATGTTCCGGTGCCGGTGCAAGCGCCCGACCAACCAGAGAATGTCGACCCGAAACTCGGAGAAGCACTAAGGGTAACGCTGGTACCGCTAGAATAACTTGCGCTGCAGGTGGCCCCGCAGGAGATTCCCGCCGGAGTCGAAGTAATCGTACCTGCGCCCGTGCCTGCTTTGCCCACCGTTAAAGCATAGCTTGATGCCACAGTTACGGTCACCGACTTAGAGACATCGTACATTTCACCCTGAGCATTTACACAATAAAGGGTGTAAGTAGCGGTGGACGAAGGAGAAACACTCTGACTTCCGATGATATGTGTTGTCGCGTCGGGGTAAATGATGCCGGAGAAGCCGCTGCCTCCGGTGCTGCTTTTATAACACTCCACGGCATCATAAACAATCCAACTTAAAGTGGAAGAGCCGCCGGGCTGTATAGTAGTCGGGGAAGCGGTAAAATCTATGCTCGTCGCCGGTCCGACAGCTGAAACAATGTTTTGTTTTAAAGCCGCAAAAAACAAAAACGCGGCTAGAACCGAAGCGAGGGTGAGAAAAATTTTCTTGAACATATTTATATAATATTAGCTTTTAAACACGTAAAAATGGGATTTTATTTTTTTGAACACACGACAATCCTAATATTATACAATATAAAGAAACCGATACCGTGTATCTTTTTAGAAAAACATGTTAATAACTTTAATTAATTAGAACTACCCTAAATTTGCACCTAAAGACGCGCTGTGGTATCATGCGGGAATACAAGTCCTGTCTCAAGCGGGGCTTTTTTATTTAAATAAACAAACAATTATGCTAGACATCAAGACATTAAGGTCAGCCCTGGAACAGCTAGAAGAAGAAAAAAAGATTCCGAAAGAAAAAATTCTGGAAGCCATCGAGCAAGCCATGGCCGCCGCCTACAAAAAGGATTACGGCAAGAAGGGGCAGATTATCCGCGCCAAGTTTGACTTGGAAACCGGCAAGACGGATTTCTACCAGGTGAAAATTGTAGTGGACGAAACAATCATCCGCTTTGAAGACGAACCGATTGACGAGAACGACGAGCGGGCGCGCTTCAACGAAGAGCATCACATCATGCTCGAGGACGCGCGCAAAATAAAAAAGAACGTCGAATTAAACGATGAAATAATTTTCCCGCTCGAAGCTAAAGACGATTACGGACGCATCGCGGCCCAAACCGCCAAACAGGTAATTATCCAAAGAATCCGCGAGGCCGAGAGAAGCTCAATCATGGATGAATACGGCACTCGCGAAGGAGAAGTGGTGAGCGGCATCGTGCAAAAAATAGAAAGGGGAAATGTTTACGTCGATTTCAGTCGGGCGACCGGCGTTTTGCCGGCCGAAGAGCAGATTCCAGGAGAATTTTTTCAGCGGGGGCAAAGAATCCGGGCTTACCTGTATTCGGTAGAAGACACTCCGCGGGGAATCAACTTGCGCCTGTCCCGCACGCATCCCAAATTTTTGGAGAAGCTTTTTGCCGTGGAAGCTCCAGAGGTAGAGAATGGCGTGGTAGAAATAAAATCAGTGGCCCGGGAAGCCGGTGCCCGCTCAAAAATCGCCGTTTTCTCGAACGACGAACATATTGACCCGGTCGGTTCCTGCGTCGGCCCGAAGGGCACGCGGGTAAACACCATCACCTCGGAACTGGCGGGAGAAAAAATCGACATCATTCCGTGGTCTGCCGACCCGAAGACATTCGTCTCTAATTCTCTGTCTCCAGCCAAAGTAATCTCCGTCGAGATTGAAGAAAGCGAACACAAAGCCGTGGTAGAGGTGACCGAAGACCAGTTGTCGCTCGCCATCGGAAAAGGCGGACAAAACGTGCGCCTGGCGGCCAAACTCACCGGATGGAAAATAGACATCAAGGGTGACGAGAAGGAAAAGCCGGAAGAAGCGAAAGAAGAAGATGGGGATGCCTTAGACCAGTCCGCGCCGGAAGAAAAGAGCGACGAGGAGTAAGAGGCGGTAAATTAAATTTTTTTGTTAATATTAAAAGCATTACAAATTAATTTTTTTCGTAAAGAAAAAAGAATAAAATCATGAATTCGTATCTTTTGTTTGCGATTGTCTGTTCTTTGGTTGGCATCTTTTACGGGCTTTTCCTTGCCCGGACGATTCTCCGGAAAAGTCCCGGCAATGAAAAAATGCAGTCCATCGCGAATGCGATTGCCGAAGGAGCGAAAGCGTACCTGAACAGGCAATACAAAACCATCGGCGCCATTGCCGTCATTTTGTTTTTCGTGCTTTGGTTCGGTTTGGGTATTTATTCAGCGGTAGGATTCATCGTCGGCGCGTTTTTGTCTGCTCTGGCCGGCTACGTCGGCATGAACGTTTCCGTGCGGGCGAATGTGCGCACAACTGAAGCGGCCAAAGAAGGGTTGAGCAAAGCCCTGGGTCTCGCTTTCAGAGGAGGCACGGTTACCGGCCTCTTGGTAGTAGGACTGGCTCTATTGGGAGTAGCGGTAATTTACCTCGCTACCGGCGACATGAAAGCGCTGGTCGGCTTGGGCTTCGGCGCTTCGCTTATTTCCGTTTTCGCCCGGCTTGGCGGAGGAATTTTCACCAAAGCGGCCGATGTGGGCGCCGACTTGGTCGGAAAAGTTGAAGCCGGCATTCCAGAAGACGACCCGAGAAATCCGGCTGTTATCGCGGATAATGTCGGCGATAATGTCGGCGACTGCGCGGGTATGGCGGCCGATTTGTTCGAGACATACACAGTCACTTCAGTCGCTACTATGCTTTTGGGTTCGCTTCTTTTCACAAATTTTGAAAACGCGCTTCTGTATCCGCTCGCTATCGGCGGGGCGGCGATTCTTTGTTCAATCATCGGAACCTGGTTCGTAAAACTCGGAAAAAACAAAAACATCATGGGCGCCCTTTACAAGGGGCTGATTGCCTCGGGAGTTTTGGCCGCGGCCTCTTTCTATCCGCTCACCAAAATGCTGATGAGTGAAAATCCCGGAAACTACACAGTGGGGGGGCTTTTCGCGAGCGCAATCACGGGACTAGTAGTGACGGGATTGCTCGTCGTGATTACCGAATATTTCACTTCTACTCAATACTCGCCGGTCAAATCCATTGCCGAGGCCTCTATCTCGGGACACGGTACGAATGTGATTCAGGGCCTGGCCGTCTCGATGAAATCAACAGCCCTTCCCCTCTTAACAATTATCATGGGAATTTTGGTTACTTACCATTTCGGCGGACTTTACGGCATAGCGGTAGCAGCCATGGCCATGCTTTCAATGACCGGGATAATCGTGGCGATTGACGCTTACGGCCCGATTACCGACAACGCCGGCGGAATCGCCGAGATGGCCGAACTTCCTGATTCGGTTCGCGATGTCACCGACCCGCTCGATGCCGTGGGTAATACTACTAAAGCGGTTACCAAGGGCTACGCTATCGGTTCGGCCGGGCTCGCAGCGCTGGTGCTTTTCTCGGCTTACACCGAAGAAATCAAGGTGGTGGCCGGCGAAGTTATGAAATTTGATTTAAGTGACCCGAAGGTAATCGTGGGTCTTTTCATCGGCGGACTTTTGCCTTATTACTTCGGCGCTTTGTGCATGGAAGCGGTGGGAAAAACCGCCGGCAAGGTTGTCGAAGAAGTGCGCCGACAGTTCAGAGAAATCAAAGGAATTATGGAAGGCAAAGCCAAGCCCGAATACGGCAAATGCGTAGACATAGTTACAGGAAGCGCAATTAAGCAAATGATCGTTCCAGCTCTTATCCCCGTGCTTGCCCCGCTCTTGGTAGGATTCCTCTTAGGGCCGGTGGCGCTCGGCGGACTTTTGGTCGGCTCGATCATCACCGGGCTCTTTGTCGCAATTTCAATGACCTCCGGCGGTGGCGCTTGGGATAACGCCAAAAAACACATTGAAAAAGGACATCACGGGGGCAAGGGCTCGGACGCACACAAAGCGGCCGTCACCGGCGACACTGTGGGCGACCCATACAAAGATACCGCCGGCCCGGCCATTAACCCGATGATAAAAATACTAAACATCGTGGCACTCCTCATCGTCGGGCTTTTGTTCTAGTGTTCTCTGAAGTTAAATGGTAAAATTATTAGGTCTTCAAAGTAAGGCAAAATTTATCATTTAACTAAAAAAATAATTGTCATGAAAAAATATTTAGGTTTGTTTTTGGGAGGCGCGCTTCTTCTAACTGGAGCCGTAGCCCTAGCAGAATCAGAAAACTCCGGCTCTGGTTCGCTTAATGCAGGTATGGGGCTCCGCCTCGGCGTGCCGGTCGAGGTGAAAGCGCGGCAGGACGCCATTAAAGCCAAAATTGAAGAGATGCGGCAGGAGCGCCAAGAAATGATGGCCGAGCTTGGCGAAAAAAGAGAAGAGAACAAGAAAGAGCTTTTGGAAATGCGGGAAGAAGTGAAAGCCGAACGCGAAGCTATAAAAGCTGAACTCGAAACAGATCGCGAAGCGGTAAAGGCAAAGTTCGAGGCCCTGAAGGAAAAGGTAAAGACTGAAAGAGACGCGGCCAAAGCGAAAATTTTAGAGGTGCGGCTCTCTGGCCGCGAGAAGGCCCTGCAGATTTTTGATTTGGTGGTAGAAAAACTCGGCGCTTTGAAAGACAGAGTAAATGCGCATATAGAAAAACTTGATGCGAAAGGAGTCGATGTTTCAGCCGCCGAGGAATTCGTGGCCGTCGCAGAAGTGAAGCTGGATGAAGCAAAGGTGAAAATAACCGAAGTGAACACACTCTTGGCCGATTCAGAGGAAGAACTATCGGTCGAAGAGAAAACAAAACTCAGAACATTGCGTACCGAAGCGCAGACGCTCGTGCGCGAAGCGCATCAGGCGCTGAAGGATGCGATTAAATCACTACGCGAGAGCGTACGGGTAAAGATAGAAGCCCAGGCAAAAGTTGAGGCCGAAAACGAGACAGAAACCGAAAGCGAAAGCGAATAGGTACAGGGTAAACTTTTATAAAATCTAAAAATAAAAAAACATGGAACCAGAAAAAAAATCCAACGGCGCGCTTATCGGGGTGATAGTCATAATCCTCATCCTCGTGCTCGGCGGCATATATATATGGCAGTCCAAGGTGGCCAAGGCGCCAAGCGACACTCTCACCGAGGAACCCACGACCGAGGACTCAAACGAGCTTCAGAACCTGGAACAGGAACTCAACACCACCGATGTTGAAATCGGGGCCAGCGTAATAGAGAGCGTGCAGTAAAAAATACCAGAATACAAAATCCCCCGCTTAAGGCGGGGGATTTTGTATTTAGACGAAACTCGTTGAGGCATAGCTTAAAAAGGGGGTTTGCCGAGCCCTGCCTGCCGGCAGGCAGGGACGGCGAGGCAACTTCAGGAATTTTTAAGCCTGCCCGCAATGCTTTCAGCATAGCTGATGCAGGCGGGCTTCAAAAATTCCGTACCCTTTTTAAGCTATGCCGATGAAGAGTTTCGTAGATTAAGATTTTTGACAAAAAACAGTGATAAATATAGTATGGGCTTATGTTAAAAACCAATATCAAAAAACTGCCCGGAAGCGAAGTTGAAATAGAGGGAGAACTGGAAGCGGATGTTTTTGAAAAATATTTTTCGGTAGCGGTGAAAAAAATCGGCGAGAATCTGGAAATTGACGGATTCCGCAAAGGCAAGGTTCCCGAGAGCGTCTTGCTTTCGAAAGTTCCCGAATCGCGAATATTAAACGAAATGGCTGAGCTCGCGCTTTCCGAGTATTACCCGAAAATCCTAGAGGAAAACAAAATAGACGCCATTGGCCGGCCCGAAATAACCATCACCAAGCTCGCCCGCAAAAATCCGCTCGGCTTCAAAATAAAAACCGCGGCGCTTCCCGAAGTGAAGCTTCCCGATTACAAAGAAATAGCCAAAAAAATAATTGCGGGTATTACCGACGCGGAGAAAAATTTTGAAGCGACGGAGAAAGAAATAGAAGACACCATCTTGGATATCCGCAAATCGCGCGCGCCAAAAATTCACATGGCGGATGCGGTAAAGAGCGACGGAGAAAAGACGGAAGCAACGCTTCCTTCTGAAGACAAAATTTCTGCCGAGAAGGGTGAAAACAAGCCGGCTGAACCCGAGCTCCCCGAATTGAGCGACGACTTCGTGCGCTCGCTGGGGCCCTTCAAAGATATCGCCGACTTCAGAGACAGATTGAAAGAGAACATCAAACTCGAAAAACAAAACAATCTAAAAGAAAAGACCCGTCTGAAAATCGTGGAAAAAATCATAGAAGAAATGCGGGTAGACCTGCCCGGCGTTTTAGTTCATGCCGAACTAGACAAAATCCTGTACCGCATGGAATCCGACATCACCGCGATGGGAATGAATTTTGAAGATTATCTGAAGCACATCAAAAAAACACCCGAAGACCTGCGCAAAGAATTTCGCCCTGACGCCGAGAAAAAGGCAAAGCTCGAGCTCGCCATACACGGCATCGCCGAAGCGGAAAATATTTCCGCCGACCCCGAACGGGTGGCTCAAGAAGTGTCGGCAATTTTGGAACATTATAAAGACGCCGACCCCGAACGCGCCCGCATGCACGCTGAGAACGTGCTGACGAACGAAAAGGTGTTTGAGTTTTTGGAGGGACAAGGATAAAAATTCCCCTATTAAACAAACTCATCAAAAAGGTATATAATCAAAGTATGTTAATACCAACTGTTATTGAAAAAAGTCAGTTCGGCGAGAGGGCCTATGATATTTACTCGCGGCTCTTGAGGGAGCGGATTGTCTTTTTGGCCGGGCCGATAGACGACAATGTGGCAAATATAGTAATCGCCCAACTTCTTTTTCTAGAATCCGAAGACCAGAAGAAAGATATCTCGCTTTACATCAATTCCCCCGGCGGGTCGGTTTCGGCCACGCTCGCCATAGTTGATACCATGTCTCATATCAGACCCGATGTTTCCACTTTCTGCGTAGGCCTAGCCGCTTCCGGCGCGGCGCTCATTCTTTCGGCCGGAAAGAAGGGTAAGCGTTTCATTCTGCCAAACGCCGAGGTAATGATTCATCAGCCCTTGGGCGGCGTGGAAGGCCAGGCGACGGACATCGCGATTACCGCCAAGCATATTTTAAAAACGAAAGACAGCTTGAACAAAATTCTGGCGAAAAATACCGGCAAACCCCTCACACAAATCGAAAAAGACGTGGAGCGCGATTTCTTCATGGATGCCGAAGAAGCAAAAAAATACGGCATTATCGATGAGATAGTAGTGAAATCCAAAACGCCGGAGAAAAAAGAGTAGGTCTATAAAATTTTCATCACCCCTCCCTGATTTCCCGCCAAGACGTACTCGGCCACTTTGTTTTCCACGATTTCCTCCATTGCCCTTTTTATCGGCCTCGCGCCGAATTCAGGGTCGAACCCCGCCCCGGCGACTTTGTCTACGAGCGCATCGGTAATTTCCAATTTTATTTTTTTATCTTCAAATAAGCGTCCAGCAAAATCATCCAGCATCAAAATTGTTATCTTTCTCGCCTCGGCGCTATCGAGCGGTTGAAAGAGAATGATATCGTTGAATCTGTTCATAAATTCAGGAGAAAATATTTGTTCGGAAATTAAATGATTAACCAGTTCTTTTTTGCCGATACCCGGGTTCCTGACAATTTCGGCGCTGCCGGCGTTGGAAGTGGCAATAATAAGCGACTCTCTGAAACTTGCCTCACGTCCCGAACTTCTGGTAAGCCGGCCCTCATCGAGCACCTGCAAAAGCAAGTGGTGTATCGCGGTGTGTGCCTTTTCCAACTCGTCGAAAAACACCAGCGACAAGGGAGATTCTTCGATTTCCGCGCACAACCTCTCGGTAAAGACCTCTACCGAAGAAGGCATAGAAAATTCGCTCATATCAAAGCGGAGCATCGCGTTCTTCCGGCCGAAATAGATTTCGGCCAGAATTTTCGCTGTGTGTGTCTTGCCCACCCCGGTTGGCCCGAGAAAAAGAAAACTCCCCGCCGGCTTGCTCGGGTCACTTATGCCGGTGCGAAGACGCTTGAGCGCCGCAGATACTTCTCTCACTGCTTCATCCTGGCCGATTATTTTTTTCTTCATGTTTTCCTCTAAACCCGCCAGCGCCTGCCTCTCGCCAGCGCCCAAGTCGCCGACCGGAATATTCGTCTTGTCCGAAATAATCCGTCGCGCGTCTTCGACAGTTATTTTTTTATCGAGCGTCTGCAGTTCTTCGAGAATAGACAGCGATTTTTCCGGCTCCCGTTCGTTGCCGATTAGCCGCCCCGCGAGCCGTATGATTTCCGTTACCGCTTCATCCTCTATCCTTATGCCTTTTGCTCGCGCGTTTTCTTTCAAAATGGCCGCAGTGTCGGCCTCGTTCGTTTCGGCCAAATCGACTTTCTCGAATTTAGAAAGAAACTCCGGATATTTTTTCAGAACCTGGTCGTAGTTCGCGAAATCGGTAGTGACGATAATACCCAGCCGCGGGGTCGAAAGATAAGGCATAAGCCGCTCGTACAGACCTTCGTACAGATGAATGTTTTCTATTACGGCAATCACGTTCCCGGCTGAAGCGGTTTCTTTGAGGCACGCATCAAAGTCGGGTATTGAAATACCTTCCACAAAAAGCTCTACCACTCTGTGGTTCCGAATGCCGGCGAAAGAAAGCCCCGAGCGGCCTAGCCGGCCGAGGTGCGAAAGCAGGGCCGATTTGCCGACGCCGGTGTCCCCCACCACAAGCACGTTGCGCGTTCCATCTTTCGAAAGTCCGCGCTCTATCATTCTAAGCGCGCGCTCCTTGCCGTAGATTTTCTGCGAACGAGCCGACACGAGGTCGCGACTGTGTTTGCGCAAAACATACGTGTCCATGTATGAAAGCGAGGCGCCGACGCTTCCCAAACCCTGCAGACCTTCACGGTTTATGTTAACAGGAAAAATCAAAAAAAACGGGAGCGAGATAATGACAACAAGAGTAAAGCCGAGGCCTAAAATTATCAGAAAACTGCGAGCGATGAAACCCAAAAGCCGCGAGAGTACAAAAAAAGCGAATTTTTCGACAAACGTATAGCTCTCCCTTGTGATAGTATCCATTTTCCACGGACGAAAGAGGGTTTTAAAAAGAAGCGGAGTGGAAAAGGCGTGAAAAGCGTAGTTCACCAAGTTCCTCCAAGACACAAGCCCTTTATGCATGGGCATATTCTACCATAAGATTGACTTAAGCGCGGCATGCTGTTATATTGTAACAGTCAAATTTTTACAAATTATTTTGAAATTGGTTTATAGGAATATCCATATTTTATGTTGTCGCAAAGAAAAATTTTTCTAGAAACAGTATTACTGGAAGAGTAATACCCCAACATAGTGGCTGTTTTTATAAGCCGGGAAAAGGCTTATGAGTTCTACCTTAATAATAATTCTCATTGGGGCATTAGTGCTCCTTTTGGGCGTTTCCATCGGCTACTACCTGCGCGTAATTGTTGCCCTGGGAAAAAGAAAATCGATTGAAATCGACATCAAGCAGATGCTTGTCTCGGCTAAAGAAGAAGCGCAGAAAATCACCGACGACGCCAAGGCGAAAGCCGACAAAAAGCTCGCCGAGCTGAAGGACGAGGAAAAAAAGAAAGAGGAAGAGTTTAAAGAAACAGAGAAACGCCTTATCAAGAAAGACGAGTTTTTGGACGCCCGCCAGGTGGAAATAGACAAGGAAGTTGAAAATATTAAAACAAAAGTCGAAGAGATCAAAAAAATCCAGGAGAAAGTCCTCTCGCTGGAAGCCGAGAAACGAACGGCGCTGGAAAGGGTCTCAAAACTTTCGGAGCTCGACGCCAAAGAAGAGCTCATGCGGGACATAGAAAAGAAATATGAAGAAGACCTGCTGGTAAGAATTCAGAAACTCGAAAATTCGAGCGATGAGAAGCTCGATAAGCGGGCCAAGGAAATTCTAGCCACTTCAATTCAGCGATTGGCTTCTTCTACCGCCGCCGAACTCATGACCACCACGGTCACCATTCCGAACAACGAAATCAAAGGAAAAATCATCGGCAAAGAAGGCCGAAACATCCGCGCCTTCGAACGGGCTGCCGGCGTCGAATTGATTGTCGACGACACTCCGGGCTCAATTATCATTTCTTCCTTCGACCCGATTCGCCGGCAAGTGGCTCGACTGGCGCTTGAAAATCTAATACTCGACGGCCGTATTCAGCCCGCCAAGATTGAAGAGTTGGTAGAAAAAGCGCGCGAAGAAATCAACAAAATAATCAAAGAAAAAGGCGAACAGGCGGTGTATGAATGCGGAATATTCAACTTCGACCCGCGCATTGTAGCTATTCTGGGACGCCTGTACTTCCGCACCAGTTACGGCCAAAATGTTTTGCAGCATTCTATTGAAATGGCGCACATTGCCGGCATGATTGCCGAAGAACTCGGCGCCGACGTGGCCATCGCCAAAGCCGGCGCCCTGGTGCACGACATCGGCAAGGCCCTAGACCATGAGGTGCAGGGCACGCACGTGGAAATCGGTATCAGAATCCTCCAAAAATTCGGGGCGGACGAAAGAATAATTACCTCCATGAAATCCCACCATGAGGACTACCCGTACGAAACGGTAGAAGCGGTAATCGTGCAAACAGCCGACGCCATATCCGGCGGCCGCCCGGGCGCGCGCCGCGACTCGGTAGAGAATTATCTGAAGCGCTTGCAGGAGCTTGAAGCGCTGGTAAACGCCTTTGAAGGAGTTGAAAAATCTTATGCCCTGCAAGCTGGCCGGGAAATTCGCATCTTCGTTACGCCCGACAAAATTTCAGACGCCGAAGCGAAAATCATGGCCCGCGACATTGCCACCAAAATCGAGCAGGAGCTCAAATACCCCGGTGAAATCAAAGTAACAATCATCCGCGAAACGAGAGTTATCGAGTATGCCAGGTAGAAAATTTAAATTTTAATGGCTCAAATGGCAGGATTTGAGCCGTTGGGTCTTATGTTTGACAACTTTTTGACAAAATAGTCAAAGTGCCTGCCTACCGGCAGGCAGGTTCGCTTCTATTGCGTTAAAAAACCCTTGTTATATAATGTATAAGCACTTTTAAAAGTAACTTGGTCGACAAGAATCCCGTTAGGGGTCAAACTAACGGAAAAATTATAAGCTTGATTTTAAGTTCTATGAATAAACAAGCATTAGCTGACTGGGTATATGGAAAAATCGGCGGCACGAAAGTGCAGGCCGAAGAGGTCGTAGATGGTCTTTTTAACGCCATCACCGACACTATGAAGAAAGGAGGTGAGGTTTCTATCGCCGGTTTCGGTATTTTCTCGGTAAAAGCTCGCGCCGCTCGCATGGCCCGCAACCCCAAGACCGGGGAGCAGGTCAAAGTGGCCGCCAAGAAAGTTCCGAAATTCCGCCCCGCCAAAGCCCTGAAGGACGCGGTAGAATAAATTTTCTAGGAACCAAATTAAAAAGCCCCGCAAGGGGTTTTTTAATTTCTAATTCTAGTATTTTCTTATCACCGCTTTCAGGACGGCGACAATTTTTAGGCTGTGGATGGGATAAATCGGCTCATAATTTTTGTTGGCCGGTTCGAGCCAGGCCTTGCCTCCCCGCTTGCGCAGGTACTTCATAGTAAACTCCCCGTCCACTTCGGCAATCACAATTTCGCCGTCTTCGGCGTGGTCACGTTTTTCCACCAGCACCATATCCCCCGGCTCGATGTGCGCGTCTATCATAGAATCGCCGTCAACTTCAAGAAGATACGAAAGCGATTTGTTTTTTATTAAAAGAGAATCCAAGTTCACCGTATCGGCCAATTCTTCTTCGACAGAAGCCGGGAAGCCGGCGGTCACAAAACCGAGCTTCTTAATTTCACCGAAGGTATTCGAAGGCACCAACCTCCCCAGATGGTCTTTGGCCACTATCCCCGCCTCAATCAATTTGTTCACAATTTTAAAAACGGCGTTCTTTGACTTGAAACCGAAGAGCCCTGCCATCTCTCTATACGTCGGCATGCGCTTGTTCTTCTCGTAAAAGCTCTCTAGTTTTGTTTGGTAAAAATTCCTCACCATAAAAAAATCCTGCCCGCAATGCTAGGCAAAGCGCAGCAGGCGGGGAAAAATCTTTCTGAAAAAATTCTGCCGGTTGTGAAAGCGGATTTTTTTAAGCAAGAGCTTGTGGTCTCTCGCTTCCCTCTTGTACTCTTCCCCGCGCAAGATTTTGAAGTCAATTATTCTGTTAATCCTATTGATTTCTTTTTCTATGGTTTGTAAATATTGTTTTTGCGACATGCAAATAGTATAAGTGAACGAGCGTTCACCTGTCAAATGTAAGGTGTGGATAACTAAAGTGGCTCAAATAGTTCTTCCAGTTCTTTTCTTTTCTCCGGATTAATTTTCGCGCTGAAAAATTCAGACAACAATTCGGGTTCGTAGAAAGTTATGGGTTTTTCAGCCGCCATATTTATCAATTCATCCAAAGTCATAGGCGTGAATTCTATTTTTTCTCCTCCATCCAATTCAGGAAGGGCTACTTTTTTCAACTTTCTGCCTATAAATACGTAAACCGCCCATTCGACTTTAGCCAATGGCTGGAGAGCCTTCCATAAAACTAAATCACCGGCCTCATAGCCGGTTTCCTCCAGGAGTTCCCTTTTCGCGGCGGAAAGAATATCTTCGTCTCTTTCTATCCTTCCGCTCACTGTTCCCCATACAGGCTCAACTCCGGGCTGTTTTTCTTCTGATATCAAAATTTTCCCGTCAGGCAGGACTGGGAATACGACAACGGTATCGAGACGTTTAATTTTTTCAAAAATCGTCCGAGTTCCGTCAAAAAGCTCCTGCTCCCATTGGTACACGTCAAAAAGTACCCCTTGAAAAACCCTCTTGGCATTTTCCGGTATCGGTTGTTTAGATTTTGGCCGCTCGATTTGCATCCGGTAATTATACCAAAATAGTTACATATCCACCCTCGGGCGGTATTGGATGGCTTCGAGAATATGGTTTGATAAGACCTCTTCCGGGCCGGCCAGGTCGGCGATGGTGCGGGCGATTTTAATCACCCGGTGATAAGCGCGGGCCGAAAGGGCCAGGCGCTCGGCACTGTCGTCGAGTAAATTTCGCGTTTCGTTTTTCAATTTTACGATGCTTGCCAAATCCTTCACGCCCATTTCGCTGTTCGTGCCAATATCCTTGCCGGATTTTTCAAATCTTTTTTTCTGAACTTCGCGCGCGCTCATTACCCTCTCTCTTATGTATTCGCTCTTCTCGCCACTTCCGCCCGCGCCTTCTTCGGCACCGAGTTTTTTGTAATCAACATTGCCTACCGATACCCACAGGTCGATGCGGTCCATAATAGGACCCGAGAGTTTTCTTTTATATCTGTCTAGGTCTGAAGGCCGGCACACGCAGGCCTTTTGTCTGTTGCCGAGATTCCCGCACGGGCAGGGATTCATGGCCGCTACCAGAATAAAGTTTGAAGGAAAAGTGGCCGAGCCCTTGGCACGCGAGATTGAAACGATGTTGTCCTCGAGCGGCTGGCGCAGGGATTCAATCACTCTTTTTTCAAACTCCGGAAATTCGTCAAGAAATAACACTCCTCTATGCGCGAGCGTCACCTCGCCGGGTTTCGGAATCACACCCCCGCCGATAATCGAAACGTACGAAGAAGTGTGGTGCGGGGCGCGGAAGGGCGGAGAAGAAATGAGCTCCCCCCGGCTCGCGCCGGCCACCGAATGTATGCCGGTAATTTCTAAAACTTCATCGAGCGACAAATCAGGCAGGAGCGCCGAGAAAGCCCGAGCGAGCATGGTCTTGCCTGTGCCGGGCGGGCCGTACATGGCCACATTGTGCCCGCCGGCGGCGGCGATTTCAAGCGCGCGCTTCGCGCCTTCCTGCCCGCGGATATCCGAGAAATCCGAACTCCGGCGCTCTTTTTTGTAAGTAATTTTCGTCTTGGGCTGTAGGGGAATTTTTTTCGGGCGCAAATTATTTTTCGATTCATCAATATGGGCCGTCACTTCTTTCAAACTCTCCGCGCCGAAAATTTTTATGCCCTCGACCAGCGCCGCCTCGGCCGCATTTTCTTTCGGCAAAAATATTTCCGCAAATCCTCGGCGTTTGGCTTCGAGCACGAGAGGTAGCGTTCCCCGCACGGGCCGCAAGGCGCCGTCGAGGCCCAACTCGCCGAGGAAAATTTTTTTCTCGGGAGCAAATTTCAAATAATTCGAAGCAAGCATGTACGACAGGGCTATAGCCAAATCAAAAAACGGCCCCTCTTTCTTCAAGTCGGCCGGAGAGAGCGAAACGATTATTTTTTGATTCTTGGCTTTGGGTGACTTGAAGCCCGAATTTTTGATGGCGGAACTCACCCGGTCCCGAGATTCGTCTACCGCTTTGTCGGGCAGGCCCACGATACTGAAAGTATGCAGGCCTTTGGATAGGTCGGTTTCAATCGTGACAATCTGCCCCGCGAGCAGATTCACCTGCGCGGAATAAACTTTAGCGAAGGCCATGGCACAAGTTTTTTGCGGCTAAGCTAACTGTCTAAATGTTTCTTGCACGTCCGGGCGGCCGGATTCACTTCCATGCGGTCCGCCTCGATTTCTCCCTTGCAAACCTCGCATTTTCCGAAGCCCCCCTTCTTTATCCCCTCTAGAGCAGACAATATGTCGTTCAGCCGCGATTCCAAGGTCTTGGTCATCACGCTCCTCGATTCGAAATCTTCAAAACGGTCGGCCATATCGTTCTGGTCTGAATCGCGGGAATCGCGCTCTTCCGGTATCGCTTCCCATTCGTTCGTTTCGGGGTTTAATTTGCCGATATCGCGAAGCTGGGAAAGCAGCATCTCTTTCTCTTTCTCCAGTTTTTCCTTTATTTCTTGAATTTTTTTCTTGTCTAACATAAGGACTTAAATTGTAACACCTTATTTTTTAAAAGCAACGTGTTTGTCCTGGCCTAACCCGGGCCGGCTATTCCGTAAGCTGGTTTCCAAAAACCCTCCGCACCACCTCCGCGGTAGCCGCCCTGGCATCGGTAATCAGCACATACGAATCGCTCACAAAAACGTACATCATTAAGACGCTTTCGTCTTTTCCCTTCAGGATTCGCGCGTTTTTGTTTTCCACCACCCCGTCCTGCCAAACTAGACCTTCTCCGCCTGCGAATTCGCCGCCGAAAATTCCCCGAAAGTCCTCCGGCATGTCGTCTTCCCACCCGCGCATCACGGGGAATATATCAACGAAAGAATTTACTTTCAGCAAGAAAAAGGGCACCTTCCCGCCTTCGTTCAAAACGCCGGCCAAAAAATTATCGTCGATGGGCGGAAAATCGCCGGGTTCCAGCTCCTCCTCTCTAAGGAGCGACAAAAAACGCCTCAAGCTGATTGTTTTTTTGTTTTCGGTCAAATATATTCCTTCGATGCCCCCTTCTTTTACAGCCGAATTTTCGGTTTCGTCGCGTATCACCTCTGTAATTTTATCTCTTGATAATCCGTCAATCGGCCTGAATACCGTCCGGTCTAGGAATATGAAAGAGTAGGAGGGCGGAATCGGCGCCGGCGTGTTGCCGCTTAGTTTTAAAAACAAAACAAAAGAAAGGACAGCCACAGCCGAAACAACCAGAACCCCCGAGATAACCACAAAAAGCTTGTTCTTCTTGGACTCCGGAGAAAGATTTTTTTTCTCTTCCTCGTGTTCTTCGTTCTCGTGAATTATTTTCTTGACGAGACCTGCGCGGTCGGATTCAATCGCCTTCACCATGTCGCCAGTGAAGGTTTCGATATCTTTTCCTTTTAATTTATTGTCTCCTTCCATTATTGAAGAAATCTCTGTCTGCTTCTTTGATAGACAGGCCGACTTTGCCGTTCTCGGCGTCAACCCTGATGACTTTTACCGGCACAATCATGCCTTCTTTTATTATATCTGAGACCCGCTCAACACGGAAGGGCGCGAGTTCGGAAATGTGCGCCATGCCGTCGGTAAACGCGTTTAATTTAACGAACGCCCCGAAGTCGGCGATTCTTACCACCTCCCCTTTCAATATTTCGCCCACCTTGAATTCGTGCGTCATTTCCTCGATGATGTCTTTCGCCAATTGCGCCGAGTCGCCCTTACCCGAGAGATACACTTTGCCGTCGTCTTCGAGCGTTATCTCCGCGCCGGTTTTTTCTTTGATTTCCTTCACCGTTTTCCCGCCCGCGCCGATAACCATGCCGATTTGCTCCTTCTTGATTTGGATAATCAGAATCCTCGGTGCGTAGGGTGAAATCTCGGGCCGCGGCGCCTGAATTTCTTTTTGTATTTCGTCGAGAATCTGCAGACGCGCCGATTTTGACTGAAGCATCGCTTCATACAAAATTTTTACCGGCACACCCTCTACTTTCACGTCGAGCTGGATGGCCGTGACCCCCTCGCGGGTGCCGGCTACTTTGAAATCCATATCTCCATGGTGGTCTTCGGGTCCCTGAATGTCGGTCAAAATCTTGTATTTGTTTTCACTCTCGTACATAAGACCCATCGCCACCCCGGCCACCGGCGCCTTTATCGGCACGCCGCCGTCCATGAGCGCGAGAGTCGCTGCGCAAATCGAGGCCTGCGAAGTTGAACCATTCGAAGCCATCGATTCGGAAACAACGCGCATCGTGTACGGAAATTTCTCAACCGAGGGCAGCACCATGGCCAGCGCTTTTTCTGCCAGTGCGCCGTGGCCGATTTCGCGCCGTCCCGTCGCGCCCATGCGCCCGACCTCGCCGCTCGAATACGGCGGGAAATTGTAGTGATGCATGAATCTTTTTTCTTCCTTCGTTTCCATTCCGTCCACCATAAGCTTTTCTTCGGGGCCGGCCAGAGTGAGCACCGAGAGCACATGCGTCCCGCCCCGGTAAAAAATTCCGCTACCGTGCAAGACCTTCGAAAGGCCCCCTGCCTGCGCGTACAAGCCCCGCAGTTCATCCATCTTCCGTCCGTCGGCTCGCTTGTTTTCTTCTATGGCTTTCTTGTGCAAAATTTCGTTTTCCGTCTCGTCAAAAAGCTCATCCTCCAGCGAAAAATCTTCACGCTCCGAGTATTTTTCTTCAACCATTTTGTTCCAAACACTGTGCAAGTCGTCTATTTCTTTCTTTCCGGGTCCTGAAAAAATCGCCACCTCCATTTTAGGCAGAATGTTTTCGTTGAAAAGTTTAACCGACCCTTCGCTGATTTTTTCTTTTTCTATGACTCTCTTTGGGTGACCGATTTCAGAGACAATTTTCTTTTGAAACTCCTCCAGTTTGGCGATTTCTTCGCCGGCGCGGAGCAACATTTCTTTCAGCTCTTCCTCTTTCGTCTCGTGCGCCGCCGCCTCTATCATATTGATGTTCCCCCCTTTGCCGCACACCGTGAGGTCAAAGGCGTATTTTTCCGCATCCGCGCGCAGACCCTGCCCCGCGTTGATTTTGATATCCGCGGTATCGTATTTGCCGATGCGCACCGCGCCCACCGGCCCGCCCCACGGAATGTCCGACACGGCCAGCGCGAGCGACGCGGCATTTACCGCGAGAAACGTCGGGTCTTCTTCACCCAAAGATATGACCGTGGTAATTATCTGCACCGCGTGGCGCATGGACTGGTCAAAGAGCGGGCGAAGGGTGCGGTCAATCACTCTCGAGGCGAGCACCGCGTCTTCCGAAGGCCGGCCTTCACGGTGCATGAAGCGCGAGCCGAGAATTTTTCCGGCCGCATAAAATTTTTCCACATAATCCACCGTCAGATTGAAAAACCCGAGACCTTTCTGTTTATCTTTCGACATGCAGGCAGTCGCGAGCACCACCGTGTCTCCGTACCTTAAAATCACCGACCCGTGCGCCTGTTCGGCTAGGTCGGAAAAAACGGCGGTCAAAGTTTTCCCGCCGACTTCCAGCGAATACTCTTTTTTATTCATGAAACTTTTGAGTTCGTCTCCAGAATAAAGTATTGTTTTACTTCAAAATTAAACAAAGCAAAACATTATCTCTATCTGAAGGCGAACGGGTTAACTTGTAAACAACAAGCCCATCCTAGCATTTTGCCGGTAAAAATCAAAAACTATCTTACCGGTATCAGATATTTTTTCGGATTCTCTGAAAGGTCCAAAAAGTCGTCTGCCGCTTCGCGCAGTTTCCCAGAGGTGGACTTGCCGAAAGACATCGCTTCTACCTGCGTCATCGTTTTCAAATATTCAACTAACGGGACAAAGTCGCCATCGCCTGAAGCAATCACGATTGCGTCTAGCCGGGGCGCCATGCGAATCGCATCAACCGCGATGCCCACGTCCCAATCCGCTTTCTTCGCCCCGCTCGAGAAAACCTGCAAGTCTTTCGTCTTGGTCTCGATGCCGAGTTTGGTAAGCGCCTCAAAAAAATGTTTCTCGTCGCCCGACTCGGTGGTAATCACGTACGCCGCCGCGTGCACCAGCTTTCTGCCGGCCACAGCGTCTTTCAGTACCGCGCCGAAATTAACCCGCGCGCGATATAGGTTGCGGGCCGAATGATAAAGGTTCTGGGCGTCAATGAAAACACCCACTCTCTGTTCTTTATGTTTTATGACTGTCATATTAAAAGTAAGTTTAACACGTTTTGCAAAACCCTTCGCAGGCGTACTTTTAAGCCGGAGCGGCAGCGTACTTTTGCGAGCTGGTCTGGTTGAGGCCTGGAAGGCCGACCCGAGGACCCGAGCAAAAGTATGATGCCGAGGAGGCGTTTAGAAAAGTATGCCAAGGGTAGGGTTTTGCAAAACGCTAGGCAAGTTCCATCTTCTTCACAAGTGCAGAATAGCGAGATTTGTCTTTGCGCTCCAAGTACTTCATGTGTTTGCGCCGGTCGGCCACCATCTTGATGAGCCCGCGGCGAGAGCTGTTGTCTTTCTTGTGTTTCTTCAAATGCTTGGCCAATTCGTCGATTTGAGTAGTCAAAATGGCAACCTGCACCTCGGGACTGCCGGTGTCTTTCTCGTGCGTTTGGCTTTTCTTGATAACCGTCTGCTTCTTTTTCTTTGCTAACATATGCTTATATATTATCACAAACTCGCCAAAAATGCAAGATAAACATTATATCTTTTCCAGAAAATCAAAAAAAAATCTTCCGAAGAACAACCGACATAAACTAAAAATTTTTGAAACTGCCTGTTCGTTACGTTCTGCTTTCTAGGCATGAGAAAGATTCATCTCCTGTGTGTAGCTTGAAATTACCGTCGGCGGTTGCCATCTTGATTTTACTTTTTGCCACCCTAAATTTTGAAGAACCTTGTCTAGGGTACCGGCATTCACAAGTTCCTCAAAAAATATCTCAACTACTTCAGAAAAACGCTCCTGCGCCTTTTTGTAAGTAGAAGCCGAAGTCGAAAGGTCTAGCGCCGGGCTGTAAGCCACATAACTTTTCCCTTCTTTAAATATTGTTATCGGTAGGCCAACTTTAAACTTCATGATTATATTATATCAAAAACACGAACAAAAAACCATAGGTTAGTGAAAGCATAAAAACACTAACTAGCACTCAGTGTGATAAACTGAATCACGTGCATAAAAACATTAAACTAATCGCACTTTTTAATTTTTTCACGGACTTCAATCTGTTCGGCGCGATATTAATTATTTATTTTGCGAAAGTAACCGGCTCTTACACGCTTGGGATGAGTCTGTTTTCCATAACAATGATCTCGTCGGCTCTGTTCGAAATACCTACTGGAATTTTCTCGGATTATATCGGCAGAAAAAAAACAATGATGCTGGGGGCGTTCTGTAGTGTCGTGGCTCTTACCCTGTATGCTACTGGAGGTGATTACTGGATTTTATTTGCGGGCGCATTATTCAACGGACTACAACGTGCATGGTATAGCGGCAATAATGACGCTCTGTTGTATGAAACGCTTGCAAATGTCGGTAAAAAGGAAGAATACGACCACTACCTGGGAAAAACGGGGTCAATGTTTCAAATAGCGGCTGCCATCGCCGTAATCATAGGAGGTTTCGTTGCTGTCAAATCTTTTTCGCTTGTGATGTGGTTGTCAGTAATACCGCAAATTTTTTGTTTAGCCATATCTTTCTTAATTACAGAACCCGAAAGAGAAAAAAATAGAAGCTCAAACATATATGGACATTTATGGACAGCAATAAAGAAAATATGGGAAAATAAAAAACTTAGGTTGCTCAGCGCAAACGGTATAATAAATTACGCCATTGGTGAATCGACTTTTCAGTTTAGGTCTGCTTTCGTTAATACTCTTTGGCCCATCTGGGCAATCGGTTTTGCCCAAGTCCTTTCTAATGTAGGTTCTGCTTTCAGTTATTGGTATAGTGGAAAAATAATTAGACAAATCGGCGCGTTCAAACTGATACTGACTTCTCACATTTACGGAAAAATAATAAATCTGTTTTCCGTTTCCGTAGCCACGATTATTTCTCCAGTGCTGATGCCATCTACATCACTGTTTCACGGGATAAACCGCGTTGCCAGTAGTAAGCTAATGCAGAAAGAGTTCACTGATGAACAAAGGGCTACCCTCGGTTCTGTCAACTCATTCCTAGGAAGCATAGTTTTTGGAATTTTTGCTGTTTTCCTTGGTTGGCTCGCCGATAAGTTCGGTGCTAGAGAGGCCTTAATTGTTGCTTATGCCATTTCTCTTCCTGCTATTCTTATAAGCTGGAATTTGTTTAAAAATAACCGAAATGAATAAATGAAAATCATTTCCTGGAACGTAAACGGCATACGCGCGGTGCATAAGAAGGGTATGTTTATGCCGTTTGTAGAAAAATACAAACCCGACATTCTGTGCCTGCAAGAAACCAAAGCCGAGCGAGGCCAAGTAGAAATAGATTTGCCCGAATATGAAGAGTACTGGAATTCGGCCGAGAAAAAAGGATACAGCGGGACGGCGATTTTTTCAAAACAAAAACCCATTTCTCACGCCCTGGGACTGCCTGAAGAAATCGCAAAGAGGTACAAAATAAAAAAAGACGAATACGGCGATTCAAACAAAGAAGGCAGAATCATAACCCTTGAATACAAAAATTTTTATGTCGTTTCGGTTTACACCCCGAACGCCAAAGACGACCTTTCGCGTCTCTCGCTTCGGCACAAACAATGGGACCCCGCCTTTCTCGCTTTTATGAAAGAATTAGAAAAACAAAAGCCCGTTATTTTCTGCGGCGACCTGAATGTGGCGCACGCCGAGGATGACCTCGCTCGCCCGAAAGAAAATGTCGGCAACAAGGGCTTCACCGACGAAGAACGCGA
Organism: uncultured Candidatus Saccharibacteria bacterium; assembly: GCA_964596395.1. Classification (GTDB taxonomy): domain Bacteria; phylum Patescibacteriota; class Minisyncoccia; order Phycocordibacterales; family UBA9973; genus UBA9973. Next base: position 180,716 of record CAZQSY010000001.1, read on the forward strand.
GGGGATTCAAAAAATAGTTGATGCGGGTTTTGTTGACACTTTCAGAATCTTCACCGAGGGGAACGGCCATTACACCTGGTGGTCTCACTTCGCAAATGCCCGCGCGCGAAATATCGGCTGGCGCATTGACTACATTTTCGTCAGTGCTTCGCTCAAAGAAAAAGTAAAGGGTGCAAAAATATTGCCCGAAGTTTTCGGCTCTGACCACTGCCCGGTGCTTCTTGAGATTTCACTTTGAAAGTCGTATAAATAGATTCACGGGCGCGTGGCGGAACTGGTATACGCGTACGCTTCAGGAGCGTATGGATTCTATCCTTGGAGGTTCAAATCCTCTCGCGCCCACAAAATTTTAAATACTAACGAGCTTGGGTTTTGTATTTTTTCCAAACCACTTCTTTGAAAGTTTCTCGATATTTTTGGTCAAATCGGTGACTAAAATCTTGGCAGTTCTTTTTTGCGAAAGCTTGCCCGAGACCTCCGGATGCCTGTAGAAATATTCCCTCAATTTTTTCGGCACGATTTCGTCTTGGGAAATAAGTTTCACATCCTTCGGCAGATTTTTTCTAAACTCATTCTTAAAAATCGGGTAGTGCGTACAGCCCAAGACAACGGCCTCTACCTTTTTCGCCAAGAGGGGCTTCAGATATTTTTTTATAAACCCCAAGGATAGTTTCTTCTCCCCTTCTTCGGCCAAAGGCACAAGCATCGGAGCCGGGTTTTGAAAAATTTTCGCCCGCCTGTTCAATTTTTTAATTTCCTTGGGGAAACTTTCCGATGCCACCGTGCCGGCGGTCGCCAGCACACCCACTCTCTCGAAACCGACGCAGGCCTCGGCAGCGGGAATCAGAACGCCCAGAACTTTTTTGCGCTCTTCCTGCAACCTTCGGAGCGCTCTCGCCGAAGCCGTATTGCAGGCGACAATCACAATCGCGCAATTCTCTTTTTCAAAAAGATACTCCACCCCTTCTTTGGTAAATTCATACACCGTTTCATGCGAACGGTTGCCGTACGGCACCCGCTTGGTGTCGCCCAGATACACATAGTCGTATTGAGGCATCTCTTTTCGTATCGCCCGCGCGATTACGAGCCCCCCGAGCCCCGAATCAAAAATCCCGATTTTCATGCATTCCAATCTTAACACAATTATTTTCCGTTACTCTGAGTTTCCGCATCCAACCTTTTTGCCTCTGCCCAGGCAAGCTCGTAGATAATTATCAATTACCGACCCAATGGTTGGTTGATTTTTTTGGTAATTGAATTTTATTATGGTAAAATTTTATACAACTTGCGATGGAAAATATGCAAAAAACCTGCAAATCCTGCGCTAAAAGTTTTGAAATAAGAAAAGAAGACCTAATTTTTTACGAGCAGGTTAAGGTGCCCCCGCCTAATTTTTGCCCCGACTGCCGGGCAATGCGGCGCCTTGCTTACAGAAACGAACGCACGCTTTATAGAAGGACTTGCGACCTGTGCAAGAAAGAAAGCGTCTCCCTGTATCCCGCCGGCACGCCTTTCCCCGTTTACTGCCACCAATGCTGGTGGAGCGACCAGTGGGACCCCCTGGATTTCGGCATGGATTGGGATAAATCCCGACCGTTCCTAGAACAATTCGGAGAACTCAAAAATAAAATTCCTCGGATAGGGCTTCTGGTTATAGACAGCGTAGGGAGCGACTACACCAACAACGCCGAAGACAACAAAAATTGCTACCTGCTTTTCGCCGCCGGCAACAACGAGGATTGCATGTACGGGCGCCTAGTCCAGCGGTGCAAAAATTCCGCGGACTGCGCTTTTTTGTACGATTCAGAACTTTGCTACGAATGCGTGGATACCCGCAAATCATTCAAGTGCATGTGGGGCGAACGATTACAGGAATGCGCGGATGTCTTGTTTTCTTTTGACATGAAGAACTGCCAAAACTGCCTTTTTTGCGTAAACGGGCGCAATTTAAATTATTGCATTCTGAACAAACAACACACCAGGGAAGAGTTTGAGAAGAAGAAAGCGGAAATATTGTCTTCGCACGAGAGCGTAGAGCTGGCCAAGAAAAAATACATAGAACTGCGCGGTGAAGCCCTGGTCAAATATGCCTCGGCCACGAAATGCAACAACGCAACCGGCGACTATATGTACAACTGCCACGACGGTGTTCAGATTTTTGACGCTTTCGGCACCAAAAATTGTTCTTACGTCGCAGATGTAGACGATGTCATCGATTGCTTCGACTGCAACAATACTTACACTAAAGCGGAGCGCTGCTACAACGTGATGGGCAATCTTTCCAGTAGTAATAATATATGCACCGTGTACCCGATGTACTGCAACGACACGCATTATTCCGACAGTTGCTATAACTGCGCAAGCTCTTTCGGCTGCGCCGGTCTGAACAAAAAAAATTATCACATTCTTAATAAGGAATATTCAAAAGAAGAATATGAAAAATTGAAGGCAGAAATAGTTGAGAGCATGAAAAAAGACGGCGTATATGGGGACTTCCTCCCGCCCGAACTCTCGCCTTTCGGGTATAACGAAACCCTGGCGCAAGAGTACTATCCGCTTTCAGAAAAAGAAGCGAGGGAGCGCGGGTTCGGCTGGCAGACGCAAACTTCCGGAATTTACGGCAAAGAAACAATCAAGAAAGAAGAAACGCCGAAAACGATAGCAGAAGTTTCAGAAGATATTCTGAACGAAGTGCTGGCCTGCGAGAAATGCGGAAAAAACTTCCGGATAACCAAATCTGAACTGGATTTTTATAAAAGGATGGGTATCCCCCTGCCGAGAAAGGATTTTGAATGCCGGCACCAAGAAAGAATGAGCAAACGCAACCCGCGCAAACTCTGGCGCCGAAAATGCATGTGCGAAAAAGCCGGCCACCCCGAACACCCGGGCGTCAAATGTTCAAATGAGTTTGAGACAACCTACTCACCTGAAAGGCCGGAAGTCGTCTTCTGTGAACGCTGTTACCAGCAAGAAGTGTACTAGCCGAAAAAATGCTATAATACAAGACAAAGGCAAGCCGACCGGCGGAAGGCCGAAACTCCATTATTCATAACTTAAATTTTTATGCTGCGAGGTGTTGAATGCACAATGTGGGGTAAAAATTTGGATTACGGCGATTTTGAAAAAATCAAGGATTTCGCCGATGACCTCGGGATCAAAGGAAACATATTTTTCAGGGATGACGGAAGCATGAAGTTAACAGCCGAAGCAGAGGAGAAGAAACTCCTCTTTTTTGTTGAACGGCTGAAGAAGAAGCGCGTGCCCGGCCTCACCGTCGGTCCGATGGAAAATTTCTCGGTCGTATGGCACGAACCCCGGCGCAATTTTTCTAACTTTTCGGTGGGGTAAACTTTCCACAAATTTTATTTGACAAATACAAAAATAATCCCATAATTTAGATAGTAAGTTCCTATACTTATCGGGAGAGGAACGATAGAGAATCATGCATGAGCCGGAGTCTTCCGGACCATACATGATTCTCTATCCCCCCCCTTCTTGCTTGCGCAAGAAGGGGGCAGAGAAACAAGTTTCCCTCCCTCCCCCAGAGCCCCCTTCGATGATTTTTTTATCGAAGGGGGCCTCTTATTTTCCCCTAATTTCTATATATCCTCCGGATTAAGCAAAGACGCTATAATCGCCACCGCGAAAACCGACACAATCACGAACAATGTCCAAGAAGTCGGTATATAAAACGCCTCATGCAAGATTAATTTCACCCCGATAAAAAAGAGAATTACATTCACCCCCGTTGAAAGATACCTGAATTTGTCTATCACGTGCTCTAAAAGAAAATACAGCGAACGCAATCCCAAGACGGCAAAAATATTTGAAGTATAAATAATCAGCGGGTCGGTGGTCACCCCGAAAATCGCCGGCACCGAGTCAAGCGCAAAAAGTACGTCCGTACTTTCTATGGTAAGCAGTACCAGAAAGATCGGCGTGATGTGCAGTTTGTTTTCAACCTTGACGAAAAAATCATGCACCCAGTGTTCGGTAACCGGAATCACTCGTTTGATGAATCGCACCAGCGCGTTCTCGTGAAATTCTTTATTCTCTTCTTCTTTGTTGAAAAAGGCGAGCTTCAAGCTAACTAAGAGCAGAAACGCTCCGAAAACATACAAAACCCAAGAGAATTTATGCACCAGCGCTACCCCGCCGGCGATAAATAGCGCCCTGGTCACGATTGCCCCCACAATTCCCCAAAAAAGAATCCGGTGGCGAAACTTGCTCGGCACGATGAAAAAATTAAACGCCACCGTAAAGACGAAGAGGTTGTCTATACTGAGCGATTTTTCCAAAAGATAGGCGGTAAAATATTCCGCGACCTGCACCGTCCCTCCGCGGAAAAAGAAAAGCATCCCGTAGCAGACCGCGAGCAGTATCCATACCAAGCTCCAGACGGCCGCCTCGCGCCACTCTATTGTGTGGTCTTCGCGATGCGAACGCAGGTCAACGATAAAGGCGGGAATTATTATAGCCGCGAAAATAATCCAAAAAGTTGGGTCAGACATAATGACTTGCGCTCTAGAACAGAAAGCGTTCTTTAAAGTTTACCTCACTCCGTGTTTCTTACGCAACTTGCCGACTTCTTCGGCCTCAAGCTCCTCCTTTTTTTCTTTTCCCTTCTCCCCCAGCGCGCGGAGCGCCTCGTCGGGCAGCATATCAAGCGACCGCGCCAGTTCTGAAAGATGCTCTTCGGTATTTTTCTTCGGGTCGTCCAGCACTTCTTCTAAAAGCGCAGAGAGAATCCAGCCCATGCGCGGGCCGGCAGGTATTTTCAATTTTTCCATCATGAATCTTCCGTCAATCTTGAGCTGGGTAACCGAGATGGGGTCGCGCAGGGCTTCTTCTATCATAGAAAAATATTTTCGCAGACGGTACGGCGCTTCTTTTTTACGCATGCCCACCCGGTCGCATTCGCGCACGTTCATCAGCATCCAAATATTTTCTTTTTCTACCTTCGTGATTATTCTCCTCACCGCCGAGAGCGTGATCAGTTCCGTATCCGAGAAAAACATATGATTACGCACCAGCTTTTCCGAGAGCTCAATTTCTTTTTTCGGAAATTTCAGCCGTTCCATTATTTTCCTTGCCATCCGCGCGCCGACGACCTCATGACCGTAAAAAGTGTACTTCTTTTTGGCCGAGCCTGTATACTTTTGCGAATGGTCTGGTAGAGGCCGCACCTTCAAGGAATTCTGAGCGGCCGACCCGAGGACCTGAGCAAAAGCATCGGGCGAGGCCCTGCGGCTCCTGGGTTTCCCAATATCGTGAAAAAGCGCAGCCAACCTTATTTCTAAAGGCCAGTTCTTGTCGGCCGCGTGCTGAAGCGCGTGCAAAAGATGGTTCCACACGTCATAAATATGTTCGCCGGATTGTTCGCAGTTAATCCCCTCTTCAAGTTCTGGAATTATGTTCTTGAGCAATCCGAATTTTTGGAGCATCAAAATTCCGGCCGACGGTTTTTCCGACATAATTATTTTCTCAAACTCGTCGCGGATTCTCTCGGCGGAAATTTTTTTAATCAGCTCCGCGTTTTTGACGATACTTTCGCTTGTTTCATGCGAAACAGAAAAATCAAGCTGGCAAGCAAAACGCACCGCCCGCACCATGCGCAGTGCGTCTTCAGAAAAACGTTCTTCCGGATTTCCGACCGTCCTTAATATTTTGTCCTTTATGTCCTTTACACCTCCAAATATGTCCGTTATGAATTCGTGTCCTTTTGTAATTCTAAAAGACATTGCATTAATTGTAAAATCTCTTCTTTTCAGGTCATCCTCAAGTTTATCGCTAAACTTAACTTCATCCGGATGCCTGAAATCGCTATATTTTTCTTCAATTCTGAATGGAGTAACTTCTACAATGATATTTTTGGCTTCTGTTTCCCGTGAAATGTCATTCTCTATAGTTTCACGAGAAACCTTTTCATCTGTTTCATGAGGAACCACTACTCCGACGGTACCAAATTTGTTCTCGTAAACGGTTTTTTCAAACAGCGAAATTATCTCCTCTGGTCTGGCGTTTGTGGTAACATCCCAATCTTTCGGCTCCCTGCCCATCAAGAGATCACGAACGCACCCGCCGACCAAATGTGCCTCAAAACCCGCTTTCTCTAAGGCCTCTGTTACTCGTGAAACTTCTTTGGGAATCTTAGATGTTAAATCTTTTACATTCTCCATAGTACTTGCTCTGTGCACCCGGCAAGAATCGAACTTGCAACGACAGTTCCGAAGACTGTTGTGATATCCGTTTCACCACGGGTGCGTAAATTAATTAATAATTACAGCATTAACTTTACAGCATTTTGAAAAATAAGTAAATAAACCTTATTTTATAAGCTAATTCAATGGTTGCAATAATAACCAGAAAATATTAAAATCAAAAAGCTTTTCAGTTCATGAAAAAAACTTTGCGGTCATGGTTTAGTGGTAGAACACGTCCTTGCCAAGGATGAGACGGGAGTTCGATTCTCCCTGGCCGCACACTTATTAAAAACAACAAACTTTTTCTGTCCTTTAGTAGAGAATTAAAAATAAAGGATTTTTTGTAAAAATGTGGATAAGTATGTTGGTAGTGTTTATAAAGGACATGTCTTTGTGCGCACAAAAATCACTAAATTACCTAAAATAGCTTGAAAAACAAGGGTTTTCCATAAAAGACATGAAAAAGTACTGTTATTGTTTCATGTGAAACACTTATAGTAAGTTTCACAAGAAACAAATAAAAATGCCTCAGGTTTTTACATCCAAAACACAAAAAACCGGTCAAGTTGGTGAAAATGTAGCAGTTAGGTTTCTCATGAAACATGGATTTTTGATTTTAGGGAGAAATTACACAAAAAAATGGGGAGAAATTGACATAATCGCAGAAAACAAAAAAGAAAACAAAATTCATTTTATTGAGGTAAAAAGTGTTACTCATGAAACTTATAAAAACAAAGAAGGGGAAGAAAACGATAACTACAGGCCCGAAGACAACATGCATCCGTGGAAACTGAAACGCCTATCCCGCGCGATTCAGACATATATTTTGGAAAAAGACATCGACGAAGACAAGGAGTGGCAAGTTGATTTGGCAGTCGTATATCTTGACCTTGTCCATAAAAAAGCCCGGGTAAAATTAGTAAAGGACATCGTTTTGTGATAGAGTTTTTTTGTTTCCGGGCTGTCGTATACCGGTAGTACACGTGCTTTGGGAGCACGTTGACTGGGTTCAATTCCCAGCAGCCCGACCAGTAATGAATGAAAGAAGTTAAAAAATTTCTGGCTAAAAAGGACTTTTTTTGCTATAAATCAAACTACGCGGGATTAGTTTAATGGTAAAACGTCAGTTTTCCAAACTGAGGTTGGGAGTTCGATTCTCCCATCCCGCACCAAAAAAATGTCGGAAATTTATTTATACACCTTCGGAAGCGTTCTCCTCGTCAGCTTGGTCTCTTTCGTCGGGGTCTTTTTTCTGTCGCTCAAAGAAAAAGCCTTGCGCAAATACATATTTATCTTCATCAGCATCGCCGTGGGCGCGCTGCTCGGTGACGCTCTAATACACCTGATACCCCAAGCGCTCGAAGAATCCGCGAATCCTTTGTATGCCAGCTTGCTTGTAATCTCGGGGATAGTTTTGTTTTTTATTCTGGAAAATTTTCTGCACTGGCATCACCATGGAGAAGATAGTGAAGAGCCGGATATCCACCCGATGGGCAAATTGGTACTTTTCTCCGACGGCGTGCATAACTTTATAGACGGCATGATTATCGGCGCGAGTTTTCTGGCGAGCGTGCCTTTAGGGGTAGCCACAACCCTGGCCGTGATTTTACACGAAATACCCCAGGAAATAGGGGATTTTGCGGTGCTCCTGCATTCGGGCTACGCCAAAAGCCGCGCACTGTGGCTTAATTTTCTTTCGGCTGTTACCTCTATACTTGGGGTCATAGTGTTGTTTTCTATCGGCGAAAGCGTCATCGGGCTTTACAACTGGTTCTTGCCCGTCGCCGCCGGCGGATTCATCTATGTGGCGGTGGCAGACCTGATTCCGGAACTTCGCAAAAATACTGAGAAGAAAAATTACTTTTTGCAGCTCGCGGCCATCATCGTCGGCGTAACGGCGATGGCGCTTTTGGCATTTTCGGAATAGTTTCAAAAAACAAAAAAAAGCTCCGGGCTCTCTCGGTTTTTGTGAGAATTTTCTTACCGATTCTAAACTAGTTGGTGGCAAAACTCGTCGGATTTGTAGCGCCGGGATTCTTCGCTCCACGTACCTCAAAGTGCAAGTGCGGGCCGGTAGAACGGCCGGTAGAACCCACGTACCCAATCAAGTCGCCCTGATTGACCACCGCTCCATTGTATGTTCCCAATCTAGACATGTGTGCATACAGGGTCTGGGTACCATTCGGATGTTGAATAACTACCATGCCGCCGTATCCTCCGTTGTAGCCCGTTCTCGCAATTAATACCACTCCTCCGGCAGAGGCGAGTATCGGCGTTCCTGTCGGGGCGGCAAAGTCCACACCGTTCTTGCCGTGCAAACCCTGACTTATTCTTTTCTTGGCAGGCAAGGGGTCATGGAAATATCCGGTAACATTCGGAAGGTTGCCGACATAGGTGGTCTTGGCGGAAATTCGAGCTAAAGAAGAAGTAGCTGGAGCGTCGTAATAGATTTCTCCACCCGGAACAATAATTTTTTCTCCAATAACAAGTTTTTCGTTTTCGCTTATGCCGTTAAACCCGGCGACATCCGAAGCGTCAGCTTTGTATTTCTTGGCTATGCTTTGCACCGTGTCACCCTTGACCACAGTATGCTCAACCCCCGAAACCGGCAGTATGAAAAGAACATCGCCGGGCTTGATAGCCGCGTTTCTCTTTAAATCATTCGCCCAAAGCACAGTGTTCACCGAAACATCAAACATTTCGGCAATTTGCGAGATGGAGTCGCCTGTTCTTACCACATAAACGCTTATCTGGTCAAAATTGGGGTCTCCATCCAATGCCAGTTTTTCTTCATCTTCGGCCGATACGGGATTACCGAGCGGCATCAGAGCATCTTCCGAAATCGTCGCCGTTCCCGCCGAAGCTTCCGGCCCGCCAACCCCATCGTCTGTGCCCTTTGCGCCTTTTTCCTGGAGCGCCAAAAGCGGCAAGGAGGCGTTGGCCTGCAAGAGGTACATGTTCTGCGAATTGTCTTCGGGTAAAACTTCCTCCGGGCCGCCTATCGAGTCGACAATCCCGGCGCTTGCCCTAGAACCAAAAAGAGAAGCGATAATACTGGCTTTTGCCTCGTAAGGCATAAAAAAAGAACCATACAGGATGGAATAGACGAGAATGGGACCGAGTATTTTAGACCTATATTTTATGAAACAAGCTTCTTATCGCGAGGTTCCTATCCGGCCCTTGGAAAATAAGGACAGAATAACAGGACGACCAATTTTTACTAGAAAAATAAAGCTTTCTCGCGATGGTTACTGTCGTTTCGGCGTTCAACCGTATAAACCCTACTGCTGTCCAGACATCTAAAAGGGTACCCCCCTCGGGGGCGAAAGTCAACCCGGGAAGGCGGGGGTGTGGATAAACCGCACACTTACTTTGCTGTGTCTCCAAACCACGGGCACAACTCGAAAATTGACAAAAAATTGACATGCCCCCATTTTGCTTGTTTTTTTTTGCGGTTGCTTTAGAATTAAACGCAATATGGAAAGTTCCGATACAGAAAAAGGTAATAAGTGGAAAGCTTTCACCAAATTCTTAGAAAAACAGAACAGCTGTTTTGAGGAAAAGAAGCTCATTCCGGATTACAAGAAAGTAGGAAAAGTTTACGACGCATCAAAGGAATGGTGGACAGATTTAGATAAAACAAAAGGGGGTAGGGTAAAAAAAATACTAATGAGCTCTGTGCTTGTGGGGAGCGTAGTGTTAGTGGGCACTTATTTTGTAGCCGGTGGAGCTGCAGTAGGTGGCGCAGGAGCTATTGCTACAAAATTAGGAATGAGGACTGGAATATCTATGGTAAGCAACATGGTTGCCACCTCTGACTGGTTCAAACAACTTCAGGAGAAAGAAAAAAGAGACGAACAAACTGGCTCGCTGAAAAAAGAGATACTGAACACAAGCAATTACATATCGGCAGGTGGCTTGTTGCTTTCTCTAGGAATGAGTGTGGCGAGCGGAAACTTTAAAACTTTTGGGGTCGGCGGAGGGACCACAGTGATTAACAAGGCATTGAACGCTTGGCTAGACAGAAAAATAAAGTCAGCAGAAGGAGAAAAGAAAAATACTAGGTTGCTAAAAGGCACAAAAGCTATATTGAATAAAGTTATTGTTATCGGTTCCGGTGTTGCAACCGCAGCCGTCACTACTCACGCCCAAGCGCAAGAAGCGGCTTCGCATCAGGATATAGAAAATAATGATACTTCAAACGCCCAGGCATTAAAAGAACCAGAACTCCCAACTGTTGAGGCCAAAACTACGGTAGATGTTCAAATAGCAACTCATCCAGCAGATACTTCTCTCGACCAACAAAACGAACCACATACTGAATTATCTCAAGAAGAAAAGAATATTCTAGCAGAAGAAGACAAAATGAGGACGGAGCTTCATGAAACGCTGGAAGAAAGGGTAAAGGGACAGGGAGCATCAACGGTACCAACAACACCGGCCCATGCGGAACAAGCAGCGCAGGTAAGTGGTGCTGCAGTAAAGATTGAGTCCGGCGACGGGATATCGCAGGCAGTAAAAAGGTTTTTGGACGCAAACGAGAAAGTCGCTGAAAAACTGGGATACAACGACGACATAAAAAATGCCGACGCTCACGAGCAGGCCTTGTTCTTTAGGAAGTTAATGCAGGAGACCGGAGTCATAGACCAAAACGGTCACGAGTATGGGCTTACGACAGACGCTGTGGGAAAAGAACTAGAAGTAAAATTTGACGCGAACAACAACCCGGTAATAGAAATGAGAGACCATGACACGGGTAATGTTCTGGCGACACATAGCGGACGACCTGATTCCCATCACACAGAAAATAAATTTGAACATGACAGAGGAGAAAGGCATTATGGCACAGACGGCAAAGAGATAACGCAACCAACAGCCGAAAAAAGAGATTACGGCGACATGGGCATACGACACCACCCAGAAGAACAAAACCCGTATCATGTCGGCCCGAAGGAAGGACACATGGGTATGCACTATCATGAAGGGGAACGCATGGAGGAACAAAACCCTTACCACATCGGCCCCGAGGAAGGCAATATCGGCATGCACTATCATCCCGAAGACCACGAACCTGTGAAGCTTACCCAAGCAGACAGGGAGGCAAGGATTTTAGACGCAAGAAATTTAAGTGAAGAAGATAAGAGATTTTTGTCGGAAGAGAGCGAGAAGCACAAAGACATGCTACGCCCAGAACACGAATCATCTCTACCGGTACAAATAGACGTTGATAGAGTTGAAGACAATATTCTGGAGAAACTTAAATACCGTATATTGAACGATGAAAAACTGCCCGGTGACGGCAATTCTCGTGCGTTTGATTTACGAAGATTATGGGAAGGCGACACCTCTGGCGGAATGCAACGCGTAAGCGCAGAAGACATTATGGAGGCAAAACATGGTGGCTCCCCAGCTTCAGACAAAATCTATGATTTACTGAAAGAATTTAAAGACACGACTGATTTTCGGGAACCAAAAGGAGCGGGATTTTTTAGAGAGGCGGAGAGCGCTGAAAATTATCTGAAAAAAATGCTTGAATTTGGAGCTAAAAACGGATTTTGGGAAGATATAAAAAGGATTATAAAGGGAATCTAATAAACAAATGACCCTACAAAACAAAATCAAAGACGAGCTAAATAAAAATATTTTTGAGGTTTTTGGAATCGGCGAGATGTCTGAAGGAGAGCAAGAAGAAGCGATTATCGGCATCGGAGAAGTAATCTTCAAATCGGTGTTACTCCGCGTCCTGCCGATACTGAAGGAAGAAGAATTGAAAGAATATGAAAAACTGCTTGAGAAAAATCCCGAGCCGGATGAAGTGTTGGAATTCTTTTTTGAAAAAATTCCGAACTTTCTGCAGGTAGTGGCGGAAGAGACAGAGAAACTGAAAAAAGAATACGAGGAGACAAAAAAATAGTTTCTGTAGTGTGCTATATTTGACGAGTGGAAGACCATTTGTCGGGGCTAAATAATAAACAGAGAGAAGCGGCAAGTCATACAGACGGGCCGCTTTTGGTCGTGGCCGGGGCAGGGGCGGGAAAAACCAAGACGATAGTCCACCGGATTTTGAATTTGATAAAAAACGGCGTGGCGCCGGAGAAAATCCTGGCCGTAACTTTCACCAACAAAGCCGCCAGAGAAATGCGGGAGAGGGTAATTTCTCTTTTAGGCGCCGAGAATTTCCCTGTGCGGGGTGTCTCGCAGGCCGACGGGCCGAGAGGCAGCGCTCTGCCAGCAGACAGAGACAGCGACCCCGCACGGGGAGAATTCTCGGCGCCTTTCATTTCAACTTTCCATTCGCTCGGGGTACGCATAATTAAAGAAAACGCGCGAAAGCTCGGGCTAAACAGGCATTTTACGATTCTAGATGAAACGGACTCCCAGAAAATGATAAAGGACTCCCTGCGGGAAGCCGGTTTTGACCCAAAGCAATACGAACCCAGACGCATCGGGGGCATCATCAGCCGAGAGAAGGGCAAATTCACGCATTTGGAAGATTACCGGGAAAAGGCAACGGGATACATCGAAAAAATCGTAGCAGAAGTGTGGGAATTATATGAAAGAAAAAAAGAAAAAGAAAATTCGCTAGATTTCGACGACCTGCTTTTGAAAGCGGTGAAACTGCTGAAAGAAAACGGGGAAATCAGGAAAATTTACCAGAACAGGTGGCGTTATATACATATAGATGAATATCAAGACACGAATGAAGTACAGTACCTGCTCTCTAAAATTCTGTCGGATGCGCACAAAAACATCTGCGCGGTGGGTGATGCCGACCAAAATATCTATTCCTGGCGCGGAGCGAATTTAAAAAATATTTTGAGTTTTGAGAAAGACTACCCAGAGGCGAAAATCGTTCTGCTTGAAGAAAACTACCGCTCCACGCAAAACATTTTGTCGGCGGCGAACGAAGTAATCAGAAAAAATAAATACCGGCCCGAAAAAAATTTGTTCACCAAAAATAAAGACGGTGAAAAAATTTCCCTGTATGAAGCGCTAGACGAAACAGACGAGGCAGATTTCGTGGCGACAAAAATTTTGGAAATTCTAGACAGCTCCGCCACCGAACAATTTTTTCGGTCCTCGGGTCGCCCGCACAAAAATTCTCTGAAGGTGCGGGCTCAACCAGACACTCAAAAATTGTTCGGTGGCTACGCTAACCCTACTAGCCTCACCGAAATTGCAGTTTTGTACCGCGCCAATTTTCAATCGCGCGCGCTGGAAGAAGCGATGCTTAAATACAACATCCCGTACCAGGTGCTCGGCGTAAAATTCTTTGAAAGAAAAGAAATCCGGGACACGCTCGCCTACATCCACGCCGCGCTGAACCCCGACGGCCTGTCGGAAATAAAAAGAATCATAAATTTCCCCGCCCGCGGAATCGGCAAAGTCACGCTGCTGAAAATATTTTCAAAAGAAACAGAAAGCTTGCCCGTAAAGATGAAAATAAAAATACAAAATTTTTACAAACTCCTAGAAGAGATAAAAGAAAAAGCTCAAAACGAAAAAGCGTCGGCTTTGATAAAGTTCGTGGTAAAAAAATCGGGCATCGAAGACGAGCTTTCAAACGGAACCGCCGAAGACGCGGAACGTCTTGAAAACATCAGAGAACTGGCCACGCTCGCGCTCAAATACGATAATCTAGAAAACGGCGCGGGGATAGAAAAACTTTTGGAAGACGCTTCGCTTTCTTCAGAACAGGACTCGCTGGGGACGGAAGAAAATAAAAACGGCGCAACGCGCGGCGGGGTAAAATTAATGACTGTGCACGCTTCAAAAGGCCTTGAATTTAAATATGTTTTCGTCGTCGGCCTCGAAGATGGCTTGTTCCCGCACCGGCGGGACGGTGAAATGAAAAACGCCGAAGACGGCGAAGAAGAGCGCCGGCTTTTCTATGTGGCGCTCACCCGAGCGAAAGAAAAACTATTTCTGTCCTTTGCGAATTTCCGCACGATTTTCGGCTCCCGGCAAATAAACGCGCCGTCTGAATTCATCGCCGATATTCCGGCGGAATTGACCGAGAGGGAAGGCGAGAAAGGCGGAATCAAAACAATCTACATATAAACTTTCCCACGCCGGGCGTGGGTGTTATAATAAATTCGTTATGAGAGAAATACCGTTTATTAAAGGTAATTTCTACCATGTGTACAACAGAGGCACAAACAAAATGCCAATCTTTAATACCGCGGCGGACTACGACAGATTCACGAACTCATTGTATTTAGTGAACAGCGAACGAACAGCCAAGATGTCGGATATTGAAGTAGAAAATATCTGGGATATCCAGAGAGGTAAAACCTTAGTTGATCTGGTGGCCTGGTGTTTAATGCCAAACCATTTCCATCTTTTACTAAAAGTAAAAAGCAAGAAAAGCACAAGTCTCTTTCTGCAAAGATTACAAAACAGCCATTCAAAGTATTTCAACACAAAAAATGAAAGGAGTGGGAACCTCTTCCAGGGGAAATCGAAATCAGAATTAGCCAGCACCAACAACTATCTAAAATATCTTTTTTCTTACATACACTTAAACCCGATCAAACTAATACAGAAAGATTGGAGGGAGGCCGGCATAGGTAATTTAACAAGCGTTCTGGAATTCTTGAGAGAATACAAATACAGCAGTTTGTTGGACTACACGGGTATCAAGAGACCAGAAAATAAAATTCTAAACAGGAGTGCGGCTCCGGGATATTTTTATAGAACCGAAGAACATATGCAGGAATTAGTCGAATGGCTTTCTAGGGAAAAAACAGAGAAAAGAATATGAAAGAAAGTAAAATACCCACGCCGGGCGTGGGTTACGTGGGTTATCGGGCAAAAAAATATTTGGGGCAGAATTTCTTGAAGTCAGAAACCGTGCTCAAGAAAATGATTGAAGCGGGTGAAATATCCCGAGAAGACACCATTCTAGAAATCGGCCCGGGCAAAGGCGCGCTGACAAAAAAACTTCTTGAGAACGCCGGGCGAGTTGTTACCGTAGAAAAAGACATTGAGCTTTTTGAATTTTTGAAAAATAAATTTGAGAACCAGATATCTTCGGGATACCTCGTGCTGGCACACGGCGACATATTGGATTTTGATATGCCAAAGGTGCCCTTTGACATTGGTAAAAAATATAAGTTGATAGCGAACATTCCCTACAACATTACCGGTGCCATATTGAAAAAGTTTTTGACGGATGAAAATCAGCCGGAGAGAATGGTGCTGATGGTGCAAAAAGAAGTGGCGCAGAGGATTATAGCCAGGGAGGGAAGAGAAAGCATACTGTCTGTCTCGGTTAAAGCGTACGGCGAACCAAAAATGCTCATGAAGGTGCCGGCTAGGTATTTTTCGCCCGCCCCGGAAGTGGATTCAGCGATAATTCTAATCAAAAACATTTCTAGAAAATTTTTTAAGGAAAACAAGATTAATGAAAGCAGATTTTGGGAGCTGGTGCGTGCCGGTTTCGCCCATAAAAGGAAAAAAGTCGCTTCAAATTTGAAAAACCTGGTGTCAAAGACGGCCTTTGACGCGCTCGGGAACAAAAGAGCGGAGGAATTAACACTCGCCGATTGGACGGGGCTTGTCAGAATGTTACAATAGAAGGATGAGAAAGAGTTTTTTTCTAACGTCGCTCTTGGTTTTTTTATCTTTTGCGATTTTTAATTTCGCCTCGGCGTGGGGATTCTGGGGATTTTTTGCTGGAGAAATAATAAGTGGCGAAGCAAAGGAGGTGGAGGAAGCAAGAAGGGCTGGATTTGAATGTGATGCCGGCAGAACTTTTTCAATATATCTGATAGGTTCTCCTGTGGGGACACCTATAAGTTTCGCTATACCTGATGGGGTATTTTCAAAAACCAGAAATGAGGTAAGGCAAGGAGAAACTATAATCGGCGGCTATGGAGGAGAAAAACTGATAACTTGCAAACGTCCGGTTAAAGATGAAGAAGGGAAAGAAGAGGAAGTTATGTCCTTTAGTTTAACTGAAGTTTCAGATTCATACGGTTATGGCGTATCTGGTTTTTAAATAAACAATCAATGCAAAAATTCAAAGAATATCTGCCGAGCAAGCACTTCGCGCTCATGGCCAGCGCGTGCATCGTGCTGGGCGTGATAATTTTTCTCGTGTTTTTCATGCCCTCTTGGGGAGAAAATTTTGGTGGAAACAAAGAGAAAAAAGAATTGCCCTTAAAGATTGAAAACCAGAGCGTGATTGAGCTGGTGCAAAAAGATTCGGACTCAGACGGAATTCCGGACTGGGAAGAATCCCTGTGGGGAACGGATAAAAATAAAAAAATAACTTACGGCGATACGCCGGACGCGGATTATGTCGCAGGCAAAAAAGAAGAACTGAAAACCGAGGAAAGTGAAAAAATCGAAGAAGAGAGATTGACCGAGACAGAAAAATTCGCCCGGCAGTTCTTTGCCAGCTACACCGCCATGAAAACGTCGGGTCAAATCGACACCGAGACCATAAACGGCTTCTCGAGCGCGCTGGGACAGAGAATCGTAAACCCGGTTCTATCTGACCAATACGCGGAAAAAGATGCAAGATTGACCGCCTCGGACGACATCGCCTCTTGGCAGAAATATTACCAGACGACGAGCGCCATGTTTCAAACATACAAAGAAAGCGGTCTAGGCGACGAACTAGAAATAGTGAGCACGGCGATCGCCACGAACGAAGCGGGCGGATATATCGACGACTTAAAGCTTGAAGCCGAGCTCACCCTAATCGGCGAGGCCTATCAGGAATTCGGTAAGAAAGTCATAGAAACGCCCGTTCCGAAAAGCTTGATGGGCTACCACATCAGAATAGCGAACAATGCCTATAACACGGGGGCCAGCGTGCTCAGTATGATTAAAGTCGTAAGCGACCCGATAATTGGGCTCTCAGGGCTCTCGCAATACCAGAAATATAGCGACGAATTGGTGAAATCGGTTTCGGAATTGGAGGCGTTTTTATCAGGGGAATGATATAATCAAGAAACAGTTTGCAAAAAAGCAAATGGTCTTTCGCGACAGAAAAAATTTTATAATCTCTTCTGTACTCGTGGCGAGCTTTATTCTCTCGCCTTTGAGTATTTTGGTGCCCAAAAAAGCCAACGCGCAAATTCCCGGCGTCGGTATCGGCGCTTACGCCACCGGCCTGGGCCCCACCATCGCCAACCTGCCGCAATGCCAGAAAGTGATAAACAGCGGGATAAAAAGCATGTTCAAAGGCATCGGGAGCTTGTTTGGGATTAATGCACCCGAAGTACCTGGAGCAGTTTCCGCGCCTGATACAGGTCCAAGAGGTTCCATAAATCCACTAGATAACCTAGAGCTTATAACGGGATTAGAAACAACCGTCACCGCAGATAGATTGGAAAATCTGCCAGACCTAGATTCGCCAGATACTATAAGAGTCAGCTTGCCAGATTCAACCCTGAAACTTATAACCGACATAAAAAAAGATACCCAGAAAACAAAGGAATCTGCTGCGTCTTTAAACGAGAACGAAACTTGTCTGAAAGCGGTCGGCCGGCTGGTCATTAAAATGATGCTCCAGAAAATCACCTTGAGCACGGTGAACTGGATAAATAGTGGTTTTGATGGCAAGCCCGCCTTCGTGCAGGACTTCGATAAATTTTTCAGCGACATAGCCAAGAACGAAATGCTGCAATTTGGAGTAGAAATAAGTAATCCGGAACTTTTCCCGTTTGGAAGAGAGTATTGGAAAGATACTATATTGGCCTTCAACAATAAATTCCAAGACAACGCCCGATACTCGCTGAACGAAATGATACAGCAAACCACGCCCGAGTACAGCGCTATAACGTTTCAGCAGAGGTTTAACCAAGGCGGGTGGAATGCCTGGTCTGCGCTTACACAGGTACCGGCCAATAATCCGCTCGGCTTCAAACTTTTGGCCGACAACACTCTAAGCCAACGGTTGGCGAAAACGGTACAATCAACAGCCGAAAATACGCGCGAAATTTTGGCCCAGGCAAATGGATTCACCGGCGATTTGCGCTGCCGAGAGCCGAGAGATGTTACTAAAGAGGAAGAAAACAGGGCATTGAATGCTGGCGAACCCTCACCGTGCATCGGCGGATGGGAGTATGTTACACCCGGTAAGATTGTAGCCGAAGCAGCGACGAACGCTATAAACTATCCGAAGGACGCGCTTCTAGACGCAGAAGATCTGAATGATGCCATAGCGGCCATCTTAGATGCGATACTCGGTCAATTCTCAAGCAACCTGATGGAAAAAGGGTTCGCCTATCTTGACGACACGGGTTCAGACGGTCAACTCTACACCACGAGTTACTACGGCAGCGAGGGGTACAAAACGAGAACCCAGAGAGATTTCGCACCTATTCACCTCGCGAGCTCGTGGATGAAATCAAATCCTGATTTTGATATTCGCACCGACCTCACTCAGGCGCTCATAGACGAACAACGCACGTATGTAGATAAACTTGTGTTGCAAAATAAAGAACTTTTGTCAACGGTTGACGGGCAGGCATACCAGCTCGGTGGAGGAGCGGGTGGCAGGCGCACGAGAGACACTGGCGAATCAAACGCCTACGGCCTTCTGCCGACAATATACCAACTTGATTACTGCATCCCCGGGCCTCACCCGGGATGGGAAACCGACTCTAGAAGAACGCTTGCGGAGGTAATGAAACCGATTATCCCAGAAACAGAAGCAAGTTTAAAAAATAGAGATGGTGCTGCCATAAGTGGAGCGGCAAGGGCCATTACTCCGCTAGCCGGAGCTTTGGTGGGGAATGCAATCATCACAAGCTCGGCTATTGGCATAGGAGCTGCCCTTGGTTCTTTTGCCCCTATAATAGGAAACGCGATAGGAGCAGCAGTGGGGGCAATACTTGGTGCCATACTAGGGGGGCCTAGTGCCGCGGAAAAGGTAAGACAGTATTATGCCGGGATAGTTTATGCCCTAATAGGATACCTGCCTGATTACGACGATAAAAACGAGTCCTTGGCAGGAAACATATCGAGTAAAAACGGAATAGTAAACGTATTTAATGAAATATTAAATAGGTATATAAACATAATAAATAAAACTTACTTCGCCGAAGGATATCAACCGCCTATTGCTAAAGAAGCAGCTCAACTCTTCAGGGAAGCTAAAGGTTACAGCATGATGATGGAAGCAAACGAAGAGCGAATCGCTGCCGTGCGAACCACGATAAAATTACTGCAGGATATCAAGGAGGAAGTTGATGGAATAAATTCAACTTATAAAAACACAAACGGCGAGTTTCTGATAGCCGCAGGTCCTGATGCACAGAATGTTTACGAAGAAAAACTGAAACCCCACATCAACGATTTCGGCCGGCTCACTGCTAGTATGGTAAACGGAGACGACATCTTAGCGGCCGACAGCCTGCTGAAACAAATAATAGACAAAAAAAATTATGTTTATAAAAACTTACTTAAGGGGGAATACGGGTGTGAAGCATTTCTAGAAAAAGCCCAACCGGCTTTTCCT
>CAZQSY010000002.1:0-115414 GCA_964596395.1 uncultured Candidatus Saccharibacteria bacterium
GAACAGTCGTCGCGCTCGTCTCCTTGCCGAAATTGCAAAGCAATTTCGCCTGCGGAGACGGACGGATTCGAACCGTCGAGGGTTTTTAGGCCCTACCTCGTTAGCAGTGAGGCGCTTTCGACCACTCAGCCACGTCTCCTCGTTACACTCGTCGACGTGGCTTCGTGCCCTCCGGGCGCTCCCTAGGGCCTACTTCGTATCGGCCCTTTCCGCTTCGCGGAACCAGATGAAATATGAAGCAGTTCATATTTCATAGCCACGTCTCCTTTTTTACACTAGCCCACTCTAGCACATTTTTATCATTTTTCCATTCAAGATAAGGTATAATCTATCCCATGTGGATACTTTTCGCGCTGGGAGCATCGCTATTATGGGGATTAACTTATGTCTTCAACGAGCAGGTTTATAAGAAAATCTCTGTTCTAACCTCCTTGGGAATCACCTCAGTAGTCGTGGGGGTGGTAACGATACTTATCGCGCTTATGGCGGGCGTTCTCAAGCCTGACATTGCGACCCTCGGCTCGTCAAAGAAGTTGCTAGGTTACCTAGCGGCAGGCGCGGGGTCTTTACTTATCGCCGAGCTTTTTATCGGCTTCTCGATTTTCAATAAGAATGCGACCCTTGCCGGACTTATAGAAATATCTTATCCAATATTCATCGCCCTGTTCAGTTACCTTTTGTTTAGAAACCAGGTTTCCATGCATACGATTGTGGGAGGAATAATTGTCTTCGTGGGAATATTCGTCATTTATTATTTCAACCGCTAAGGATGGAAATTAAAAAGAAAGATAATTTTTAAAGCATAATTCGTCTTTGTAAAGTGTGAAATTCTAATTCACGCGTGTTAGAATGTTTTCATTATCAGCCAATTTATAAAATAATTTTTAAAACAACTATGAAAAATTTAAAAAGTTTTAACCACGGAAGTATGTTGTGGCTCTTTATCATTTTAATAGCGACTATAGCAATCATCGCTATCGCTATTTTGTCTTCTGGCGGTTCAAAAGAAGCAACTAACCCAAACGAAGAAAACTCGGGTCTTGAAACAAGCACCCAAACCGAAGGTGTGCTTGAGGACGAAAATCCTAATGATACAAACACAGAGAACGCAAATACTACAAACCCAAATACTGAAACCAGCACCGAAGAAGACACCAGCCTAGACTTGGGCGCGGTGACTGTAAATTACGACGGAGCGAAATTCTCCCCCGCTTCAATCACGGTGAGAGAGGGCGATTCGGTGACTTTTGTAAATAACTCGTCGGGCGGGATGTCGGTCGCTTCAGACCCGCACCCCTCGCACGCCAATTATCCCGAATTCGACCAGTATAAAACCGGCGCCCGCGGGCAGAAAACTTTTACCTTCAAATTCGACAAAGCGGGCTCTTGGCTGTACCACAACCATCTGAATGCAAGCGCCACGGGCACGGTCATCGTAACGGCGGAGTAATTTGGAAAATAAGAAACCCGCAACTGGCTTTCGGCCAAATCGCGGGTTAGTGCTTTTTTTTCGCCTCTATCTTTTTCCCTGCCAGGGCTGCAAGCAGGAGAAGAAAAAAGGCACTGGAGCCAACCACGAAGGGAACCTTTGCGAGGTTCCTCCAGTCTACTGACAAGTAGATGAAAAGCTTCTTCGTCTCCTCGTCGTAGCTCGGGTAAAGAATCCGAGCAAATAGACTGGCGTCAAAGTCCCACCTTGCGGCGAAACCCCGGCCCTTCAAGTCGGTGCCCAAGAGAACCATCGTCCTCTTGTCATCCGACAGGTAGGTCTGTACTCCTGTCCAGTTCTTTCTCAAGAACCGTTCAAGAGACAGCTCTACCTTGGGAGAGTTAAGCGAGACCTGGCTCCAGGGTCCCACCATTACGATTTCAAGACGACACACTTCGCCCTGAAACCGCCCCACATAGATTCTCTCCCTATCTAACTTTGCTCCGCTGTACACACCCCAGAACAGCGAAGCAGCCGCGATTATCAGCCCTGTTATCGCGGCGGTTTTGATTTTCATGCTTCCTCCTTTCTTTTAGGGAAGCATCTTTATATTATACCACATTTTGAACAAAAAATCAATGATTAAACGCGCGGGCAGGGTGGGATAATTCCCATAAATGGAGTTTCGCGACCGGTTAGAAGAAAAATTTCGGCTGGATGAAAACCAGAAAAAGGCCCTGCGGCGACTTGGGCTTTTTTCGGTAGCCGACCTGCTCTTCTACTTCCCCGCCCGCTATACCGACATAAGCCAGGTGAAAAAAATTTCGGAGCTCGCACCAGGAGAAGTAGCTACCGTCTTCGGCAAGGTCTCAAAACTGAAAACCAAAAAAGCGTTCCGCTCGAAAATCCCGATGGCCGAGGGAGAGATAGAAGACCTGTCGGGCAAAATAAAAATCATCTGGTATAACCAGGCGTACCTCGCCAAGATGATTCACGAGGGCGAGAACGTGAAGCTCTCGGGCCGGGTGGCAAAAAGCAAGAGCGGAATCTACCTTTCCAATCCCGAATTTGAAAGAACTCCCCTTACCCCGATAGATTCGCACGAAACGCTGTTTGCCAAAGAAAACGGAAGAGCCGCAGGGAGTTCTTACCCCGTGTACCGGGAAACCCGAGGCATTACCTCGAGGTGGTTCTACCACGCTCTGGAAAAAATTCTGAAAGAAAAAACTCTGGACAAAATCGAGGATTACATACCCGAGGATATTTTGAAAAAATACAGCTTGCCTTCTCTCAAGGCGTCTCTCTTCTGGGTCCACCGGCCGAAGAACGGACGCGATGCCGAATCCGCGCGCAAGCGTTTCGCTTTTGAAGAAGTTTTTTGCATTCAGCTTGAACGCCAGCACGACAAATTCGAATACGGCAAAAACAAGTCGTTTAAAATCAAGACCGAGAAAAAAATCAAAGAAGAATTCATCAAGCGCTTGCCCTTTTCACCCACCGATTCACAAAACAGGGCGATTGAAACCGTTTTGAAAGATATGGCGAAAGATTCGCCTATGTCCCGCCTTCTCGAGGGCGATGTAGGCAGTGGCAAAACAGCCGTAGCGGCGACGGCGGCGTATGTGACGATAAATAATCCTGCGGGTAACGGCTTGGGTCATCTGCAAGTCGCGTATATGGCGCCCACCGAGATTCTGGCAACCCAGCATTTTGAGTCGTTCATAAAGTTCTTTTCACACCTGCCAATAAACATCGGTTTAATCACCGGAAGCGGCTGCCGAAAATTCCCTTCTAAAGTAAACCCCTCGGGATGGACGGAAATTTCCCGCGCGCAGCTTTTAAAATGGGTGGCAGAGGGGGTTATTCCGATTTTAATCGGCACGCACGCCCTTATTCAAAAATCGGTAAAATTTAAAAACCTGGCGCTTTGCATAATCGACGAACAGCACCGTTTCGGCACCGCGCAGAGAAGAAAACTCGTGCGAAAAGACGGCGTCGCGCCGCATCTTTTATCTATGACCGCCACCCCCATTCCCCGCACGCTCGCGCTCACTATTTACGGCGACCTTGATTTGTCGCTTCTTGATGAAATGCCGCCGGGGAGAAAACAAGTGATTACCGAAATCGTAACGCCCGATAAACGCGACGAGACCTACGGGAAAATCAGAGAAGAACTTAAAAGCGGCCGCCAAGCGTACGTGATTTGCCCGAGAATAGACGAGCCCGACCCTAACAAAGAAATGGCCCTCATGGCCAAGTCGGCGATAGCCGAAGCGAAACGCCTGAAAAAAGAAATCTTTCCGGAATATGACATCGGTGTCCTGCATTCAAAAATGTCAAAACAGAAAAAAGAAGAAGTGATGAAAAAATTCCTGGCCGGGGAAATAAATATACTTGCCGCCACATCGGTGGTCGAAGTCGGGGTGAATATCCCCAACGCCACGGTAATCGTAATCGAAGGGGCTGAGCGCTTCGGCCTGGCGCAACTGCACCAATTGCGAGGGCGGGTTATAAGAAGCGAGCATCAAGCATATTGCTACGTTTTCGCCGAAGCGAAGACCGGCAAAACTGTAGAAAGGCTCAAGGCTCTAAAGAATGCTAAAAACGGGTTTGAACTGGCCGAGCTTGACCTTACTTTACGCGGCGCGGGCGAGCTTGCAGGAACCAAGCAGTGGGGTATTTCTGACCTCGGCATGGAAGCGATCAAGAACTTGAAGATGGTCGAAGCCGCCCGCGCCGAAGCGATTCGCCTAATCAGCGAAGACCCTGAACTAAAAAAATATCCGCTGCTCAAGCAAAAAGTCCATGAAAAATCTGGGGAATTTCATTTTGAGTAAAATTTCACTGACTGACTTCTACCCACCGAACCCCGGAATTAAAAGCATTGGGTGCTTGTTGATACTGTTCCTTAGTAGCTCTTACTATTGCAGTTCTTTTTTGCCCAATAAATGCCCCCCCCTTCCAAAAAAGCTTTTAGTGAAAAAGTTTTGCCAGGCCCCGGCCAGGATACATCAATAGTAAGATATTTCTCTCCCCTAAGATTTTTCAAGAATTTAGAAAACTCAAGCCATTCCATTCTAAGAAACTCATTTGAAACATCTTTTGGTTGTGTCTCTAGGCTTTTTGGTTTTTCATCCATAAACCTTGTCCGTCCTCTTGGATTCGAACCAAGGACCCCAGAGGTATAAGCTCTGTGCTCTAACCAGCTGAGCTAAGGACGGATGTAAGAATACTACAAAATCAAGGGGCTTTTTGCAAAACTACCCCGAAATCTCCAGTTTCGCTTTTTCGTCTTCCCTCTTCTTCGGCATAATGCCGTGGGCGATAATCAATTTTTCGTATTCGTCTTGTTCCAAGGTCTCTACTTCAATCAGTTTCTTGGCTATCGCATCAAGCGCTTTTCTGTTTTCAGACAAAACCTTTTCCGCCGATTTTATGCCGTCATCGATGATTCTCGAAACCTCGGCATCTACTTTAGCGGCCACCGTTTCAGAGTAGTTGTCTTCCCGAATTTCCCCGAAAGAAAGCCGGCCGCCCTCTGTACCCAAGGCAATCGGACCGATAGCATCAGACATGCCCCATCTCGTCACCATGGCGCGGGCCAAATTGGTGGCGACCTGCAAGTCGGAAGACGGGCCGGTGGTTATGTCGCCGAAAATCATTCTCTCTGCTGCGTAGCCACCCAAGGACATGGCGATATCGTCAATAAATTCTTTTTTTGACTGCAACCGTTTTTCTTCGAGCGGAAGCTTGAGCGTGTATCCGCCGGCCGTGCCACGGGCGATGATTGAGACCTTGTGCACCGGGTCGGCGTGAGGCAGTACCGAAGCGACCAAGGCATGGCCAGCTTCGTGGTAAGCGGTAATTTCTTTTTCTTTCTTTGAAAGCAGGTGACTTTTGCGCTCAGGGCCCAACATCACTTTTTCAATCGCGCGAATCAGGTCGAACTGGAAAACTTTTTTGCGGTTCTCCCGGGCCGCCAGTATCGCGCCTTCATTCATGAGCGAATACAAATCGGCGCCTGAGAACCCGGGCGTGCGCTCGGCAATCAGTTTCAGGTTCACATCCTCGGCCAGCGGTTTCATTTTGGCGTGGATGCTCAAAATTTCTTCGCGGTCTACCCTATCCGGCAAATCCAGAAGCACTTTGCGGTCAAAACGGCCGGGGCGAATGAGCGCCGGGTCAAGCACGTCGGGCCTGTTGGTGGCCGCCATCACGATTACTTTTTCATTTGGCTCGAAGCCGTCCATCTCTACCAGTATCTGGTTGAGGGTCTGCTCACGCTCGTCGTTCCCCCCGCCGAAACCTCCGCCTCGGGTGCGGCCGATCGCATCAATTTCATCCATGAAAATTATTGCCGGCGCGGATTTTTTGGCGAGTT
This sequence comes from uncultured Candidatus Saccharibacteria bacterium, assembly GCA_964596395.1. GTDB lineage: Bacteria > Patescibacteriota > Minisyncoccia > Phycocordibacterales > UBA9973 > UBA9973. The sequence goes on from CAZQSY010000002.1 coordinate 5,811, forward strand.
TAAAAAGGTCGCGCACACGCGAAGCGCCGACGCCCACGAACATCTCTACAAATTCAGAACCCGATAGATGGAAGAAGGGCACGCCCGCCTCTCCTGCCACAGCACGCGCAAGCAATGTCTTTCCTGTCCCTGGAGCGCCAGTCAAAATAACTCCCTTGGGGATTCTCGCCCCGATATCCAAAAACTTTTTCGGGTTTTTCAAAAAGTCCACGATTTCTTTCAGCTCTTCTTTCGCTTCTTTACAGCCAGCCACGTCTTTGAAGGTCACGCGGTTCGCCAAATCCCTGGGGTCGGTAATCCGGGCTTTGGATTGCCCGAAGGTAAACGCCTGCATGCCTGCGCCTTTGACCTGCCGCGACAGATACCAGAAGAAAAATACTATGAAAATAATCGGCAGAAGGAAGGGCAAAACATTCATGAGCCAGTATCCGAAACCGCTTTCGCTTTTCACTTCGATTTTCGCGCCGACCAGCGCCTCGGGACTTACGCCATAATTGAAAAGCGTCTGTGAGAGCGAGGATTCTGATTCTTTCTTGGAAATTTTTACTTCGTCGTTTTTGTAAGTTACGGTAAGCTTCTCACCTTCCACTAAAATATTTTTTACCTCCCCGGCGGAAATATTTTGCGCCAGTTCAGAGATAGGAATCTCCGGTGACTTCTCCGCCCCGCCGGAAACCAAAAGATACAAGGCGGTGATGGTCATGAAGATGAGAATCGCGCCCAGGAAACTGCCCGAGAACTTTGGCGTTTCTTTTGTTTTCCGTTTTCCTTTATTTTTCGGCTCTTTTTGGTTCAAAATTTTGAAATCCATATTGAAAATATAGCACAAAAACGCCGACAAAAGAATGCCTGCGATTTTTTGTCTGTAATGTGTAATGGTGGAGATGGGGGGAAGTGAGCCCCCGTGCAGAAGTTTGCCTCAGAGAAATCTACATACATAGCCCGTTTTTGTTTTAAATTGAAAAATTAAGAAACGGACAAAATATTTTTCAATCGAGCTTTAAGTTTTCGTAAAAAATATCAAGCGGTATTTTTTCTTATCCCGATGTTTTTACACCTTTGCCCATATATCGGAAGTCGATGGGAAAGACGCTGGCTTAGCTTTACGCGTATGCCAGAGCAAAGTCAGACATACCGAAGTACGGCGACTTTACAAGTCCTAATTTTGCAATTAGAGTTTGAACAAATTTTAACGAGGTTATGTTCATGCTCGGTATGCATCAGAGAGCGCAAGCCATCTGTCTATGCCTTGCATCCCCAAATTTGCGAAGCAAATTTGTCCTGAGTCCGCAATCGGCGGACGAAGGGCAAAATCTGCTCCAAATATTTTTTCAAAGTTCTCCCCTCTTATACTGACGTCTGATTTCGCGGTCCGTTTCGCGTTTCTGTATGCTCGCCCGCTTGTCGTATTTTTTCTTTCCCTTCACCACCGCGATTTCCATCTTTATTTTCCTACCTTTATTATACAACGATAAAGGAACTATTGTCAAACTTTTATTCTTATCTGTTCCGGAAAGCTCTGTTATTTCTTTCTTGGTAAGCAATAATCTGCGGTTGCGGAGGGGGTCGTAATCTTTCGGCGCGTTTCCCACCTGGTATGGAGGTATGCTCGCGTTTAGGAGGTAGGCCTCTCCGCCGCGCGCGACCACAAAGGCACCTTCTAAAGATGCCCGCCCGCCTCTCACCGATTTTACTTCCACACCCAAAAGCTCAATACCGGCCTCGTATTTTTCTAAAATCTCATAATCAAAGCGCGCTTTTCGGTTTTCAACGTATAAGGCCACATTTAAATCTTAACATACTTTTTTGTCCCTGCTGATTAACTCGCAGGACAAGTTTGCCTTGGGGAGGATTAATGCTAGAATCCCAAAATGGCTCAAAAACCGAGGTTTACCGTTTCCGGCTTTCGCGGAATATGGGGCGAGGATTTAAATGAGCAAATCGCTTTTGAGTACGCCGCTGCTTTCGGGAAGCTCCTGAAAAAAAACGGCGCAAAAAAGATAATCATCGGCCGGGACGCCAGAAAAACCGGCCCGAAAATTTTTTCCGCAATGCGGGAAGCCCTGCAAAAAGAAGGCCTCGAGACAGAATATGCCGGTATCTTACCTACCCCTACCCTTCTCTTTCTGGTTAAAAAGCTTTCTTTGGACGGAGGAATAATGATAACGGCCTCGCATAATCCGAAAGAGTACAATGGCTTCAAATTCGTATGGGGCGACGGATTTTTCATCGGTGAAGAAAAAATACGGGAACTCGAAGAAACCAAACGGGAGGTCGGCATAAAATATTTCGGAGAAGAAAACCAAACTAAGGTGGAGGCCGACAACAAGAAATACCGCGAAAAACATATCGGCGAAATTTTGAAAAATGTCGATGTCGATTCAATCAGAAAGAAAAAATTCAAAGTAGCGCTCGACCCCATAAACAGCGCCGGGAGCATAATCGCGCAGGAACTGCTAAAAGAGCTCGGCTGCGAAATACACGTAATTAATGCCGAACAAAACGGCGAATTCAGTCACGAACCGGAACCGCTGGTGAAAAACCTGACGGAAATCGGCGAAGCAGTAAAAGTAAGCGGAGCAAACATCGGTTTTGCCCTAGACCCCGATGCCGACCGCCTGGTAACGGTAAATGAACTGGGCGAGGTATTGTCTGAAGAGTATACCCTGGCGTTTTGCGTGCTCGATGTGTTGAAAGTGAAAGCCAGAAAAACCGACATAGCCGTCAACATGTCTACCTCCCGCCTTTCCGAGGATATCGCCGAAAAATACGGCCAGCGAGTAGTAAGAACGAAAGTGGGCGAACTGAACGTGACGAAGAAAATGCTAGAATTAAATTTGGCCTTGAGCGGCGAAGGCAACGGGGGCGTAATCTTTCCAGAGGTCAACGCCACCAGAGATAGCTTGGTGGGTATCGCTTTCGTACTGGAGCTTTTGGCTAAAGAAGACAAAACCGTTTCTGAAATCGCGAATAGCTTGCCCAAATATTTCATGCGCAAAGAAAAAATCGCACTAAACCAAGACCTCTCCGTGCTGTATCAAAGAATGAAAGAAACGTTTGGCGACGCAAAAGAAGTAAACGAGCTTGACGGAATCCGTTTTGATTTTATAGACAAATCCTGGATACACGTGCGGCCGTCTAACACCGAACCGGCGGTGCGGATAATCGGCGAAGCCGAAAGCGAAGAAAGATTCAACGAACTTTTAAAGAAAGTGGAGTCGGAAGTGCTATAATTAGAAAATAAAATGAAGCCGTTGGCGCAAATTACCAAAGAGGACATCAAAAAAATCAAGATGATTGTCCTTGACGTTGACGGCGTGCTCGTGCCGCGCGGAACAAAGATACGGCAGAAAGGCGATACGATTGTGCTCGGGATAAAAAAAATTAAGAAAAAAGAAATCGAGCTCATAGAAAATATCGTAAGAGCGGGACTTTTGGTAAACATAAGCTCCGGCCGCGGCCTCTATATGCTTCAGAAAATGTTTCAGAGCGTTCTTTCTCAAGTGAGCATCACTTACGAGAACGGAAGCGCTACTTGGCACAAGGGAAAAATTTATCAGCACATCAATAGTTTCGCAGAACTCAGTGCCGTCTTGCCGAAACTGGAAAAGGCAGCGAAAAAAAATAAAAAAGTAAAGGGTTTTGAACCAAAGGAATTCATTATAACTTTGCACTGCAAAGAAAGGGCGCCAGAAATAGAAAAAATAGTGAGGAAGTACAAAAAACTTACTACCGTATGGAATCAAGAGGCCTACGACATTGTGATAAAAGGAAGGCAGACCAAAGCCAGGGGCCTTCGGCATGTAATGAACCTCTTCAAATTAAAAAAGGAAAATGTGCTCGTCATTGGCGACAACTTAAATGACCGGGAAATGCTAAAAGCCGGCGGCCTGCCGGTGTCGGCCGACAAAGACAGGGTTAAGGGCAAATTCTATGTCCCGCAAAGCGATAAACACTTTCCTGCAGGCGTCCTGATGGAGAAAATTCTGTCGCTCAAAGGTAAAAGCTCTCTTTAGCCCGTTTTTATTGACTTCCCAAGGGAAATACGTTAAACTGCCTGGGTTCTTGGAATTTTACCGCACCAATTGCGAGAAAGAATAAACAATCAAATACGGGCCCGCGAGCTTCGCGTGGTGGATAGCGAGGGAGAAAATCTGGGCGTCCTGCCGATAGCGGAAGCGTTGCGGCTAGCCGAAGAAAAAGGTTTAGACCTGATAGAGGTTTCCCCGAACGCCATTCCGCCGGTCGCGAAAATAATGGAGTTCGGAAAATACCAGTACGAAGCGAACAAAAAGCTGAAAAAGGCCAAAGCCGGAGCCAAACCTACGGAAACAAAGTCAATTCAGATAAAAATCGCCACCGGCGACCACGACTTGGCGCTCAAGGCCAAAACGGCGTCCAAATGGCTGAAAGAAGGGCACCGAATCAAAGTAGAACTTTTTCTTTCCGGCCGCGCGAAATACATGGACGAAAGATTTTTGCGGGAAAGAATGGACAGGGTTTTGCATTTGATTACCGAGAATTACAAAATGTCCGAAACGCACAAACGAGGACCCAAGGGATTAACCTTGACCATAGAAAAAGCCAAATAAAAAAATGAAAACGAACAAATCATACACAAAGAGGTTGAAAGTTACGAAGAACGGCAAGATAATCGGACGCACGCCGGGCTTCAATCATTTCAATTCCAAACAATCCCGAACCAAACAGCTTTCGGGCAAAAAAGGCCAGGGATTTTTAATAAAAAACAAGCCGAAAAGCCACTTATTACCATTTACATAACACCAAGCGGTGAGTAACCGATAGGAATACTTACTGCGAACTATCCACATGACTCGAGTAAAAAAAGGAGTGCACGCGTTAAAGAGAAGAAGGAGCGTACTGAAACAGACAAAAGGGTTTCGCCACGGCAGGAGCAAGAAGGAAAGAATGGCCAAAGACGCCCTACTTCATGCCGGGGCCTACGCTTTCGCGCACCGCAGAGATAAGAAATCCTTCAACCGAAAACTCTGGAACATAAAAATAAACGCCGGAGCCCGCGAACAAGGGGTATCGTATTCAAAATTGATTGACGGCTTGAAAAAGAAAAATATTCTGCTCGACAGAAAAATTCTGGCCGACCTGGCCGAAAACAAACCAGCCGCTTTTGCCAAGGTACTGGAAGCGCTGAAATAATCCTAAGTTTTTATCTGTCTTTTACTTTATATTTCCTAACCAGGCCGATGAGGTCGGCCACTAGTTTTTTCACATCCCCGCCAGAGATAACTTTGTCGTTTGGACGATGGCTTTTCCTGATTATGTATTTCAGTTCGGTGTCGGTCTCCCACGGCCCTTCTAAAATCCCCACCGGTTTGTAATCCTCGAAGGCAATCGTGAATTCGTGAATCGTGCCGATGCGCCCCGGACCAAACACCACCGCGTCTGCCGAGCGCGTCAAAAACAAGTCACGCCCCGGATACCCGAAACCGGTATAAACCACCAAATCCATATAATCAATCGGGAGTTTGTATGTCTCCATATGCTCTTTTTCGGAAGCGGCGGGAGAAAAACCTATGGATACACCTCCTTCTTCTTTAACCCCCATCGCCGACCAAAAAGGGAAACCAGTGGTGGCTCCGGTCACGAGCACCGCCCCCTGCCTGGCTATTTCCCTGCCCAGTTCCTTGGCCAGGTCCAGCGTGTTTAAACCGTAATTCGAAGTATCCGCCGCGCCGGAAACGCAAATTTTTATTTTTTCGTGCCCGTGTTTTTCTTTTGAGTTAAACAAATTCATGTTCGTTTTTTTATTATAACCGTTCGCCTGCAAAATCAGAAATACAAATGCACGCTCTCGCCCTGCGACGGGGCAAAAGCAGAAACCCCCAGGTTATCTTTGATTCTCTGCGACAAAGACATGGCCGAAGACGGCTCGCCCATGACGACAAAAACCTTTTCTACCGAATCGGACATATTTTCAACAAAGCCGAACAACCCGTCCCGGTCTTTGTGCCCGGAATAACCCAGGATAGAAATCACCTGCGCGCGCACATCCACGTCTTCGCCCATTATATGCACCTTTTTGATGCCTTCGTTGATAAGCCGTCCCAGTGTGCCGGGCGCCTGATACCCCAAGAGAAGAATAGTGTTGTTCGGGTCGGGCAAGTAATGCTTTTCGTGATGCACTATCCGCCCGCCGGAGGACATACCCGAACCGGCAATTACTATTTTCGGGTTCGGCGCACCGTTTATAAGTTTCGATTCCTCGGCCTGCAGGGTTGAATGAAGCCCGGGGAAATCAAAAATATATTTGTCGTGCGTCATCACTTTTCGCGCGTTTTCGTTGAAATATTCCTTGTACTGCTTAAAAATTTCAGTTAGGCGGATGGCCAGCGGCGAGTCCAGAAAAATGGGCATTATCGGTATGCGATTGTTTTCTACCATGTCGTTTAACTCAAACAAAAGCTCCTGCGAGCGCTCCAGGGAAAAAGTCGGTATGATGAGGGTCCCCTTTCGGCGATAATTGTCTTCAATCGCGCGCTCTAGAAGCACCCGGCGGTCATTCCTCGATTCGTGATTCCTGTCTCCATAGACGCTCTCCATCACCAGGTAATCGGCGTCTGTGACTTTTTCCGTATCCGGTAAAAGAGGAGAGGGAGAATTTCCCAAGTCCCCGGTAAAAACTATTTTCTTCCCCATGTACGAGAATTCCACCATGGCCGAGCCCAGTATGTGGCCGGCGTTTTTAAACGATACCTCTAAGGCGTCGGTTATTTTTATTTTTTCATGGTACCTGGCCGTATCCCAATCGCGGAAAGAACCCCTTATGTTTTCTTCTGAATATACTTTGTCCAAACCGAAAAACTTGGCCTTGCCCAAGATATTCGCCGTGTCTTCGAGCATCGGCCCGGCCAGCGCCCTGGTGGGTTCGGTTGAATAAATCTTGCCGGCAAACCCGCCGTTCACGAGCTTCGGGATTCTGCCGATATGGTCCACATGCGCGTGGGTGACGAAAAGAAAATCAATGCTTGCCGGGTTGTAAATAAAAGGCATCCAGTTCGCGTCTTCGGCGAGCTTGATTCCTCCCTGCGTCAAACCGCAATCCACCAGGATCCTCTTGCCGTCTATTTCTAAAAGAAAATTGGCTCCGGTCACGGAACCAGCGCCCCCACAAAAAGTTATTTTAGCCGAACTTCTCATTTTTTTTTAAATTATAGCAGTAATAGAGCGAGAGCGCGCCCCCCGCCATATCAAAGAATAAATCCGAAACGCTGTCGAGCAGGTTGAAAGGGTGGGAAGTGACGGTCTCGTCAACCAATATTTCAAATACTTCCCAGCCAACGCCGACCAGAAAAACAACGGAAAGAATTTTAAAGGCCGACCCCTTCCCGCCCCGGGAAACTGCGAAGTAGACGGAGGCAAGACCGATAAAAAATCCGCCGAGGAAATGCATCGGCATGTCGAAATACCAGATAGAGTAATACCAGTAGAACTTCAAGGCGAGCAGGTTGGCAATCAGGATGAAAAGAATCAGCCAAATTGTCCGTTTCAGAAGCTTTTTTGTATCCATATCATCATTATAACCCACCACGGCATACTGCAAAGAAAAAATCCCCGACTTACGGAGATTCTTTCTTAGGGTTATTTCAGAGTTTATTACCATAGCCTAAAAGCTAAGTGGGTACCAGACGTGTCCTGCCAAGGCAGTACCCGATCGAGGCTCCCTGAAACTAGTGTTCTAGGTAATAATTTAAAATAACCCTACTTTCAGTTTACCCCCTTCCCTGTTTTTGGCAATATGGACGGTGGATAATTTTTGTTACGTAATGAAATACGTATTGCATTACGTAATTTATTACTTACAATGACCGATAGAATATCTAAAACCTCATATTCGTCCAATTTAGACCATATTTATTTTCAATCAGCGTGCGCTCGCCATCATTCCATGTATCGTGCGACTCAAGTCCCAGATTTTTTATCCATTTTTTTATGATTTCTTCACTGCTGCTCTCTATCTCTAAGTAAGTCCGCATGCCGGGATAGGTATCCAGGTCAAACGAGGCCTCCGCAACCGAATAAGAAATGCGTTTTTTCTCATGATGCGCGTAACATTCAAGCCCGATTTCTTCGAATAGGTCGTTCATGGCTTCATGGCTGCCCACCGACAAGTTTATTTCTTTGTGTCTGCGCGCCACCCCGAGCATTTCTGACTTTGCTTTCCAGGTGACTTCAACTTTTCCTGAACTATACGAGCGTACGCGCAAAAACCACGGGCTTTTTTCTTTAGGAACCCCGATAGGATTAAACCAATCGACAATCAAAGTGACCTCCTGCGTTTTCTCCGCACCCAAAGATTCGAGTTTTTTCTTTATTTCCTCCAGGTCAACTTCAAGAACTTTGGTCTCAATTTCCTGCGCCATATTATTCATCCACCCCAAAGCGCTTGTAGTTGTGAGTTTTCCCTTCGCCGAACCAGTGTTTAATTTCATGCTGGGCTTCTTCGGGGGTTTCGGAACAGTGCACTATATTCATGACCGCTCTTTTTTCCTTGTTGGCTAAAGCCGGAGAATCTATAGAGAAATCACCCCTGATTGTGCCCATGTCGGCTTTATACGGCATCGTATCTCCAGCAATTTTGCGGACAACGTCAACGGCATGAGTGCCCTGTAAAACTATTTTTACCAAGGGGGCGGATTTCATGTAACTAATCAGCCATTTGCGTATCTCCGGGCCGATTTTTGCCGCTTCCGTCGTGCCAAAATCCGCCATTGCGTCATAACCGTACTTCTCGTAAGTTGAAAGTGTTTTCGTGCCTAATCTTGTAATCCATTCTTCATTCTTCGGGTAATGATTATCCAGTTGGTCATGCTCCGGCTGAAACATTTCCAACGCCACAACTTTCAAATCGCGCTGCTCAAAACGGCGGATAATTTCTCCGATGAGGCCCTTCCTCACGCCATCGGGCTTTATCATCACGTATGTCTGTTCTTCTTTTGGGTGTTTCATAACAAAACAAAAATATGCAGCTAAAAATTATAATGGCCGTATCTTAGCACATTTTCGGATTTACTCAAATTTCATCTTTGTCCTCCATTGTATCGAACCGGCCCATGATTTCGGCTTCGACTTCGGCGCGGTCTTTGCCGTACTTCAGATACGAGAGTTCTTTCAATTCATCCACCTGGCCCGGGTTCCCATGCTCGGGCGGAAGCGTCTTCAGATTAAAGGGCTTGGTCGGGGTGCCCTGCACCAGCATGTTCATGTAGCAGTTGTAGTTATCAAGCTTGATGATATCTGCGGCGTTGAAAGTCGGCTTGAATCTCGGTTCCAGAAAATTCGCGTCTTCGGTACCCACGCGAAAGACCGCCATCGAGCCCACGTTGCCGAATACCGCGTTTTTGATTTTGTCTTCAAGCTGGGCGATGTATTGGTGGGCGATATTGAGCGACAAACGGTACTTTCTGGCTTCTGACAAAATCGAGGCAATCGAATCAGTGGTAACATTCTGAAACTCGTCAATGTAAAGATAGAAATCATTGATCGGCTTGCCAAACAAATCTACGCGGGAAAGAGCGGCCATCTGTATTTTACCCACTAGCACTAGCCCAATTAAATTCGCGTTGATTTCTCCCAGACGGCCTTTGGAGAGATTCACCAGCAAAATTTTCTTCTCGTCCATGATTTTGCGGAAATTGAAAACCGAATTTTGCTGCAGCACCACCGGGCGCATGATGTCGTTTGAAATGAAGTTATCGAATTTCGAAGAAATATATGGCACAAAGTTCGCCAGCGACTGGTCGCCCGAGGTCTGTTCCGCCGCAACCCAGAACTGTTTGATAATCGGGTTCTTGCAACGCTCTAGCTTCATGTCGCGAAATTCCTTGTCGGCTAGCACGCGGGTAATCTCGAGCAAAGTCGAGCCAGACCCGGGGTCTTCCATCACCAGAAAAGCAGAGTTTCTAAAATACTGCTCGAACATCGCGCCACCGCCGATTTTCATATCAAAGAGCTTGTTGAAAATACCCATCAGCTCATTTACCACGAAAGTTTTCTGCTCGGGATATTTCGGGTCAAACTCAAGCATGTTTAACCCCATCGGGCGAGGCGTATACGCCGGGTCGAAGTAAATCACATCGTCAAAACGCTCTTTAGGGACGCGTGAAAGAATGGTCTGAATGTCGGTGCCGTGCGGGTCGATATAACAGCAACCGTCGCCGTTTTTTATGTCCTGGGTAATCATATTGAGCATAACATTCGTCTTACCGGTTCCTGTTTGTCCAATCACGTAAAAATGCCGCATGCGATCTTCGCGCGCGAGATGTATCGGGGTATCTCTTCCCCGGTAGCTATTTACGCCGAGCATTATTCCAACGCCCCCCATCTCGAGCGGAGCCGGAGCAATGCCCGCCTTCGCTTCTTTGAGCTGGGGCTGGCTTCCGATGCCGACCGGGAAATGGAATACCGAAGCGAGCTCTTTCAGATTCATGGGCAGAACTTTGTTGTGATTAAAAGCCCGGTAAGAAAAATCGTGAAAGAGCTGTTTTAAATCGCTGCCGCGTATTTTTTCAAAAACGAAAGAGTTGCTGGCCGGCTCGGTGAACTGGTTGAAGGAGGATTCTATTTCATTCAAAATATGTTCCGCCCTTTCCCGGCTCTTGGCCGAAGTAATCACGCGGATATTTGCCTTCATAATCGTGCTTTTCATTTTGTTCCCGATTTTCTCGGCCGCTCCTTCGTCTACCGCTCTCCTGCCCGGCGTATATTTTTCTTTTTTCTCTTCTTCTGTTTTCTTAACCCCAAAAAGAAAATCCTTGCCTACCTTGAGGAACGCCCTGTTGAACTTATAGAAATTGTCGGCCGCGTGCTTTACCGACATGCCGTCTTTTACATCGTCTAAAATCAAGTGGAACTGTTCGATGAATTTCTCCCCGGCCGGCGCAATCAAAAGCTGTATAGCCGCGCCTTCGCCTTCTTTCTCGAGTTTGGAAAAAACATTCAGCATCAGGTTCATCGGGTCGTGGTCTATGTTGTCGTAGGTCTTTATCGGAAGTACCGGCCGTTCGGAGAAACTCGCGTAAGCCCCGGCCGAACCGCCCGATTCGTTGAAAATATTGTAATCGTTCGCGGTCTCGCGAATCTTCGCGTCCCGGTAAAAAGAAAGCACCTGTTTTTCAAAAAGAGTAATATGTTTGTTTGGAACGGCGGCAAAAACCACCACTTCGTCGGAAACATTACCCAAGGCAACTTCCAGCGTGAAATAATTGTCGCGCGCGTTGTTCTTGCCTTCAGCGATTGAATGCATGCCGGCGTAAAACTGCTCCATGGCGCCGATGAATTCCTTAAAACCCTTGGCCTTGTCCCCTTCATCCTTCGGCGGAGGCAAAGTAATCTCGAAAAGCGTCATGTCGAGCGAACGGTAAATCTGCGTCCCTTCTTTCGCGTCCTTTATCCTGCCTGTCTTGAAAAATTGCACGAGTACGCGATGAAAATCATCGTCGATGTGCGGGTTCGCCATCGCCTCGACCACCGACAAGGCATTCCGTAGCCCCTTGGTAAGAACTATGCCGAAAAGTTCTTCCATGGTGGCATCGTGCGGTTCGGGTTTGAGCTCTAGGACGATTTTTTCGGTATCCTTTTCGCTTAAAATATTATCTTTGTGCAATACCTCTTCTATGGGCTTTTTCTTGTATTCGCTCACCATATCCCGCACGGCGGCTTCATCCGCACCGCCGTCTGCGTGCTCAAAATGGCCGGTATCTATGAGCTCAAGCTCTCTTTTCGCCACATGCGCGCGCAAATATTCCAGCTCCTCTTCGGGGTTCTCGAACTTCGGCATTTCTTTGAGAAATGAAGGATTCATCAAAGATTATTATAACACTAAAAACAAAAGTTTTTGAAAATAAACTTTAGAGTAAGCGCGTCAAAATCTCGGCCTCGCCTGGGGTAATCAAAATCGTATGTTCAAAATGCGCGCTCTTTTTGCCATCAGCCGTGCGAAAGGTATAGCCATCCTTATCGAGCGTTACTTTTTTCGTGCCTTCGTTTACCATCGGCTCGATGGCGATTACCATGCCGGGAACCAATTTCTCGCCCGTACCTGCCTTGCCGAAATTCGGCACGTAGGGGTCTTCATGAATATGTTTCCCCACCCCGTGCCCCGAGAGAATATCCACAATCCCGTATTTGTGCGGGCGGATAAAATTCTCAACGCTCGCGCCTATATCTCCCACGGTATTTCCTCCCTTGGCTACGCCAATACCTGCCCGGAGAGCTCCTTCGGTAACTTCCAAAAGTTTCAGCGCCCCCTTATTCACACTTCCTACCGGCACCGTAATAGCCATATCGGTAAAAAAACCTTTGTGTTTGAGCCCTAAGTCAAGCGAAACAGTATCGCCGTCTCTCAATATTTTTTTCTCGCTCGGAATGCCGTGCACCACTTCGTCGTTAACTGAAACGCACAAAGACGCCGGGTAAGGAAACCTCGCCCCGTCGGGGCGATACCCCAAAAACGCCGGTTCATCCCCGCCTGCAACGCTATGCGTAGCATTGCGGGCAGGTCCGCCCTCTTTTATCAGCTTGTAAGCAAAATCGTCCAGTTCTTTGGTAGAAATCCCCGGCCGTACTTTCTTTTTGACCTCGTGCAAGATAAAAGCCAGGCGCTTCCCCCCTTCGCGAAGTATTTCTATTTCTTCTGGAGTTTTAATAATTATCATGAAATGATTGTTCCTAAAAACTTCTCACCTTCCAGGTAATTTTTAAAATTTTCAATCGGCTTGCCGTTCATAATCACCACTTCCATGCTCTCTTCCTCGGCCCCTTTTGAAGCGACAGGGTCAAAGGGAGAACTTAATCTCGGGTTCCATTCCTTGGGCGTTAAAGCACGGTAGTCCTGCCATGAAATTCTCTCAAATTTTTTGGCGCTGGGGTTCACTTTCGGGTCGGAATCGTATACATAGTCAATGTTTGAAAGATTCACTACTTTCTTCGCGCCGACAGTTTTCGCCGCCTGCACCGCGTTCCAATCAGAGCTTCTGCCTGGCCCGAAGGCCGAGCCGATAACTACCGGTTTTTCAAAGGGAAACGGCTTGGTTAAATTAGTAACAACTTCACCATAGGCAAAATCGCCAAAAATTACCCGAAGGAGTTCGGCGTTCAGCCGCAGAGACGCTATTCCGAGCCAATCCAGGTCTTCATTCGATGGATTGGATATTATTTTAGCCGCGTCGTTATACTTACGGTTAAGTTTGCCTCCGCCGGCGATAATCACGAATTTCTTGCCTTTCTCAACCTGAGACAAAACAAGCTCTCTGAAGTCCTTTAGGAATTCCGTGTCGATATCTTCGGGCACTATAAGTGAACCGCCAAGCGAAACGACAAAAATTTCTTCCTGCATGTTAAAAATTTAGCGCCTTAATTATGTCTTTATGCACGTCTTCCCTGCTTTGCTCGCCGTTTATTGTGTAAATTTCATATCCTTCTTTGCCTTTGAAATAATTCATGGCCGGAACGACATTATTCACGTATTCGTCGAATCTTTTTTCTATGCCCTCTTTCGTGTCATCCACCCTGCCTCGCAGCAAATTGCGCTTCATCGCCTCTTCTTTGCCGACTTCGATATACACAATTTTAACGTCCTGGCGCTGGTAGAACCGCATCATATTTTCAAATGTCTTGGCCTGTACCAGGGTGCGCGGGTACCCGTCGACAAGCAGATGCTTGTCGGAGGCCAGAGAACTTATCAAGATGTTCGCCACAATCGCGTCCGTCAAAAAATCGGGCTGCAGATGGCCCCTGCCCATTGAATCTTTTATAAGCGCGCCGGTATAACTTTCCCCGCCGGTAATTTTGCGGTATTCGGCCCCCGGATAAGCGTAAACGATTTCTCGATTGTCTTTTTTCTTAAAATCGTCAATCAGAAAATCAATTTGCGTCCCTTTGCCGGAACCCACTATCCCGAAAAACACGAAAGTCTGCGGAGACATAATGTTCCTAGAATACACAATCTGGGCTTAAAAAACAAATGACTTTATGCTATATTCGGTGGATGAAAAAACTTGGATTTGACCTGATAGTAATGGGCGACCCGGCAGCCGGCAAAGACACGCAAGCCGAAATACTAATGAAAAAATACGCCTTGAAACCCGTAGAGTCGGGTAAACACTGGCGAAAAATGGCCAAAATGAATAACTCAGACGGCGCCTGGCTTAGACGTACAATGTCTCTAGGCCACCCTACGCCAGTAGTGCTTATGAAAAAGTTCATCAAAGACAATCTACGAAAAGTCCCGAAAAACAAAAATCTCATCTTTATAGGCAATCCTCGGCTGAAACCCGAGGCTCAACTTTTGGTTAAATTACTGAAAGAAAAAAAAAGAGATTTCTTCATGATACATATACAAATACCTGTGGCTGAAACCCTGAAGCGCACTACGCTGCGCCGGAGGTTGAAGAGTGAAGACGAGGGTGTCCATAATCGCATCCGCTATCATCAAAACCAGGTAAGCAAAACCGTGAAATATTTTCAAAGTTTAAACAAACTAAAAATAATCAACGGAAAGCAGTCCGTCCCGAAAGTTACGAAAGATATCTTGAAAGCGATAGAGGGACGCAAAATCTAGGAATAGATTAATTGCCCTGGTATCTATCTCTGCATTGGTGAATTTTCACATATGCGTGTTTCCACCACAAGAGAAAAAAGCATGTCAAAGATTAATGCGGCCTGCCAAGTCCATCCAAAAAAGTCTTTCTGTGTAATTCCTGTTCTTCAAACCAAGAAGAAGGGTTAAAAATGAATTTTTGCCTGCGCTTGCAAATGTCCTGAAGCTCATACAAACGCTTTTTAATTTCGGAGGGAGTGGTTAACTTTCTGCCCGAGGCAGGGTCCTCAAAATCCAGAATGTGCTCGTCGCCCAATAATTGCCCAAAAAGATAAAGATGTTTTTGTACTTCTTGTATTTCTTTACCCCCAAAAACACATATATTGGAAAAATTTTTCTGCAAATACTGCAAAACTTTTCCATCCATCGCGTATATGCTGTCAAAAGACTGCAGGAGTTCTTCGTCCACCAAACGATAGCTCCTGCTTCCCAAAGCTTCCAAGTCTTCGTCCTTGAATCCAAAATCTCTAAAAACCTGTTCAGTGGTTTCTCTAGTTTCGGCATCTTCCATTTTCCATTCAGGACGTGATCTTAAGTTGGGGTATTCTTCGAAAGCCGGTTTTTCTATTCCCGCCGATTCAAAAACAAAAGGTACATCTTGAGACCGATACGAGTATAAAGGAAGTACCCCCCCCTGAACATTTACTGGCAAAGTGCTAAAAACATAATTTAATTCACGAATTCTCGCTCGCCAGTTTTCTTCCGCCAATTTATTTAAAATCCAAGCTGCAACAACTGAACGGAAGATGTTATTCCAGCATATAATCAATATATGTTTTTTGGGTTCCTCATTAAACTTCATATTGTTTGTGCGCAAAAAACAATAGAAACAACTAGTACTCCCGCATTGAGACTTGGGCGTCGACTTTTTTAATCAGGTCGAGGACTACCGAGACAACGATGAGAAGCGCCGTGCCGCCGAGCGCGATGGCGGTGATGCCGGTAACCGAACGCATGATGAGCGGGAGCACCGCGATAAAACCGAGAAATACAGCCCCGAGCAAGGTGATGCGGGAAAGCACTTTAGAGATGTATTGCGAGGTTGAAACACCGGGGCGGATGCCGGGGATGAAGGCGCCGTTTTTCTGCAGATTGGTAGAAAGGGCGTCGGGGTCGAAAGTTACCGCCGTGTAGAAATAGGTGAAGAGGAACACCAAGATGAAATACAGCACGGCGTACAACAAACTTTCTTGGGAAAAAGAAGACAAAAATTTAGAGACCGAGAGCATAATCGGGTTCGAAGAACCGGCCAAGAAATTCCCTATCATCTGCGGGAAAAGCAAAAGAGAAAGGGCGAAAATTATCGGTATAACCCCCGCCTGATTTACCCGAAGCGGCAGATAAGTAGAACCGCCTCCGTACATTTTCATGCCGCGCACCCGCTTGGCATAGGTGACGGGTATGGGACGTTCGGCTTCGGTTACCACCACCACGCCGGCAATTACCAAAGCCCCGACCGCGATGAAAGCGAGCAAGGTCGGGATTTGAGAAACATCAAAAGTAAAGAGCAGCTGGCCAACCTCGGTAGGTATTTGCGCCACGATGCCGGCAAAGATTATGAGCGACACGCCGTTGCCAATACCGAACTCGGTCATAAGCTCGCCGAGCCACATCAGAAGCAGCGAACCGGCTACGATAATCACGAGATTGATGATGCGGTCGAAAGAAGTGAGCCCGGTCAATATGTTCTGATTCTCTAAAATCGCGAGCAGGGAAAAACCCTGAATCACCGCCAGCGGTACGGTAAACAATCGGGAATACTGGGTAAACTTTTTCCTGCCGGCTTCTCCTTCTTCGTGGTAAAGCCGTTTTAAGGCCGGCACCATGATAGTGAGGAGCTGCATGATAATAGAGCTCGTGATATAAGGTCCTACGCCGAGCATTATTATGGAAAGATTCGAGAGCCCACCGCCGGAGAAAATGTTTAAGATGCCGAAAAATTGGTTATTCGAAAGAAACCGGCTGAGCGCCACCGTGTCGATGCCCGGTATCGGGATGGCCGACAGAAGCCGAAAAACCAAAAAGGCAAAAAGAATGAACAGAACCCTCTTTCTTAAAATCGGGTCGGTCCAAATCATTTTCAATTTGCTCCAGAAATTATTCATACAATAGGTTTCGGGTTACAGCCGTTTAAACTGTCCCGGCCGCCAGAAACTAATTCACTATTATTATCTTGCCTCCTTTCAAACCCAGGCGCTTTCTCATTTCCTTAAAGGATTTTTTTCTCCCGCCTCCGGAGGGAAAATCCTTACCCGAAACCGAGACATGTTTTCGTATCGAATTAAAACTGTAGCCCCGCTGTTTAGGAAGCTTTTTAATGATATCACGAAGCTCGGGTCTGCGCTTGTTGCCGGCCCGGGCCGTCTGCCCCTTGCCTCCGCGGCCGGAAGTTTTAGCATGCTTGCCTCCGCGGCCGACAATGCGGTCTCTCTTATTCTGATGTTCTCTTTTTAATTCGTGTATCTGCATAAATTTATTTTGATTCCGGAATTTCGGGAATCTTGGCGCTTGCTTCTGGCGCAATTTTCACGTATTTAGAAGAAATTTGTGACAGGGCCTGCATCACCGCTTTGGCTGTATTCAGCTTGTTCTTGCTGCCCGAGATAACCTTGCCGGTAAGGTCTTTAATGCCGGCTAGTTTGGCGATGTCGCGCAAGACGGTGCCAGCCACCAGACCGCGTCCCCGATTGGGCATGAGCATCACGTAAGAACTCGAGAACTTAGAGTAAACTTCGCAGGGCAAGGACATGGTCTTGGTTAAACGCAATCTGACCATATTTTTCTTCGCGCTTCGCAAGGCCTTATTTATGGCGAGCGAAGTATCGCCCGCTTTGCCGAGGCCGAGGCCTATCGAACCCTTTCTGTCCCCGGCTACCAGCGCCACACTGAAAGAGAATCTACGTCCGCCGGCCACCACGCGGGTAACTCTGCGGATGGATAAAATCTTCTGGTCAAATTCTGGTTTCGGGTGGCTGAAAGAAGACCTGCCGCCTTCACCTCTACGGGAACGGAAAGAACCGCCTCCGCGAGGAGCTGGCTGGTTTCCGGTATTGTTTTTCTTGGTATCTTGTTCCATTTTTTATTTAAATTATTAAAACTTCAGTCCCGCGGCTCTGGCTTCGTCGGCCACCAGCTTTATGCGGCCGGTATACTTGAAACCGTTCCGGTCGAAAACCACTTTTTCTATTTTTATTTTTTTGCACGCTTCCGCTATCATCTTGCCGACTTCTTTCGCTCTTTCTGTTTTGGTGCCATGCCTACCGGCAGGCAGGCCCTTCGCCGTCTTTGTGTCGCTTGCTTGCGCCAAGGTCTTCCCCGCATTATCGTCTATGACTTGCGCGTAAATGAATTTATTGGAACGAAAAACAGAAAGTCGGGGGCGCAAAGCCGTGCCGAAAATTTTCGTCCTGACTTTTGTTTTCAACCTTATTCTTTTTTCGTCTTTTTTCTTCATTGCTTTTTTGTGTTACATGCTACGTGCTATCTGCCTGAATTACGCTGTTTTCTTCCCCTGCTTCCTTCTGATAACCTCGTCCTCATAGCGCATGCCTTTTCCTTTATACGGTTCGGGTTTCTTCAGCGCCCTAAGCGAAGCAGTAAAATTGCCCACCAGTTCTTTGTCTATGCCAGTTATCGTTATCAGATTTTTGTCGGCCGTGGCGGTTATACCTTCCGGAATCAAAACATGTACCGGGTGAGAAAAACCCAAAGCGAAAACAATTTCTTTCCCCCCGCCCGCATCGCCTTGCGAAGCATGGCGGGCAGGCTTCACATCAGATTTAAAGCCCACGCCCTCCAATATCAATTTTTTCTGGTATGGCGTCTCTACTCCCTTTATCATGTTCTTAATGTGCGCGGCGTAAGTGCCCCAGAGGGATTTTACAAACTTGTCGTTTCTGCTGACGGAAAGCTTGATTATCCCGCCTTCGATGACAACCGTCACATCGTCGCGAAATATTCTAGAGAGCGTCCCCTTCGGGCCTTTCACCTTCAAAACAGGCCCTTCTTTGGTGACCTCCACTCCTTTCGGTATTTGTATTTCTTGTTTTCCGATTCTTGACATAAAATTTATTTCTGCGAACCTGTCCCGTTACCAAATCTTAAACAACACCTCGCCCCCCACCTGTTCCTTTTTCGCTTCCTTGCCGGGAAGGATTCCTTTCGGGGTGGAAAGAACCAAGAGCCCCGCCCCGTTTTTTACCGGGTGTATCTCTTTTGCTTTCAGATACACGCGCTTGGACTGTTTAGACATTCTTTCGACTCCTTGTATCTTCGGTTTCTTGTCGATATAAACGAGGGATACTTCCATCACCGGAAAACCGTTTTTGATTTTCTTGGCGGCCTGGCCGAGATAACCCTCTTTTTTCAAGCACTCGACTATGGCCCCCTTCATGTTTGAATAAGGAAAACAAACCGACTCTTTGCCGGCCAAGCTTCCGTTCTTCAGCATTATTAACATGTTTGAAATTGGGTCCATGGTTTTGTTTATTTATTGTGATTTCACCGAACTACCAGCTTGATTTGCGCACACCCGGCAACATGCCTTCATTGGCCAATTCTCTGAAACAGATACGGCACAGGCCGAAATCCCGCATGTAACCGTTCCCCCGCCCGCAACGAAAACACCTGTTTTTCTTGCGGGTTGAAAATTTGGGTTTCTTTCTGTTTCTAGCTAAAACTGATGTCTTGGCCATGTGTTAAAAATCCGGGACAGTTTTGGAATATCTCACTTTTTTTCTTCAATCCTTAAGAAGGGCTGAAGGAGAAAAGCGGATTGCCGAAACTGTTTTCCCTTAATTGCATACTATCAAACCACCCCAAAAAGTCAATTTACTCCTTCTTAAACGGCACGCCGAGGAGCTCGAAGAAAGCCGTGCCTTCTTTTTTGTTTTTGGCGGTTGAAACCAGAGTAATGGAAAGACCGAAAACGTCGCGGATATCTTCGTCGGCCGTCTCGGGGAAAATCGTATGCTCTTTGATTCCGATGGTGATATTGCCGATGTCGTCAACCGCTTTGCGGGCGATTCCGCGGAAGTCCTTGGTGCGGGGCAGAGCCACGTTCAGAAGTTTTTCCAAGAATGCGTACATCCTCTTACCGCGCAGGGTCACCACCACGCCGATCGGGTCGCCTTGCCTGATTTTGAAAGAAGAGACCGATTTTTTCGCCCCGCGCAGAGCCGCCTTCTGGCCGGTAATTTTAGCCAGGCGCTCAGAGATAGCGTCGTTTTTCTTGGTGTCTTTTTTCATGAGCGTGCCGGTGCCGATATTCAAGACAACTTTCAGCATCTTCGGCGCGGCCATGACGTTCTTGTAGCCGAAAATGCCTTTCAACTTTTCAAACGCGCCTGCTTCTTTTTCTTTTACCGTTAAGTGTTTCATTTTTTTAATCTATCTTTTTAACGTTTGACGCGTGCACCGGCATGGCGGTCTGTATCTTCGTGCCCTTTTCGCCCGATTTTCGGGCGCGCTGGTGCCGGAAAGACACGTTTACACCTTCAACGATTACTTTGTTTTTCTTCGGCAGGGCGGACACCACTTTTCCTTTTTTGCCTCTGTCTTTGCCCGCCAGCACTATTACATTATCGCCTTTTTTTATTTTCATAATTTTTTATATCACCTCCGGCGCAAGTGAAATTATTTTCTGGAACCCTTTCTCTTGAAGCTCTCTCGGAATCGGCCCGAAAACGCGGCCCGCCTTCGGGTCCTGCTTTCCTTTTTCGAGCAATACCGCGGCGTTATCGTCGAAGCGGATATACGAGCCGTCTTTACGACGATAAGCGTCCCGCTGGCGCACTATTACCGCCTGTTCTACGTCTTTCTTCTTCACCAGTTTTCTGGGGCTTGCCGTCTTTACCGAAATTATAACCAGGTCGCCCAAAGTGGCGTATCTTTTCTTGGAAGAGCCCAAAATCTTGAACACCTTTCCCACAGTGCCCCCGGCGTTATCCGTTATTTTTACCCATGTTCCCGCTTGAATCATAATATTTAAATTTTTCTTACAACTTTAAATTTCTTTTCTTTCGAAATTGGCCGGGTCTCGGCTATCTCTACCTTGTCTCCGACTTTAAATTCATTATTCTCGCTGTGCGCCTTGTATTTCTTGTTGAGCTTGTAGTACTTGCCGTATTTCGGATGCTTCACGAACCTGGTCACCGAAACCACCACTGTTTTGTGCATTTTATCCGAAACGACTTCGCCTTTCAGAACGTTTCCTTTGCCGGCTCCTATTGATTTTTTATCTTTCGTATCCATTTTGATTTATATTTTTATTTTCCCGCTTCGGCCTTTTTCACTTCGTTCAGGCGGGTCAAGATTCTGGCTGCCTTCTTCCGTAAAGAAGAAAACTCTTTCACGTTTTTGGGTCTGGCACCTTCGGCCTTAAACCGCAGTATCCTCGCGCTTTCCCTAAGTTCGGCAAGCATTTTTTTGAGCTCTTCGGGCGTCTCGCTTTTTAAGTTTTCTTTTTTCTTCGCCATTTTTTTATTTAAAATTTATCCGTTTTACTCATTTCCCGTTTCTGGACAATACTTTGGTCTTCACCGGAAGTTTCGAGCCCGCTTTGCGAAGCGCCTCTTCGGCCACCGCTTTTTCCGCCCCGTCAACTTCGAATATCACGCGGCCGGGATAAATGTCGCAACAATAACCCTGGGGGTCTCCTTTTCCTTTTCCCATGCCCACTTCCGCGGCTTTGGCGGTAAACGGCCTGTCTGGAAAAACGCGCACCCAGTACTTTCCTGTCTTGGTGAGCGTGCGGGATATCACCTTGCGGGCAGATTCAATCTGGTTTGACCTTACACGCCCCTGGCTCGTCGCCTTCAGACCGTAAGACCCGAAAGACAGCTTGGTGCCGCGCGCTTCGAGTACTTCCTCTTTCGGGTTCGAGCGCCCGCTCTGCCATTTTCTGAATTTTACTTTTTTCGGTATTAACATAAAAATTTATCTTACTTTTTTTTCTCGGCAAAAATTTTGCCACGGTAGATCCAAACTTTCACGCCGATGGTTCCGTACGGCAGTACCGCCCGTTCGCGCTTGAAATCAATATCCGCGCGGAAGGTCTGCAGCGGTATAGACCCGCGCTTCAATTCTTCGGTGCGCGCGATTTCGGCTCCGCCCAGACGTCCAGAGGCCACTACCCTTACACCCTGCACTCCGTGCGCGGCCATGACCTTTTCAACCATTTGCTTGATTACCCTTCTGTAAGGCATCCTTTTCTCTAGGCCTTCGGCAATCATGTAGGCCACAATCGCCGCGTCCGCTTCCGGATTCGTGACCTCGACTATCTCTAGCTTAAAATCATCCGGCTTGGGAAAACCAAGTTTTCTCATTTTGGTCAAAATTTCTTCTTTCAATTTCGCCACGCCCTCTCCTTGCCGGCCGATAATAAGGCCGGGGCGGGACGTTTTGATTATGAACCGGGTTGTCTTTTGATTTCTCTCTATTTCTATCAGAGATACATACATTCCGCGCAATCTTTTTTCCATGTATTGCCGCATCAAGACATCCGCCTTCAGGTAAACCAGGTATTTTTTGGGGTCGGCAAACCAGTGGGATTTCCAATCCCTGAGTGTGATTAACCTATGCGCGTATGGATGTACGATTTTTGACATAAAATTTATTTTTTCGCTCCCTTCTCGCCCAAAACGACAGTAACCCGGCTGGTCCTTTTATTGATTCGGTGTGCGCTTCCCATCGCGGCCGGCAACATTCTTTTCATCACGATTCCCTTATCAACTCTTATTTCCTTCACCAGCAGGTCTTCTTTCGCCAAACCTTTCTGCGAAGCGTTAGCCAGAGCCGAAAGCAAAAGCTTCTTGAGCGTCAACCCGGCGCGCTTCGGCAAAAAATCCAAAACCGTCAGGGCTTCGTCCGCCTTTTTTCCCCTGATTGCGTCTGCCACCAGCCGTACCTTGCGGGGCGATTGTCTGTAATTTTTTAAAAAGGCCTTCATTTTTTATTTTTTGCTGCCGGCGGTCGCCGTGGCAGCTTCAGTAGCCGCTTTGGCTTGCGCCAATTCGGCTTCTTTCTTTTTCTGCTCCAATTCTTTCTGCATCTTGCCTCCGTGTTTGATAAATTTCCTGGTCGGCGAAAATTCTCCTAAGCGGTGGCCGACCATGTCTTCGGTCACCAGCACTTCGATATGCGTCTTGCCGTTGTACACGCCAAAAGTGAAACCAACCATCTCGGGCGCAATCTGGCAAGCGCGGTTCCAGGTCTTAATAACCGCCGTTCCAAGCGGGTTTTTACCGGCTATCTTTTTGAGTAGCTTCTCGTCTACGTATATTCCTTTCTTTACAGACCTTGTCATATTGAAAAAGACAAACCCTGTCGCTCGCGAGCGACGGGGAAAACAAAAGCTCCGGAAGAGCTTGAAACGATAATACCAAAATCCGGCGGAAAGTCAAACTGCGCCTTGAGATGAAAGCGCGCGGGTAAAAATATTCGCTCAAGAACTAAACACTTTATTCATATTGGTCAAAGAAAATGTCGTCAACCAAATCAGTACCTCCGGTTAAGGCTGGCAAATATTTTGTTATTGTTCCTTGTGCAATTTTCAACATTTCTTCATAAAATTCAGGGTCTTTTCTCGATACACTCAAGATATCTGAAACCTTTACCTGCTCACCTTCTAGTGTATTAATAAATACATATTCTTGTGGGATTTCTGTCGCACCTTCTTTTATATCAGAAACTAAAACATGCTCTTTAAAAAGGTCTTCTACCGCACTAAAAAAATCCCCTAATTTTTCTTCAATTTCTTCATCCGTCACGCCTTTTTGTTCTTCTTCTTTTTTCGATTGTCTATCTTCATTAATATCCTTCAAATTAGAAATAATCTGAATTTTATATTTCAAAGCTTTGTGTAAAGGAAGCATTAGACTTAAAAAAAGCAAAAAGTCCTTTATTTTTGATATGGGACTATATCTATAGTCCTTATCTAATGGTGCCTTCAGTTCTTTTAACGCTTCAATTCCAATTGTTATTTCTAAATTTTCTCTTTTTTTAATAGTATCCTTTAATTTTTCACTCATAATTCAAAAATTTTTTACTGAGTTGTAATTCAAAAATTATCCATCAACGCCCTTAAAAAGTCAAACCCCGCCTTCTGGGCGGGGTGTTTTTGTGCTTACGGCTCGTTACGACTGGGTTTTTCTGGATTTGCCGGTTTTCCTTCTAGACACGATAAAAGAGTTTGAATACTTTTTCGGCGTGCGGGTTTTGCGTCCGCCGGTTACCTTGCCCCACATGGTTTTCGGGCGGCGTGTGCCCCGGCCCTGGCGACCCTCGCCTCCGCCGTACGGATGGTCTACCGGGTTCATGGCCGTACCGCGCACTCTTGGACGAATTCCCTTCCAGCGGCTGCGTCCAGCCTTGCCGTAATTTTCCAGATGATGCTCTTCGTTTGAGACCGAGCCGATTGAGGCGTAGCAATTTTCGTCTATTTTTCTCACTTCGGTCGAAGGCATTTTTATGTTCGTGTAACCGTCTGCATTTGCCGACACTTGCGCGAAAATCCCGGCAGAGCGGGCAATCTTTGCGCCGCCTCTGGGCTTGATTTCAATGTTGTAAATAAAAGTTCCAACCGGAATGTTTTTCAGAGGAAGCGCGTTGCCTGTCTTCAGCTCGCACTTCTCGGAGGCGATGAAAGAATCTCCCGGCTTCATTGATTTCGGAACAACTACGTATCTTTTTTCTCCGTCTTTGTACTGCGCGAGCCCCACGAAAGCGCTCCGATTCGGGTCGTACTCTACCGACTTCAAAACGGCGGGAATTTCTTTTTTACCATAAGAAAAATCAACTTCGCGCCATAGGCGTTTATGCCCCGCCCCTTTATGACGCATGGTAATCCGCCCCTGGCTGTTCCTGCCCACCGAGCGCCTGAAACCGCGGGTCAGCGATTTTTCGGGTTTTGTCTTGGTCAAGAATTCCCGATAGTCAATATTCGACATCTGTCTCCTTGATTTGCTTGTCGGTTTGTATGTTTTCATAAATTAAACAAATTCTATTTTGTCTCCCTTCTTCAGATACACGACGGCCTTTTTGCCACCGCCCCGCGCGCCCGTGCGGCCTTTCCAGAAAACGCTCTTGCGCTGAACTTTCAGGATGTTCACTTTCACCGGTTTTACTTTGTAAATCGCAAAAATCGCCTTCTCTACTTCTTTCTTGTTGGCAGAAGAAGAAACATTGAAAGTATAAACGTCTCCGCCGGAAAGATTGCTGGCTTTCTCGGTGATTCTCGGGTCTTTGATTGGTGTGATGTCGGCTTTCATAATATGTTAAATTACGCTACCCGGCCGTTTAAAAATTTAATTCCCTCCGCCGGATTTTCCACCAGAAGATATTTGTAATTCAAAACCGAGAGCGGGTTCAGGTCCTTCAGAAAAGCGAGTTCTAGCTGGGGCAGATTCCTAAAACTTTTCTCTTTGCTCGCGCTTCTGTCCCAAAGGGCGGCCAAGGTTCTTTTTTCTTTGGCGGAAGCGAGAAGTTTCACCCCCGAGGCCTTGGCCAAATTTTGCATAACCTTTTCGGCTTCTTTCGTTTTTATCTCGGGCAAAACGAGCGAATCAACAAATATAATTTCGCCGTCTTTCATTTTTTTGGAAAGCACCGAAAACAGGGCTTCGGCGCGCATCCGCTTGGTAACCCGCCTCTTGTAATTTTTCTCTTTGAGCGGCCCGTGCGTTACACCTCCGCCCACCCAGATGGGGCTTCGCGTAGAGCCGTGTCTGGCCCGGCCGGTGCCTTTCTGCTTCCACGGTTTTCTGCCGCCGCCCCGCACGTCCCCGCGGTCTTTTACGTCGGCCGTGCCGGCGCGCGAATTCGAGCGCATGCTCTCAACTACCTGGTGCACCAAATCAGGGCGCCACTTGGCAGAAAAAATCTTCTCTGGCAAAGCGATGGTCCCATCTATTCCTCCTTTTTGGTTGTAAACTTTTGCTTCCATGTTTTTTTATTTCCGCCAGTCGTTACCTGCTTACTATTTCTACCAGTGTGCCGCGCCTGCCGGCAATCGCGCCTTTCACTAAAATTAAATTATTTTCCTTGTCTAAAGAAACAACCTCTAGATTTTTCTGCGTAATGCGGTCCCCACCCATCCGGCCGGCCATTCTCATGCCCGTCGGGACGCGGGTGCGCAGGCCCCCGCCGATGGAGCCGGGCTCCCTTTCCGAATGTTTCTGGCCGTGGGTTCTCGGCCCGCCCGAGAAGCCGTGGCGCTTAACCACTCCCTGGAAGCCCTTCCCTTTCGACAAGCTTGAGACCTGTAATTTGTCTCCGACCGAGAAAACCGACACATCTATCACATCACCCTCTTTTATTTCTATTTTGTCGCTCGGCTTCAATCTGAATTCTTTAATCTTCCTGTAGAATTTTCCGCCCGCCATACCTCTCTCGGCCTTGTTTAATCTGCTTTCTTTTTGAGTGCCGAAACCGATTTGCACCGCCGAATACCCATCTTTCTCTTTAGCGAAAATTTTAGTCACCGTAATCGGGCCGGCCGCCACGACGGTAACCGGAAATACCTTTCCATCAGGGGAAAAATACTCGGTCATGTTTTCCTTTGTCCCCAAAATGAATTTCATAGCATTTTCACGTCAATCTCGACGCCGGAAGGCAGTGAGAGGTTCGTAAGCGCCTCCACTGTTTTCGGATTCGGATTGATGATATCAATCAATCTCTTGTGCACCCTGGTCTCGAACTGCTCGCGCGTATTCTTGTAGATAAAGGAAGAGCGATTGACCGTGTATTTCTTTATCTCGGTGGGAAGCGGTATCGGGCCGACGATTTCGGCGTCGTAGCGCAAAGCGGTGTCTATGATTTGCTTCACCGAACCGTCCAAAATCTTGTTCTCATAAGCGCGCACGCGTATGCGCAGCACCACCTTGCCGTCTTCGCCCTTCACGCGGGAACCGACAGCCACCGCAGAATCCTTTTCCTTCTTGGGAGAAGTCTTCCTCGTCTTTTTGGGCTCGTCTTTTTCTGCCGCTGCTTTGTGTTCTTTAGTTTTCAGGTCTTTGGTGGTCATAAATATAAGTTCATAAAGTCATAAAGTTTAAAGTTAAAAGTAACCATGCTCAACTTAAATGAGTTTTTACTTTATGAACTTTACAAACTTTATACTTTTAACTACCCTAATATTTTCGTAACAACTCCAGCGCCTACCGTCTTGCCTCCTTCGCGAATCGCAAATCTCTGCTGTTCCTCCAAGGCAACCGGGGTAACCAGCTTGACGGTAATCTTCACCGTATCGCCCGGCATGACCATCTCGGTGCCCTCTTGCAAGGTAACTTCGCCGGTTACGTCAGTCGTGCGGATGTAGAATTGCGGTTTGTATCCTTTAAAGAAAGGAGTGTGGCGTCCGCCTTCTTCTTTCTTCAGCACGTATATCTCGGCGGTAAAGTGGTCGTGTGGAGTAACCGAGCCGATTTTGGCCAATACCTGTCCGCGAGTTACGTCTTCTTTCTTGAGTCCGCGCAAGAGCACGCCGGCGTTGTCTCCGGCCATGCCTTCTTTCAGGTTCTTGTTGAACATTTCAATGCCAGTAACCACCGTCTTCTGTGTCGGCTTGATACCTACGATTTCAACTTCCTCGTCAACCTTAACGATGCCTCTTTCAATCTTTCCTGTCACCACCGTGCCTCGGCCTTCAATCGAGAATATGTCTTCAATCGGCATCAGGAACGGCTTAGCCGTATCGCGTACAGGAATCGGGATGTAAGTATCTAAAGCGTTGGCCAGTTCCATAACTTTCTTGGCCCATTCGTCGTCCAAAGATTTCGCTTCAAGCGCTTTCAAAGCCGAACCGCGGATAACCGGCGCGCCGGCTCCGTCGAAGCCCTGCTTGGTCAAAAGTTCGCGGATTTCTTCCTCAACCAGGTCAATCATTTCCTTATCGTCAACCATGTCGCACTTGTTTAGAAATACAATTATTTTCGGCACGCCTACTTGTCTGGCCAAAAGCACGTGCTCTCTCGTCTGCGGCATGGCGCCGTCGGTAGCCGCGACTACCAAAATTGCGCCGTCCATCTGAGCGGCGCCGGTAATCATGTTCTTGATGTAGTCAGCATGGCCCGGAGCATCGATGTGCGCGTAGTGCCTCGTGTCGGTAGAGTATTCGTTATGCGAAATATTAATCGTGATTCCTCTCGCTCGCTCTTCCGGAGCGTTATCAATATCGTTCACGCCCTTGAGCCGCACCGACTTGCCGGCCATGTTTAATACATGTAGTATCGCTGCCGTGAGCGTGGTCTTGCCATGGTCGACGTGACCGATGGTGCCGACGTTAATGTGGGGCTTGTCTCTTTTAAATTCTTCTGCCATATTTTTATTTTTTCCGTAGGGCTTTGCCCTGCGGAGGGTACTAATAGCCAGAACTCAGCACACGATTAGCCAGTTGCTAAGGCCTGATTATTAATGATTAAGACTTATAATTTTATAAAAAAGCAACGAAAAAACTGCGAAAGTGCAGTTGTTTTGATACTAACAGATTACAAATTAAAGTCAAACGTATATAGGACGTGTTTTACTTTCTCGCCGCAATAATTGTCTCGGCGACGTTTTGCGGCACGATGTCGTAGCGCAGGAATTCCATGAAAAGTTCTCACATGCGACAAAGCCAGCCTTGCAGATACTTGGTTAAGGGACGCTCCTTTGATATTTCTTCTTGTAAACTTTGTCATGATGGCTGTAATCCATGAAAACGATCTCTGTCTCAGTTATTTTATACACCAGAACGAAAGAACCAATATGAACCCTCCGATAGTTTTTGAGAATATTTCGCAGGGGTTTGCCTATCGTGGGGTTGGAAATTATTTTTAGAACTTGATTTTCTATCTGTTTGAGCACGTTTTTGTCCTTCTTGGAAATTCTCTTCAGAGTTTTCTGAAGCTCAGAGGAAAATGAGTACAGCATGTTAATCCGCTTTTTATAAAGACGCAAAAAATGCCCTCACTTCGCTTTTGTTTTTTAGTTTTTTCGTTTTGCCGGAGACGGTTTGATTCTCTATTTTAGTTAAACGGCTTTTATACGTTGGGTTCACTTCATCCTGCGCTATCTGAAAAATGAATTTTTCCAAACGAGCCAAACCGTGCTCAAGATTCTCTTGGGTCTCCAAAATCTTCATATATTCGCTTTTCGGCAAAGTTACCGTATTCATACGTTTCATATTACCAAATACAGACGGAATTGCAACACAAAAATTTCGCGGCTTTCCCGTATATTCTGCGGTTAATTACTTCCTCGACGCAATGATTGTCTCGGCGACGTTTTGCGGCACGATGTCGTAACGCAGGAATTCCATGTTAAAAGATGCGCGGCCTTCGGTCATACTACGCAACCCGGTCATGTAGCCGAACATTTCAGAGAGCGGCACTACTGCCTTGAGTACTTTGTTCATTCCCCGATCTTCCATGCCTTCTATAAGCCCGCGCTTCGAAGAAAGGTTTCCGGTCACGTCGCCCATGAATTTCTCGGGCGTTACTACTTCTACCTTCATCATCGGCTCAAGAATTACCGGCCGGGCAGATTTGCAAGCGTCCTGAATAGCCATTGAGGCCGCGATTTTGAAAGCCATTTCGTTAGAGTCAACTTCATGGTACGAGCCGTCCCAAAGGTCCACAGACACATTGACCATCTTGAAGCCCGCCAAAACACCGCGGTCCAGACCTTCGCGAAAGCCCTTCTCGCAGGCCGGAATATATTCCTGCGGAATCACGCCTCCTTTGATGCTGTTTATGAATTCAAAACCGTTCGCGCGCTTCGTATTTTTCGGCAGGTCTTCAATTTCTTCTTTGGTAAGCTCTTCCATCGGTTTAATTTTTATTCTCACGTGGCCGTAGTTGCCGCGCCCGCCCGACTGCTTGATGTATTTGCCTTCGGCTTCACCCGGCGCCGTGATTGTCTCTCTATACGCTACCTGGGGCTTCCCCACATTCGCTTCAACCGAAAATTCCCGCTTCATGCGGTCAACGATGATTTCCAAGTGCAGTTCGCCCATGCCGGCGATAATTGTCTCACCGGTTTCCTGGTCGGTTGATACCTTGAAGGTCGGGTCTTCCTGGGCCAGGCGGTTTAGAGCCATGCCCATTTTTTCCTGGTCGGCTTTGGTCTTGGGCTCAATGCGAAGCGATATAACCGGCTCGGGGAAAATAATGCGGTCAAGTTCAATCGGCGAATTTTCGTCGCAGAGAGTATCCGAGGTAATCGTATCTTTCAGCCCCACCGCAGCGGCGATTTCTCCGGCGAAAACTTTTTTAACTTCTTCACGGTCGTTGGCATGCATGCGAAGTATTCGCCCGATGCGTTCTTTGTTCCTGGTACGCGGGTTGTAAATGTACGAACCGGCGGCCAGCGTGCCAGAATAAACACGGAAGAAAATAAGCTGGCCGACAAAGGGGTCAGCCGCAACTTTAAAAGCAAGCGCCGAAAACGGTTCGGTGTCAGAAGCGTGCCTGAAAATTATTTCATCATTATTATTCGGGTCTGTGCCTTCCACTGGAGGGATATCAAGAGGAGAAGGCAGGTAGTCAACCACTGCGTCAAGCACCAGCTGTACGCCTTTATTCTTCAAAGCGCTTCCGGCGTATACCGGGAAAATTTCATTCGCGATAACCCCTTTTCTCAAAATTTTCTTGAGTGTTTCAATATCCGGAATTTTGCCTTCCAGATATTCGTTCATCGCCTTGTCGTCAAGCTCCACTATTTTTTCAATCAATTCATGATGGTATTTTTCGGCTTCGGCCTTCAGGTCTTCTGGGATTTCTTTTTCTATGACTTTGTTCCCCATTTCGCCCTCGAACGAGTACGCTTTCATCTTAAGCAAGTCTATGACTCCCTCGTGAGTATCTTCGAGGCCGATGGGAATCTGCATGCGCACAGCTTTTTTAGTCAAACGCTCCAGAATCGTCTTGTAAGAATGTTCAAAAGAAGCGCCGGTGCGATCGAGTTTGTTGACAAAACATATCCTCGGCACTTTCGCTTCATCGGCATAGCGCCAGTTTGTCTCTGATTGCGGCTCCACTCCGGCCACGCCGTCAAATACCACCACCGCGCCGTCGAGAACGCGAAGCGAACGCTTCACCTCTACAGTAAAGTCGATGTGCCCCGGGGTATCGATAATATTGAAACGATGTTTTTTGCTTTTGTCTCCCCCGGCATAAGTCGGCGTCCAGAAACAAGTTACCGCGGCGGCGGTAATGGTGATGCCGCGTTCTCTCTCTTGCTCCATCCAGTCGGTCACCGTCTCGCCGTCGTGCACTTCGCCGATTTTGTGCGACACGCCGGTATAAAAAAGCACGCGCTCTGTCGTGGTCGTCTTGCCCGCATCAATGTGGGCGATAATTCCAATATTTCTAACTTTCTCTAAAGGATAATCCCTGTCCATATCTATAGGGTTACCACGCAAAATGCGCGAAGGCCTTGTTGGCCTCGGCCATTCGGTGCGTGTCCTCTTTCTTTTTTATAGCCGACCCTTCGTTCTTTGATGCAGAAATAAGTTCCTCCGCGAGCTTCAGGTGCATCGCCTTGCCCTTTCCTTTTCTGGCGGCGTCGCGAATCCAGCGCATGGCAAGCGCCAAACGGCGTTCCGGCCGCACTTCTCTCGGCACCTGATAGTTCGCCCCGCCGATGCGCTTTGAGCGCACTTCTACCATTGGGCCGGCGTTCTTCATGGCTAGGTCAAAAACCTCTAGCGGGTTCGGGTTGCCGATTTTTTCCTTAATCACGTCGAGGGCGCCGTAAACAATTTTTCGGGCCGTCTCTTTCTTGCCCGACCACATGACGTAATTTATAAATTTCTCCAGTTTTTGGGAGTTGTAAACAAAATCCGGCTGTACTATATTTTTGGCTTTTATTTTCCTGCGCATTTTTATTTCTTTGCCTCTTTCGGCTTCTTGTTGCCGTATAGCGACCTTCCTTGGCGGCGCTTCTCAACTCCCTGAGTATCCAAGACCCCGCGCACGACGTGATAGCGAACCCCAATCAGGTCTTTCACGCGCCCTCCGCGAAGCACTACTACCGAGTGTTCCTGTAAATTGTGCCCTTCGCCGGGTATGTAAGCGGTAACCTCCATGCCGTTGGTAAGGCGCACTCTGGCGATTTTGCGGAGCGCCGAGTTCGGCTTTTTCGGAGTGGTAGTCGTGACTTTCGTGCACACTCCTCTCTTGAACGGAGAATAGTAGTAAACAGGTTTGTTTTTCAAGACGTTAAATCCGCGAGTAAGAGCCACCGTCTTGTCTTTGCGGTATGTTTTCTTCCTGCTTTTTTTGACTAGTTGGTTGATTGTCGGCATTTATAAATAAAATAGTCCTCCTCGGACTTCGGGAGACAATATACTATTTAAGCGTCTAAATTGCAAGCCCCGTAACCAGATGGTAAGCCAGGGCAAGCACCGGATACAGATAATCGGTGAAAAAAAACACAAAGACAAGCAGAAGCATGAGTGAGTAATTTTCCAAGAAAGAGACGAGCCCGTACATTGAATCAGGCAGGAGTGAGAAAAGTATTTTCGAGCCGTCCAGGGGCGGTATCGGCACCAGATTAAAAATCGCCAGACCCAGATTCACCAGAATAATGTAAGAAACGATGGAAAAGAAATCCGGCGATATGTTTTGCGCGCCAAGGGTGAAACGCAGTAAAATTCCGAACAGAACGGCAATAAGTATGTTCGCCAGCACTCCGGCCGCGGCCACGGCCAGGGTCCCCCATTTCTTGTTCGAAAGATTGTCGGGATTGTAAGGCACAGGGCGCGCCCAGCCGAAAAGAACCGGCGAATGCGTAATAACCAGAATGGCCGGCAAAATAACCGAACCGAAAATATCCAGATGCTTCAGGGGATTTAAGGTAAGCCGCCCGGCATAAAGCGCTGTTTTGTCGCCAAAACGCAAAGCCACGAAACCGTGCGAGACCTCGTGGATGACCACCGACATTATGAGCACTGCTATGAAAAATATCGTATCGATACCCTGCATGTTGTCTTGTGATTAAAAAAACGCCTTACTTGATAAACTTCAACTTCCATGATAGCATGCAGAACACTATGGCGAAAATGTGTGATATTACGAAAAAGGGCTCGTTTGTCGGGGGCGGATATTCCAACCGCACCCGCGCGACCAAATTCAACCCGACCGGCAAAGCGCGGAAGTATCCGAACCTGCAAAAAAAGAAAATTTTCGTCCCTGAGCTCGGCAAAAGCATGTCTTTGCAGATTTCAACCAAAGGTCTGCGCACGATGAAAAAGAACGGCGCCTACTCGACGCTCCTCAAAGCGGGGCTGGTGAAAGCGAAATAATATCTTCTTAAGTCTTAAAACTTATTATTTTACTTGTATCAACTTCTACGAAATCATGAGCGAGCTCTTCGGGAGTTTCTTTGCTTCGAGAAAATAATAAAACTTTTTCAGCCTTCCCATAAAAAACATCCGGGGATTTTCCCTCAAACAAATCATTGTTTCCATTGGCAACTTCCTTGTTCTCG
The DNA here is from genome assembly GCA_964596395.1 of uncultured Candidatus Saccharibacteria bacterium. Lineage (GTDB taxonomy): Bacteria > Patescibacteriota > Minisyncoccia > Phycocordibacterales > UBA9973 > UBA9973. Next base: position 38,914 of record CAZQSY010000002.1, read on the forward strand.
TTTAAGGAAAAACCTTTAATGAATTTCCGAAAACCGCCCTTTGAAATTAATTCTATTTCTGCTACTTCAATTACGCACTTAATTTCCAACATTTTACGGAACATATCAGCGAGTTCCAGACATTTAAATGGATTGGGTCTTAGTTTTTCATGTTTACTTTCGGGGGTAATGCCCCCTCGTGGCTGTTCTCTCATGCTTTAATTTTACAACGAATTACTTCAAAGACAATATTACACAAACGTCAGCGCGATGCCTTTTTTGCCCGCCCGGCCGGTGCGGCCGATGCGGTGCACATAAGTATCGTAGGTTTGCGGAATATCGTAGTTAATAACATGCGTAACATTCGGTATATCCAATCCCCTGGCGGCTACATCCGTCGCGATTAGTATGCTAATCTGGTCTTTCTTAAACAAATCCAGAGTGCGTATGCGTTCGCGGCTTCTCTTGTTCCCATGAATACACCCGACCTTAAACCCCAAACGGGTCAAATCTTCGGTGAGAGAATCGACGCTGTGTTTCATTTCCCGAAAAATCAGAACTTTACCTGATTCTTCCCTTTTCAAAACCTCGCGCAATTTTAAGAGTTTTTCTTCTTTGGTGCTGGTACGGATAACATCCTGGTCTATATTCTTCGCTGTCAGACCCGAAACCACGGATATAAAAACCGGGTCTTTTAGAAATTCAGTCGCCAGCTTTTTGACTTCCGGCGAAAGCGTTGCCGAAAAGAAAAGGGTCTGCCTTTCGGCGGACGTCTTTGAAAGTATGAAAACCATCTCCTTGCGAAAGCCCATGTCGAGCATCCTATCTGCTTCGTCCAAAACCACGCTTCGGCATGAAGATAAATCCAAAACCTTTTTCTCCATCAAATCGCGCAATCTTCCCGGAGTGCCGATGACGAAAGATACCCCCATCTGTATCTCTCTTATTTGCTTGTTTATCGGAAGTCCCCCCACGCAAGCCGCCGAGAACATGCCGAAACCGAAAGCAAGTTTCCTGAAATCGCTCTCTATCTGAAGCGCGAGCTCGCGGGTCGGAGCCATTATCAAGACCGTCTCTCTTTTGGCCTGCCCTTTGGTCTTGGAAATTTTTTCAATCAGCGGCAAGAGAAACGCGGCGGTCTTCCCTGTACCGGTGTTGGCCATGCCAAAAACATCCTTGCCTTCCATGATTGGAATGATTGCCTGGTCTTGAATAGGCCTAGGGCTCGCGAAGCCGGCTCTCTCTATATTTTTATGAAGTCCCGCATGAAAAGAAAAATCCGCGAATGTATGTTTTGATATGTAGGGTTTTTCCTCTGCGTGCTCCGCCTTTTTTACGAAACGAGAAAAATCTATCCGCTCGCCGCGGAGCTTTCTTATATTGTTTTTTCTAAAATTTGGCTTTCTTCGAAAAGAAGAACCCCGATTCCCGAGCTTTGTCGGGAACCCCGAACGATGACTGTACATAATGGGTCACTCCCAATATGTAGTAGAGAGAATGATATATCAAGTATATCACGCTAGCGCCTAAAAGTCAATCTTTTTGTGCTTTCGAAGAAATTATCTAGAACTGTCGCCCTAATATATTTTTCGAGTTTCTGGGATTAAACAAAATTTCGCTATCTTTTAGCAAGTAAACCTTCTTAATATCCAACTTCAGCATGTTCCCCCAACACACATCACAACACCACCAATGTCCCCACAAATATAAATCAACGTTTTTTTCCGAAAACCCATCCTTGATTAACTTCTCGGTTGCGCGGTATTCGGCGTGACTTTTCTTATTGGCGCATCCGGGACACATCCAATATTTTTCACCCGTAGGTATGTGTAATAAGTGTCTTATGCAGTATTTTTTATGTATATTGATAAAAAGTTTGTTAGATAAAGGGTTTCTGTTTGAGGCAGTAACCAAAATCTGACCGTCGTGCACTAACGCAACTCCAGTAGGCTGTTGCTGGTCGTTAGAAAATTTAGCCTCTTCTCTGGCTCGAGCCATGAAATTATTTTCAATGTCAACACAAGAAACGCTACACCCTTCCGGTAGATAAGGATATTTTATATTTCTGGCCTGCGTGTTTCCCATGCGATATAATATACGCTATGACCACCTTTGACACAATCTATCAGAACATTATTGGGAAAATAATGAGAGAAGGCGTGGAGGAGCTTAACGAGCGTACGGGGCACAAGATAAAAATTCTGCCGGGCGTAAATTTTCAAATCGATGTCGAGAAGGATGGCTTCCCTATCCTAACCTTGCGTAAAAATCCGATAAAATCTCCCATCGCTGAGCAAGTTTGGTTTTTGACTGGAGAAAAAAATACTAATTTTTTAAGAAAATATACAAAAATGTGGGACGAGTTTACCGAGGCAGATGGAACTATAACTTCAGCTTACGGATACCGTTGGAGACATCATTTCGGCAGAGACCAAATTGACCAACTTATAAAACACCTTACCGAAGAACCTCATTCCAGACAGGGAGTAGTGATAACCTGGGACGCATCAGATGACGGATTATATGGCAAAGGATTGAAAGCAACTTACAAAAAAAACGCGCCGTGTCCTTTTGCTTTTACCGCAAACATAATCGGCGGCCGTCTTTGTTTACACAACATAGTGCGGTCTAACGATATGATGCTGGGCTGCCCTTTTGATACATTTGGTTTCTGCTTGCTCATGTATGCTCTGGCACAAAAGCTTGAAGTGCGCCCCGGAATATACACGCACACGATTTCTAACGCGCACATTTATGATACACACTATGAAGGAGCAAGGGAACTGTTACGCAGAACAAACTCACATGAAAATATTTTCCCGGTACTTCCAAAAAATATTTACGATAGAGCTTTTCATAAAGATGAAACATTGGTAGAGGAAATTTATCAATCGTTTGCGCCTTATTTCAAGCCAAACGAACCTATTACCGGTCTTGATATAATAAAATAATGATTTCTATCATTGCCGCTATCGGGAAAAATAACGAACTTGGGAAAGATAACACTCTGCCTTGGCGCCTGCCGGCGGATATGAAACACTTCAAAGAAATCACCTCAGGACACGCGGTAGTAATGGGACAGAAGACCTTTGAATCCATCGGTTCGCCGCTCGCCGGCAGGCGCAATATTGTGATGTCAAAAGACCCTTCATACGATACTCCCGGGACAGAGGTAGCGCATTCGCTAGAAGAACTTGAAAAAATTTTGAAAAACACTGTGCCGCTTGAAGAAGAAGTTTTTATCATTGGTGGTGGGCAGATATACAAGCTCATACTAGAGAAAGCAGACCGGCTTTACATCACGCATGTGCTTGAATCTTTCCCCGAAGCGGACACTTTTTTCCCAGAGATAAATTCGGCTATCTGGAAAGAGTCCTCCCGTGAAGAACACGAGCCGGACGACAAAAATCCGCATCGTTATGCTTTTTCGGTGTACGAGAGAATTTAAGGGTCTTCGGGTGTTCTGACTCTTACAAAAATATCTTTCCCTTCGGGTGTCTTTTCTTTCCTGTATTTTCTTTTTTTATTAATCTCGATTTTCCTAGTTACTTCTTTCTCTAGGTCAAATCCAAAAATCTCGCATATGCCGAGCAGAAAAATGGCGACATCTGCAAGCTCCTCCGCCACACCATCTTCTCCGCGATTATGTTTCTTGAACGCTTCAGAAAGTTCTTCGTGAGCGCGGCAAAATTCTTGGGCGATATCGGTCGTGTTAAAACCTTTTTCTATTTTATTCCGCATTACCTCCTTTTGCAGTTGCTTCAGGTTTACCATTTTATTTTTTGCAAATAATTTTTTTAATTCCTAAGCTATTGGCCATCTTTGCGCACGCTTCGCAAGGCGCAACTTCACAATACATTGTGGCACCATTCAAAGAAATATCAGAATTTAATGCTTGCTTCATAGCATTATGTTCGGAATGAATTGTCCTAGCGCAATAACTACCAACCTTTCCATCATGCCCGACATCACTGCAGTGCGGTAATCCAGAAGCTGAACCCAGATATCCAGTAGAGAGAATTCTGTTGTCTCGGGTTATAACACAACCCCTACCGCCTCGGTCGCAAGTAGCGCGCAAACTCACCGCATCAACTATATCCAAAAAATATTCATCCCAGGACGGTCTCTTGTATTTTTCAGATTTTCCGGCGAGTTTCTTCATTCCTCTAAATATACTCTGGGGATGAAAAAATTACAACAAATCAAAAAGCGCCCGAGAGGGCGCTTTCATTATTTAGTCCTTCACTTCGATACCCATGCTTCGGGCCGAACCGGCGATAATCCTTATCGCGCCTTCATCGTCTTTGGCATTCAGGTCTTTCTTTTTCTTTCCGGCAATTTCTAAGGCCTGGGCCTTGGTGATTTTTCCGGCCTTGCTTAAGACATTCTTGCCCGAACCCTTCTCTATCCCGGCGGCTTTCAAAATTAGGTTGGTGGCCGGAGGCGTCTTGACTATGAAATCATAACTTCGGTCTTCATACACCGTGATGTGCACAGTGACTTTGTTGCCCGCCAGTTCTTTTGACGCCGCATTGAATTTGGTCACGAAGTCGCCGATATTTATGCCGGCCTGTCCCAAGGCGGGGCCGAGTGGCGGGGCCGGAGTGGCCTTGGCGGCCTCCGTTATTATTTTCACTCTTTTGATTACTTTCTTTGCCATATATTTTTTGAGATTACCTTATGTCTTCTTAACTTGCAAGAAATCCAGTTCTACCGGGGTTTCTCTGCCGAACATTGATACCAGCACCTTGACCTTGCCCCTCTCCTGGTCTACCGAGCTCACTTTGCCTTCTAGGTCTTTGAACGGCCCGTCGGCAATTAGCACCGTCTCGTCTATCGCCAGGTCTATATTGTGCTTGGCCACGCCGGTATCCATTTTCTTGAAAAGGTATTCAACTTCCTCTTTGCGAAGGGGTACCGGATTCACTCCCGCGCCTACGAAACCGGTAACCCGCGGAGTATTCCGCACCACGTACCAGGAATCGTCGGTCACAATCATGTCTACCAGCACATACCCGGGGTAAATTTTTTCTTCCACTTCGACCCGCTTGCCTCCTTTTATTTTTATTTTTTTCTCCGTCGGCACAACCACGCTAAAAATCTTGTCGTTCATGCCGAGCGACTCTATACGCTGTTTCAAGTTTCGCAGGACCACATTCTCGTAGCCGGCGTAAGTGTGAATGGCGTACCAGTTTCTAGCGCCTTGTGCTTCTTGTTTGGACATAGTTTAAAAAGACAGGAAATTCTTCAACCCTTGCAGGAAAGCATAGTCAAAAAGGCCGAGCAGGTAGGCCACCGATACCGAGAGCAATACTACTATCAGCGTATAATAAATGGTCTGGCGCTTGCTTGGCCATACCACATGTTTGAGCTCCAACTTCGTTTCTTGTATGTATTCGTTGAATTTTGACATTTAATTTCTCTGCCTTATTTTAAAAAAGCCCCTGCCAGGGCTTTTTTAAATATACTCTTTTAGGGAAACTTAGTCAATCTCGTAGGTTATGGTCACGTCTGACGATATCGTATTTTCCCCTTTGGGTAACTGGGCCGGAGCGGGCGTGGCGGCGCTATCTTCTGACGCCCCCATCATCATCTTGCCGTAGTAAGGCATATAATTGCCGCTCTCGCTGAAACTCACAATGTCTCCCAAGCCGACCCCCAGGTCTTTAGCTAGGGATTTTGCTTTGGTTTTGGCATCGGCAATCGCTTTGCGTCTGGCTTCGGCCTTCAGTTCGTCTTCTTTATCTATGGCAAAATTCGGGCCAGAGAGGTTCGTCACCCCGAGCGCGCCTAGGCCTTCAATAATTTTCCCAGCATCATCAGTATTCCTGATTTTTACCGTTATGCTTTCGGAAGCGGTGTAGCCGACAATCACGCTCTTGCCCGGCTGCGGCGGACAGTTGTAAGGGGTGCAGGGCATCATCGTCCTCACTGAATCGTACTTATATTCATACTTCGGAGAAAAAGACGCATCAGTCGCCTTTATGTCTTTTTCTTCTACTCCGCTCTGCTTTATGAAGTCTAAAGTTTTCTTTTCAACCTCGGCCACCAGTTGCTGGGCTTCTTTCACCGTTTTCGCATCCTTGTTTATGGTAAAGTAAACAGTCGCGATGTCCGGCACGGCATTCACTTCTCCGTGGCCGGTAAAACTTATCGTGTGCTCTGGTTCACTGTCTCTGTCTCCAGAATCGCCGTCCGAAAAACCGCTGACAACGAAAGCGATTAGAAAGGCTACTAAGGCCACCTTTAGCCAATAATTCAACCTGCCCCTGTTTTCTGTTAAAATATCCATCTTTTTTTTATTTTATTATTTCTAATAATTGCACTTCAAAACTAATAGTTGCGTTGGGCGGTATCACTCCACCCGCGCCCGTTTCTCCATACGCCATTTCGGGTGAAATTACGAGCATTCTTTTCTCGCCCGTCTTCATCCCAGCCACGCCTTGTTCCCACCCCTGTATCACCTGCCCGGCGCCGATGGTGAAAGTAAACGGCTCCACGTGTCCGAATTCAGGCAGAATATTAGAATCGAAAACCGTCCCGTCCGAAAGCTTGCCCGTGTAATTGACCGATACGCTGTCTCCCGCCTTGGCCTCCTCGCCCGTTCCCTGTTCCAAAATAGAAATCCCCACACCCTTTACTTCTGTTCCGCTACCCATGTTTTCTTTTTTATTAATAGTAATAAAAACCAAAAAAGCGACTACTGCTAAGAATACGACAGTCAAAATAACCTTGGTAATTTTTTTGTTTTGCATGAACTTATTTTAACCTATTTCCATCCGAAAGAAAACAGGGTGAAAACACTGACCGCGGCAAGCAGGCAAAATACCAGCCAGCCAAAGATATTCGAGGTTTTTTTATTTTTGAAATCTCCCATCGCCTTTTGGCTCGCGCTTATGCGAAGAATCAGCAGAAAAATCACCGGGGCTATTATGCCGTTCAGCGCCGCTGAGTATATCAGGCCTTTGACCGGGTCGAGCCCGACGAAATTCAGCATTATCCCGAGTGCCAATGCAACCACGATTACGCCGTAAAAAGCCGAGGCCTGCTTCCACTTTCTGTACAGCCCTTCCTTCCAGTTGAAGGTCTCGGATATAGCGTAGGCGGCCGAGCTAGCCAAGACCGGCATGGCGAGCAAGCCAGTACCCAGTATGGCGATCGCGAAAAGAGCGAAAGAAAAATCGCCCGCCACCGGACGAAGCGCCTCGGCGGCATCGGCCACCGTTTCGATTTCGGTGATTCCCGTCTTGAAAAGAGTAGCCGCGCTTCCGGCGATTATGAAAAACATAACCAAGTTCGAGAAAAACATGCCCGACCACACGTCTATCCGCATTTTTTTTATGTCTTCTCGGCTGGCGAGCGTCCGCCTCTCTTTTTCTGTCTTCTCCCCTTTCAAAATTTCTTCTTCAACCTCCTGCGCGGTCTGCCAGAAAAAAAGATACGGTGAAATAGTCGTGCCGACGGCAGCGCAAATGAGAAAGATTTCTTCTTTGGCAAAACGTAATGACGGCAAAACCAGATTCTGTATCACGCTTCCCCAGTCGGTAATAACGAAAAAGGCCGAAAATATGTAAGCGAAAAGAGCCAGCGCCAGATATTTCAAATATTTTGAATATTCTTTGTATGGAACAAAAATCTGCAGAAGCACGGAAAGGCCGGCGAAACCGAAAACCCAGAAAACGAAACCGACTTCCGGAAAAATCAGCTGGGCCGATTTGGCCATCGCCCCCAAATCCGCCCCGATGTTGAACACATTCGCGAAAAGCAAAAGGAACGCGCAAAAATAAAGAATTTTTCTGCCGAAATGCCTCTTGATGTTAGAAGCCAGACCCGCGCCGGTGGCGAGCCCGATACGCGCGCACATTTCCTGCACTATACCCATCAGCGGAAAAGTAAAAATTGAAAGCCAGAGCAGGCCGAACCCGCGCGAGGCCCCCATCTCTGAATATGTGGCTATGCCCGAAGGGTCGTCATCTGCCGCACCAGTAGTCAGCCCCGGCCCCAAAATTTTCCAGTATTCCCTGACCTTCTTTTCCATTAATAATTATTATGGCACATTTCGGCGGTAAAAATATCTAAGCAAACAAAAAAACTGCGCGAATAGGCGCCACGAGAAACATTAGTAGAACCAAAATACAGAAATAGCTACAGCACCCAGTTAAAGAAATACCCCGACAAAATTATCGCGAAAGTGACGGTTCCGAAAAACGCCGCCAACAACCGCCATTTCATAACTTTCTTTAAAAGCAGAGCTTCAGGGACCGAAAGCCCCACCGTGGCCATCATAAAAGCCAGCACCGTTCCCAGGGAAATGCCTTTCCCCACCAGCGCCTGCGCCATGGGTAAAACCCCGGCTGCGCTCGCGTAAAGAGGAACACCAATAATCGTGGCAAGAGGCACAGACCAAACACTGTCAACGCCCGCGTATTTTTCAAAAAAATCCGCCGGCACGTAACCGTGAATAAAAGAGGCCGCGGCAACGCCGAGCACGACATATGGGGAAACTTTTTTAAATACGCCGAGCGCTTCAGCCCATACGGTTTTCAAAAATGAATTTTCCCCCGCGGCGATGGTTTCTTTCGCCAAACTATTTTGCTCTAAATTTACCACCCAATCCGCCAAATACTTTTCAAGTTTCATCTTTCCTAGGGCATACCCGGCAATCACGCTAATTGTTATCCCGGTGAGAACATAGATGAGGGTTGTCTTGATTCCGAACAGAGCGACGAGCATAGCCACCACTACCGAATCAACGAGAGGCGAACTTATCAGAAACGCAAGGGTAACCCCGAGCGGTATTCCTCCTTTGACAAACCCTATAAAAAGCGGAACAGAGGAGCAGGAGCAGAACGGCGTAACCGCGCCGAAAAGAGAAGCAAAAATATACTCAAGGCCACACAGTTTGTTTTTAGTAAGATGGTCCCGCACTTTTTCTACAGGGAAAAGAGCGTTTAGGGCGCCCATTATGCAAGTGATAACGACAAGAAGAATCAGAATTTTCAGAGTATCGTAGATGAAATAATTTACCGCTTCGCCCAGCAATGTTCCGGGGGTAATGGGAAAAACAGAGTAAGCGAGCCACTCGGCTAGTATTTCTAAAGGGTAAAATACGTTCATACTGAAATCACTTCTCTTATGAGCGTTTTAATTTTTTCTATATCCGGCGTGAAACCGACCAAAACCGGCCTTCCGCCGACCACTAAGACCGGGCTTCGCATAATTCCCATAGCGATTATCTGCTGGACGTCGGTGATATATTCAACTTCAACTTTTAAATTGAGCTCTTTGACCGCTTTTTGGGTAAGTTCAAAGAGTTTTTTGCAAGTCGCGCAACCCGAACCCAAAACTTGGATTTTCATATGAGGGGGTGCCTATCCGGATTCGAACCGGAGATAAAAGCTCCACAAGCTTCTGTGTTACCGCTACACCATAGGCACCATGTTACTAACCCTTTAGTTATAGCAGAAAAATTAGAAAAAGTAAGTGCGAGAATTTATCTGGGTTTCTTGAGGCGGAAGAAGTATTTCGCGCCTTCAACTAAAAGAACATTTATGGCAAGCCACAGCGCCACGAAAGGGACCCAAGAGAGCGGCATCGGAGCGATTTCAAAAATATTTCTCATGAACGGCGTGCTCAAGGTCAGCACCAAAAGAGCGAAGGCCAGGATGATGCTCCAATTCAGTTTCCGGTTTGAGAAAACGTCGTAAGAAAAAACACTTTTATGTAAACTGCGGAAACAAAAAGAGATTACCAGTATATAAGAAGAAAAGCAGACGAAGAAAACAGAGCGGGCGAGCTGCGGCTCCATTCCGGTTTTCACCAGAAAGTAATAAAGCAAGAAAAGCAGAACCGAGCTCAAAACCCCCACACCGAGCGCGAGCACTTTCACTTCTTTTGAAAAAATAAGCTTCAAATCTTTTCCCCTGTATTTCACTCCGTCCGTGCCTTCGTCAAAAGCGAAAGCCAAAGCCGGCAAACTGCCGGTAAAAAGATTTACCCAGATAATCTGTAGCGCGGTGATGGGCAAAGGAAGACCCGCCAGCAAACTGCCGCCAATCACAAAAATTTCATCCAGAGAGTTTGAAAGCAGGTATACGATGGCCTTCCTCACGTTCGATAAAATCTTTCTCCCCTCGTCTATTGCCAAACTGATGGTTTTAAAATTGTCGTCAAGGAGGACTATGTCGGCCGCGCTTTTGGCCACATCGGTGGCGCTACCGAGCGATATGCCGACATCCATCGCTTTTAAAGCCGGCGCGTCGTTTACTCCATCGCCGGTCATGGCTACTACCTCTCCGAGCTTCTGATACATACGGCCGATGCGCAGCTTGTCTTCAGGCGTAACTCTGGAGAAAATTTTTATTTTCGGCAAAATTGCCAGCAGTTCTTCATCGGGCAAATCGTTCAGGTCGCCTCCGGTCATTACTTCCCCTTCTGCAACTTTCCACCCCAAGCTTTCGGCCACAGAAACGGCCGTGCCCTTCAAATCCCCGGTGACCAGCACGACTTTCGCTCCGTGCGACTCTATGTTTCTAATCGCCTGCGGAATTTCGGGGCGAAGCGGGTCGTGAAACACAAAAAGTCCCAGAAAGTTTATGCCGTTTACTTTCTCGGGTAAAATATTTTTCTTAGTGTGTTTTTTCCTGCCGATGCTGCCGACGGCTATCAACCTTTTTCCCGCTTTGCTGGTCGTTTCTATCCATGATTCCAGGCGCAGATATTCTTCTTTTGAGACATTTGCTCTTTTTAGCAGTATGTCCGGCGCGCCCATGACGGTATATGTTTCGCCGTGCAAAGACACCGAAAATTTGTTCGTGGAATTAAAAGGAAGGACGATGTGCGGGTTCTGCGAGCCGAGCGAGCCGAGAGGCACGCCGTGCAAGGCGCACGCCTTGGCTATATTCACTTCAAACGGCTTGCCCTTGAAGCTCCTTTTCTTTCCTTCTTCATCTTTATTTTCAACAACAACGTCAAGATTATAGAGAGCCGTCTGTAAAAGATTTTTCTGGCTTTGGCTGAAAAATTTTTGGTCTTCTTTGTGAAATTCTTCCTTCAAAAGTTCTTCTTTTCCGTAAATACCGACCAGGCGCATGTCTGCCAGCGTCAAAGTACCCGTCTTGTCGGTCATGATAACGGTGGTTGAGCCCAAGGTTTCGGCCGCGGTGAGTTTCCTCACGATTCCTTTCTTGTTCGCGATGCGCGTAGCGCCGATAGCCAAAATTATCGTAAGCGCAATGGGCAGCGCCTCGGGTACCGCTCCCACACCGACGGCCGCCGAAAGCACAAGCATGGGAAAAATCCCTTCCCCTTTTGACACGCCCAAGATAAAAATCCCGGCCACGATGAAAATCGCCAAAGAAAAAATAAGCCAGGCCAGGTGGCTCATTCCCTTCCTTAGGGGTGTCTCGGTTCTGTCTGTCCTCCTGACGATGCCGGCGATTTTTCCGACTTCCGTAAAATCGCCGGTCGCGAAAACAACCGCCGTGGCGTACCCTTCCACCACTAATGTACCCGAGTGAACGATGTTTCCTCGCTCGGCTACCGGCGTGGTAATCGCGAACACGCTTTCTCCCTTTTCCACCGGGGTTGATTCGCCGGTGAGTATCGCCTCGTCTACGTTCAAACTGTTCGAAGATATTATCCGCGCGTCCGCCGGCACCCTGAAACCATAGGAAAGTTTTATCAGGTCACCCGGAACGATGAGCGAAGAGTCAATTTCTTCTTCCCTGCCCTCGCGCGACACCCGCGCCCTTTCTTTTATGTAACTCTTCAGCTTATCCAGTGTGTTTTCGGCGTGATATTCGTGGAAAAAAGCCAGGCCGACATTCAAAAACAAAGAAAAAAGTATAACCGCGGTGTTCACCCATTCGCGCAAGACGGCCGTAACCGCGGCGGCCGCCAACAGGAGAAAAATCAGAGGGCTCAAAAACTGCTGCAGAAATAACAAGAAAAGATTTTTTCTTTCCTTCCCGTGGAAAACATTTGCGCCATTTTCTTTTAGCCGTCTTTCAGCTTCTTCTTCAGTCAAACCTTCTTCCGAAGTTTTCAGCGTTGAGAGCGTTTCTTCTATTGTAAACGACCAGGGTTCGATTTTATTCATTCCAAAAATTTATTTATAATCCGGGCTTTCTTCTGGAATTCCGGCGCTGTGATTAGCAAAGCGAGCCAAAGCATACAACGCGCTCGAAAGGCGGTTTAAGTATGCGAGCGTATGCGGGCCTACTGTGTTTTTACCCTCCTCGTTCGCCACCACTACCCTTCTCTCGGCCCGGCGGGCGATGGTGCGCGCAATATCAAAAAGCGAAGCCAGTTCCGTTCCCCCGGAAATAAAAAAACTTTTAATCGGCGGAAGCTCTTTCTCTATTGAATCAGTGATGCTTTCAAGCTCTTTGACTTTTTCTTCGGTCACAGACATCTTTGAACCGGCCACTTCGGCTTGAACGATGAAAAGGTTTTTCTGGATATTGCAAATCTGTTCTTTGGCGTTCACGCCTCCGGGCAAAAGAAAATTTTTCTCTCCTGCTTTCACTTTGCATAAACCGAGGAAAGAATTTATTTCATCCAACGAACCCAGCGCTTCGGCTACCGCCGAGCTTTTTGAAATTCGCTGGTCGCATCCGAAGGTCTTCATTGTTCCCCCGTCTCCTTTTCTGGTGTAAAGCATAACTAAAGCTTCATAATCTCTTTTAAAATATTTTTTGCCGGAAAGTTTTCAAAAACCACCCTGTAAAGCAGATTGGCGAGCGGCGCGGGAAGATTTTTTTCTTCAATCAATACTTTCGCGTCTTTCAGCGCATGCACTCCTCCCGGAACATAATTCATTTCTTTGGTTGCCTCGTCTAATTTCCGCCCTTTGCCGATTTCTATACCGAGCGTCCTGTTCCTAGAAGCAGAAAGATGCATGTCGCCGATACAGGCCAAGGACAAAAAAGTTTCCGGTCTGGCGCCCAGGGCAAGGCCGATATTTTTCATCTCTTCTACCGCTTTGGCAAAGACAAGTGCGATGGCGTTCTCTCCTAACCCCACTCCTTCCGCGACGCCCACCAGCATGGTCATGACATTCTTCAGCGTTGCGCAAATTTCCGCGCCTATCACATCGTTTGAAAGTTCTATGTACAAATTTTCCGACTCCATCGCCCTCTTTATTTCTTCCTTCCCTTCTCCTCCAGCGAGCACCATACCAAAAGGCAATTCTCTTGTAATTTCTTCGGCCAGCGCCGGTCCGTATAGAAAGAATATTTTATTTAATTTTTTAAATTCCTCCGCTAGAGCTTCTGAAATTAGTTTACCCGGTGAAGCAAAACCTTTCGAGCAGATTACAATCTTCTGGTCTTTTATCTCGTTTTGAAGCCCAAGGAGCGAAGGTAAAACAACGTTTGATGCCGTGCAGACGAATACCATATCAGAATCTCGAGTTGTATCAAACGCGACGCTATGCCCGATTCGCGACAAGTATTCTCCCATTGCCTGGCCGAACACCCCTTTTCCCAAGATAGCAGTTCTCATGCGGTTTATAATATCATAAAGCTTATGAAAAACAGGATCTTGAAAAAAGACTTCTTCGGCCGAAAAACCCTTACCGTGGCCAAAGAGCTCCTCGGCTGTTTTTTGTGCCGAAAAATAAGAGGCAAAACAAAAAAATATAAAATCACCGAAGTCGAGGCCTACGTCGGCCCGCGCGACCTGGCTTCGCACGCCTCCAGAGGAAAGACCGAGCGCAATTCGGTAATGTTCGGAGAGGCCGGAAACTTTTACATTTATTTCACCTACGGTATGCATTGGATGCTAAACATTGTTACCGAGGAAAAAGATTATCCGGCGGCAATTCTAATTCGCGGGGTAGAGGGGATAGCGGGCCCCGGCCGTCTGACGAAGAAATTAAAAATTGATAAAAAACTAAACGGAAAACCCGCCGTACCCGCGAACGGCCTATGGTTTGAAGAGCTCGGCAATCACAGAGGTTTAACCTCTGTAAAAATTAAAAGAAGCGCGCGCATCGGCGTCGCCTACGCCGGCCCCGTCTGGGTGAATAAAAAATACAGGTTTATTCTTGAAGACCAGAGACTTCCATCGCGTCCCAAATCAAATTAAAAACCCTGTCCTGATACCAAAATTTCTTTTCTTTAGGAACTTTTCTCCATTCATTTTTTGAAAACAATTTGTATTCTAGAGACTCTTGACTTCTTTCTTTTTGATTCAAAAAGGCTTCCAGCCATTCTTCCCCCGCCAATGAGAAAAAACACACTTGCATGGTCATGATGCCTGTCTTTGGGCACTGTGTTATGTAAGTGCCTATATAATGCAGCTTTGTATTTTCATCGGCCTGAACTTTTGTTTCTTTCTCTATTTTTTCTTTTAAAAAACTTTCAACAGAATCAATGCTGCTCACCATGTTACCTCCTACCATCGCGTAAGTGTCAGGGTAGCTTTCATTTCCTCCGCGCAGGGAGGCAGCTATCACAAATTCCCCCTTTCGCCATCCACCCACTACCACATCCGCGCAGGCCAGCGCTTTTTTTCTACGAATATCCTGCCACAAATTTTCTTCTAAAAATGTTTCCTTCACCTCAAATTCGCTTTCCAGTTCATAGATAGGTATCTCCGCCTTGCTCTCCTTTATTTTTTTCGCCAGTTCTCCCGCGCCAAGTTCATGCAAAACGCAGTTTGTAAAAATTTTAGTCATAATTATAAAGGCGCATTATAGATTTTTTTTGCTTTTCGTGCAACACTGGGTGAAGCAGAAAGTTACTTTTTCGAGCTGGTCTGGTTGAGCCCTGGAGGGGCGACCCGAGGACCCGAGAAAAAGCAACTTTCTGTGAAACCATATATAATGTCAGAAAAAATCATAATTGGCCTTGATATCGGCGGTACAAAAACGGCGGTGGTGCTCGGTACTCCGGACGGCGAAATAATTTCCAGAGAACAATTCCCAACACTCGCCGAACGCGGATTCCAACCGGTTTTTGACGACCTCGTGTCGCATACAAGGCAAGCAATCACGAAAGCCGGCGGAAAAGCGGCAGTTATCAGTATCTCAGTGGGCGGGCCGCTAGACGCGGAAAAAGGAATAATAAAAAACCCGCCAAACCTTCCCTGCTTCCACAACATCCCCTTGAAAGATTTACTCTCTAAAGAATTCAATCTGCCGGTGTACATAGAACACGACGCAAAAGCGGGTGCCTTGGCCGAGTTTTATTTCGGCGCCGGGCGAGGATTTAGGAATATTATTTTTGTCACTATGGGTACCGGCATGGGCGCCGGGTTTATTTTCGACGGAAAGTTATACAGAGGAACGACAGACACTGCCGGCGAAATATGGCACGTGCGAATCGCTCCGGACGGCCCCGAAGTCGGCGGAAAACGCGGCGCGTTTGAAGGGTACGCAAGCGGTACTGGCATAAGCAAGCTGGCAAAAATTATGCACCCCGACAAATGGGGCGAAGGGATAACAACGCTAGAACTTTACACGGAATTTAAAAACGGCTCGCGGGAAGCCAAAGATGTTTTTGACAAAGCAGCTGAACATATCGGTCTCGGCTTCGCGAACCTGATAGACACCTTAAACCCCGAGCGAATCATCATGGGGGGCCTCGGTATGCGCGTCGGCGACGCGATAATGCCACGCATAAAAGAAATCATCGAGCGCGAAGCTTTGCCTGTGGCAAACAGCGCTTGTGAAATCGTCCCCGCCGAACTCGGCGAGCAAATAGGCGACGTGGCATCCCTCTCTGCGGCGATAGAACAGGGAAAACTTGGACAATAATCTAACCTTGGGGTTTAAACTCCAACTCTTTAACTGAATCAAATACTATAAAATTATCAGTAAATTTATATTTAATCTCAATAGACGGTTTATCGGGGCAACAGCGCGCTGTGTCTTTGGAGTATCCAGGTTGTGTCTCTACTATATAGCTTCCAACTAATTTAACACCGTTATACCCCCAATCTTGGTATCCGCGTTCAGTAAGAATACTCTGTTTGATGGAAGATGGGTCTAATTTTGAAATTTCACTATTACCGAATGCCTCGCCAAATGCTATAAGGTGCCAACGTGTTGCCGTGCCCGCTCCGGCTTCCGTGAGAACCACCAAAATCGCTTCCTTGTTGTTTAGACCAGAAACCTTTTCTATATTAAATGCACTTTTCGCGCCACCACCGTTAGAAACTCTGTCAGTATCTTCAAAAACAACTTTCCAACCATCTGAATCAGAGTATTTTAAAATCATTACTCCTGTGCTGAAATAATTATTTTCTTGATTCAACGCAGTAGCATACGCAAAAGCGACTTCATTAATGCCGTCACCTTCAAGATCTAACTTAAGTTCTTTGTTCAAAATTGCCTTCAAAGGAAGAAAATCTTTTACGTCGGGATAATTTAATTGCAATTTTGGTATAGCTGTATTTTTTGTAGTTTGCTGAGGTGTAGAATCAACCTCAGGCGACTTTTTAACCAAAGTCACATACCCGAGTACGCCAGCTAAAATTATAACCAAGACAACTAAAACCACGTTTGCAAATCCTTTCTGGTTCATATATTTTTTATAAAACTAGTTTTCGACTTTTATAATTAAAGTTCCCTACTGGTGCCCAGGAGAGGACTTGAACCTCCACAGCCTTACGGCCATATCCACCTCAAGGATACGTGTATACCAAATTTCACCACCTGGGCATTGCGCCCATACTAACACATTTTTAAAATTTAAAAACCCCGTTTGATCCGGGGTTTTTAATCTTCTTATTCCACTTTCTCGGCCACTTCTTCTTTTCCCTCTTCCACAATCGCCGAACGAAGCTTGCGGCGTACATCCTTCAGAGCTTTCTTACGTACGTAGTAGAGTTTTGCCTTGCGCGCGCGGGATTTCTTGGTTATTTCAATTTTTTCTATGGATGGCGAATACAATGGGAAAATTCTTTCTACCCCAACACCCGAAGCTATTCGGCGTACTGTGAAAGTCGCGCCGATTTCAGCGCCGTGTTTTCTAGCCAACACCAAACCTTCAAACGCCTGCAGACGTATTTTACCTTTTTCGTCCGGAACTTTTGACCAAACTTTTACGGTATCGCCCGAATTAAAATTAAGTTTCTGGCGCTCCTCCACATTTACCGATGTCAGTTTTGATTTATCTACCATGGCAAAAATCTAACACACGAACCGAATTTTTGCAATTTTCGCAAAATTACAAAAACTCCCCTTGATAACATTTTTCGCAGTAAACAATCTCCGGTCTGTCGGGTGAAAAAGCGGTATTTATTTCCGCCTGGCACTTGGCGCATCTTCTCCTCCACAATTTTGGCGGATTCAAGCGGGCAAACCGGGCGTTCTCCCGGCATTTCGGACATTCGCGAGGCGCGGGAAGCCCTAGTTTCCGCAATAGGTCAAGCTCGCCTTTGGTAACCTTGTACCCCCTCTTGCAGTTGGCGCACTCTATAACCTCGTTCAAAATACCATCCTTCGTTTGTTCAATCGTGTTAGGCAACGAACCGGCCCCCATTGTTGTCTTGTAAACCGGCTCTGGCCGGTCATCCCAAGCGTACCCTCCGGCAAGCGCTTCTTCTTTAGTTTTTGGTAAAAAACGCATGGCGTTTGATTTGTTGTAGGCGAACCTGGAAAATTCCAGCGGGAAAAATTCTCCGTAATAAAATTCCCGGCCAAGCTTATCTGTATACGGATTTTTCTTCATATCTTCAATAATTTGCGCTTTCAATTTTTCATATTCTTCTTTCGAATATTGCTTGTTTAAAATGCAGTATGATTTTCTCTTTAAATTCACACAGCCGAAATTATTTTTCCCGGCGATGTTCCAAATGCAATACTGCAAATTTAAGCAGTCCGGAAAACAATAAGAGGAAAACATGACATTATTAACATTTTCCCCAACATGCACGCTCTCGTAAACTAGCGTCGCATTATTGCCCCAAACAGAATAATCAAAACAATCTTTCGCTGGCGGCACAGTCACAAATTGCGTCCATTTGCAATTTTCTACACTGTCGCATAAATAAACATTTTTTGAATTCTTAGAGGTAAACACGTATTCGCCGGTAACATCCAGGTTAAGGGTATGCCCTGTATATACCCGGTACGGCTTGGTAAGCCATAAATCAAAGGCCTGTTTTTTAAATTTCTCAAGTCCTGCAAAAGATTTTAAATTCAATTCCTCCAACTTTTGGAAATACTCTTCTTTGGTGTATTTGATATTAAAAATACAGTAGGATTCTCCGCGAAGATTCACACAACCGACACAGTTTCTACAATTGAAACAACTTCTTGAAAACCAAACATCCACGCATGATTCGCATCTCTCCGAAAAAAACGTGCGATAACACTTATACAAACCGAATGACCCGTAACATAGTTCCGAATCCCGTACACTTAAACAATCCATACTGTACTTAACTCCATTCAACATGGAAGAGTAAAAAACGTTTTCGCAAAAATCTGCCCCAATAACCATATAACAATCTTTGCACCATGCAACGCCGCTTGTGTAAGTTGAATTTTTGAGGCTTGTGTACAAACTTTCCACCCCGACGTATGGAGTTTTTAAAGAAAGCTCCTTTACCTGATCAAAAAAAGGCCTCGAAGGGTCGTACTCGGTAGCATACTCGGTGCCATCCCACGAATCACCCCACCAACATTTCGGACAGTAAACCGCTACTTTATCTTCGGGGGAATACATGGATAAAGTTTTTTCTCCGCACAAGTTACATGTACGCCAAAAGAGATAATACATATTCGCGAAAGAAAATCGTCGATACATCCGGCACTCTGGGCACCACGTCGGCGGCGGGACATTCATTTTTTGGTAGAAAGAAAAATCCTCAGATTCAATTACGAATTCTTTTTTACAGTTCTGGCAAATCTTAGTTTCGTTTTCCATTTTAATAAATTTCCTGCTGGTAGCACCTCTCGCAATAGATTATATCAGGCAAATCTGGAGAATACGCCGTTTCAAATTCATTCTGACACCCCTCTTTCATGCATTTTCGATGCCAAAGTTTGTTTGGCCCGCGATTTTTCATTCTTCTTTCATTTCTGCAATCAGGGCACAGCCTGGGCAACGGAATGCTTAATTTTTTATAAAAAAGAAACTCATTCTGAATGATGCGGTAATTTTTTGAACAGGCGATACAAACAAAAACTTCCTTAGACGCGTCAAAACCAATATCTTCAATTCTCTCTGGGATTTCCTCCCACTTTTTTATTTCCTTGCCATAAGTGCCGCGGGCGGTGTCTTCCCATTTAAAACCTTGTGACAAAGCTTCCTCTTTCGTAAGCGGGAATTCCTCCATCGCGGTAGTTTCGTTGTAGCCGAAAAGCATCGCCTCTTTCGGGAAAAATTCGCCGTATATTCCTTCATTTTTTAGGCCGGTAATAATTTCCTCCCTAATTTTTTCATATTCATCTTTGCTATATTGCTTGTTCAAAATACAATAATTCCCCTTCTTCAGAGCCATACAGCCGAAAAGATTTTGTCCATTCGGGCAGTTAAAGGAATATTCCGCAAAATTTGAACCCCAGCAATTGTGGCAGCAAATGCAATTAGACGCCTGAATGCCGGTATTGGTTGAATTGTAAATTCTCTCGGCGGTGCGCCCGGCCGTGTGGCAATCCACGCAGTCCCGCGCTTCGCGCCATACATGAGACGAGTAAGCGCAATCCTCGGCATCGTAGGAATGGAAGCAGGAGCGATTATTTTTTACATTCACTTCATAATTACCCGTCGAGTTCGTAGACATGTAAATCTCGGCATATTTTCTGGGAAATTTTTGAGCGAACTTTTTAAATTCTTTTCTGAAATTTTCCACTCCTTCGTAAGTATCCAGCTTGTAGTTTTTCAGCTTTTCTGCGTATTCTTCTTTATTGTATTCAACATTCCAAATGCAGTTGGATTTATTGCGCAAATTGACGCAACCCAGACAATTCACACACCCGCGGCAATTTAAAAGAAAGGAACTGTCGGTACAGCTATAACAGCTTTTGCAATATTTTAGACCGTAGGAATCATGGCAATCATCCGCCTCGTAAGAAAGCTCTACCTGGTGGGTGTAAGAGACGTCCACACAATCCTTGGTCTTCTGAATCCAATAACAGTGAACGCAATTCTCGTTGTTGGAAGACTCCACTATCATGTAGCAATTCCGGCAGTCGGCCACGTAATTCACGTACTGGCAGTCAACATTCCGCATGCCGACCAGCGCCGGCTTTGGAACTTTTTTGTAAAGTTCTCCAACTTGTTCAAAGAAGGGCTTGCTTTTGTCGTAAGAAAATCCGAATGACATCGGGTCCCACTGGTCGCTCCACCAGCACGGCACGCAATACACTGGCGTTTCTTTATTCGGCGACCATATGGTAATCATGCTCTCTCCGCACAGGTCGCAATTCCGCTTGTAAAAATTCCTCTCGTTGCGGAAGATATGCCTTAACTGCGCCCGGCAATCCGGGCACAAGCGGGGTGCCTGCACGCCCATTTTTTCGTAATACTTAAAATCCTCCAAACCAATCGAAAAATCATTCTGGCAATTTTTACATTTTCTCGTTTCGTATGTCATTTTTCATTTGTCAATAAACCTTGCGATAGCAGAAAATATTGACATTTGTATCTTTAATAAACTTCTTTCTGATAACATTCCTTACAGAAAATTTTCTCTGGTCTCTCGGGAGCATACATCGTTTCAAATTTATTTTGACACTTGTCTGCGTGGCCGTGATTTTTTAAATCGCACATGCATTCTCTTTGGTAAAAAGAAAACGGATTGGTCCATCTCAGCCTGTCGTAGTATCGGCAATTCGGGCATTTTCTCGGGAGAGGCAGGTTCATTTGCCGATAAAAAGAGAGCTCATCGGGCAGAATCCTAAAGGCGGAAACGCACAACGTTTTCGTATTCCCGTCGCCTGGACATTTTATGGTCTCTTCACAAATGTTATCCGATATATCTTCTATACTATCAGGGATTTCTTCCGCACTTAATGTCGGCTCGTAATACTTCCTGTCTATATCTTTCCATTTGCTTCCAAAGGCCTTAATTTCTTCTTCAGAGATTCGCAATTCTTCATACGCTAAAGATTCATTGTACGCAAATGGAGAAAAAGCAGGTGGAAAATATTCTCCAAATCCGTATTTTTTCCCAGTAACATCAATATAAGGCGTCTCTTCCATGTGTCTTTTTATCTTCGCTACCAGCGCTTCATAATCCTCTTTCGTGTACTGCTTGTTCAAAACACAATATTGCTTTTTATCCAAGCCGACGCAGCCAAAACAATCCGCGCACCCTTTGCAATTGTCGCAATAAAACAAGTTCCGGCTTCCCCGGCCGCAGCTAAAACAAAAAATAACCCTGTTTCCTCCCCGACCGCTAATGACAGTTTCGTAGCATTCCTCAAGTTTACCCGGGAAAACAAGGTCTCGCGAATCTTTCACTACGTTTCCGCCGAGAAATATATCTTGGACGTTCTCCGAGTTAACCACAAAGTAGCACCGGCGCGCGGATTTGGAATTCTCTACAAAATCGCCGGAGGAATCTATGGAATTTTTTATGTTTGCACAGCGGTGAACGGCCGACTTGTATACTTCAGCAAAAATTTCTTTGGCTTCGGTTTGTCCTGAAAAAATATTCAGCCTGAGCGCGGCCAGAGCATCCTTATACCCTTCTCGCGTAAGCTGTCTATTTTTAAAGACATAGCTTTTATTGCGAAGATTTGACGAGAGACAGCAATTTACGCAATTTGAACAATCAAACAAAAAATGTGATTCAACGCATTGGTCAGAAGCAATCAAGAAAGAAGAATTATAGTTCTGGCTTGCCTTTACTAACTCGTATCCCCGATCATTATTTCTAAGTATTAAAGAATCAAGGCAGTTCTTGCTGTCAAAAACGAAACGCGAATATTTAACATTCTCAGACCGAAGAACACTGAAAGACAAGTAAACCTCTTTGCTGGTATAACAATAATTTGCATATTCGCAACCGGCGCCGTTCCTTTCGTTCTGGTCCATGGCTCGATGCGGAACTTTTTCCTTAAGTTCGCGGAATTGCAAGAAAAAATTTTTTGAGAAATCGTATTCTCTGCCGTAATCTCTGCCGTCCCAATCGTCGCCGAGGTGGCATTTCACGCACCATATGGCAAACGGGGATTCTGGCGCGTACATTGAAACTACGGGTTTGCCGCACTTTCCGCAGTTTCTCTTGTAAAGCGAACGCTCATTTACAAAACACATCTTGCGCAAGAATCGGCAGCGCGGGCACCAGGTCGGCGGTGGGACGCCCATTTTTTGGTAAAAAGAAAAATCTTCCGGCTCAATCGTGAAGTCTTTTTTACAGTTTACGCAGATTTTTGTTTCGGCCTGCACCTATTTATTTTAACACCCTTTCGAATTCTTCCGGCAACGGCGATTTAACTTTTACCGTTTCGCCTTTTAAGTTTTTAAATTCAATGGAAAGCGCGTGGAGCATCATGCGGCCCTCTTCCCCGCGGGGATTATACAATTTATCCCCGACAATCGGATGATTGATGAATTTCATGTGCGCGCGAATCTGGTGCGTCCGGCCGGTCTTAGGGGAAATTTCTAGATAAGTAAAAACGCCCTCACCCCCTTTACTCCCCCCTCTCCAAAAAATTTTTTTGGAGAGGGGGCTAGGAGGTGAGGATTCCCCCGCCCTAACAAGGGAGGGGGTAAGGGGGAGGGTTACTCTTTTCAAGACCTTGTACTCGGTAACTGCCTCGCGCATTTCCCCGCGCGCGCCGCGCCCCGCCAGGCGCCGGCGGAAATCCCGCGGGCTCCGGCCGATCGGTTTATCTATTATGTCGTGGTCTTTCTTTATCAAGCCTTCAACTATTGCTACATAAATCTTTTTTACCCTGTTTTGCTTGTCCGCCAACCCGCGCTTAGCAATTTCGAGCGCGGAGGCGGAAAACTGACTCTTCAAAAACTCGTGTGCCTTTTTATTTTTCGCCAAAAGTAAGACGCCCGAGGTTTCTCTATCTAACCGGTGCACCACCCCCGGTCTTTTTATTTCTTTCCCTTCCACAAAAATCGGCTCGCCGACATCTTTCGCTTCCGGATATTTTTTCAAAAACCAGTCGGAAATTGTCTCTTCCCCGCTTTTCCCATCAGGATGAACAGCCACACCCGAGGGTTTATCAATCGCTAGAATATCCGAGTCTTCATAGAGGATTTTTATCTTCATGTGCTCCCGGAGGGAATCGAACCCCCATCAAGGCCTTAGAAGAGCCCTGTTCTATCCATTGAAC
This sequence comes from uncultured Candidatus Saccharibacteria bacterium, assembly GCA_964596395.1. Taxonomy (GTDB): domain Bacteria; phylum Patescibacteriota; class Minisyncoccia; order Phycocordibacterales; family UBA9973; genus UBA9973. Next base: position 62,147 of record CAZQSY010000002.1, read on the forward strand.
TACGGGAGCAAAAAGAGCTTGGTGCGCGGTGAGGGACTTGAACCCCCGACCTTCTCAGTGTAAATGAGTTGCTCTACCAACTGAGCTAACCGCGCATTGTTTTTTCTATATACCAACTGGGCCCTGCCTGCCGGCAGGCAGGTAACCGCGTGTACTTTCAAGCTATCATTTCTACAACGACGGGTCAATTACGGGCGAGGGGGAATTTAAAATCTCCTTTGACTTTTCTTTGCGTGCTTCGAAATAATCAAGAACTCCGCGTATCTTTTTCTCGTCCAGGTTTTCCGGGAAAGAAACATTTTCAACCGAGGCGCTCTGTTCCATACTCGTTTCCCTGAAAAAATACCACCCGAATGCCATAAACACGGCGACTAAAAATAGGACAACCAAGACAACCAACCGAAAATAGAGGTCGGGCTTTATCCAGGAATCCCCCTTCCTGAATTTTTTCTCTCTTTTTAAAAATTTAATCTTTGGAATTTCCATTTTTATTCGTTGATAAAACTCAGAAGCTTGACCTCTAGCGTCGCCGACCATTCCGGGTCTTTCTTGTCTTTGCTTGAGACACTTTCGCCGACGGTGTCTTTACTCAAGTTTATCGAATTAAACGACAATATATAGGGAGAATTTTCCAGCAGGTTTATAAATTTGTAAATGGCGCTAAAGGTGCCTGATGTTTTCAGCGCGACGGTCATGTAAGCGCCGCTTTTTTCCGTGTTTACCGAAGCGATTTCCAGCGAGACATCCGACTTTCGGGCAAGATTTTCTATCCCGTCCAGAAAAGCCGACGCCTCCGAACTTCGCACAAAATGACTCTCTATCTCGGCTCTTTCGATTTCGGTATCTTTCATCAGACGAGCCAAAATTTTCAGGTTGTTTTTCTTTACCTCTTCGGCCTGCCAGTTCGCTTCTTTTTCTAGAGAAGATTCATTCCTAAATTCGACCACGCGGTAAATAAAAAGGAAAGCGAGACAGGAGAAAAGAAAGAAGACGGCCGAGACAATGAGCGCTTTTTTTTGAAAAATTGAATTCATTTAAATTTAAATCGGCGGAAGCTGTGACCGGCGCGGGGTCAAAGTCAGGGTAAAAGTTATATTTGACGCCCGAACCAGATTGGATATCGGAAGTTCGACCTTGCTAAAAGCCGCGCCGGCCTCCAGCGACTCGCGAAAACGAATCAGCGCTTCGCGGTCCGCGGCCGTTCCGGCTACGTTTACGATCTCGCCCCTACCGTCCTTTCCCGCGGGCGTGCTTGCCTCGTTTTTATAATATACTCCGATAATTTTTATCCCGCCCGTTCTTCTTGAAAGAATTTCGTCGAGAACCGTCCGAGAAAAAATATTTTTATTTTTCTCCGCTTCCTCAACCACGGCGATTTTTTTTCTCAAGGTTTCTACCGTCTGCAGTGTATTCATGTCCGACTCCGAAAAAGCATTCTCTGCCTCCTGTAATTTTATCTTATCTGCCACAGAGCTTGCCTGTATCGAAGAAAGAACGTAAGACGGAAGCAAGAGGAACAAGCCGACTAGGACCGAAGAGCCGAGCATGAGCAGAGAAAAAGCGGCCAGCCGGCAGAGAAAATCTTTCTCCATTTTTTTCTTCTCTTCGTTTGGAATAAGGTTAATCATGTTCAAAATCCCCGAGGGCAAGCCCCAGCGCCGCGGCGGCACCGAGCGATTCCCTCAAGGTAATTTCCGGCACATTTTCCTCCACGCCTCCGATGTTCACCCACACATTGGCCAGTTCCACCGGTGTTTTCAAACTCACCGAAAGATATTCAGTAAGACCGATAAGATTCGAGTCCCCTCCGCACAAAAGAACTTTTTTAATCGGAGGCCTGTCTTTTCCTTCTTCATCTTTATGCGTGTGCCAATATAAAAAATGCTTGACCACTTCATCCCGCAAAACAGACACAGCGTTCAAGAGAACCGAAAAGGTCTCGGTATTTTCCGAGCCACGCCGAAGGCCGAATTCTTTTTTCTTTTTTTCCGCCTCTTCAAAACTTACTTTAAAGTTCTTTTCAATCATCTCTGAGAGCATCGCTCCCCCCAAATCCAAAGTCGAAGTAAACACAGCCGCTCCGCCGGAAATGACAAAAATTCCGGTGCGCTTCTTGCCAAAATCGACAATCATGTACGTGCCCGGGTCGCCTTTTTTCACGACGCATCGGGCAATCGCCTGCGCTTCAAGCTCGAAAGAATTGGCCGACATCTTTGAGCTTCTAAAAACAGACAGGTATTCTTCGATTACATTTTTGGATATGGCGGCCACCTGTAATTTCAGATCCTTTTCGTCTTCACCTAATTTTTCGTAGTCGAAAATGGCTTCCTCGGGAGGAATGGGTATGTATTCTTCGAGCGAAAGTTCGATTCCCTCGCGCAAGTTCTCCAAACCGTCTTTGCCAAGTTTTAAATTAAAAAGATAAACCTGTTCCTCGGGCAAGGAAACACGCACCGATTTTATTCCCTCTTCTTGCCGCAAAGAGTCCAAGATTCTCCCCATTTTATCTATATCCCTTATCTTCCCGCTCTCAATAATCCCGGAGGGAATTTTCCTCTCTCCGTACCGGCGCACCCGGATACCGTCTTTTTCTTTTGCCAGTTCTGCAAATTTTATTGATTCGTCCGAAATATCTAATCCGAAAGACGGCGTGGCCAGGAAACTAGGTGTCGGAAAAAACCTGCTGAAAGTTTCGGCTAACATGAGAATATTATAACACTTTTATTTTGCCCTGGTGCCAGCCGGAATTTTATCGTCGGGTTCCAGTAGAGAAAAATTTCCGTTGTCGTCCGAAAGGGCGAAAAGCATTCCGTTCGATTCAAGCCCGCGGATTACCCGCGGTTCGAGATTTGCCACAAACATGCATTTTTTTCCCGCCAGCACCGAGCAGTCGGGAAAATATTCAGAAATGCCCGAGACAATCTGCCGCGGCTCCGGCTCGCCCAGGTCAACCGAGAGCTTCAAGAGCTTCTCGGTGTCGGGAACTTTTTCGGCTGAAAGAATTTTCCCGACCGCAATTTCAACTTTTTTAAAATCTTCTAGAGTAATCATGTTTACCAAGATTTTTGAAATATACTTTCTCGCAAGTGATATTTCAAAAATCTTTACGTGTTTATTTTATCCAGATATCGCTGAAGTATCAAGGCCGCCGCGGAAGCATCTACCGGCTCGCCGTTATCCTGATAACGGCGAGCCTCTACCGAAGTCATAAATTCTTTTTGAAAATGAACCGGCAGAGAAAAATTCTTCCGCAGCTTTTCTGAAAACTCGCTGATTTCGCCCATTATTTCGTTGGCTCCTCCCGAGTAATCAAGCGATTCGCCTATCACAATCTGCGAAATACCCTCCTCGCTGATTATCTCCCCTGCGCGCTTCAGCGCATCCTTGCCGTTTCGCAAGACCTCTTTTGGGAATGCGAATTTCCCGCCCTCATCCGATAGGGCCAGGCCTATTTTCTTTTTCCCGTAATCAACGCCCAGGAACTTTCCCATGGTTAATTCATGTTAACACGGAAACCTCTTGGTGGTATAATATCTGCCATGAACGACTTAAATTTTTTCTTAGCAGGCAGGTGGGAACTTATCCCTATTTTAGTATGGACGCTGTTTTGGAAGGGATATTCGCTATGGGTGGCCGCCAAGGCGAACCAGAATAAATGGTTTATCGCCCTTTTGGTGTTAAACACTTTCGGCATCTTAGACATCATTTACATATTCTTCGTCGCCAAAAAGCGCTGGGAAGATATCAAGGCGATTTTCACGCGAACAAGCTCGCCGAACTTGTAAAAGATGAGAGCAGAAAATTATTCTTTTTTGCTTTTTGTGGTATACTGGATTAGTGCCTGAGGACTACAGAAGAAACCCAAATACTAGCTGTATAGTTTGCAAAAAGGCAATTTACAGAAGACCTAGTGAGATAGAAACCAATGAAGGACGGGTTTTTTGTAGTGTACTTTGTTACGGGATTGGTTGTAGAAAGGAAAAACCATGTTCAGTTTGCGGAAAACTAATCTTAGCAAGATTTAATAAAAAAACTTGCAGTAGAGGCTGCGCCAATAAACACAGGGAGGGTATTAAATACAAAATCGGCAGACCTAAAGATAAAGCCGTAATGTTCAGAGCGTTGAAGTTGAGGTTGATGAGAGAAAGGGGTAAAAAATGCGAGCGTTGCGGCTACAGTAAGTATGAAATTTTGCAAGTGCATCATAAAAATAGAAATAGGTTGGACAATCGGACCGAAAACCTAGAGATAATTTGTCCTAATTGTCATTACGAGGAACATCTATTGAAGAAGAGCTGGCTTAACGATATTGTTGAAAAAGAGACAGAAAATAATATACTGGGCTAGAATTAATTAAAAGGAGGGTTGCGCCGAATGGTAAGGCACTTGTCTTGAAAACAAGCGGGCGAAAGCCCTTAGAGGTTCGAGTCCTCTACCCTCCGCCAATCCACTTAATATAACCCATGATTTTCTGTCAAAATGTTTTAAGGTTCAATCCAGAATGGATTTCCGCGATAGCAACCTCTGTGGCAGTCCTTTTTGGTTTTTATGAATATTACTTTCGTCGTAGACCTTATCTAAAGATGGAAGTCGACATACAAGAACGAAAAGGAGTTTTCTTTTTTATTGGAAGGATAGTCAATTTTGGTAATACGCCTGCTTACTTTTGGTTAGATAAAGAAAAAATAGAAATAAAAATAGGCGACGAGATATATTTTTCCGAAAAAGACACAAATGGATATGCTTTTCCCAACGAGCAGCAACCTCCATTTATTGAATTAGGAAAAGTATATGAGCTTGGTAAAAATAAGTTAATCAAGGGTGAATACAAAGATAATACAGCTCATTTAGACGTTTTACTGAATTACCAATCTTATCGTTTAAAGTGGAAAACATATAAGTTTCATTTGAAGTATGGTATAAAATTTTCGGATGGAAGTAACGGTGAACCTAGGGCACTTGTATTTATCTTGAGTCAAGAATTTATATAATAACGAACGTAATTTGTGTAATGGCCCAAATAAAAATTCTTTTCGAGGGTTACGCCAAGAAGACCGAAGATGGCTGGGTGGCGAATTCGACCTGTTGTTTGATTGAATCCGGCGGCCCGCCTGCGGAACGGGCAGGAAAAAAAATAATCACCGACCCGGGCTGTAACCGGGATTTGCTTCTGCGCGCTCTGGAAAAAGAAAAATTAAAAACAAGCGATGTTGATTTTGTTTTCCTCTCCCACCAGCACCCCGACCATATTCTGCTTGCCGGAATTTTTGAAAACGCAAAATACGTGACTTTCGACTCAAATCTGGCATACGATAGAGATAAACTTTTTGAGTTTGAAAAAAATATTCTGGGCGAAGATATAGAAATCATAGAAACCCCCGGCCACGTGCTCGAGCACCTTTCGCTTCTAGTAGACACCCCCGAAGGCAAAGTCGCCGTCGCGGGCGATGTTTTCTTCTGGCTCGACGGCGAAGAGCAGGTGGTAGATGTAAACCGCATGGACCCGGCCGGGGCCAAAGGCATGGATATGAAAGCCCTGATTCAAAGCCGCAAGAAACTTTTGTCGCTCTCAGACCACATCATCCCCGGCCACGGAAAAATGTTCAAAGTGGAAAAGTAGCGAAACTCGTTGAGGCGTAGCTTAAAAAGGGGGTTTGCCGAGTGGCGGCGAGGTAACTTCAGGAATTTTTAAGCTTCAAAAATTCCGTACCCTTTTTAAGCTACGCCGATGAAGAGTTTCGTGATTCAAAGTAAAATATATTGTATAATATTGTCATGGATAAAGACAAAAAATTAGAATGGACGGCCCTCGAATACGAAGAGAAAGACCGAGGCAAGGATTGGTTCTGGGCGCTCGGCATTATCATCGCGGCAAGTTCGGCCGCCGCCTTTATTTACGGCAATTATTTTTTCGGCCTCTTCCTCATCTTAAGCGGCGCGCTCACGTGGCTTTTCGCCTTAAAAAAACCGGATTTGGTTTTTTACGAGATGAACGAAAAAGGCCTCATGATACGAAACCGCTTGTACCCTTACGAAGACATAAAAGCTTTTTGGATAGAGACAGAGAAGCACGAGCCGACGCTTTTTATCAAGACAGACCGGGGCTTCATGCCGATTATTCCGGTACCGATGCGCGAAGACCTGGCCGGCGAAGCGAGAGAGGCAATGTTAAAACACAAAGTGCCCGAAGAAGAAATGAAAATGCATTTCTCGGAGAAGATAATGGAGTACTTGGGGTTTTAGCAATATATTAAAGCCTCCTTGCTTGTTGATTTGAACTGTAGTACACTGGTACTAGTACACAAATACTATGGTTCGTAAAACCTATAAAATTGACCTGAAGAACAAGGCGGAGGAACTAAGGAGAAATGGTTGTAGCTACAAGCAAATATACAACAGGTTAAAAATACCGAAGAGTACTTTATCCACTTGGTTCGGCTCTAAATATCCAGGTGTGTTTGACCGGAAAAAGCAGCTGGAGCACCTGGCTCGAGTAAGACTAATATCACTTAAAAGAAGAAAGGAGAAGAAAAATTTAGAACAATCAGAACTGGAAAGAAAAGTAGCCAGCGAAATAAGATATTACCCAACACGAAATATAGGATTTTTAAAATCGGTGCTGTCTGCCTTGTACTGGGCAGAAGGAGGCAAGTATCGCGGAAGCCCGGTTGTTTTCACCAATACTGATCCAAAACTCGCAAAATTATTTATAACCTTACTAAGAAAATGCTATAGCGTAGACGAGAAAAAACTCAGAATACGCTTGCACTTGCATCATTATCATTCTGAGGAAAAAAGTAAAAGGTTCTGGTCAAGGTTACTTGATGTGCCCTTAAGTCAGTTTGGCAAAATTTACATAAAGAAAAGAAGTAACTCAAGAAAATTTAGAGAAAATTTTATGGGAATATGTTTTATAAAATATTATGATAATATGCTTCAGAAAGAAATAATGGTCCTGGCAAACCAATTATCTGAGAAAATAACATGCCCCCGTAGTTCAATGGATAGAACACGACTTTGCGGAAGTCGTGATGCAGGTTCGATTCCTGCCGGGAGCACCACAATAAAGCTAGAAACAGCAGAGTTTTAGCCGGAAAAAGCAAAAACCTTTCCTACCCTTGTAATTTAAGGATATTTTCATAGTATATATACCCGGGTGATTCCAAGGTATTGAACCATAACGACCCCTTGACTTTTGGGGTGAAAGGTGCTATACTATATGCAGACAAATCAAAGAAGCCAGGTGCTAGTTTAGGCTTGGCTTCAAGCACGTTGTTAATATAGGCCCTGGCGCAAGCCGAGGCCAAAATTAAGGAGTTTTACGATGAAAAAGCTGATGCTCGCCGCTCTCGCGGCCATGACGGTCACCTGTGCGACCGCGAATGCGCAGGACTTAACGAAAGCAAAAATCGACTCCTTGGTCTGTTTTTTCGACCTCGGGTCGTCGGTGGTGACCGGCTCGCATCAATTGCCGGCCAACACCGAAGTCCTCGGCATCTATGCCGGGGCAGACGAGGCCGAATGGGTAAACTTCGGCACGTCGGTTTCGAAGGCCCTTGACGGGGGCCTGATCGTTGACCGAGCCAGAAACTTTGGCCAGGCCGTCGGTCTGAAGAAATTTTTTGTCGGCACGCTTGTCGAAAGACAGCGAGTCGCCAAAATTTTTTATCGTCACTTGCCGGTCAGGCCGACAGCCGCGGACACGGCGAACGCAATCGCGGTGGCAACGGAGGCGGGTCGGCAGGTTGCGCAAGCAATCGCCGAAAACCCCTTCGGGCAAGGCGGGAAGTTGACCTTCAACCCCCGCCCCGGAAAAGGTTTCATTCTTTTCCGGCCGTTCGTGGCGGCGTACCGTTGGGTGCAACGGCACCCCACGGAAGCAATAATTGGGACCGCGGTAGTTGCGACGACCGCCCTGTTCCTCCCGGAACAGGGGAAGGATACCGTCACGACGACGGTAATCCTCCCTCAACCGAGGGATCACGGCACAGATAGGTAAACAATCGACGAGGACAACTAAATGGCCCCGTCGGGAGAGTGGGACGCAAATCAATGCAAACTTCTCTCCCACTCTCTAGAGACATGGACAGCCACGATAATGTCCATATCTGTAGAGAGTGAAAACGACAGTTTTTACTTTTCCGCCCTTTCGGCGGATCGCCGATGAGGCAATTATATTCTATTTGACACATGTTGATAAATATGTTATAATAGAATTGTATATTAGATTTATTAAAATATGAACAAATTTATGAATAAAACAAAAAAATCGTTAGTGAGTTTGATGTTAGGCGTTTTGGTCGTTACCGGCCTTTTCGGCGTTTCAAACGCTGGAACTGCTGAAGCAGCGACAAGCTCAGTAAATTCTACCGGCATGAGTTCCCTCACCTGCGACAGCGTAAAGTTTTGGGGCTATATCAACACCGGCTCGGCTTCAAGCACATACCCGGTAAAGGCTTGGTTTGAATATGGCACGAACGAAAATGAAGTGCTTTATGGTTCAGCGAACAATATTAAAACTCCTCAACCGCCTTTCGGACCTTACACTTCGGCTTTTCAAAATATAAGAGTGGAACAGCCAGTAACCGGCCTTACTCCGCAAACCACTTACCACATGAACCTAGTGGCAAGTATGCGCATTAACGGTACTTGGTACGACGTCAGAGGAAATTATGTAGATACCTTCACCACCCCCGCCTGCCCGGTTACTGCTAAATACACCGTCACTTCTTCGGCGACCGTGGGCGGATTTATTAGCCCGAACGGAGCGCAGACGGTAAACGAAGGAAAAATTTTGAGCTTTTACGCTTCTCCGAATAAGGGATACTCCGGCCCGGTTTTTGGCGGAACCTGCGGAGGAAATTCGAGCGGAAACAATTACACCACCAAACCGATAACTAAGGATTGTTCGGTAACGGCCACCTTCACCAAGGCGCCGGCCGTAACTTATACCCTTTCGGTAAATAAAATCGGCAAAGGATTCGTCAACGGAAGCGGAATCAATTGCGGCGGCGCTTGCCAAATCACCAAGAATGCGGGCGAGACCGTAAGTTTGTCAGCTTCTCCAGATAACGGATACACTTTCTCGGGCTGGTCGGGCGCGTGCTCTGGCACCGGCTCTTGCTCTGTCACCATGAACAGCAACAAATCGGTAACGGCGACCTTTAATGTTTTAAAACCTAATGCCACCTTGACCGTTTACCCTGAGAATGTTTCTTACAACGGCAATGCGGCACTCACTTGGAATTCAAAGAACGCGACCTCCTGCCAAGGCATCGGCTTTGATACAGCCGGCGCTGTCTCTGGAAAGAAAGTTCTCGCCAATCTTACGGCTACTAAGACATATAAAGTAACCTGCACGGGTGAGGGTGGCAGCGCTTCGGCTGAAGCGATGGTAACCGTGGGAAACCCGGCCAACCCGAGCGTTGATTTCTACGCTACCCCGAACCCGGTTGATTACGGAAAGAGCGCGACCCTAAGCTGGTCTTCAAAGAATGCCACCGTCTGCACCGCTTTCGGCGCATGGTCTGGCAAGAAAGGAATTTCAGGCACGGCTTCTACCGGCGCGCTGACCTACACTAAAACCTACACTATAAAGTGCGAAGGAAATTACGGAACCAACCCGGCTGTGAAAACGGTAAGGGTAGAAGTAAATCCTGAAATTATAATCCTGAAGCCGACGGTCTCTTTGACTGCTTTCCCTGAAAGCATTCAGTATGGCGGATACTCTGCGCTTAAGTGGACTTCAAAGAACGCCGATTCTTGCACGAGCAACGATTTCGCCACCGGCGGAGCCGTGAACGGCTCTAAGGTAGTTTCCCCTTCTTCGACCGAGACCTACACCATCACCTGCACGGGCGAGGGCGGCAGCGCAGAAGACAGCGCCACCATTACTGTGGGCGCCCCGTCTCATCCGGCGGTCTCTTTCTCGGCCAATCCTTATAAAATTTACTCCGGCGAATCCTCTACGCTGGCCTGGTCTTCAAGTAAGGCAAAATACTGCGTAGCAGGAGGCGCGTGGGCTGGTAAGAAAGGAATTTCTGGCTCGGCTTCTACTGGAGAGCTCTACAAAGACAGCACTTATTCAATAGTTTGCTACGGCGCAGACGGCACTACACCGGCCCGGGCAGAACTTACAGTTCGCGTGATAGAAAAACCGGAACCGCCGAAAGCTCTCCCGAAAGTAGACCTTAGGGTAAACGGCGTAAACGGACCGGTGAGCATCCCGCATATAAACGAGGGTGCTACTCTGACCTGGACTTCTGAGAACGCCGACCGATGCGAGACATTAAACGGAGCCAACGGTTGGCAGAACCAGAGGAATTGGAAGACAGAAGGAGAATTCCAGACCGGCTCATTGCAGAGCGGAAAGACCTTCAGGATAATCTGCCACAACAGCGCCGGCTCGGCTACCGACACGGTAAGAATCATAGTTGAAGATAAAATCTGCGCCCCGACTGCCACCTTAAACGCCACCAAGAGAAGCGAGCAGGACGGCGGAGGATACATATTGAGATGGTCTTCGACTTACGCTGACTCTTGCAAAGCGGATTGGACCAACAGCACCGCTCCAGAAGGCAAGAAATCCGTGCACCCCGACAAGACAACTACTTACAAAATAACTTGCACCGGCCCGGGAGGCACCGTCACTGCCTACACCACGGTGAATCCGGCGAATTAACATCACCCGATTATTAATTATTAATTAAAATTATGAAAATCAGCGCAACAATAAAAGTAGGGGTCATCGGTCTGGCTATCGTCGCGGGTGTCTCGTTCGCCAAAACGGCAGACGCTACCACCAACTGCTACTCGAACTGCCTGCCGAGCCCGACGGTTTCTATATCGGCCAAGCCGGTATACATAAAGTACAAAGAGTCCTCGGTCATAACCTGGTCTTCGCGAAACGCCACCCGCTGTACCGCCATCGGCGGAATCAACGGATGGGCGAAAGAAAGACCGACCTCGGGAACCTTTAATACCGGAAGTTTGACCAGCTCAAAGTCATACACTATCACCTGCTACAACGGGTCAAGGTCTGCGACCAAATCAGTGAGAGTGTTTGTCTCGGGCAACACTAACGATGACGATGATGACAATGACGACAATGATGATGACGATGATATCTGTCTTCCGACGGTAAACCTAACCGCCGACAGAACTACAATAAACGCGGGAGAAAGCGTGGTCTTGAAGTGGACTTCAAAAGACGCGAAATCCTGCAGCGCCACCTGGACGGAAAGCAAAGCGACTTCGGGAACCAAAACGGTGTCTCCGAACAAAACGGTCACCTACTCTATATCCTGCACCGGTGAAGGCGGCAAAGAAAACGACAGTGTAAAAATAATCGTGAAGAACACGGAACCACCGGTTGAGAATCCTTCGGTAGAACTTTCTGCCGATGATTCAAGCGTGCCTTACAACGGTTCTACTACACTAAGATGGGAATCAGAAAACGCCACTTCTTGTACTGCGAGCGGCGGAGCGAACGGATGGCTGGGGTCTAAGGCCTTAGACGGTTCTTTCGCAACCGGAGATTTAAAGAGCACAAAGACATACACCATCACTTGCTACGGTAATGGAAAGTCAGCCAGTGATTCGGTGACGGTGTCGGTGGGAGATAAACCCATTGAATTGCCTACGGTCAACATAACAGCCGACGAAACCGAAATTTCTTACAACACAGGAACTATTCTGCGCTGGACTTCGGAAAACGCGACTTCGTGCTACGCGAGCGGTGGATGGAGCGGTTCTAAAAATACAAATGGCTCCGCTTCTACCGGCAATTTAATTTCTACTAAAACATACAAAATTACCTGCACCAATGAAGACGGCGACGCCACTGATTCAGTAACGGTATCGGTGGGCAATCAGCCGCCTATACCTTCTCCGAGCGTAGAAATCAGCGCTGAAGATGATAGCGTGCCTTACGACGGTTCTACCACAATCACCTGGGAATCAGAGGACGCGACCTCGTGCTACGCGAGCGGCGCTTGGTCGGGGTCAAAGGGCCTTAATGGTTCTTTCCCAACTGGCAGCTTAAAGAGCACTAAAACATACAAGATAACCTGTCATAACGGCAACAAGTCAGCCGAGGATTCGGTAACGGTATACGTCGGCAATAAACCCCCCGTTGAACTTCCTTCGGTAGAACTTTCTGCCGATGATTCAAGCGTGCCTTACAACGGTTCTACTACACTAAGATGGGAATCAGAAAACGCCACTTCTTGTACTGCGAGCGGCGGAGCGAACGGATGGCTGGGGTCTAAGGCCTTAGACGGTTCTTTCGCAACCGGAGATTTAAAGAGCACAAAGACATACACCATCACTTGCTACGGTAATGGAAAGTCAGCCAGTGATTCGGTGACGGTGTCGGTGGGAGATAAACCCGAAACACCCACGAGACCAACCGCGCGGCTTTCTATAACTCCGACCACAGTAAAAAGGGGCGGACACGCGGTGCTTACCTGGTATTCGACAAACACTACTTCCTGCGAGGCATCTTGGCTCCCGAACTCTTCAACTTCGGGTTCCAAAACTGTTTTCCCTGAAGAAAACACTACCTACACTATTATCTGCACCGGTCCGGGCGGAGATGTGACTGAATCGGCAGAGGTAAGCGTAAAGGACTCTACTACCCCGCCCCAGGAAGAAATCTACGTTGAAATCGACGCAGATGAAAGCGAAATATCTGAAGGCGAATCAACCTACATAAATTGGTATTCGGAAAACGCGACTTCCTGCGCTGCAAGCGGCGGAACGAGCGGATGGGCAGGATACAGAGATACTTCCGGCAGTTTCTACACCGGCGACCTGTCAAGCACGAAGACATATTCAATCAGATGCTCAAACGGAAGCAGACAGTCAAGCGCTTCGGTGACCGTATACGTCGATGAAGACAGTAACAACGGAGGCGACGAAGAACCGAGCGTCAGTACCAGGTCAGCCACGGATATAGAAGACGACCGAGCAACCCTAAACGGCTTCGTTGATTCAAACGACGGTGGAGACGTTGAGGCATGGTTTGAGTGGGGCGAAGACGAAGATATGGAAGATACTACTTCGCGCGTGAGTTACGGAAATACTTCGGGTACGGATTTTGATTACGAATTGGACGGCCTAGATGAAGACACTACCTATTACTTCCGCGCGGTTGCCGAGAATGAAGACGGCGACAAGGTGTACGGCAGTATGAAATCGTTCACCACCGATGAAAACGGGGGCGGCGGAAGCGGTGATGAGCCAAACGTCACCACTTACTCGGCTGAAGATGTCGACGATGAATCAGCCATGCTTTCAGGGTATGTAGATACCAACGGCGAGAAGACCAGGGTATGGTTCGAATGGGGCGAGAGAAGCGGCGACCTCTACGAGGAAACCGACAAATCAAGCTACAGCTCGAGTTCGCGTAACTTTGACGAAACGATTTACGACCTTGAACCCGACACCACCTATTACTTCCGCGCCATGGCGGAAAACCAGGACGGAGACATAGACCGCGGGAATGTGCGTTCTTTTAGAACCGATGAAAACGGCAACCGTTTCCGCGACAACGAATGCGATTACGGAGAATGCGCACCGACAGCTGTAACCACTCTGGTTACCAATGTGGGCCAGTCGAGCGCCCGCTTGAACGGACTCGGGTTGTCTAGCGACTACTCTTCAATGAGCGGACACTTTGAATGGGGAACCACGCCTGCTCTCGGCTTCACTACAGTGCACAAAGGAATCGGAAGTGGCGGGTCAAACACGTTCTACGAAAGCTTGTTTAATCTGGTGCCGAACAGAATCTATTACTATCGCGCGGTGGTTGAAAACGAATACGGCGAATCCGAAGGAGATATTCTCTCGTTCAAAACATTGTCGCCGCAGGTAGTAATTGACACCCCGGTAATTTATCGGAACACTACGGTAGTGACCACCTCTAGCCGAACTGGCACAGGCAGGCCTTCGCTGGTGTTCCTTTCCGTATCTGGAAATGATGAAATAATCCGCCGGGGCGAATATGTAGAGTACGCAATAGAATACAAGAATGTCTCTTCTGAAGACCTGAGAGATGTGGTATTGAGGGTTTCAATTCCCAAAGAACTTGAGTTCGTAGAGGCAAGCCGAGGATACTTCTCTGAAGAAAACAGCATGCTCGTCGTAAATATCGGAGACCTCTTCCCGCAGGAAGAAGGAAGCATTCTGATAACGGTACGAGTGGATGAAAGCGCTGAAATCGGCAAAATAGTGGTGGTAACGGCAAACCTCGCTTACACCATTGACGACACCGATGTGCAAGAAGAAGTGTTCGCCTACTCAAAGAACACAGTAGAACTGGCAAGGAGGGTAAACATGGGCGGTTTGGCCTTTCTCTTCGGAGACGGCTTCCTGCCGGGTTCTCTCTTGGGTTGGCTCTTGCTTCTGCTTCTCATTGTCCTCATAATCCTTGCTTTGAGAAAAGCATTCAAGAGGGACGGCGAGAATAGAACCGTCATAAATACCGCGGACCACACCGAGCATCATTAATTTAACAGATAAAAATAAAAACCCTCCCTGTTTCGGGGAGGGTTTTTTATTTTTTAATATACATCGTCGTAGATACTGAAGGGGTAGCCGATTACTTTAAGAACCGTCGCGGGAAGGCGCCAGCCGCGACGAGTAAGAAATTTTTTGCACATGTGCAAAGTCCTGCCTATGGCTACATAAGGTAGAAACACAGCGGCCACAAACAAAATCTCTAGCATGGTATTACTTTAGAATTCTAGCCAACCGCGATTTTTTACGGGAAGCGTTATTTTTTTTAATAACACCTTTCTTGGCCGCTTTGTCTATCAGAGCATAGGCAGAAGACAGGGTCGCCTTGGCCTTTTCTTTGTCGGTTTTGGAAAGCTTTTGGATTTGCTTTACAATTTCTTTCATCATGCGCTTCGTGTGTTCGTTCAAAATTTTTCTTCGCGCCGAAACACGCACTGCTTTCTTGGCTGATTTGGTTATTGGCATGGGAATAATCTAGCAGAAAAACGGCCGGAAAGCAAACTCTGGTGTATAATACCGGCATGATAGGAAGCATCAGGGGCAAAATCACCTGGAAAGACGAAAAATCGGCTGTAGTAGAAGCCGGGGGAGTCGGCTACAACGTAAACCTGCCCGAGAGCACCGCCGGCGGACTTGAAAAAGACGGGGAGGTGTTCCTTTGGGTGCATACTCATGTGCGCGAAGATATGCTTGATTTGTATGGTTTCGCTGAGAGAGAAGAATTGGCATTTTTTGAAATGCTCCTCGGTGTGCCCGGGGTCGGGCCAAAAGGGGCACTGAATGTATTGAATATCGCGCCGGTAAAGACCCTGAAGAGAGCGGTGAGTTCGGGAGACCTCGCGTACTTGACCAAGATATCGGGGATAGGAAAGAAAACGGCGGAAAAAATAATCTTGGAACTGCGCGACAAAGTCGCGGACGGCGAAGACAAAAAAGAAACCAGCGCGGGAATGCGCGAGGAAATCGACGCGCTGGAAGCGCTCAAATCGCTCGGCTATTCGCAGCAGGAAGCGAGAGACGCGCTGAAAAAGACAAACAGCCCGGATACAAACGCGAAAGTGCGCGAGGCACTGAAAGTTTTAAATAATCATGCCTGAACTCCCGGAAGTTGAAACTACAGTCAGAGGTTTGCAAGAAACCATCGCGGGGTTCCGCATCAAAGACGTTTGGACGGACCTCAAAACCAAAGATAAAAGAAAAAAAGACACCGTCGCCGACCCGAAGTATTTCAAACTGTTCAGAAAAGAAATCATGGGCAAGAAGATTCTCTCGGCGGAAAGGCGAGCTAAAAATGTCCTGATAAATCTGTCGGCAAACAAAACCATCCTCGTACATATGAAGATGACGGGGCACCTGCTGTACGGAAAATACAAACTCAACCCCTCCCCGACCCTCCCCTTATCAAGGAGAGGGAGGAGGGTGGGGTCTTGGGCACCTGTAGGAAAAGATAGCCCTCTCAGCGACCCGTTCAATCGTTTCGTGCATGTTGTGTTCACGCTCTCAAACGGCAAACATTTGGCCTTTTCTGACGCCAGGAAATTCGGAAAAATAACCCTGCTCGATACCAAAACCGCGCATGATACAAAACACCTGTACGGCATCGGCCCGGAACCATTGGACAAAAATTTTAAGCTGGAGGATTTTACACAGAGGTTAAGCGCATGCAAAAACAAAAAAATAAAAACCTCGCTGACCGACCAAAGCGTAATTGCCGGCATCGGAAATATTTATTCTGACGAAATTCTCTGGCGCGCTAACGTGCATCCAGAAAGAAAAGCGGGCTCGCTAAAAAATAAAGAGTTGTCGCTCATATTCAAAGCGATGAAAAAGACCCTCGCCAAAGGAATTAATTTCGGCGGGGATTCTATGTCTGATTATCGAAACATCCACGGCCTGCCGGGCAAATTTCAGCTGCACCACGAGGCCTATCGGCGCAAGGGAGAAAGATGCAGAAAGGAGAGTTGTAAAGGAATAATTTTAAGAAAAGTAATAAACGGCCGTAGCGCGCACTTCTGCTCGGTACACCAGAAGTGAAAAACAAATTTTGGAGGGGTTTGCCGAGCGGCGGCGAGGCAACTTCAGGAATTTTTAAGTTTCAAAAATTCCGTACCGGAAAAATTTTGTTTTTCACTTCTGGTATAAAACCCTAAACAAAACGACTCCAAGAGCCACAGAAACATTCAGGGATTCCTTTCGCCCGCGCATCGGGATTTCGGCGATTATGTCGCATTTTTTTAAAATATTTTTCGGTATGCCTGTCACTTCGGCGCCAACAACAAAAACGTTCCGGTCTCTTATTTTTACTTTTTTATAATCTATGGACTGTTTGTGTTGCTCAACACCAATAATCAAACTTCCCTCTTTTTTAAGCTTAGTTAACAGAGAAGTGATATTCTTCTTTTGTTCCCAAGGCACAAACTCTTCGGCCCCCAACGCGGATTTGGCTAGGTCCTTTCTCTTCCGGCCAAAACGGTCAGTGGGCGCGGGCGTGTATCCTGTGAGGTAAATTTTATTTATTCCCGCCGCGTCGGCCGTGCGAAACATCGCGCCGACGTTAAGAACGCTGCGCACATTGTGTATTATTAAAACATTAGAAAAGTTTTCCTTGGACATCTTCTATTCTCGGCTTCAGCCGGCTCTCGGGCGGGGCTTCTTTGTTTTCGAAATTTCCCTCTTTTACTTTTTTCAGCGCGGCCGGAAGTTTTTTAAATGTTCCTTCAAACATTTCCATGGCCCCGGTTCCCCGCAGAGCCGCCGCCGGATGCAGCATCGGCAAAATGCGATACTTGCCGGCGCTGAAAAGTTTCCCCTGGTCGCGCGTTATCTTGGCCGCCGGCAGAAAATAATTCATAGAGAAACGGCCGAGCGGCACAATAAGCTTCGGGTCTATTATTTCTATCTGGCGCGACAGGTATGGCTTGTACTTAGCAATTTCTTCTTCGTTTGGGTCGCGGTTCTCGGGCGGACGGCGCTTCACGATGTTGGTGATATACACATCTTCCTCCTTCCAGCCCAAGTCGCGTATGTTTTTGCGCAAAAGCTGGCCGGCCCGGCCGACAAAAGGCCTCTTCTGTTGGTCTTCGTTTAAGCCCGGCGCCTCACCAATAAAAAGCACTTCGCACTCTGGATTTCCTTCGCCAAAAACCAAATTAGTTTTAAGTGGAAGATTTTTGTCGGCGGCCATTTCAGCTTCAAGTTTCTTAAGTTCAGCGGTTTTATCCATGGCTAGAATTATACTATTTTATGAAGTTTTTGCCCCGTGCCTTTTTGTGGTAGGCGATCGCGAAGCGATGCGCCTCGCTGTTAGCCAATAAAATCTCTTTTTTATACTTCTCTGCCAATTTCCTGTCGCCTAAAATTTCTTTTGGCTGATGTCTCTCGTCTTTCAGAACCGAAACTACATCAATATCCAGGTTGAATTTTGATATTACTCCACGCGCGGCATTTAACTGGGCGGTCCCGCCGTCCGTAACCATCAAGTCAGGAAATTTCCACTCTGCGTGCGCAAAACGGCGCGAAAGAACTTCCGCGAGCGCGCCGGTGTCGTTAGAATTTTCTTGCGTTCTTATCTTGAATTTCCTGTATTCATTTTTCGCAACTTCCCCTTCTTCTACGACAACCATAACCCCGACCATGCTTTTACCGTTCATGTGAGCGATATCGTAGGCCTCTATCCTCTTAATTCCGGCTCGAGTGCTTCCGGACTCACCACGAAAATTTTCTGCTAAAAATTTTCTCTGTCCGTCGCCGTCGCTCCTACCAAGGGTTCGCTCGTAAGCACCCGAGCCTCTATTATTAAGTAGAGCCACATCGTTTATGTGCCTCAAAGAGAATATCTGTTTTTTTATTTCCCCTGCCCGCTCGAAATCTTGGGCCTTGGCTGATTTTTTCATTTGCTTCTCAAGGTTCTCGAGAACTTTTTTCTTTTTGCCTTCAAAAAACAAAACCAAGTTTTTTAAATTTTCTTTGTATACTTTTATGCCGTCAGGAAAAGAAACATCGGGCACCAGACCTATTTGTCTGTAAAACGTGTAAACATTCAGAGATTTTGCGTCAAGGAAAGGAAATACCGGCCGAATAATTTTAAGCGCCAGTCTAAGGTCTCCCCCGCTGGGATACGGCCCGAAAACTTTTTTGAATGCGTGGTGCCTGATGTCTTTTCCCCGTACAACTAAAACTTGGGGAATTTTTTCCGAGGTTATGCCGACATGATTAAAGCTGGTGTCTGATTTTTCTTTTGTATTGTATTTGGGCTGGTGTTTTTTTATGAGTTCCGCTTCAAGAATTAGCGCTTCGAGCACGCTGTCGGTCTTCTGCCAAGAAATCTTGTCTGCCTTTGAAATTAAATCAACTAAAATCGGTCCGCGGGTTTCTATCAAATCTTTGCCGAAATAACTTTTAATTCTGTCTTTGAGAGATGTGGCCTTGCCTACGTATAAAATTTCTTTTCCCTTCTTGAAAAAGTACACGCCCGGCGTGTCTGGAATTTTCAATTTCTTGAATTCCTCTGATTTCATTTTTTCAAGACCCTTTTTAGGTATTTCCCAGTATAACTCTTCGCGTTGCTCGCCACATTTTCCGGCGTACCTTTTGCTACCAAGTTGCCGCCGGCTACTCCCCCCTCCGGCCCAAAATCAATTACGCTGTCGGCGTTTTTTACGACGTCCAGATTGTGTTCTATCAGCACCACTGTATTCCCTTTTGAAACAAGCTGATTCAAAACCTCAAGCAGTTTGGCAACATCGTCGTAATGAAGCCCCACGGTGGGCTCGTCTAAGAGATAAATTGTTTTTTCGTAATGCGGCCGGAAGAGTTCACTCGAGATTTTTACCCGCTGCGCTTCGCCGCCCGAGAGTGTGGTGGCTGGCTGGCCGAGCTCTAGATACCCGAGCCCCACCCCCATTAGAGTAGAAAGCCGGTCGTAAATGGCTGGAATATCTTTAAAGAAAACAAGCCCTTCTTCGACGGTCATTTTTAAAACCTCGTAAATGTTTTTCTTTTTATATTTTACGGTCAAGGTCTCTTTGTCAAAGCGCTTACCTAAACACACGTCGCAGGTTACGTACACCGTGGGCAAGAAATGCATTTCTACCGCGATTTCGCCGTTGCCCTCGCAAGCCTCGCAGCGCCCGCCTTTTACGTTAAAAGAAAAGCGGTTTGCCTTCCATCCGCGCACGCGAGCGTCTTCGGTCGTTGCGAATAAATCCCTGATATGTGTAAAGGCGCCGGTATAGGTCGCCAAATTCGAGCGCGGCGTGCGACCGATGGGCGACTGGTCGATTAAGACCACACGGGATAAATATTCGGCGCCGGAAAAAGATGAGCAGTTAAAAACTTCATTCGAACGATACCTTCTCTCGTAGCGGGCTTGCAAATTTTTGTACAGAATCTCGTACATGAAAGAACTCTTACCCGAGCCGGATACACCCGTAATCACGTTCATTACCCCCAGAGGCACTTCGACATTCAGATTTTTGATATTGAAAACCTTCCCGCCGGCAATGCGCAGCGCGCCTTTGCCCTCGCGCCGTTTTTTGGGAACTGGGATTTTTGTTTCTCCGCGCAGGTACGAAAGAGTCCTAGAGCCACTTTGGTTCTTTTTGGCTGTTAATAATTCATCCAACCAGCCAGATGCGACGATTTTTCCCCCATGTACTCCGGCTTGGGGGCCAATATCCACAATATAATCAGAGGCGTAAATAGTATCTTCGTCGTGCTCTACCACCAAAATAGTGTTGCCCAAATCGCGGAGGTCTTTCAGTGTTTTTATCAGCCGGTCGTTATCTCGCTGGTGAAGCCCAATAGTCGGTTCATCAAGTACGTACAAAGCGCCCACTAAGCGCGAACCGAGCTGCGAAGCCAGCCGTATGCGCTGGGCCTCGCCACCGGATAAGGTGTTGGCCTTGCGGGAAAGCTGCAGATAATCCAAGCCGACATCGAGCATGAATTTGAGCCGGGCTTCTATCTCGCGCGTGACCGGCAGAGAAATTTCCTTTTCTTGTTCAGAAAGTTTCAAAGTCCTGAAAAACTCTGCCGCATCTTTTATGGAAAGCGAAGAAAGCTCCAAAATATTTTTTCTTTCTTCGCCGGAGTTTACAAAAACATGCAGGGCCTCTCGGCGAAGCCGAGCACCAAGGCATACCTCGCACGGCTCTTCGCCCATGTAATGTTTCGTGCCCAGACCGTTGCATTCGGGGCACGCGCCGTACGGGGAATTGAAAGAAAAAAGCCGCGGCTCGACTTCGGGAAAAGAAAAACCGTCGTTCTTGCAGGCGAATTTTGCAGAAAGCAGAAATTCAGAATCCACACCCCCTCCTTTTTCCTCCCCCTTATTAAGGGGGAGGCCGGGTGGGGGTTCTATTTTAACCGTTACCAAACCGTCAGACTCCAAAAGCGCTCTCTCCAGCGCTTCGGCCAACCTCGCCCGGCTTTCTTCCTTGTTATCAAAAAATTCATGCGCGGAAAATTTATCTATCAATATATCTATGTCGTGCGCCTTGTTTTTGGAAAGAACAATCTGCTCCCGCAGTTTTTTAATATTCCCGTCTACGCGAACTTCCGAAAAACCTTTGCCGAGCAAGTCATACAAAAGCTGGTAATACTCCCCTTTTCGCCCACGCACTACCGGAGAAAAAATCAGAACTTTGGTTGTGTCAAAGGGCACCTTTGACACTTTCCCACTCTTTGCTTTATTTAGATTTTTTATCTTCTCCAGAACAAAATTCAAAATCTCTTCATTAGAGAGTTTCTTGATTTCCTCGCCACACAGAGGACAGTGCGGGTGGCCGATGCGCGCGTACATCACGCGCAGATAGTCGTAAATCTCGGTAATAGTGGCTACCGTGGAACGAGGATTGTTCGAGCGCGATTTTTGGTCAATTGAAATAGCCGGCGAAAGCCCGGAAATCTCATCAACGTCGGGCTTGGGCATTTGGTTTAAAAACTGCCGCGCGTACGAAGAAAGCGATTCAACGTACCGCCTCTGCCCTTCGGCAAAAATCGTGTCAAAAGCAAGCGACGACTTACCACTCCCCGAAACGCCGGTAATCACCACCATACTATTGCGCGGCATTTCGACGTTTATATTCTTAAGGTTATGTGTCCTCGCGCCTTTAATCACTATCTTGCTTTCTTCTTTTGATTTTTCGTTTCCTTTTATCATAAACGAGAACTACCCCGCCATTACTCGTAGGGGGTATATACGAATACTACAATAGATGAATTAAAATTCAAAACTAAATTTTTGCTTTATTTTTCAGTACAATTATCTCATCTCTCAGTATAGCGGCAGTCTCAAAATCCAGCTCTTTCACCGCGCGGTTCATTTCACGCTCTTTTATTTTAATTATTTTCTCGTAAACTACTTTATTGCGCTCTTCATCAGAGAGCATCATGTTCTTTATCGTGTCTGATTCATTCTTCCCCTTCCCTTTTTTATCTTTAGCAAAGGCCTTTTTGAAAAGTTCTAGGTCGAGTGTGAGCTCGACGCTGACGGCCTTCCTGTGCTCGCTCTCTAGCTCTTCGGTAATGTCTTTGATGTTCTTGGAAATTGTCTTCGGCGTGATGCCGTGCTTTTTATTGTACGCAAGCTGGATGTTCCGGCGGCGGGTGGTTTCTTTTATGGCGTTCTCGAGCGAGCCGGTAGGATGGTCGGCGTAAAGAATCACTCTGCCTTCGGCATTCCTGGCCGCCCGGCCGATAATTTGAATGAGCGATGTTTCGGAACGAAGAAATCCTTCTTTATCGGCGTCTAACACGCCAATAAGCGCGACTTCGGGCAAATCCAAACCCTCGCGCAAAAGATTCACGCCCACCAGAATATCAAAATCCCCTCGGCGAAACTTGGTAAGGATTTTTATGCGGTCTATGGTTTTGATATCGCTATGCAAATATTCGGCTTTGATGTTTTTTTCTTTCAAATACGCGGAAAGGTCTTCGGCCATGCGCTTGGTGAGCGTAGTGGCTAGCACACGGAAACCTTTTTTAACCGTCTTTTCAGCTTCGGCTATGAAATCCTGAACCTGCCCGCCATAGCCTTCGGCATCAGGCGATGGCGGGCGGGCCTGGCCATGGTAACTTTTGCCAGCTCGCGAGAATTCTTCTTTTCCGTGAGCTGTAACCGGCCTTACAAAAATTTCAGGGTCTACCAGGCCGGTGGGGCGAATGATTTGCTCGACAATTTGTTCGCTTTGTTCTCTCTCTTCCCGTCCTGGCGTGGCGCTGGTATAAATCACCGGGCCAATTCTATTTTCAAATTCTTCGTATTTGAGCGGGCGGTTGTCTTTGGCGCTGGGCAGGCGAAAACCGTATTCAACCAAAGTTTTTTTGCGCGAAGCGTCGCCCGCGTACATACCCTGAAGCTGTGGCAAGGTCACATGTGATTCGTCGATTATGGTAAGGAAATCAGGAAAGTGCTTCTTCAAACGGTCTGGTTGAGACTGCCCTTTTAGAAACTTCTGCGCAGGCGACCCGAGGACCTGAGAAAGAGTACGTTCCTGATTTCCTATTTTTGGAAAATACGAAAGCAAGGTTTCAGGCGGTTCACCTTCTTTCTTGCCAGAGAGATGCCTAGAATAGTTTTCAATGCCGCTGCAATACCCGACTTCTTTGAGCATCGCTAGGTCATAAGTCGTCCTTCTTTTAATTCTCTCGGCTTCAAGAAGTTTTCCCTCTTTCTTAAACTTTTTAAGCTGTTCATTCATTTCCCGCCGTATACTTGTAACCGCCCGCTTTAGTTTGTCTTCTTCGGTGATGAAATGCTTCGCCGGAAAAATGAAAATTTGTTTTTCATCCCTCATGACCTTCGAGGAAACGGGGTCGATGGCCTGGATTTTTTGAATCGCTCCGCCTGAAATTTCAACTTGATACATAAATGTCTCGGAAATCGGCATAATCTCGACGTTCGAACTGACCGAGCGAAAAGTCCCGGGCTCTAAATCGGCATTCGTGCGCTCAAAATATATTTCAACAAGCTTGCGCATCAAGGCAGACCTGTCTATTTTGTCGCCCACGGCCAGCTTTAAATTTACTTTTTCGTATTCTTCGGGCGAACCCAAGCCGTAAATGCAGGATACCGAAGCTACGATAATCACGTCGCGCCTGGAAAGAAGCGCCTGGGTCGATGCGTGTCGCAAGCGGTCAATTTCTTTGTTAATCTGCGCGTCTTTTTCTATGTAGGTGTCGGTTACGGGCATGTACGCCTCGGGCTGGTAGTAGTCGTAGTAAGACACAAAGTAATGCACCGCCGCGTCGGGAAAAAAACCGCGGAACTCCGTTGCGAGCTGGGCGGCCAGCGTCTTGTTGTGGGCGATGACCAGCGCGGGCTTGTCATACTCGGCAATCACGTTCGCCATGGTAAAGGTCTTGCCTGTGGCCGTCGCGCCCAAGAGCGTTTGCTTCTGCATCCCTTTGCGCAGTCCCTTTAAGAGCTCGAAAATCGCCTTGGGCTGGTCGCCGGCCGGTTCAAAAGAGCTTTTTAAAATAAACGTTTTTGGTTCTTTCATGCGAAACGGGCTTTTCATAAAAAGCCGTTTGATACTATAATACACAAGTATGGATAATTTGAAATCAATTTTAATCTTGTTAATCCTTCTTGCCTTCGCGGCCGGAGTGGGTTACTGGGCGATTGTCTCACTGGAGCCGGGCAATATCGGGGCGGAAAGGCAAAAAAGAGAAGCGTTGGAATCGGAAAACGAAAAGCTTCGCGAAGAAATGGAAGAATTAAAAAAAGAGTTCGTTTCCCTTAAATCTGCCGAAGAAAAAGTGAAAGAAGAAGCGGCCGCAAGCGAAACTAGAATCGAAAGCGAACCGGCGGCCGCGGTAAGCAAATATCAGAACTTAATCAACCGTCTGCAGGAAATCACCGACAGTAATATAACAATGAAAGAAAAATCAAAAGGCACCAGGGTGGGCACGGTGCAGGAGTTTTTAAATCTGTACAATGGAACCTCGAGCAGGATAGACAACGATTACGGCAAAAGCACCAAGGCGGCCATAGCTGAGTTTCAGAAAAAAGAAGGGTTGACGGCCGACGGCGAAGCCGGGCCAGCCACCTTTAAGGCAATGATTGAATGGTTGAAAGAACAGTAAAACCTTGATTTTTGGCTCTTTTTCTTATATTATCTCAATCGTTCGCTTGAACATCCGCCCGTACCCAAAAACAAAATATCCGCCCGTAGCTCAGCTGGTAGAGCAGCTCCCTTTTAAGGAGAAGGTCCTCAGTTCGATCCTGAGCGGGCGGACATGGAATCTAAGAATCCCTTTCTTTATGTTAAAGAAAAAAGCAAAAAAGTGCTTGAAAAAGGCAAGGCAGATAATTACCCTGAAGGAATAAAAGAACCTATTATTTGTAAAAATTGCGGCAAAAAAATTCGTACAACTCAACTAATTCACGATGTTTTTTGTACAGAAAATTAAATGCAAGTGTGTATAATCCTCACGTTAGGTCTCGCCTAACACAAGAGGTAAAACCAGAACTAAAAATTCTATACCACTTCCAACAAAAACCTCTCAAGCTCACATTCGGTAATAAACCTCTCTTCTACTTTATTTTAAAATTCATTGGCTCTCCTAGATCCTCACATGCCTTCTCGGCACTAAGGCGTACGGCTCTTTTTATTAATTTCGCATCCCGAGTAAAGGCTACTATACCACAATCTGGCGGGTACATTATTCCTATATTTACTTTCTTTTGTTTTTTTATATATTTTAAACCCTTCAAGAATCCTTCTCGGCCTTTTGTGAATTTTTCTACCAGGATGTTCAGCAGAGTTTCATTATACTTCTCAGAACCATGTTCGTTTTTGTAGGGAGTTTGAGGTAAAACTAAAATATCCGTCGGTTTAAATTTTTTAACAACCTCTTTTATCGGAAAAGGCGTCGCAAAAGTGCCGTCTTTATACTCTTTGCTTCCTAAAAGGACTTTTTTGCCATAGAAAAATGGGACGGCCATGGAAGCATGAATTGAAGTAAGTATTAAATTACGTTCTTGTTTTGCGTTGACTAATATATTTTCCCCGGTTTGAGTATCTACAACTTGTACATAAAAATCAGTAGGGTTTTTAATTATGGCTTTCGTATCTAATTTCTTTTTTCCAAAAGTGAAGGTTTTTACCAAATAGTCTATATCCATAATTTTCCTTGGGTGAGACAAGCTTAAAAATTTTTCCTTCGTGCATTCTTCATAGAAAATTGAGGTTCCAATTAATACCTGTCTTTTGCCGGCAAGAAAATAGGCCACGTCGCAGGCACCCGCCGACACACCAACGGCTGTCTGAAAAACTTTCAAATAACCAGAGTGGCAAAGAGAACATACCTGTCCCGCGCCATAACACCCAGCCATACCTCCCCCTAAAACAAGCAGTAACGGTCTTATATTCTTTCCTTTCCCGTTTGGGTCATCTCTCTTTTTTCTTAAATTTAGTAAAACTTTATGTAAAATCTTTTGAGCTTTTAAGAAGCCCAAGTCTGATTCTGGTTTTTTTGTTGTGTCTGGTTTCAATCTCTCCATTATAATTAGTACCACCTGTAAAAATCTTAGACAGCTTCAAGCAAAAACCTTTCAAGCTCACACTCAGCATCTAAGCCTTCTTTACGAGCTTTAGGGAGAAGATATGAAAGATGGGCGGCGAAGGTTTTGAGTTCCGGCTCGGAAAACTTGCCATAATTATTTTTCAAGAGCATGTCTTTGGCTTTCCAGAATAAAACACCCACTAATTCCTCAAGCCCCACACCCAAATCTACCGCTTTGCGGTAATGCATCCAAAGGCCGAGCTTGTCACGCTTGGCGAAGGCCCAAGCCAGAAGAAAGTTGTCGTATTTTTCGTGTTTTTCTTTCGGCAGGTCGAAATTTTGTATGTCGGCTCCGGCTTTTTTGAATTCTTCCAGCACCGACTTTGGGAGCTTCGTTTCTAAGAAAACAAAAAGGTTTTGGGATTCGGCTAATAGCGAAAGCTTTTCTAAGACAAAATCTAGTATGTCTTCCCTTTCAAAGACGTTTGTTAAAACCACTACGCACTTTTCAAAAAAAAGGCCGGAGCCGGAGTAGAAACTTTCAATCTGCGCCGCGCTGAAATCATTTTTCCCGACAAAAAACCGCTCCCTGCCTGCCGGCGAGGCAGGGGTTTTAACTGGCACCGATTTCATGAATTTTCCATAAGCTAAATGCTTACTCTTAGCATCGTCTCCAGAGAAAAGGTAAATCATGATATTTTGGCTTTGCGAAATTTGTCGCAGGCGTACTTTTTAGAAGGCCTTGGGAGGAGCGACGGCGACGGACAGAGAAAATTTTTAGCAAAAAATTTTCGTGCCTGATAAAAAGTATGCCAAGAAAGAATTTCGCAAGTCATAGTTTGACTGATTTTTTGTATTCCAGGTACGGCTCGCCGTATTTTTCGGCCAGGATTTTCTCTTCTTTACGTATAAAGGTAAACCGGGTAATCAGAAACGATATTATAGAGACAACGAAAATGAAGGCAGAATTAATCATTATTCCAAAGCCGAGAAGAGCGGCGAAAATCCCGAAATTGGTCGGCCCGCGGGTATACCGGTATGGCCCCTGGAAAAATGCTTCTTTGGTTATGCCGTCCTTCTTTAATTTATGCGAAGTAACCTGTGCCCAAGCTATGAGCAACGTGCCGGCAAATATCAATGCTGTCCCCAGCACGGGATACGCTTTGCCAAAAATTTTGAGCGGAAAGGCAAAGTCGAGCAGGAACGCGAACAGAAAAGCGAAAAAATAAAAAAGGTAAGAATGCGCCAGAACTTTGTGCACCCTGTTCTTATGGGGGCTGGTTTCTTCTATACGCGCCGCAATATTATCTTCCGGCATCCTTGAATTGTAGCACACAAACGGCTACTTCACTTCCCCTAAATTATCCCCCCGGCCGGAATGCACCACTAGGGGCACTTCGTTTTTTAAATGAAGGTATGAGCGGCCAAGAACGCCCTCCATCGCGTTTTTTATAATCTTCTCGGCCTCGGGCAAAATTTCTTCCCTGACTTCATAAACGAGCTCGTCGTGCACCTGCAGTATCAAGCGAGTTTCTGAAAGAAGTCCCGCTTTTTCAAGGTCCTCGTTCGCGAAACGAATCGCGAGTTTTATGATATCGGCCGTAGCCGTGCCCTGAATCGGCGCATTCACGGCTGTGCGCAAAACTTGCGCCTTGATGTACGGAATTTTTGAATTTATGTTCGGAAAATATCGGCGACGGCCAAAGAGGGTTTCTGTATAGCGGTTCCGGGCAGCAAAAACCTCCACGCTTTTTAGATACTCGCTCAAGCCGGAAAATTGTCTGAAGTAATTGTCGTAAAATTTCTGCGCTTCTTCCCGGGTACCCCCTAAACTTTTGCGCAAAGAAGAAACGCCCATGCCATAGATTATGCCGAAATTGATTACCTTGGCCTTGCGGCGCATTTCGGCATCGACTTTTTCTATCGGCACCCCGAAGACGAACGCCGCCACGCCCGCGTGCGCGTCTTTTCCCTCTTTGAAAATCTGCGTGAGTTTTTTGTCTTTGGAAAGCATGGCCGCCGCCCGAAGTTCAATCTGGCTGTAATCGAAAGCGAGCAGTTTGTATCCTTTTTCCGCCACGAAACCGCGCCTGATTCTTCTGCCCAGTTCGCTTTTTATCGGCAAATTCTGCAGATTTGGCTCCTGCGAAGAAAACCGACCAGTGGCCGCGCCGGCCTGCAAAAACTTGGCGTGCAGGCGGCCGTCCGGCCCCACCATCTTCGGTATCACGTCTATGTAAGTCGAAAGAAGTTTGGAGAGTTCCCGGTGCGAAAGAATCTCTTTGGCAATCGGATTTTCTTCGGCCAGTTCCTCTAAAACAGAAAAGCGGGTGGACAAGTTGCCGCTCGCGTTTTTTCTGCCCGATTTCAGGCCGAGCTTTTTGAAAAGCACTTCGGAAAGCTGTTTCGGCGAATTTATATTAAAAGGAGCGCCGGCCAGCTTGTATATCTTCCCGGTAATTTTTTCGAGCTCAGTGTGATATTCGGCCGACAGCTCTCTGAAATATTTTTTGTCTATCAGGACCCCCGCTTCTTCCATCTTCGCCACGGCGGAAATTATCGGTTTTTCTATTTCCTCAAAAACTTTTTCCAGCTTTTTTTCCTTTAATTCTCTGAAAATTTTGTCGCGGGCTTCCTGAAAGGATTTGGTTTTGGCAAAAAACAAAATATCCTGAAGGGAAGGATTTGATAAATCCGAATCGAGAAGCCAGAGGGCAATTGAGGTTTCACGCAATTCTCTGTCATCGGTCGCCGAGGTTGAACCTCGGGACTCCCGAGGTTTAACCTCGGCAGCGTCGAAAAGACCTCCTTGGGCGGCCGTTTCTTCTTTCACCTCGTGTCCGTTCTTTTTAAAGAAGTCCTTCAGGCGGGAAACCAAGCTCCTAAATTCAAGTTCGGAAAAAACATTTTCTACTTTGCCGAAATCAGCCGTTTCCCAAAATGTTTTTTCAGGCAACTTAAAATCAACTGGCGCGTCGGTTCTAATTTTTGCCAATGTTTTTGAAAACACGGCTTCTTCTTTGTTGTCCTTTAAAAGTTTGATAATTCTTTCGGACAAACCGAGTTTTTCAAATTTTTCCTCAGAGTTTTTTGTGTTTAACTGCTTGTATATTTCCTCAATTGTACCGAATTCTTTGATAAGCCCGGACGCGGTCTTCTCGCCAATGCCTTTTATGCCGGGTATGTTGTCGGATGCATCCCCGCGCAGACCCTTGAAATCCGGAATTTGCGCCGGCTTAAAGCCGAACCTTTCTATAATCGCCCTCTCGTCGTAAAGCACGGTATCGGTAATTCCCTTCCGTAAGGTGTAAACCCGCACTCGCTCATCATCGACCAGCTGCATGGTATCCATGTCGCCGGAAGCGATTATTACATCAATATCTTTTTTGTTTTTACTATTTTTGATTTTCTCGGTGATGGTACCGAGCACGTCATCGGCTTCGAAGCCCGGCGCGTCGTAAATCGGAATGCCGAATGCTTGGAATATTTGACGCGAATTTTTAAGCTGCGCCACCAGTTCGTCGTCGGCTTTTTTGCGGCCGGCTTTGTATGCTTCGTAGGCCTCGTGGCGAAAGGTTTTGCCGGGCAAGTCGTAGCAGGCAGCCATGTAGTCGGGCTTGAGCTCGGTAATTATTTTCATGAGCATCGTAGAAAGGCCGTACAGCGCACCGGTCGGCTCACCTTTTGAAGAAGAGAAATCGGGCAGGGCGTGATAGGCGCGGTGGATTACCGCGTGGGCATCAAACAAAACCAATCTTTTTTTTCTCGCGCCGGGCATTGTGTAAATTATATCATTCAGGATATAATTTGATATTAATGGCTACTTTTGACGAAGAAAAACAACAGAAACAGCTGGCTGACCTGCGCAAAGAAGAAGAGGAGGAGCTTGTGTCGGTGCTCGCCCAGTCGAAGTATAAACTGCCTTATATCAACCTGGCCCGCGTGGTTATAGACAATGAAGCGCTGCGCATAATACCCGAGAAAGAAGTCCGGCAAATGAACATCGCCCCGTTCAAGCTTTTCGGCAAAAATATTTTTATCGCAGTGCATTCCCCTTCTCCTGAGCTTCTCGCCAAACTGAAAGACATAACAGACAGAGAAGGACTCGCACCCACTTTCTATATGGCCTCGATGGCATCTTTGGAAAAGGTTTGGGGCAGATACCAGGAAATATCCCTGGCTGAAAGCTCCAGAATCGGCGGAATAGAAATCTCGGCGGATATTCTGCGGGACGTGGGAAAAGACATAAAGACCATCAAGGACATGGAAAAGATGATTCAGGGCGCCATGCGGGGAAACATCATACATAAAATTTCCCACCTGCTTGAAATAATCCTTGCCGGCGCAATTTCAATCGAGGCCTCGGATGTGCACATAGAGCCCGAAGAAGAACGCGCCCGATTGCGCGTGCGCCTGGACGGCGTACTACACGACATCGTGTTTTTTGAAAAAAGCATCTACCACCTTTTGAACTCTCGCATCAAGCTCTTGTCGGGCATGAAACTCACTTCGACGATTGCGCAAGACGGGCGCTTCAGCATCGAGGAGGGCGCAGAAGAAATCAGCATCCGTTCGTCAATGATACCGGGCGCTTACGGCGAATCAATCGTGATGCGCATACTCGACCCGAAGTCGATACAGATTAAGCTTGAAGAAATAGGCATCGAGCCCTATCTTTTCTCGGTGATTGAGCAAGAGATTGCCAAGCCAAACGGCCTGATACTGGTAACCGGGCCGACTGGTTCGGGAAAGACCACAACCCTGTACGCGTTTCTGCGAAAAATTTATTCGCCGGAGATAAAAATAATTACGATTGAAGACCCGGTCGAATACCACTTAAAGGGCATCACTCAGACCCAAGTAAACGACGAAAAAGGATACACCTTCCTCGAAGGGTTGCGCTCGGCCCTGCGCCAAGACCCGGACGTGGTGATGGTGGGCGAAATCCGCGACGCGGAAACGGCCAAAACGGCCATTGAGTCGGCGCTTACCGGCCACATGGTTTTCTCGACCCTCCACACCAACAACGCCGCCGGCGTTATTCCGCGCTTAATCGACCTCGACGCAAACCCGAAAATCATGGTTTCGGCCCTGTCGCTTTCGATTGCCCAGCGTCTGGTGCGCAAACTGTGCCCGGATTGCAAAAAAGAAAAAGAACCGAACGAGAGAGAGCAGAAGACGATGAAAACAATTATGGATGGAATCGCGGCAGGAGGCAAAAGTTTGAAAAATTACAATCTAGACCCCGATGCGCCGATAAAACTTTTCAGCCCGACCGGGTGCGAAAAATGCAACATGACCGGCTACCGCGGACGCATCGGAATTTTTGAAGCAATCAAAACAGACGAAGCGATAGAAAAAATAATTCCCCAAAACCCGAGCGAACGGGAAATAAAAAGAACCGCCCGGGCGCAGGGCATACTTACCATGCGGGAAGACGGCTTGGTTAAAATCCTAAACGGCGTTACTTCTTTCGAAGAAGTGCAAAGCGTGGTGGACTTGCTGGAAGAGTAAAAAACAAAAAAACACTAATCTCTAAACAATCCTTTCAGGGCTAAGCCCCGGAAGTAACAAGCGCTTGGAGGATAGCCCCAGCAAATTAAAAAATCGCCAAGACGTCCTACGCACACCTGTATAACCTGTGGCTGATTGCTTAGAGATCAGTGTCTTCTTACCCCGCCCCAAGGCGGCGACCTGCTCTCGATGAATTATACTATCATCCTAAAACGAACAAGTGTTATAATGTTTATAGCTATGTTGATAGCCTGTTGATAAATCATTACTCTAGTAGTATAGCATATTTGAGGATAGATGTCAACCCCATTAGGAGAGACAACAGGACTAAAAAAGATGAAAAAAACGAAGCCGAAAAACACGGAAATGCGGGAAAAGCCCCTGCCAGAGGAGTCCTTTTTAGACCAAACCCTGCGCCCTACCCGCTGGGATGAATACGTCGGCCAAAAACATATAAAGGATAATGTAAAAATTCTGCTCCGGGCGGCCGAAGAGAGGGGCCACATACCCGAGCACATACTTTTTTACGGCCCGCCGGGCCTCGGCAAGACCACCCTCGCCCACCTGATTGCCAAAGAGACCGGCAAGCAGATGAAAATAACTTCCGGCCCGGCAATCGAAAAAGTCGGCGACCTGGCCTCGATTCTCACCAACCTTTCGGCTGGCGACATACTTTTCATCGACGAAATCCACCGGCTGAATAAAATGGTCGAGGAAATAATGTATCCGGCTATGGAATCCGGCGTACTGGATATCATTATCGGCAAAGGGCCTTCGGCTCGAACGATTCAGCTCGACTTGCAGCCCTTTACTTTGATTGCCGCCACCACCCGGGTCGCGCTTGTATCCTCCCCTCTCCGCTCGCGTTTTTCCGGCGGGGTCTTTAGAATGGAATTCTATTCAGATGAAGAAATAGCCGAAATAGTGCGAAGGTCAAGCAAACTGCTCTCGGCCGACATTGATAGTGAGGCAATAATGGAAATTGCTAAACGCAGCCGTTTCACCCCCCGCACCGCCAATTATTTTCTGAAAAGAGCCCGGGATTACGCGCAGGTACACAAAAAGACGCTTGATAAAAAAACGGCGCGCGAGGCGCTCGCCATGCTGGCCGTTGATGAACTGGGACTCAACTCTTCGGACCGGAAATTTTTGGAAATATTGATTGAAAAATTCGGCGGCGGGCCGGTCGGGCTGAAAACCATCTGCGCCGCCATGTCAGAAGAAGAAACCACCGCCGAAGAAGTGATCGAGCCGTACCTGATACAGCTCGGCCTCCTAGAGCGCACCCCGCGCGGCCGGGTAGCCACCAAGAAAGCATATGAACATTTGGGGTTTGAATTTGATAAAAAACAAAACAAACTTTTGTAATCATGTCTGGTCATAATAAATGGTCTCAGTTGAAACATAAAAAGGCAATTACCGATGCCAAGAAAAGCAAAATCTTTTCTAAACTGGCGCGTTTTATCGCGACCGAGGCCAGGATTGCTAAGAGTGATGTAAACGCGCCAGGACTCCGCGCGGCCATCGAGAAAGCGAGGAAGGTGAATATGCCGAGGGATGTCATTGAGCGGGCCATAAAAAAAGCGTCCGAGCCCTCGGCGCAAATGGAATCAGCAACCTACGAAGCATACGGCCCAGGCGGAGCGGGAATTATAATTGAGGCGCTGACGGACAACAAAAACCGTACCGCGCAGGAAATTAAGCACGTGCTCTCTGAAAACGGTTTTGCTTTGGGTAGTATCGGGTCTGTCGCCTGGGCCTTCGCAAAAGAAAGGGGTGAGGAAGGAATGGTCTGGAAGCCGGTCAGCACCATCCCTCTCTCGGACGCTGACTTGGAACTTTTGGAAAAACTTGTTGACGGGCTAGAAGAGCTCGACGATGTGCAGGAAATTTTCACCAACGCAGAATAATCATATGATAATTTTAGGCATAGACCCGGGGTTCGAGAGATTAGGCATAGCCATACTGGAAAAAAACAAAGATGGAAAAAAAGAGAACGTTCTGTTTTCTGAATGTTTTAAAACCTCGGCTAAACTTGATTTTGCGGAGCGGCTTTTTTTAATAGGAAAAAAAATCCGGCACGTCATAAAGAGTTGGAAGCCGGAAGTAATGTCTATTGAAACGCTTTTTTTGAACACCAACCAGAAAACAGCTATGCGCGTGGCCGAAGTCCGCGGGGTGCTGATTTATGAGGCCCGGAACGCGAAACTCGCGATATTCGAGGCCTCTCCGCCGCAGATAAAAATGGCCGTCGCCGGGCACGGAGGCGCAGATAAAGAACAGGTGATGAAGATGGTGAGGATATTAACTAATATTGAAAAGGGTAAAAAGTCAGACGACGAACTCGACGCAGTAGCTGTGGCGATTACCGCTTCCGCCCACCTGCGGTAAGTTATCCACACCCAAGCCGTCGGAATCTTGCCAAGGAAAAAAGTTTTTGCAAAAATGGTAAAACAATTTTATGGCAATGGTTTTTGTTTGGTCGAGGGTATTTTAAAAGAAATTAAGAAATTTTTATGAATTACGACGACGATGAATTAAAAGACACAGAAGAAGGCATCGGCGAACCGCCGGAAGGCGAAGAATTCGACCCGGGAGAGGAAGTAGCGGGATACGAAGACGAAGAAGGAATCGGGGAAGATAAGGATATGTAACTAAAAACCCTCCGCCATAAGCGGAGGGTTTTTAGTTTTAAACTATTTTTACAAATCTTTTCTTGCCAACGCGAAACCTTGTACCGGCTTCAACCGCCACATTTGGGTCGCTTATTTTTTCTCCCGTTTCTAGGTTCGTTATCGCCCCTTCTTTGATAAGCCGACGGTATTCGCTCTTGGAGGGCAGAAATTTCGACTCGGTCAGAATGTTTACCAGATATTTTTCCCCGCCGGTTTTTAATTCGGGCATATCTTCGGGGATTTCGCCTTTTTGAAAGGTGCTGGAAAAATTTTTCTCTGCTAGCAGAGATTTTTTTTCTCCGTGATAAAAAGAAACAATTTCCCGTGCAAGCCTTTTTTTGAATTCTATGGGATTTTCCCCTTCCAGAATTTTCTTTTTCATCTCTTCTATCTCATTCATGGGCACACGGGTAACCAACTCAAAGTAGTCAAAAATTACTTCATCCACGACAGACATAACTTTTCCATACATGTCGTTTGGGTTGTCTGTAATTGGTATAAAATTCTTCAGACTTTTGCCCATCGGCCTTCCATCTGAGCCGATAAGAAGTTTCATGGTAAGAGCCGACTGGGGTTTCAGGCCAAAGACTTGCATTAGATGTCTGCCCGCAAGCAGATTGAAGGTCTGGTCTGTACCTCCAAACTCAACATCAGAATTTATGGCAACCGAATCATAACCTTGCATCAGCGGGTACATGAATTCATCCAAACCTATCGGTTTGCCGTTTTTGTAGCGAAGCATAAATGTTTCCCGGTCGAGCATTTGAGAAATCGTGAACTGCCTAGCCAGGTTTATGACGTCATTGAAGTTTAACGGGCGAAGCCATTCTGAATTATGTCTCACCTCGGTTCCTCCTTTCAGGACGGTTTTGAAAAACTGTTCCTGGTATGTTTTTTCCATTTTCTTTATATCTTTAAAAGTCGTTTCAGTTCGCATATCAACCTTATCCGAGTGGTCTCCTACTAGTGTCGTAAAATCACCTATTATAAGGGTCACCTTGTGTCCCAATTCCTGAAAATCCCTAATTTTTCTGTGCACCACAGCGTGCCCAAGATGTAAAAAAGAACCGGTAACATCCGTACCGAGTTTTAGACGAAGCTGTTTTCCACTCAGAAGTTTGGCGCGAAGTTCCTCTTTGGTGAACACATCATGTACCCCCCGGGTCAGTAGTTCGTCAATCTTTTTCTCGTCTGTTATAATTTTTTTCATCGTTCGGATTATAGCACGTTTTCTGCTATCATTAATGGGTATGCGAAAAATACTCAGGAGGTTCAAAACCCACAAAAACCACAAAAATCTGCTGTTTCTGGCCGGGGGCGTGTGCGCTTTTTTGGCCGGAATGATAATTTTGTGGTTTTCTTCTCTGCAGATTCCGGATTTTCATTCTTTTGAAAACCGCAAGACCATAAATTCCACGAAAATATACGACCGTACGGGAAAAATTCTGCTGTACGACATACACCAGGATGTAAAAAAGACCGAAATACCTTTCGAGGAAATGGGTACAAATATTAAAAACGCGACTGTGGCTATAGAGGACTCGGAATTTTACGACCATCGCGGAATAAGAATAACCTCAATCATCAGAGCGGTTTTGGCAAATCTATTTTCAAGCGACGGTCGCACGCAGGGCGGCTCGACCATAACCCAACAACTGGTAAAAAACACATTGCTAACCCAGAAAAAAACAATTGCCAGAAAAATAAAAGAGTGGGTGTTGGCGATTAAAATCGACCGCTCCATGCCGAAAGAAAAAATACTTGAATATTATTTGAACGAAAACCCGTATGGGGGAAATATCTATGGTATAGAAGAAGCGGCTAAATCATATTTTTCTAAAAGCACCCTTGATTTGACGCTCGCTGAAGCGGCCTACTTGGCATCTATCCCGCAATCGCCTACTTTGCTTTCTCCTTATGGAAAAAACAAAAATAAGCTGGAAGCGAGAAAAAATTTGGTGCTGCAAAGGATGCGGGAGCTCAATTTTATATCTCAGGAAGAGTACGATTCGGCGAAAGGAGAGGAAGTAAAATTCATACCGCAGGCATCGCAGGGAATTAAAGCGCCGCATTTCGTTTTCTTTGTGAAAGATTATCTTGAAGAAAGATATGGAGTGGAAACAGTGCAGGAAGGAGGATTTAAAGTCACCACGACTCTGGATTTCGAATTACAGCAAAAAGCAGAAGAAATAGTGAAGGCTGGGGCGCTGCAGAACGAAAAGGATTGGGGTGGAGAAAACGCCGCGCTGGTAGCCATAGACCCAAAAACGGGGCAAATACTTTCGATGGTCGGTTCGCGGGATTATTTTGACAAAGATATAGACGGAAATTACAACGTAACCACCGCCTTGAGGCAGCCGGGCTCTTCTTTTAAGCCCTTTATTTACGCTACCGCTTTCAATAAGGGATTTATTCCGGAAACGGTGCTTTTTGACCTGCCTACCGAGTTTCAAACTACTTGCAATCCTTATGGCCAAGCCCGCGCCGGCAAAAATCAAAACGATTGTTATATGCCGCAAAACTACGACGGCAAATTCCGCGGGCCGATGTCGCTCAGAAGCGCTTTGGCGGAATCAATCAACGTGGTGGCGGTAAAACTTTTCTACCTGTCGGGATTGAGGGATTCCTTGCGTACTGCGGAAAGTTTGGGTATAAGCTCTCTGTATGACATAAATCGGTACGGATTGACTTTAGTTATCGGAGGCGGAGAAGTGTCGCTTTTGGATATGACTTCGGCATACGGGGTCTTTGCCAATAAAGGAATCCGAAATCCCTACGCGGCGGTGCTGAGCGTAGAAGATAAAAATGGAAACGTGTTGGAAAGTTTTTCTCCGAGACCAGAAGAAGTTCTGCCAAAAAATACGGCTTTAATAATCTCGGATATACTTTCAGATAACGCGGCGCGAACCCCAACTTTCGGCCCGAATTCTTCACTTCTTATAAAAGGTAAAGACGTGGCGGTAAAAACCGGAACGACAAATAATAATAAAGACGCGTGGACTATCGGCTACAGCCCCTCTATCGCGGTCGGAGTGTGGGCCGGCAACAACGACAACAAGCCGATGAAAAAAGGCGGTGTGTCGGTGGCTGGGCCAATCTGGAACCGTTTTATGAACGAAGCGCTGAAAAATGTTTCTGATGAAGAATTTGAAGAACCAGAAGAGGTGAATTCAAAAGAACTCAAGCCGGTGTTACGCGGATACTGGCAAGGAAACGAGAGTTTTCTTGTGGATAAAATTTCTGGCAAGCTGGCTAGTGAATTTACTCCAGCCGAAACAACAGAAGAAAAAATAATAACCAATGTACATTCAATACTTTACTG
The DNA here is from genome assembly GCA_964596395.1 of uncultured Candidatus Saccharibacteria bacterium. GTDB lineage: Bacteria > Patescibacteriota > Minisyncoccia > Phycocordibacterales > UBA9973 > UBA9973. The sequence continues at coordinate 99,689 of CAZQSY010000002.1, forward strand.
GGTTGATAAAGGTGATATTTTAGGTCCTCCGCCAGACGACCCTTCAAATAACCCACAATTTGAAAACTGGGAAACGCCGATACAGAACTGGTGGCAAAAAAACAAGCAAAATTACCAGATTACCCGTCCTGAAGACATACCAAAAGAAACGGATGATGTGCACAAAGGGCTTTCTTCTGCACTCAGATTACAAATAATAGAGCCAAGGAATGATTCAATCCACCGTCCAGAAGAGAGAGTGCAACTGAGAATAAAAACCGAGGGTGTTTCAAAATATACTCTGCAGAAAATTGATGTTTTTATCAACGATAAATTCGTAGAAACCTTAAAATATCCATTCAGTTTTTCTTTTGTGCCGGAAGAAATTGAGCAAATAAACACCAACGAAGAAAACGAGCTAAAGCTTGTCTATTATGATTCGGCCTACAACCGCGGCCAGACCTCAATGGATTTTAAAATAGAAAATTAAATTACACAGAGTAACCCTGTGTAATTCTACCGGTTCATTGGCATAATGAGGTAGGTAAAGGTCGCGTCCCCGTTACCAGAGATAACCATGGGCCTAGAGGATTGGCTCAGTTTAATCACCACACTGTCGGAATTTATGGATTGAAAACAATCCAAGAAATATTTGTAATTGAAAGACAAATCTATTCCTTCCCCTTTAAGTGCGGCATCCAAATATGTTTTATTTTCTCCGACGTCGCTGTTTTGCGAAGAGAGTTCAAAGATCTTTTCTTTCGGTTTTATGGAAAGATTTATTTGATTAAATTTATCCGAGAAAACATTTGAAAGTTTTAAGGCATTTAAAAGGTCTTGTTTTAAAACCACTACCTCGGTTTTGTATTCTTTTGGAATAATTTGGCGATAATCCGGAAAAACTCCGTCTATCACCCTGGAAGTTAAATATATATTATTACTAGAAAAAGAAATTTGGTTTTTGTTGAAGCACACCTTTACTTTTTCATCCATTTCACCGAAAACCCGCAAGATTTCTGCTACATTCTTAAAAGGAATGAGTATGCCCGGAATTTCTTCTATTCCTTTAATTTTTGTTTTTTTCTCAGCTAGACGGAAAGAGTCGGTTGAAACAAAAACCAGATTATCACCCTCTGAATACATATAAACGCTTGATATCTCGGGTTTAATGTCGGAAACCGAAGAACTATAATAAACGGACTTTATCCCGTCTGTGAGTTTTTTCGCTTCTATTTCAAATTCTTTTCCGGAAACAATCGGTATTGTGGGAAAATCTTCTGACGGCTGTCCTTTCAACCTTACTCTGCTTTTTTTTGTTTTTACCAGCAGGTTTCCTTCTTCACCGGAAATTTCGACGCTTTCATTTTGAAAAACATTTGAAAACATTCCGGCCAAAACAGACCCAGAAACAGCTATCACTCCTTCTTTTTCAACCTTGGCTGGTACCTCTATTTCTACACCTAAGCTTAAATTCGTGGAACGCAGTTTTATAGAACTCCCTGAAGCGATTAATAAAATAGAATTCAAAATCGGCAAAGTTAAATTTTTGCCGGTAATTTTTTCCGCCTGTAAAATAGCGCTCTTTAATTTTTCCGAACCACATTCAGCTTTCATAAGTGTTTATAATTATTTATATATAATCTATTAGTGTTATTAGACCTGTTTAAAAGTGGATAAACTCTTTTTGATTATTTAAACATGATTCGCAGCTGTTCCAGCTCTTGCATAAGTTGTGGATTATTTTTTAAATCTTCTTTTATCTTTAGGTACGAATGTATAACAGTTGTATGGTCTTTACCGCCGAGTTTTTGTCCGATTAAAGGATATGAAACATTAAAATCTTCGCGTAGTAGGTACATTACGATTTGCCGGGCCTTCACTATTTCCTTTCGGCGCGTTTTTTCATAAATAGAGGGCTCCCCTAAACCGTAATAATCACCGACTATTTTTACCACATCTTTTATTGCCACGTTCTTCTTGGGTTTTATGTTGTTTTTCAACAGGTTTTTAACTTCATTGAGAGAGAGTTGTCTGTTTTTTAGCTGAAATTGACAGACAACTGTGTTCAAACTACCTTCAAGTTCGCGGATGTTCCCCTGAATTGACTCAGCTATGTATTCAACAATTTCTTTTTCTAGCTCAATTCCCTGCTCGTTTAATTTTACCTTTAATATTGCTAACCGCGATTCATAATCCGGCTCGGAAATATCAACTATCATACCGGCGGCGAAGCGCGATTTTAGCCGGTCTGCCAGTTCGGGTATATAATTTGGGTGCTTGTCAGACGAAAAAATAATCTGCTTGTTGTTTTCATAAAAGGTATTGAAGGTATGGAAAAGTTCTTCCTGTATTTTTTCCATTTTTCCGATAAACTGAATGTCGTCTATGATTAAAAGGTCGTACTTGCGGTATTTTTCTTTGAAGGAGTTTGCTTTATTGCTTTGAATGGAGTTTACGAAATCGGTGGCAAATTTTTCTAGAGTGAGATAAAAGACCTTTTTGTCCGGATATTTTTCTTTTATGGAGTTTCCCACGGCCTGAATCAAGTGTGTTTTACCGAGGCCGGTGCCCCCGTATACGAAGAAGGGGTTGTATTTCGTGCCGGGGTTCTCAATAATTGCCTGAGAAGCGGCGTAGGCCAGCTCATTAAAAGAGCCGACAATGAAAGAATCAAACCGATAGCGCGGGTTTAGGTTGTTTTCCGGATTTACATATAAATCCTTAAGGGGCAGTTCTTTATTTACATATTCCTCGGCTGTTTTTTCAGGTTCAGGCTTGGCTGTTATATCAATTTTAGTTATTACATACTCGACCGCCCGCATATTTTCATACACATCTGCCACGGTTTTGGTGATGAGTTTGTGATATTTGTTTTTAAGCCAATCTCGCACAAACTCGTTTGGCGCTCCGATGTAGACGATACCAGTTTCTTCTTTTAAAATGCAGGTATTTTTGAACCAGGTGCTGAAATTGGCCTTGGAAATTCCAGCTTCAATATTAACCAGACATTTTTGCCAAAGCGTCTTTGTATCCATTTGTGAGATTATACTACACATTTTATTTATCTTTACTTTCCTAAAATCTTATTAACTATGTTGATAAGCTGTTGATAAATGAAAACTTAGCTGATTTTTGACTAACGGCTTATGCTGGAGTATACTCCCCTTATGTCGCAAACATACAATCCTAAAAAAAGAAAAAGAGCCAAGGCACACGGTTTTTTAGCAAGAACTAAAAGCAAGAACGGCCGAAATGTTTTAATCAGAAGAAGAAGAAATGGCCGCGCTAAAATTAGCGTTTAGTTTAGATGCTTCCCAAAGAAAATAGGCTGGACAGAAGAGCCGTAGAGGAGGTTTTTAGCAGAGGCAGGTTTGTAACCTCTCCCCGTATCGCTTTTAGGTTCATTAAGACCCCCGGCCGTATTAAAAAAATAGCTTTTATTGCACCCAAAGGCATAGCCAAAGAAGCCACCAAGAGAAATTTATTAAGGAGGCGCGGTTATGCGGCAATAAAGAAGTATATGGACGCTTTGCCGGAGGGTATTGTTGGCGCTTTTATTTTCGGTCGGGCTGGCGTTTCTGTTTTTAGCGGACGGAAAACAAAAAATATGGACCCTTTTCACCTGCTCAGTGAAGAAATAAAAAGCGTACTGAAAAAGATATGAAAAAAATTTTTTTAAAATTTCTGGCCGTTTATAAAAAATATTTTTCTCCAGACAGCGGTTTTTTGAAAAAAGCAGGTTTTGTCTCGAAGCCAGTGTGCGTTTTTTATCCCACTTGTTCAGAATATACGGCGCAGGCGGTACAAAAATACGGTTTTTGGAAAGGAGTTTACCTGGGCGCGGCGCGCATCATCCGGTGCCACCCCTGGCAGAAAAATCATCTCGACCCTCTGAAGTAAAAACCGCCGACTCCGCCGGTTTTGATTTTTTTGTCTTTTCATATAGAATGGGAAAATGCTCTCCAGTATTTGGAACGAACTTCTTTACAGGCCACTGCTTAACGCGCTGGCCCTTTTGGTCTCAATTATCCCCGGCGGGGATTTGGGCTTGGCTGTTATAGTACTCACAATTATAGTAAAGACAGCCCTTTTCCCGCTTTCCCAGCGCTCTATCGAGAGTCAGACCAAGATGAATTTGCTGGCGCCGGAGCTTAAAAAAATAAAGGAAAGCGGCGCAAGTAAGGAAGAACAGGCAAAACGCACTTTTGAGTTGTATAAAGAGCACAAGGCCAATCCTTTCTCGGGGTGTCTCCTTTTACTCATTCAGATTCCGATAATTTTTGCGCTTTATTATGTCTTCTTAAAGGGTGTAAATCTGGATGAAGGGCTAATGTATTCTTTTGTTTCTATCCCAGAAAAAGTCAGTACGGTTTTTCTGGGGCTTTTTGATGTCAGCCAGAAAGGGATTCTTGTTTTGGCAGTTTTGGCCGGGGTTTCCCAATACTTCCAGGCGTCCCTCATGCCCAAGCCGCCGGTTCCCGAAAAATCGTCACCGGGTTCTTTTCAGGAAAATCTTTCTAAGAGCATGCATACCCAAATGAAATACGTTTTTCCTTTCGTTGTGGCCTTTATTGCTTATAGTGTTTCGGGAGCGGTTGCCTTATACTGGGCTACGAGCAATTTATTCGCCATCGGCCAGCAAATATACGTAAACAAAAAGAAAAAAAATGGACAAATCTGAAATACAAAAAATAATTAAAGAACTGATAGAAAAAATGACGATTGCCGTAAACGGAATTTCTGTCGATGAAGAGGCGCCGGCTTCGGTGCAGAAAGACGACGGCAGCACCATATGGTTTGGCGTAGAAGTGGGCCACCCTCATTTTTTTTGGGAACGCGGAGGTGAGGGGCTTTTTGCCTTGAATCACTTGGTGCGAAAAATTATAGAATCAAATAATAAGATATCAGGAAAATCTGAAGAAGAAAGCGCGTTTGAGAATCGAAAACAAGGAGGCCTGGGAATATTGGTTGACATAAACGGTTTTCAGAAGAAACGTATAGAAAATATTCATTCTATCGCGCATACCATGGCCGAGCGGGCCAGATATTTCAAGTCAAGCATAGAAATAGACCCAATGCCCGCCTTCGAGCGCAGAATCGTGCACGAGTTTTTGGCCGGCGTGGCCGACATAAAAACCGAATCACAGGGCGAGGGTTCCTCCCGCCGGGTAGTCATCAAATATATCGGAACTATTTAAGCGGAAGCTCCCAGAGATAAGAATCTTTCTTGTTTATAAAAAAAAGGTATTCTTCGTTTTGGTCGAGCGCGAGCTTAATCGCATCGGTTTCGAGCGGGGTTTCTGCTTTAGACGGGTCTAAAATCATCATAGTGCTTCCGGCGCCGGGATAAATCTTCCATATTTCGTCCATGAAAGATACCTCGCCTTGATACCAGGCATCTGGGTACTGTCCGCCCGGGATGAATTTGGGTACAGCGCAGTACAAGACATCGCTCCCCTTCCCCCACACACATTTTTCTGGCATAGTTCGCACGCCAACCAAAGAGGAATCTTTTTTATCGGCATCAAAGACCTTCATAAACAAACTGTTATCACTCCATAAAATTTTCTTGCCGTCGGGGCTGGTGAGCGTGGTAAGGCCGTTTACCCCCGACAACACTTTGTTCATAGTTTTCTTACTGGGGTCGATCGAGTACATGTATCCCGGGACACCGGAAGAAGGTTTGGTCGTCAGCGTTATTATTTCTTCTTTGGGCCAAAACGAGAGCCATTCGGTAAACGGAGAATCGAAAACCTGGGTCTTGGCCCCCGAAGCTAAATCAAAACTTATTCCTGCCACTTCGTCCTTTATTTCGGATAGATAAAAAATTTTGGAAGAATCCGGAGACAAACTCACGTCCGAAATATTTTCGGACAAAAATGTTCCTTCTATCTCTACTACTCCGCCGTCCGCGCCGGCGTATTCTTTCGGCAGTTTGCCCGCGAAGGTCTCTATGGTTTTGCTGTCTTTCTTCAAGTAGCGCATTATTACCGACTCGCCGTTTAAACCGAACAGAGCTTCCCGCACCATCGGTATCATAGTCGAAGAAAGTTTACGTTCGTCGATTTTATCCGCAAAAGTTTGGTAAATATTGCCCGTCGCTTTCTCTACGTATTTCAAAGACGGAGCTAGCTCGGTGGCGGGAGCCACAGGAACCGATTCAACGGCTGCCGCTTCCTGCGCCGGCATTTCCACCGAATTATATCTTTCTCTCATAAAGACCCCGTACCCGGCAACTGGAAAACCAGATACCTTCTTTAGATTGGCTGCAGGAATCTCTTCCCTGTCTTCGGTTCCGTCGCCGGAGACATCTGAAGGCCCGCTTCCTCCCTCGCCCGGTGTATCACCCCCGGAACGGCCGAAATAAGGAAAACCGCCGAAGAAATTGTCGCCGAATGATCCGCTTCCACCCGAGCCCGGGTCTTGCGGCTTACGGAAATACAAAATAGCCAGGGTCGCCAGAATCAAAACCGCGACCACTAAGATAAACAATACAAAGTTTCGTTTGGACATCATAATTGGTTGTTTATTGTATAAATACAGGTATTCCCACTTTTATATATTGCTGTAAGGCAAGAATATCGGCGTTTTTTAATCTGATACATCCATTAGTAACTCCAAGAGTCCCTGTTTTATTTCCGTGAAATCCGATACCCCTACCAGAATCTATCTCCCAAAAGGCCGCTCCCATGTTTGAACCCTTTTTACTGAACTGTGCCTGGCCTTCGGTGTATCTAACCCCAGTAATTGTCCAGCTACCCATTGGAGTTTTTCCGTCTCCGGCTGTTGCAGTTCCGACAGGAGCGTAACCATTTTTACCCGGACTTACATCTATTATACTACTGGTGTCAACCTGAGAGCCTTTTCTGAGTCCAACCAACATCCTGCCATTTGGATACACTCTGAGTTGGTCTATCTGCCAACCTTGCTGCAGTTTTGTTACAGCTGAAGCAATTTCGGGAGACACATTATTATCGTTCACATAGCTTAGGTCTCCAGACGCGAAGCCCGGGTCAATAGTATCGTCTCCAGCATCTGCACCTATAACGATATTTACCGTCGGAATTTTTAGACACGCGTTGAGGAGCGCCGGGTTGATGGTATTTAAAATAAGCCAGGAACCCAGAGCCAGCACCAAACCCAGAATCGCGTGCGTAATTGTGTCTTTACCGGATTCTTTGCTGGAAAACGATTCCGAACCCATGTATTCTATCCCGCCGACAATTATCATAACCATTGCTAGCACCGCCGACACACCGATTATCAGTTTGATGACTATGTTCAAATATTCTCCCAAAGGGCAAGGGTTGTTCGCGGGGCTTGTTTCTATTACTTGTGGCATTCCGGGCAGGGGCGCGAGCAATTCATAGGTGGTTCTTGTTGTTTGGGCTAGAGCGGGTTTAGACGCGGCCAACAGGCCGGATAAAAAAATTGCCAGACACACCAGAATCGCTGTTTTTATAAAAAATTTTTTCATCGGTGAAACTTTCAGAAACTGACGCTCAGTTTTTTCTTTACTTCCTGAAAGAGCGCCTTTGTGTTGCTTGCCAATACTTCTATGCTCGCTTTGCCGGAAGCATCCTGGTCGGGTTTTACCGAAAGCACATTTTTTTCTCCGCTCGGCGTTACAACCTTGTTTCCGTTTATGAACCAGTCAAATTTTAAGACAGGCAGAGAAATGTCTTTAGGCGAGAAAAAATATGGCTCGGCAATTATGCTTTCTCCCGCTTTATTTATGGTAAAACCGTCTTGCAACGCTCCCTCCATACGGGGGCCGAGCACCGGGTCGTTTTTATAAAAAACTATCTTCGGTTCCGCCGTTTTTAAATTTATTTTTCCGGAGGCGCTCATATTTCCCGAGATGTCTGACACATTAACCTCGACTAGGTTTGTACGGTCGAGGTAGCTGTGCTGAAGCACGAAGTAGTTTTTTCCCCACCCGGATTGGTTGACGGAAACATCCCAATTTTCTTTCCAGGTATATGCCAGGTTTTTCTGGTTTATTTTACTATCCTCGTTTATTACGTTCGGGATTGCCACTATCTTGAATTTTCCTTGGCTCGGCACAAGGGTTTTGCCGCGGTAAAAAGGTGGAGCATAAACATCATAGGCCTCCCATAATAAATCAACACTGCTCGCGCCCAAGGTCAAGTTTTTTTGCACGCTTTGTCCGTCGACGGTGTCTATGGTAACCGAAAGTGTTAAAGAAGACCCCGCTTCCTTGGCTGTGAAAGAAAATGATTTTTTACCTATACCTCCGCCGGTTTCGCCGGTTGAAAGAGACCAGTAAATATAGGCCTTATTGAGGTCAATCACATAACTGTTTATGCGAGCGCTTACCTCTTGATTCGGCGTCGGGTTTTCGGGAGAAACAGTAAGAGTTATGTCGGTGTCCCGCACCTGAGCGTAGAGAGCTGACCCGCACAAAAGAAAAACACCGATGACAAGAAGAAAAGAAAAAACCAGATTTTTCATACGTATTAATTTTATCACACTTCTTACGCTTTTTCGCCAGTTTCCACCCGCTCAAGGTCCTGCTTTGCTTTTTTGATTGAAAGAATCTGCGACGGGTCGGAAGTTATGATTTGGTCTTCGGTGTAAGAGGCGATGATTTTTATGGCCACGTGTTTTAAGCCGGCAAAGAATATTCCCTCCCCCACGCCGGATTCAAGCAGGAGGTATTTTTCTTCATCGGTGAGGTTAAATGTTTTTTGCAGCACGTCTATGGTGGTCGGTGATTGTTTTAAAAGAAGCTGAATCGAAGAGTTGGTGACGATTGGGATTCCGTACGGCGATTTCATAAAATCAGCCACGTCTTGTGTGATAGTCGCCAGTCCCAGATAGTATTTTCTACCCCTCTTGGCGATAGAATACAGAAAAGAAGCGGTGTCTTCTGATTTCATCATCCACCACGCCTCGTCGACCACTAAGATTCTTTTCTTCAGATTCTTGCGCACCGTAATCCAGATGTAGTGCATCACGATGTACATGGCCACCGGTTTCAATTCGTCTTCCATGTCGCGCACCGAAAACACCACGAATTTTTTGTTTATGTCTACGTTTGACGGTCGGTTTAGGAAAGTAGACCACGAACCGCGGGTGTATTTTACCAGCCGTTGCATTACCCCATCGCTGCCTTCCATTCCTCCAAGCACCATTTCAAAGTCGGAAAGTAGGGGCGGTTCGATGTTTGAAAAATCAGAATCGGGGGTGATATCTTTCATGGCGTAGGTCTCGGAAATCGCCCGGTCAACCATCGAATCCTCTTCGGGAGTGAGGCCTCCCAGCATCAGCCGAAAGAGCCCTACCAGGTTGATAATGTTCGAGCGCAAAACGTCTTCGGCCGACTCGTCTTCGCGGGGCGCCGGCAGGTCGAACGGATTAATGTGGTGGTCTGAAGAAAGAGATATGTTGAAGTACCTGCCCCCTACCGCTTCGGCCAGATACTCGTACTCGCGTTCCGGGTCTATGACGATTACATCGGTGTCGAACATGAGCGAGCGCAGAATCTCGAGCTTGGTAGCGTAGCTTTTTCCAGAGCCGGATTTGGCGAAAGTCACCGAATTGTAATTTTCCAAAGAAAACCGGTCGAAGATAACCATGCTGGAATTATGCCGGTTGACGCCGTAGAGTATGCCCATGTCGGAAGTCAGGTCGAAAGAAATGAACGGGAAAATACTCGAAAGCGGCTCAGAATTTAATTTTTGGTGGATATTCAGTATGTCGTTGCCGAGCGGAATAACGCTTTTGAACCCGTCTTCCTGTTGGAAAATCGCCGGTTTGATGTAAATTAATTTTGATTCAAGCAGTGATTTGATTTCGTTCTCAACCTTGTACAGCTCTAGTTCGTTGTCGGCATAAGCGGTGATATAAATAGATACGTCAAACATTTTTTGGCTTGCCTGAATCAGGTTGTCGCGCAAACTTTCCAGGTCTCCGTAGGCAGTATCGAGCATCGGGTCGCGCACCATCCCCCTCGATTCGCGCGCGTTGATTTGGCTTTGCACTTCGGCCACTTTTTTCTGGAATTGCCTGAGCGCGAGCGATGTGTCAATCGGGTGTATAAAAACCGAGACATCAAACACCTTGTCTAGATTTATAATCGGCGAGAACCAGTTGTCACCCAGATAGCGAGGAAAAGAAATTATGAAAAAGGTGCGGGCGATTTTGTTGCCCAGGTTCATGGATTTCGGTTCTATTTTCAGAGCCGAGGGAGCGATTACGTCCTGCAGTTCGAGCCGGGCCGATTCGTAAATTTCTTCCGGCAGAACCGGCAGAACGTTCGCGCTTATGCCCGTCTCTTCTTTTTTTTCTTTGCCTAAAATTTTATCAAGAATGGACATGGTTTTTTATGGATTTTGCTCAAGCTCTATTTTACCCTCGAGTTCGCCCGGGTTGAATACTTTATAGAAAAGTTCCACCACCTCTTCGGTGCCGAGCTGGGCCGACTTTATACCGCAGCGCGAGAGACCTTGCTGTATTACGGCCACCCGCTGTTCGAGCTGCGACCTTTTTTCTTCAAAATCAAGCTCTTCCTGCAGTTCTTCCTCCCTTCCTTTCTTCTTGTTAAAAATTTTAGTGAAGATATTGGCTTTCGGCAATATGTTTACATACGTGTAGGGCACGACCACGAAAAAGTTTTTTGTCATGATAGCCACCGATTCGGTAAAATTGCGGATGAAGTCGATATATTCTTTGGTCTGGAGTTTCAGGAGCGGTTCACTTTGAATTTTCATTCTTTCCTCGAGCACCAGAAGATAATGTCTGATGTCTAGACGCCTGGATTGCACCGAAATCTGCACGGAAAAATCCAAAGTGTTCAAGAAATTTTGGAACTGCATTATAATGGCTTCTTGTTCGTCTCCCGATTTCAAGGACAGATTGGTAGAGTTGGCGAGCACGACCGCGCGCAAACTCCCGTCTTTTAGGACGATTATCCCGTCGCGGACTTCCTTTATCGGCACGAAATCTTGTGTTGCTTTTGCGTTGATAGCCATTTAATTATTTTCCCCCTTCTTCATATCCAGGATATCCAAACTCCAAGCCAGGTCGCGCAGTTTACTGCCGGAAAGTTTTTCTCCAGGAGTTGCCAGGCCGAGCGCCTGTTTTTTAATTTCCGCAGCTGCCATGACCGCTTTTTGTTCTTCGGCTTTCCTCTCAACCATTCTTTTCTTCCAGATATACAGCTTGCTCTGCGTGAAATATTTCACGCCGGCTTCAACCAGGTAGATAAAAGGTTTCCCGTTCGGTCGGTAGAAAGTAAGCGCGGCGGCGAAACCGCCGACCAGAAGTATCGGTATGGCTCCCCAGAAAAGACCGAGCATTCGGAAAAACATGTAGCACAACCCTCCCCCTCCAACCAGATATACGAATTGTTTGAAAGTGAAAGGACCGAAAATCTTGTCTTCTATTTCCAAAAATTGCGGTACCTTAAACTGCATGAGTATATTTTCTCACATTTCACTCGCGAAAACTAGCATTTTTATACGGCTTCGCGGTACGGGTCGGCTGTTGGCGGTTTGGCTTTTTCTTCGCGCGAGGCAGGGCTTACGTTCGGCAGAGAGTGGTCGCTTTCGACTTTGGGCGCTTCTACCATACCGGCGAGTTTTTCCATAAGTATCGGATGCGTCCCATCCCCCAGCTCTTCCGGCTGTTCTTCTATGCGCATTTCGCTTGCCCGAGTAAAAGGTTCCTTCCCCGTGGCGTTTTTTTGGTCCGTTTTTTGTATTTCTTTCAGTATTTCGTCCCGGGTTTCTAGGGTTTCCGGTAACTCCTCTGGCGCGGTTTTATTCTGTATGGATTTTTTTCTTTCAATTATTTTTACCAATTCTTCGCGGATTCTGCCGAAGATTTTTTCATTCAATTCCTCTATCAATAATCCTGCCTGAACCCTGTCGATACCCATGCTTTTTGACAACTCGGTGGGATATTCTTCCGTATTTAGCAAGCCACACAGGAGCATTTCGGTTCTTGTTTCCAACGCTTCAAGTTGGGCGAAACTGTATCCTTTCTCCTGTCTCATGGCGAGGATTTTGGGTTTCCAATCCACGGCACTTACAGCCAAACGGCTTTCCTCTGGCATCGCTGCTTTGGCCTGCTCTATCTTTAACCGTAAAATATTGTTATTTGCGTCAGACATTTGATTATTTTCCCGAGACAATAAAATTTATATTTTCTTTCCACCCACTGCCGACGCTATCTTCCCGCACTTGGGCATTTTTAGTGAAAGCGTCAATCAGCTCAAGGCGCACCGGCGCCAATATCTTTTCGTTTAATTCGCTGACGATTTTATTCGTGAGCTCTCCGGGCAGTTTTATCTCTTCCTTTAATATGCCTTCAAAATCTTCCACATGCACGATACCGAGCAATGCAAGCATTGCCTCAGTTCCCAATATACCGGCTTGGTTTTCATCCAGGCTGTATTTTTCGCTGATTTCCCGCAATGTTTCAAGCCACGCGAGACCGGCAAAAAATTCCTGGGATTTTGGCGGCAGCTTACGGTAATACTCGGCTATTTTTTCTTGTAATTCTTTTTTATCCATCTAGTTAGATTTTTTAATGATGTCCCCCGCCGTGTCCCCCGCCCCCGCTCGGTTTGTGACCACCCCCGCCTCCACCCCCGCCGGTTATTTTGATATCCGCGACATTTACATTTTTCAGAGATTCACTTATTGTATTTGATATATCTTTCCATATATTACCTTGCGGGGTGCCGTAATGTGCGATCCCAATACCTTCCTCCTTGATGCCTTTTCTTACCAAGCCGGCGGTTCCGGCTATTAATCCGACAGTGAATTTAGGAACAAAACCTTTTGATTTTGCCGACATGTCTGGCAGGTTTCGTATGTCGTGGGTACCTTTTCTAACTGCATTCAAGAATTCACTCATAGTAGTATTGGCGCCAATATTTTTACCTAGATCCTCAGCAGTATGAACATGTTCACCTCTACCCGCAGCTAGTGTTTTGCTCATGTCAGCTGCCGCTGCCCATTCACCCCTTGGGTCGCCTGGGGTTCTGTAACCGTCTACCGAAGCTCTCTCTGTCTGTTTTAGATTCGCATAATTCTTATTGAATAGTTCTTGTGATACAACATCTCTATCTATACGGTCGCGTACCTTTTTTTGTTCATCTGAGGTTAATTTTCTGTATACGGCTTCTTTATTACCAGTAATCTCCTTGGCCTTTTCATCAAGCACGTGAGTTGCGTGTAGCTTATCTCCGAACTTATCTGTTGATCTTTGGAAAGCGCTTGTCACCTTACCAGTATGAGGGTCTGTTTTTTGACCTATGGCGTTTACTCCCGAAGCAACACCGGCTTGCATAAATTTGCCAGTTCCTAATACAGCTTTCCCACCCAACTTCATATAATCAAGAGGATTGACCATTCTCCATGTACCCTTCATTTTTTTCCACTGGTCACTGGTGTCTTTATACGTCAATGCATTTTTTCGGGCACTATTATCTTGTGCATATTTTGCTACTGCTCCTGCTGTACCTCTTCCTAGTGCCGCAACACTCATAGCTCCAGCGCCCAAGGCAAGACCGCCGACGGCTGTGCCGATGCTCTTCACTCCCTTACCCAGCTCTCCTGAATATTCTTCGGTTAACTCTTTTGCCTTTCTTAGTAACACATATAGAATGATGAACGGAATAACAACTTTCATAAAATGGTGCATTGTGTTCTGCCACCCATCCGCACTCGGAGCATCAGGATAATTTACGATTTCTCCTAGAAACTCGGTAAAGAGTACGGTTAGATACAAGAAGAACACAAACATCGGGGCAAGGAAAGCGTTTTTTAATAAATCACCCGACCAGTCACTCCAGCCGAACTTGGGAATTTTAAACGGCAAAGCGTGAGACAGAAAAGCAATCGGAGAGAAAATCATTGAAATCCACAAAGAAACAACCCGCCCGACAAAAAGCAGGGAAACTTGCAGAAAAATCAGTGCCGTGTAGATGGTAATCAGGATTAAAAGAACCGTTATGAATATAAAAGTTCCCTGATTTAGTTTGTACTCTTCGTGGGAAACAATTCTTTGAGGATTATACGACTTTATAAGGCCCACCGAGATGGCCACCTCCCCGCCCTTGCCGGTCGCGTTAGAATCTATGTTGTTGTAAAACATTTTTGCCAGAATGTTCGAGCTGTCTATCACTACCCTGGAAGCAAACAAACTGAAATTTATCACAAGACCGATGATAATAATATTCGTGACCAGCTTTTTGTTGTCCGAAACGTTCAACCCCAGGATTGTTTTTATGGCAATAAACAAAAGCACTAGGATAAAGAAAATGTTGGCTACATCCCGTACTACCTTCCATCCTTCTTCGACGAACCCGCTCTTGTACGCTTCATTACTGGTCGCATAATAGACGAAGAAATCCAAAAATCTACCGGCCAGCTCCGCACCTATGGCTATTACCGACCAAATCGTATAAGTTAACCAAGCAATACAACCAGCGAGACCATCTACTCCATCCCAAAGACTACAACCCAATTCGTACCCCTTCCATCCTTCTGGTTTGGCGCCAATATTGGGTTCTGGCGGCGGCGGCAGTCCGTCGGCAGTGACGTTAATTTGAACAGAAGAAGTATAAGTTGCTTGACCGAATACGCCGGTGGCGGTTATATCAAATGTTCCGGTTGCGGTTGGCGAGAATTGCACATTGCAGGTTTTAGTGGCGGTTAGGGAAAAACTTGCCGGCACTATACATGGTACCGGGGTTGAAATACCCCCTGCTGCATTTGAACTGAAAGTTACAGTTCCTTCTGGCAGTTGGAGCGCGGTAACTACTACGACTATAGTGTCCCCACTTTTTATGTATTTGTTTGTACTCGATATATGGAACGGCCCATTTTGGGCAAAACTTATACTTGGACTTACTTTATATCCTCCCCCCACCGGCGCCAGGAAAAAGCCCAGCATAAGCACGGAAACTATGATTTTTTGCCAGACCTTTTTCATTTATTGCTTTTTTGTTTTTTACCTGCAAACTCCCGCCAGACCGGAAATTATTTTTTCTGAAAGTAATATTCGTATCCGGCTTTGTCTTTGAACACTGTCGTGATGTCTCTTATATCAACAATTTTACCATCATAGTACTCGTATACGGTAAGGTCGTTGCCAATCAACTGCAATCGGTAGGCGGCAATATCGGGTGGCGACACGCGGATTTCTTTTCCGTCCGCGCTTACATAGCCGAACATTTTGGCGAATTTGTGCGCCAAATCCCAGACCACTTCCGCAGAGCCATTCCCCGCTTTGTTGTAGGTCTTCAGATAAATCGGGTTGCGCAGAATCTGCCTGATGAATACCGTCTCGATACCTTCATGGTATCGCACAATGGCATCATCGGGAGGGGTAGAACCGATTCCGAGGGATAGGTTTTCCCATTCGCCTTTCTCTCCATTGCATTTGCCGGTGCCGTTGTCCCATGTGCCTTCCCCGGTCGCTGATTTCCATGTACCTTTGCCGTCGGCTAGGCATATCCAGGTTGCTTTTCCCGTACCTCCCGTGCCGGTGGTTGCCACCCAGCTGCCTGAGCCGTTTCCCGTACCCCAGACGCCGCTGTGCCCTCCATCGGTTGAACTCCAGGTGCCGTCACCTGGGTCACCGGTGGCCACAGGGAGCCTGCTTTCCCATGTGCCGGTCGCGCCCGCACCCATGCCTGTACCAGAAGTTATCGTCCATGTGCCCGAACCAGTCGCTGAAGTCCACGTGCCGGTGCCGTCTCCGTTGCTT
>CAZQSY010000002.1:115514-119291 GCA_964596395.1 uncultured Candidatus Saccharibacteria bacterium
CCATGTGCCCGAACCAGTCGCTGAAGTCCACGTGCCGGTGCCGTCTCCGTTGCTTGTCCAAGTAATCACGCCGGTTCCAATGGTTCCGGTTCCGGTTGTCCATGTTCCGGTCCATGCTCCTACTACCCAAGTCCCACTACCTGTTCCCGTACCACTAGTCCATGTCCCATTGTAGTAGGGAGGGATGGTACCAGTCCCCGTACCAGTACCTGTGCTTGTACCAGTATCCCACCCTCCGGTTGTCCACTCACCTCCCGTCCATTGACCATTTTCCCACGTACCGCCCGTCCAAGTTCCCCAGTCGCCCGTCCATGTGCCGCCCGTCCATGTGCCTCCTATCCATGTGCCGCCCGTCCATGTACCACCGGTCCAGCCGCCTCCCTTCCAAGTCCAATCGCCGGTAGTACCTCCGCCCGTCCATTCCCATCCGGGGCCAGGCAGACAACTAGGGTTAGTCGGATTCATTTGGCAGAAAGATACCCACGGGTCTGTCGTTCCGGTACCGGTGTCGCCGCCGCCACATCCTCCGGGTACAGGCCAGCACCTGTTTGCTGATGGGTCATAGACAGTACAGCCCTGACAGACCACTTTTCTAACGCAATCATTAGTCGGTGGCCTATACATTTCATCAGCTGCGCATTGCGTTCTGTCGTAACAGGCGCCGATTTGCCTTTCGATATGTCTCTTTCCTTCAAGAGCAAGTCCGACTTGTATAGTGCCTATTCCTCCGACAGTCCCGCCTGTCTCTGGCGCCAATCCTGCCGTGGAGCTTCCTATTGGAGGCGTGCCGTTTGGGTCATATATTTGATTTGGCGCGCAGGTAGGTCTGATGGTTTTTATACACGCGTCTTCAGGAAAACTGAAAACATATCCCGCTTGGCATAGAGCGGAGGTATCTACGCAGGTTTGGGTTGACGGGTCGTAAGTTTGTCCTATAATAGCGCAGCTTTCGGGAGAAAGGACACAGCCGTCGCCGAGTGGCGCGAAAGGTGGCTGACACCCCACATTCCCGGTATTTTCCCTTACCGGACTGGTTAGAAAAGTCAAGGTGTTGCCGAAAAATGTTTTTACCTCTGCGCCGGTCGTGCTGGTTGTGATGGTTAAATGACAATTGGGTCCCGAACATGTTTTGCCTACCGCCCTGAATTGATACCTTGTACTCGGCTCAAGCGAGGCGTTGCGCATAGAAGGACTACGCGGTACGCAAGCCCCCGTGTCGGGGTCGAGCACTTCAAGAGAAGAACATGCTGTTGATGGGGGAATTAAGTTGCAGGATATGTTTCCAGAGACATTTGTTTTACCTGTTTCGACGGGATGGTCGGTGCGGCATACCGGGTCGCTCCACCCTTCTGTTGTACCGTCGGCGTTAATTTTTTGGTACTCAAAATATGTGACGATTTTTTCTACCGCGCTGAAGTAGCCGTTCATTCTAGCTGAATTAGGTTTTATATTTGTGGCGGTTGTTGTTCTTATTGTTGTCCTGGTCGGGTTTGTATGAAAACTTTTTACAATGCTTTGTCCGCCGTAAGCGATGCTGTCGGCATTTGAAACAATAGCGCAATAATAATAAGTGGTGTCGGGAGACAAACCGGTAACGTTTTCAGAAAATGGTCTCGGGTTGGAGAGCACGACGCCTCTTGTAGATGCCATATTTGTGCCGTAAATGTCGTTGCAGTAAATCGGGGGGATGGAGGCTCTGGAATACCTAAAATAACCAGTCAAAGGTGTCCTAGGTGGCGAGCCAGTGCCCGAAAAACCTGACGAGCCATTTAAGGTAGCTGTTGTGTAGGTTATATTTGACGCTTCCCCGGTATTCACGACGATATTTGACTTGCCGGAGTAAGTTCCTCCACCAGAGCCAACATTTATCGTAACGGTCTTGGTGACCGAATTAATTCCGCTTGCATTAGTACTATCGGTACATTTAAGCGTGTAAGACTGAGATGAAGCAAGAGGGCCAACAGACAAACTTCCGATATTTGGTTTAACACCTGGCCAAGTAGCCGGATTATTGGAGCCACTTGCTTCACACCCGCTGGCACCCGGGGCTGACCAGCTAAGAATACTCATTCCCCCCCTCTCAACAGATGTTGGTGAGGCAGAAAAAGTAAAAGCGTCTGCGGTAAAATATGGAGCACATGTACAATGCCAGTAATCCTCGGAATATATCCCGCCTCCGCACTTTGTTTGAGTGTAGAAACTTCCTTCAGTAAACAGTGTGCAGGCAACGCTATCTGGGGGGGCATCATCGCCACGACCCGCGTTGCTGCAGGAGTATGGTTCATTCCAAGAATTTCCATTTGCTAAATACCACCTACAGTAGGCGCTAGAATGTCCTGGCTCTGGGGCGCTTATCTTTATTGATTTAGTGACACTACCCAAGTTACTAGAGCAAGTAAGTTTATATTCCTTTATTCCGGTTATATTTGGAGTAGTGAAGGTTCCAGACAAATTTTGTATTCCCGACCAGTCACCTGCTGCCGTACAAGAGGCTACGTTAGAGGCATTCCAGTTAAGTGCTATCGTCGAATTTTTCGTTACCGCAACCGATATGTTGGCGCATCGAGGAAAATCAAATATGCTGCCATCCCAGCAGGCGCTGGAATTAGTAGTACAAGTTGGAGGATTGGTGGCTTTGTTTAGACACTGTCCAGTAAGAGATGTGCCTGAGCCGGCAGTAAAGTTCAAAGCAGGCCCTTGCATATTTACGGTTACGGATTTGGTGACACTTCCCACACTGTTTGAGCAGGTAAGGTTGTATGTTCTGGTAGAGGTCAAATTGCCGGTGTTGAATGTGCCGCTCTTGCTCTGTGTTCCCGACCAGTCACCGGTGGCGTTACAGGTATCAACGCTGGCAGTTGACCAGTTTAAAGTGGTGCCTGTGTTGTACGGTATGGTTACACTGGTCAGGTTCCCAGTGGCGGTGAACGAGAGAGAGGGGCCCTGGATGTTCACTTGTACCGACCTTTGGATACTGCTTATTCCATCGCTTCCAGAACAACCTAGTGTAAAGGTAGTCGGGGTGCTCAAAGCGACAGTCCACTCAGAGCCAATCAAGCCCCTCGCGCCAAACCATCCGCTTGTGTTGCTCGGGTTAGCGCTGGCGGAACAGGCGGATGTATTGTGGGATTCCCAGCTCAAGAAGACCTGGGAGCCGGAAGGAATGGTGATGCTGTTTAAGTCGTGGTCAACATTGAAAGTGAGCGACGGGACCGGCGCGGCGGCGAAAACAGGAATAAAGTATATAATTCCAATTGTCAGCAATCCCATCACCACCGCAGTTTTAATTTTTGTCTTTTTACTCATACCTAAATTAATAAACCCCGATTATGCTTTCCCATGTGCCGCTTTTGGCATAAACATTAGTTGACAATCTTGGCCCTGTATCTTGCCAGTTTGCCTGATAATCTTGGATTATTCCAACGGACCTAAGCTTAGAATTTACATTTGCTCCACCCTCCCCCCCATAACCTTCATTGTGCGGGAATAAGTCATCTAGATGTAATCTATCGGGCCCTCTAGTCAAAGGGTCGTTATTTCCGGAGAAGAACACAAAGCTCAAGAAACCGGGACCATACAGGTTATACGAGTTGCTTCCAGGCATTCTTGTTGCGTACCCACTATCAAAAGGGTCAGGTAGAGAACTTCCGGCAGAAAATTCATTATAGTCATAGAGTATGGGGAGCGGATATCTCATTCTTTTGACAGAATTCACGTTGAGGGTGACACCACTTTTAGATCCAGACCCTTTATCCCATGGGGCAGGAAAAGCCGGTT
>CAZQSY010000003.1:0-9026 GCA_964596395.1 uncultured Candidatus Saccharibacteria bacterium
GGGATCGAACCTACGACCAACCGCTTAACAGGCGGCCGCTCTACCGCTGAGCTACCCCGGAATCTTTTTACTCTCGGGGTATCTCAGCGGAACCACTGGTCACAAGTATTTTTCTGTTGAAAAATCTCGCGACCCCGGCTCGGCACCTTCGTGCCTCCGCCCTTGAAACGCTTAACGCGTTTCAACTACCCCGGAATATTTTTTCAATTTTGGAAAGAACTAAAAGTATATTACCAAATAAGGGCCAAAAGACAAGGAATTTATCAGGCCATCTGATATAATTAATTTAATGGAACAAACCACAGACAAACTGCCGGTCACTGACCCAGCATTAGAACAAGAAGAGGAACTAAAAATAAGGGCCAGATCTGACGAGATGGCAAGAAGAATAATCGGAATCGGTATAGACGATCCAAAAATCTTTGACCGAATCGCTACTGACCAGGCCATCATTAGACAGAAGTACGGCCTGCCTGTAAGAGAAAAAATGATCGAGAGCTTGCCAAACTATGAAAGATTTTTGCTTGACCTAGCGAAAAAGAAAGGAGTAGCCCTTAGGAGTAGTGGAGAATTTTCCGGCCTTCCGAAGGAAGAACATCCAACCATGACATTGTTGGGAAACTATCAAGCGATAGTCGGTGATATTAAAAAAACAAGCGTGAAAGAATATTTGAGAAGCTTGGTGATGCTGGAACATGAAATAATTCACGTGTTGCAAGGTGATGGCATGCCTATAGAATTAAGCGAATACGAGGCGTACGTGGCCGTGTTAAGCCCTGACTACTTGAGAGAACACCCTGGAAACTTGGTTAATTTATTTGGTATAAAAATTCACGGCTCGGTCGAATTCTGGAAAAATATACACACCGCGAAAAAGCAACAGTAATTAAGTGAGCATTCAAATAATTACAGGTACGATAGATAGAAAACAGCAAAATTTTTCATGACCGAAAAACCGAACGGACTAGATAGACGAAAACCAGAGACCATACCTCCAGAAAAATTAGAAACAATGGAGGAGGCTCGTCAGGGGCGTTTAAAAATTCTGGCAAACTTTTACGCTCGACTGGCAAAATCTATCAAAAAAAGCATGCCAATAATAAAAAAGTCAGCCTCGACTGGCGCTAATCTTTTCGTTTCTGATTTCAAATTCATCATTGAAGCAGTAAAAGGGAAAACGTTTGGCGGAAAGAATCTATCTCCTAGAAACAGAATTTTACATTTAACATCTTCATTCCTATCCATTACGGGAAAGGCGCTGGCGGGCTACGGACAAGCAAATAACGAACCACAAATCAGGGCTCTAGGTCTTAAAATATACGCAGCGTCTTATGTCCCGTACTCGTTCATAATTGGACGTGATATCTTAGATATATTAAAATCAATTACAAAAATTGTACGCAAAGATAAAGATGAATATGAAGAAAAATAGCGAAGTGTCCGTTTTAATAAAAGAACTTATAGCCTTGGGTGAAGACAAGGAAGAACTTTCTCTTATAATGAGTATGCTTGACAAACTCGACGACCAAGCCCAAACAGAGCTCATGCAAAATTTAATCCGCGAACGGGACGAACTTAAAAAACAAAATTAGTAAATTTAATGAAAACGATTTTAGCTAAAATATGGGAACAAAAGAACTAATCTTGAAGCTGGAAAAAGAACTGCTGAGCCAGGAAACCAGAGGAAATTGGGAAAGTTAACAGCAACTGGCAAATGTTTTTTCATCAAGGAACTTTGGCATAAGTACGAATGTAATTACAGTCATACTTACATTCGTCTGCCTGCCGCAAGCTTGTTAAGTACGTGTTTGTAGTATAATTCTGTAGTAGATTTTGACTCGGCATGGTTAGAAAAATAGAGAAAAAAGAAAATCAGCTAATTATCTACCAGGCGCCATCGGGAGCTATTGAATTTAAGGGCGACTGGCGAAAAGAAACCATCTGGGCAACGCAGGTGCAGATTGCCGAAGTTTTCGGCGTTGAACGCTCTGTAGTTACAAAGCACATCCAAAACATTTACAAAGAAAAAGAGCTGTTGGAAACAGCAACCTGTGCAAAAATTGCACGGGTTCAGAGGGAGGGCGAAAGACAAGTTAAACGCTATGTGGAACATTACAATCTCGACCTTGTCATATCAGTTGGATATCGGGTAAATTCAAAAACCGCGACCATGTTCCGCCAGTGGGCTACCAAAACTCTAAGGGAACATATCACCAAGGGTTACACCTTCGACCGTAAACGAATAGCAAAAAACTATGAATCGTTCATTAAAGCCGTGTCCGATATTCGGAAGCTTTTACCGAAAGAACTTACTTTAGATCCCAAAGCGGTCCTTGACCTTATAAAGGAGTTTGCCACGACCTGGATGTCGCTTGACGCGTACGACAAAGAAACAATCAAACCTATAGGGATTACTAAAAAAGCGGTGAAGCTCACAGGGGAGGAATTAAACAAGTCAATTTTCAGATTGAAAAACGAACTCACAAGAAAAGGCGAGGCCTCGGAACTGTTTGCAACCGAAAGAGAACAGAAAAGCGTGGAGGGAATCGTAGGGAACGTAATGCAATCCTTCGGCGGCAAACCAGTATATCCGAGCATTGAGGAAAAGGCCGCTCATTTGCTATATTTTATGGTGAAGAATCATCCTTTTATTGACGGCAATAAGCGTGCTGGAGCTTTTGCCTTTATTTGGTTCTTGCGAAAGTATGGCCCTAAAGCATCTAGAAATATAAACCAGGCAACTTTGACTGCCCTTACCCTTTTTGTTGCGCAAAGCAACCCGAAGAAAAAAGATTTAATGGTCGCGCTTATAACACAGTTGTTACAATAATTACGGCAGACGAGTGCGAAACTTAGGATAAATAAAACCATTTTGCTAAAATAACAAAAATACTTTACTACCCCGAGATATTTGCCGCTATAGACGCGAAGAAGTTTCTGTTGTTTAAAAAGATTTCCACAGAATTCGCGCGCTTTTCGACAGGTAATGCACAGGTTATCCATGCTTTTGCGTTTCGCGCGCACTTGACTTAGTCTTAGGTAGGCGCGAAAATTAAATCGAGCTTTTCCTGAGAAGGAAGGCCTTCAAACTAAAACCAATCAGTTGTTTCAAGTATGCGGGGAGTTATGAACCCGGCATCAGAGACGACAAAATTTATGACAAGATGGTCTTCCTTTCTGTGCGAGGATAAGCTGGTGTAAACCAAAGCCCTTCGTCATGTACGGGGGTTTTGGTTGTTAAAGAGGGCTTTTACAAACTCCGCGCAAGCGGTTTTTTTGTTTCGATTAATTTTGGCCGGCGACATCACGGCAAAAAGTCGGTAGTCACGGCCGAGATGAAGTTGTGATAAAATACTAAAACAATGAAAAATTACCTTGAAGAATTATCACTTTTTCTTTATAAACGCTATGGGGTAACGCCAAACGCCCTGACCTACCTCAGGATATTCGCCGCGCCCTGGCTGGCCCTGCTCATATCGAGGATAATCCTCACACAAGGATTGGGTCTGGCCTGGTTTGCCATACTGCTTTATCTCTTGGTGATTGCCACCGACCTGCTAGACGGCATTCTCGCCCGCAAAATTTCAGAGGAAGGACCGCATGATCATTTTCAGGGGGGCATGCTCGACCGTTTGGCCGATAAAATATTTATCGTGTTCATGTTGCTGCCCTTCGGCTTGAATCTTTTCACTGTGCTGATTATTCTCGGCGAATCTCTTCTCGCCTTTCAAGCTATTCATTCAACCGGCCGCCGGAAACAAGCCGGAAGAACAGGAAAGATAAAAATGCTGCTGCAGGTCTTTCTCATCCCATTGTTAATTCTGCGCGAAGCCGGGAACTTCGTGCCAGAAATGTTCGTTTATACTTTCATCATCATCACCATCAGCGCGACCTGGCTTTCGGTTTATTCCCATTACTTCGATTCTTCAGATGAATAATGTTTTCGCCGTAAGAATAGCAAGCATTTTCGGCCTGTGCCACGGCAGCAAGATGCCCGGGACGCTGGCTAGTTTGGCTTCTTTGGTTTTTTCTTTTGCCGTATATTATTTTTTCCCGAGCAAAGTTCTTTATCTGATTCTCCTTTTGGTATTTTTGTTTTTGGGTCTTTCGTCTATAAAAAAAGTGCAGAAAGGGATGGGTGTGGCTGACCATCAATGGATAGGTATCGACGAATGGGTAGGCATGTGGATTGCGAACTTGTTTCTGTTTGAAGCGCATCTAGGCCTTTTGCAAGCGGCTGTTTTTTCTTTGATATCATTCGCCTTGTTTAGGGCGATAGACATAACAAAAAAGATACCGCCGATTCAAAACGTGAACGACCCAGGCAAGGCGCAAACACCGGCCATGGTGATGCTAGACGACATAATCGGCGGATTTTATACCTGCCTCTTGATGCTTCTCGTAACCGGATACCTCAGCGCCGAGTTGGTAGTGATTTCTGTACTGGTGATGCTACCGGCGATGGCCGCTAACGCGGCGCCTACCTTGTTCAGCAAGATAAAACATCTGAGCAAACCGATAAACGAAAAAATATTCGGGAGGAATAAGACCTGGCGCGGGCTGGTGATAGCGGTTTTGGCTGGAATATTGGTTTACTTCGCGATGGTAAAATTAGAGCTTCTGGCCCCGCCGGCTATAGGAGAGAATTACGCGTTTAGAATTATTTTAATGGGTTTTCTTTTAGGTTTCGGCGCAATCGGGGGCGACCTGGTAAAATCTTTCTTCAAGAGAAAAGCGGGCGTGGGGCCGGGAGAAAGTTTCCCGCCCTGGGACCAGATAGATCACGTTTTGGGAATGGTTATTCTCACCTTCCCGGTATATTTTTATTCTCTGCCGCAAATTATGCTGATGCTCGTCTTGGGCGGATTCATAAGCGCTACCGCGCACCGCCTCGGCTACGCCATAAAACTAAATACGGCGAAACAATAGCAAAAAATTCCGGAGAAAAGTTATGCCGGAGGAATTTTCTATAAAGCTTTAGTCAACCGATTGAAGGCCTTTACGGCGTATTCGAAAAAGCTGAAGCAAAAATCTAGGAAGTGGTCGAAATACGGAACACTGCGCATGTTGGGGTGATACAGCACGGCGCCTTTCTTCCACCCTTCTACTATTTCAGAAACCTCTTTCACTAAGTTCGGGTCGGTGAAAAATACTCCCGATTCTTGGTCGAAATCAAAAGAAAGTATGTCTAGATTCTGTGAGCCCACGATTCCCTCTCGGCCGTCTACCAGCATCAGCTTGGCGTGATTCATTTCTTTGGTCAGGAAAAATTTGATGCCATGTTTATGCAATTTATGCATGTAAAAATAATTCGGAATATTGGTGACCTTTGGGTTAGTGGCAAATCTCGGCACCAAAAATTCAACTTCGACTCCCCTCTTTCGGGCCTTTTTCAATGCCCGAATCAGCCAGCGATTCGGCATAAGGTACGGACTCGCAATCATAATTTTCTCCCTGGCGTTTTCTATTTTGTCCCGGTAATACTTGTGCAGGCGAAAAGAATTGCGCGGCGGAAAATGTTCAAAAAACCAAACCTTTCCCTTCGACATCTTTACTCCCTTCTCTTCCCTATCGTGCCTCAAAACAACCTCATCCTTGCCGCCGCGACTTTTGTACATACGAGCAAAGGAACGTAAAACATAAGGCAAAATACGGCCTTCCATCCTTATTAGAAGGTCATCCCATTTTTTAAAAAATCTCTTTACGTTCACTCCGCCGACAAAAGCTATTCGTTCGTCAACGATAAGTATCTTGCGGTGGGTAGACCGAAAAAGGGTTTTGAAGAAAAAAACTTCCGCTCCGGCCTCTTTTAGTTTTTTTACCGAAACTGTGGAAACATTTGAGCCGAAATCGTCAAAAACAATTTTGACCTTTACTCCTTCTGCCGCTTTTCGTTCCAGAACTTCGATGAAATCGTGCGTGTCGGATGTATCATCTTCGAAAATGTACATCTCGAAAAAAATAGAACTCCTGGCCTTCTCAATAGCCGAAAGCATCGCATCCCAGGCCTTTTCTGTGTTGGTGTAAACTTTGTAGCGCACGGAAATAATTATATAACGGGATTCGTGTGGACCCTAGCGGATTTGAACCGCTGACCTCCTCATTGCAAATGAGGCGCTCTACCAACTAAGCTAAGGGCCCTTTTGTTCATATTCTATCTTTCAAAAACCTTCTACCGTACCCTGTCTTAAAATACTTCTCCCTTTTTATGGCACTTTCTCTGTTTTTGCAGGCCTCATAATATACCAACTCTAAAGGCCTTCTGTTTCTTGTTGCCGAAACATTGCCTGCATTATGTTCTAGGATACGATTTTTTAAATCGTTAGTCCAGCCCATGTAAAATCTACCATCAGCTTTACTTCTTAACACATAGGTATAATTCATAATGCGGCGCTCCCCGCCCGCAACGCTCTCGCGTATGCGAGGCGGGCGGGTACCAACTAAGCTAAGGGCCCTTTGTTTCAAGCGCTATTCTAGCTTATTTTCATAACAAAGAAAAGGTCTCTTTAAAAAAAGAAAAAACCGACAGATGCCGGTTTTTTCTTGAGGGGCTAAATTTTACTCCCCAGCGTTTAGGGTCGCGCGGGTTTTCGGGCCAACTTGGCCGTAGCCGGTAGAACCTTCATCGCCCGAGCATACCTGGAGCTTCTCGCACTGATATGCCCTGACCGCCGCGCGGGTAAGCGGGCCAAAGTAGCCGGTGCTTTTATCTATGCTGAGATATGACCTAGCCATCAGAAATTCCTGCAGGGCTGAAACATCCGAGCCAGTCATGCCTGTACGCAAGGTGCGAGTTATGTTTAAAGTAGGGTTAGCACCGCCGGGGGCCGTTGAGGGTGAAGGAGTAGGCAGAGGCGATGGTTCTAGGGGCGACACCGGTTCTGGTTCGGGAATGGGTTCGGGAGAAGGCGCTGGTGTTCCATCATCGGTATTGATTATCATTCTGGTTTGAGGGCCAACTACACCATCAGAAACCAAACCTTTTGATTCCTGGTAAGCGACAACCGCCGCTTTTGTCAAACTGCCGAAGTATCCGGTATTCTTGCCCGTTTCCAAGAAGGATTTCGATATCAGGAAATTCTGCAAAGCCACAACTTCAGAACCGATGTCTCCCGTTCGCAAGGTGCGGATAAGATTAACTGCGCCGACACCGGGCGCGGGCACCGTCTGTCCGGGGGCCGGCGGCACGGCAGCACCCGAAGAACTCCAGCTTATGAAGACCGGGTCGGAATAATTTTTCAAACTGTCGTAAGCAAAAAGCGTGTAGTAATAAGAAGTTCCGGGATTTGTCGCAGTGTCACGATAACTTGAGGCCGGAGACGGCACAGCAGCTAAAGCCGAGCCGGTATTTGGCGTCTGCGCGAAACCAGAAACAGAGCGCATTATCAAGGTTCCCGAGTAAAGTTCATACGGATTCCCTTCTTCGTCCACCGGATTTGTCCACATCAGGGTGCCGTTTGATACGTAGAGGTTGGCCACTTTCGGAACCTTCGGCAAACGCGCAGAAGTTTTTACGGATAGCGTCGTCATCGTTTCGGAAATGTTACCGGAAGAATCGCTAGAAACAATTTTGTAGTAGTACAGAGTATCGCGCTCTAAGCCCGGGATAACCATCGAGTGACTGGTAAGCAAGGTTGAATCCTCAACATAGGTAGTAAACTCCTCGTTCGTACCATATTCGACTCTAGAAGTGGCCGGTTCGTTCGTCGTCCAGATTATTTTCGCCGAAGAAAAAGTGACATTCGCCGAATTGATGCCCGAGATAACCGGAGGGGTCGTATCCGCGGCCGCGGCCTGTTTAAGAGTTGTAATGGTCTGATTTCCGGAAACTGAAGAATTCCCTTCGCCGTCTTTGCTTTTCACACGGAAATGATATTCGGTGTTGGTTTTAAGCATAGAAAGCGAAGCGGTGTGTTCAAGCGTAAGGAATTGGTTCAAGACCGTGGTCTCGCCGTAATTTTCACTCTCGCCGTATTCCAGCTGACTATCTGCGGGCTCATCTGTCTTCCAGCTCACATTTACAGAATTTTGGGTAACGTTAGAAATTGATATGTTCGATATAGCCGGGGGGGTCGTGTCGGCGGCAGAAAGCGGTTCATACTCATAATCAAACGGATTGAGCAGGTCTTCTGCCGACCACCCGTCGGGTCCGATATCATAATCAATATTCCACCAGTACTTGCCATCGGCATAAATACCTCCTGAAATCACAGTTCCGAGTGCGCCTACTTCCTGGCTTCCCAAAATCTGTCCGGTACCGGACGCCGAAGAGCGAACTCTGGCATTGCCTGTCGTCTCAACCGTACCTCCGACCAATAGATTACTTGAAGGAGGAACTGTCTGCGAAGATTCCGGCATGTAACTTATGAAAACCGGATCGGAAAATCTGGAAAGGTCGTCATAAGCGAAGAGCGTGTAGTAATATGCTTCGCCCGCAGATACGTTGGGGTCGTGGAAAGTATTTTTTGAGGAAGAAACCGCGGCCAAAGCGCTTGCCATATCCGGAATCTGAATGAAACCAAGCGTTGATTTCATAATAAGCGTACCCGCGTGAAGCTCGTACAAAGACCCCTCGGTATCAACAGGGCTTGCCCAAGAGATATTTCCGCCGGAAGCGGTTGGGTTGCCGATTTTGGGCGGCTTCGGCAAGCGAGCAGATGTCCTAAAGGTTCCCCCCGGCTCATTAGCCGAATTTCCCGAAGCATCGGCGGAAACCACCCTATAGTTATACAAAGTATTTCTCTTCAAACCAGAAATAGACATAGAGTGCGATACAGCAAGAGACGAATCCACGGGCGAAGAAGAAGAATAGTTTGTCCCGATTCCGTATTCCACTTTGGAAGTGGCCGGTTCGTTTGTCACCCAATTAATAGTGGCGGAAGAAGCGGAAACGCCTGTCGCAGATATCCCAGAAATATCCGGAGCGGTAGTATCTTGACCTTCTCCCGGGGAAGTTTCGGTGTAGAATACTCCGGTCGTAAACATCTGGTCAGGCGAAGCGGTAGCGTTTCCAGCCGCATCTCTGC
>CAZQSY010000003.1:9126-108773 GCA_964596395.1 uncultured Candidatus Saccharibacteria bacterium
GTACGTTTACATTGGCATTAGTTCTGACGCGCTGATTGGGGGAGAATTTGGAGGATTGGGATACTGGCAAGGTGGTAAACGCCTGGTCAGCACTGGCGCGCAAATTTCCCGACACGTCCCTGCTCCTCACACGAAAATGATACAGGGTATTCGGCACAAGAATGTTGTTAAGCAAAGCCGAGTGTGTTGAAACTTTTGTACTATCAAGAGCCGTAGCAGAACCGTAATTTAAAGTAGTGCCATATTCTACCTGGCTGTCAGAAACCTCGTCGGTCGCCCAAGTTATTGTGGCCGAATCGGATGTGACTCCAGAAAAAGCGACAGAAGATATGGTAGGCGCGACGGAATCCCCTCCCACCCCAGGAATAGGTGCCGGGGCGGGCTGTTGTACCCCTCCGACAGGCAAAAGATAATTTTCTGCCGACCATCCGTCGGGCCCGGTATCGTAGTCGATACTCCACCAGTAGTAAGTTCCGCCCGTTCCCAAGACCGGCCCGGCTAAAATCGTACCGACGGCGCCTTGAGGCTGGGTTCCCACGAGAGATCCGCCAGCGGAAGAACGCACATTCAGCGAAGTTGAAGTTTCAACTCTGTCGCCTATGGCAAGTTCAATGTTTGAGGGCGGGTCAACCGGAGGATTTGAAGCCGGGTCGGTTGGCGTAACCGGCGCAGAAGGGTCGCCTGCCGGAGCCGGCTCGCTCACTCGGGCAGAGGGAGTATAAGAAGGGACATTCACCGGCTTACCATCAAGCTCTTGACTTATAAATGATTGCGCATGCGCCAAGTCAGAGACCTCGTAAACTTTTATCTCATCGTTAAAAAGGGATTGCGGGCCGTTCCTTCCGCCGTAAAAACCCATATGCCAGCGCTCCACAACATGAAAAGGAAGAACTGATTTGCTTTTCACCGCCACTTTTTCATCTACCCACTCTATGACAGTACTGTCGGGCATTATGAGAGTACTTTGCAGGGTCCATTTATTGAGCGGCACTTTAACATTACGGTCAAATAATCCTCCCTGGTTAGGATTGGGAGGCCATTCGCAGTGTCCGCAATCCATCGTGCCTGAAGGCGAGACATGGGTAGTGATTATCGGTACGCACCCGTCATCGGGGTCGGGGTTCGGGCAATTTGCCGAAGCGGGACTTTGGTCTTTAATTGAAAGCTGGCTCCACCTTCCGCCGGTAACACTGCTGTTGTTGTTTACTACCTGCGACCAGCTCGGAGCGTCAACATACATCCAAAACATTACGAGACACGGGAGCTTGCAGCTCTCACCCTGCCAGAGCGGATAATAGCGATGTTCAGCCACAGTATTACCGCTTGAATCAACCAAAGAAGGGCC
The DNA here is from genome assembly GCA_964596395.1 of uncultured Candidatus Saccharibacteria bacterium. Lineage (GTDB taxonomy): Bacteria > Patescibacteriota > Minisyncoccia > Phycocordibacterales > UBA9973 > UBA9973. Next base: position 10,472 of record CAZQSY010000003.1, read on the forward strand.
GCCCGGCTTGCCGGGGCACGGGAATTGTACTCCCGGCTTGGGGAGTTCATAAAAATTTGATTTTGAACCCTTGAAGGGGTTTTTGCCGTCAACTCCGTGCGCGATACAATCGGGCACACCTTCATAACCAGTCCCGCGAACATTCGGGTAACCGGTTTCTTCATATCTTGCCGAATAAGCGCCCTCAAACCCGTCGTAAAAATATAGCGGGTCGTTGGGATACCTGTCCCCAGCTTCGGCTGTGCCAAAAAACGCGGCTTGAAATACAGAAAAAAGCGAAATGAAAACAAGCAACCCCGTTTTTGCCGAAATACTTAAACTTTTTCTTCTAAACCCAGTCGATGTTTTCATGTTCGCTTTTAAAAATTAAAAATAATTACTGCCCCTTGTACCTGAACATCACAGCATCTGCCTGAACAACACCAGGAATTTGATTCGCCGAAATAGTTACCCCCTCCTTACCTCCCCCGGTAAACGCGTAGGTACCGAGCAAATTCCACCTGCCTGGGTTAACTGATTGATTTACGGTTTTTGAAATCGTATTCGTACCGTTATAAGTAATCAAATAGGGAACTGCACTAGCCGGAGTTCCAGGATTTCCATCACTGATAGGGTCATCTACATCAATGCCGGTCTTCGTAAGGTCGCTGTGCCATTCATACACTTCATACTGCCCGGGCACATTTACGGTCGGGTGATAAAAAGCGGTGCCGGTGCCTCCCTTCATATATTTGAAAGCGTAAGTAAACCTGCTCCGGCCGTCATTGTCGTGCGTCCAAGCGCTCCAGTTCGTTAGAATGTTGGTCCATCCCGTGCCCGAAAATACTGCTCCTTCGCTCCCCGGAGAAGTAAAGTCGTTTAAGTTGTCAACTATGATATCAGATACCACTGTGCGCTTGGCAAGGTCTGGCTCTCTTACCAAGATAATCCCGTCTCCAACGCTGTAAGAACCAACAACATGCCCCGAGAGAGTTACGCTCGTAAAGAGCTGCCCGTTGTTGAAAGTTGGGTCTTGGTTTCCGCGGAAGCGGTAATAGGGACCTGCATACCCTGTCGCGCCACGAATATCCACCACGGGTATAGAGCCAGACGGACTGCAGGAATTTCTATCTGCCCCACTATCGCAAACTTTTACTTGGAAAGAGTTCGGGTTCTCAATCGCCACTCCTCCCTGGAAAAACCGCACAGCAACATTATTAGAAAGCGTCACGGCCCCTCCTGAAGGTTCACCCAAGAGACCTCTGGGGTAGCCGGGTCTTGCCCTCTTTAAGTCAAACTCGTCAAAGTAACTGTAGAAATGGTGTTCGCCTCCTTCGCGCGGATTATACTGGAAGTAACCGTCGCCCATTAAAGTAAAGGCAAGCATCATGCGCATTTCTTCAAAATAATTTTTGGTATGGCCTCCGCGTTTTTCCGACCACGTTCTGTCTCCCGCTTGGGGATACGTATCAGTTATCCAAACAGACGGCTTCAAACCAGAATTAGTCCACGCCAGGTAATCTCTAAGCTCGCTTGAGAAATTTCGATGTCCCGGCTGCCGTTCAAACTCTAACCCGTTACTCAAGCTCATAACATTGGGAATGTCGGTGTTGGTGTGAATCCCGCCAGAGTTAAGCCACAGGGGTACTGTCGGCCCCAAGTCGCTCCTCCAGTTGCTTATGAATGTCTGCAATCCTTCCATCCATTTAGCTTCCACGCCTTGAGCTCCGCCGAATTCACTATAATCATTGATGCCGTTGTTGTTGAAATCTATGTCTTGCACGTCTACCCGCGGCTTGGTCCAAACCCAGTCAGAACCCACGCCGTCAAAACCCGCTTCGCGCATCCAGGTGTTGAAACATTTCGGCAGAAATTGGTTCAGGCGCTGACCGCCGATTACCGGGGCTAAGTTGGTGATATTTAAGAGAACAGCTTGAGTGCTGGTTTTCCCTGAAGGCGGCACCAGCGCGCCTTTTGAGTCGCGAACAAACCACTGGTTGTTCCATCCCGGGCAATCTGTAACTCTTTTTTGTTTCTGGTTCGCTCCGTAAGTAGTCAGAGAACGGGTGAAGAGAAACTTAGCGTCGGGGTTGATGGCTTTGGCAGCGATTGCGGTCTCTGCATAAGGGCGGGTAATTATTACCAAATCAAACAATGCGTTCCAATCGGGAGGAGAATCGCGGAAGTGCTGATACGCCAAGCGCGGATAGGTGTGATTCCAACCACCCGTCCCCACTTTAGGAAGAGGAGTAGTAGAAACGCATGAATTGTATGAAAGGGTACAACTGCCGGTGCAAAGAGGAGAGCCGGTGGTTCCGGCCGAACAGACCGCTCCGCCTAACTGCGCACCATCGCATTGTTCCGTACCTTCTTTGATTCCGTTACCGCACACAGGAGCGCCACCGGCAATACTTCCGCAACTCGCGGAACTTAAACCGCAGTAAGAAAGCACTGGAATAGACGGCCTTTGTTCTGCAACGGGCGGATTAGTCACACCTCCTAGAGGAGGAACATAACCCCCAGTCGTACCACACCCGTTGCCGTTGGTGGTCCAAGAAGAAAACAAATAATTGCAAGTAAGCCCGCCCTTTTTTACGGTCATCAGATGGCCGTTTGGAGTTATCTGCCAGTCAATCAGCTTCCCCGTCGTCGTGCTTGTGCCTTGCCCGTATTCCGTCTCCATGCGGTCAAACTTGGTGAACGAAGAAATTTTTCCGCAGTCACCCGGGGAGTGCAAGCCGCAGTTATCAAGGATAGTTATTTTTTGGTTTTTGGATGTAGTAAAAGAGCTGGTCGTCAAATCAGCGTTCGCCTTGACTGCCGTTTTAAACGCTGCGAAAGACCCGTACCCGTCACTCGCGTCGCCTAACTCAACCGCCGCCTGGTTCCCTTTTAATTGTATCGCCACATAGGCATTGCCGAGTTGTTTAAATGTCCAGGTATTGCCGGGCTTGCCCACCTCGACAGACACATTCTGCCAGCTTGCTCCTCCGCTCGGAAATTCCCATAATTTCGCCGCGCTCGGTAAACTCACAAACATCGCATTCCTCAACTGGTAACCTTTCTGCCCCAAATAATTTCCCTCCTGGGTGAGCCGGGGTTCGGTTTGGTTCGCATTGATGAAAAAGCGGATAAATTGCTCCGAGCCCGTACCTTTCACATTCGCCTGCCAGCTGCTTCCGTTGTTTGATTCAATGTTCGCGCCCATATTGTAATTTGGCGTGAGGTAATTCCACTTTCCTTTTTCGGGGCCGTGCAAACCCTGGTTATACTCTTTATGAAAACGCCAGGACTCGTCGAATCTTGAAAGCAGTACCAAGAGGTCAGACGGTTCGTACCCTATTGAGTAAACCGCCGGGATATCCCACTCACTCTCCTCGCTCGAAAGCCCGAAAAGAACTCGAAAAGGAAATCTGGGTGTGCTGGACATCTTTGAATAATCCGTCCTTCCCAAAACACCTCCCCACGAGTTTGCAGAAAAATCCATCAGCGCGTCAAGAATCATGAGGTCGGCTGCCATCTTGCCTCGGTTTTTCATGGCCGGGTCTTTGGCATAAGTGGCGAGTATCATCATCGCTTCGGGGTAAAGCCGATGGTATGTGAGAGCGTCGAATTCGCCCTGGCCCTTTATGCCCTTATTCGCGAGCATCCATTCGTCAATGAAGTTTATCAGGAATTCTTTCATCAGCGAGTTGGCGTTGAAGATTCCTGACATACCGTTGGTATACGTCGTACCGTTCCTGTCGGTAAATTGCGGCCAAGATTTCTGGCACTGCGAGCTACAGCCATACAAGGAAAGTGTGGCTTGCGGGGCAAAATATTCCGTGTACAAATACAAACCCACCGCCGACATGATAAGCTTGTTTTCATTCTCCACAGTGTAGACATCATGTTGACCTATTTGATTTTTACTAAACCTCTCTAATACCGCGTTGTAAGCAATAGTAGTAATCACGTCTTTGTACCTTAAAGGTATGATGACGGCAAAACCGCGCTGGGCTTTCGGGCCGGGGTCTATCCAAAAAGCACCCCCTACAAAATACCTTATGGTCTGCTCTACGACACCACCGCTTATTTTGCATTTCCCGCTCCAACTCGGGTCAACCAAACATTTTTCAAGCCAACCGAAAAGGAAATTGGCGCGATTATCCAGAATCGCTTTGTCTGAAAGAGATGTGAGGGTCGCCGTCGGGGTTAAGTTGGCCGGGTCTTTCATTCCCGTCAAAGTAGAAAGGTAATAGGATTTCCTTCCTGCGAAAGTTCTCCCGTCCGCGCCCACTTGCGCGCCCTGCGCCTCGGCCACTTTGGCAGATTTAAAACCAAAAAACGAATTCCCTTCCGAGACAAACGGGCGCCATTCGGAACCGATTGAATACGCGCACACCAAAACCGCCGCCACTGCCAGGAAGTAAAAGTGCCAGCGGTTGATTTTTTTTGTCAGATATTGATGAAATGATTTCATGATATTTATATTGTTACTGCACGCATACTCGAAGCGGAGCCGACACGATAGAAACATTGTTTCCCGTGTCGGTCGCGGTAACGGTCACCAAATATCCGGCCGCGGACGGCTGGCTCCAAGTATGCCCTGCGCTTGCCATTACCCCCGAAGCAACCGTCTGGGGAGAGGCCGGCGCGCGGTCGGTTAACCCGTCGCCCCAGGAAAAAGTATAAAAAAGCCGCTCGCCTTGCGGGTCTATCGCGCTTGCCTTGAACCAATGCGTCGTATTTCTAGCAATGGTCATATTACAGGAAGAGTTGTTCACGGGCGGAAGCACGGGAGGAGGCAGAGAGGGCGGCTGCCATCCGGGGCATTGACTTAAATCAAGCTGACAGTTCTTGGTGCAGCCAATCGAACCCGGCGAATACCCCTGCGACGTACAGGACTGGCCGGCCAAACCATCACATTGTTCGGTTCCTTCTTTTATATTATTCCCGCAAAGAAAAACCTGACTCTCTGAAGAAGGAGCTCCGGAAAAATAAAAAAAGACCCCTGCTATAAAAAGTACTGGAAGAAAAATTAAAAAATATTTTTTGTAACTCATCTGCCTTTTTTATTGTATCACAAAAGGACGCGCAATGTGCAAATTTGCGGAAGTGAATTTCTCAAAAATCCAAAATTAGAGGCTAGAAGAAAATGTGGCGCAGGCATAAGATGGAGCGTAGAAAATAAAACAGTGTATTTTGCAAATAATTCTCCCGTAAAACGGATCCGACTTACCTTCCCCTCACTTTGGGGGTGGGCACGGGGGCTTAGGTACCGGGTCTATGTTGCGGGAAAGACGAGCTTTCCCCATACAAATCCGCTCCGCACAGCAAAATTAAATTCTGGAACTTTCGGCTGGACCAGGGCCGGTTCCAGTGTTGTAAGAAGGATGGGTGGTAAGGATGATTTTATCCGCCATGAAGCCATCTTCTCTCATATATAGATGAAAAGTGAAAGTTCCTTTGACTGGCACGACAAAACTGGCTGGGGAACTATTTAAGGTCATTCTGCCCCAATCCCATCTGGTTTTCCAAAAAGAGCTCGTAATATCTCCCAACCCGCTCGGAATAAAATTATTAAAGCCCCCGTGTACGGAATCCGAACTACCGTCGACCCCTCTGCCTCGTACCCAAACATAGTACACTCCGGGATTAGAAAAATTCACTTTGTAAGCCAAATCAGAATTATTCATTCTGTTATTTCCGTTCGTGGTATTGTCGTCGGGGCTGGCAAGCATGTAAGACGAGCCGGAAGCCCCCGAAACGCTTGACGACTCAACCCAAGAATGGCCGGCGCGGGTATTCATGGTGTTGTAATTCTCGGCCTCCATAACCACCAGCCCGTTTGATTCCTGAAAAACTTTTGTCCTGTCTGTTCCGCCTCCTCCGCCCACGGAAAAAGATATGACTGAATCCGAAGTGTTGGCATTCCCTGCGACATCTATGCAACGCACGAAATATCTTTTGCTTGAACCAGCCGACATGCCAGAAACCAATTTCGAGTGGGCTAGACCGCCGGAAGCGGGAGAAAAAGAATTTCGCATGGCGACATAACTTACACCCTGCATAGTGGCGTAGCGGCAATTGGCGCTCTCATTCGTGACAAGAGAAAGGGTCGCGGAAGTGCTATTTGAAGGGATTGAGCCAGAAGGTAATAAATTAGATATGGCCGGAGGAGTAGTATCTAAACCGCTCTCTGGGGGGTCGCTTGAATCAACCGACACGGCAACTTTCTTGACATGCCTTCCGCCCGCTCCCTGGCAGTCGAGAATATACACGGCGTCTCTTTCCGGTTTTACTTCCTGCTCAAACGAGTCATTTATTCGGTCCTTAAAAATCTCGTTGTCCCAACTGCCGGAAGCCGTGCATTTAGAAACCATTCGAGTATTAAAACGGAGAATAGTTTTCTCTCCGCTTTTTATTCTTGTGTCGTCAGACCAAAATTCAACGAGAGGGTAATTTGCGCGCGGATTGCTTTTCTCTAAATCGTCGTTCACGCCCGGACAACCCGAATCGCCCTTAGTCACCCCACTTTCTGTGCAAACCCCTTTTGCCGCGGTATCGCACCACCCATTACCGTCGTTATCTATACCGTCAGAACATTCGGTTAGAGCCCTGACCCCTTCGCTCCCCATCTTGCACTTGCAGTCGCTATCACCCCCGCCCCCCGGCCGATAGTCAACCTTGCCGTCAAGGTCATTGTCTATGCCGTCCGCGCATTGGGGAATATCATCGGCAGCGTTGCAATCGGGTATGTTGCCCGGGCATTCTCCCTTGAGATTAACACTTGCCGGATACGTGTTCAGCTCTTGCGCTATAATTTGCGCGGCTTCACGTACCCCACCAGTAAGACCGAAATAAACTTTGAACTCGTCATTGTACAAAGTCATGACATTATCGTCTCCGTACAAGCCGGCATGCAGGTCTTTGATAAGCCCGGTTCCGTTCTTATTGAAAGGGTTGCCGGTTACGCCCTCAACAGCAATTTTGTTGTTGAGCCAAATCGTCACGTTCGTCTCGCCGCCCGATGTTTCCAAAAAGGCGCTGTGCAGTTCCCATCTGTTCAGAGTCGCGGTCACCGCCTTTGACCTGAAACTCATGATGCCGTGTCCTATGTCTAAAGTTCCGTCTCCCCTTATATGTGTGGTAAGCGTCCTCGTAGTGCACTCTACTCCCGCGCTGGGGTCTTCTTTTACGGTGAGAGGGCTGAAACGGTCGCCGATAGCTTAACGCCAGTTGGGCGCGTCGACCCGAAGCCAAAAAGTTACCAAGGCGGGCAAGCGCTCCGAAACCGTGTAATTCGGATATCCCCTGTTTGCCTCAACGCAATTCGAATTTGACGCCGAGGTCTTGAAAACATTTCCCCTGGTCGGGGATAACGAAGGAACTATTCCGTACGAAGAAATGCATCCAACTGATTTTTTTGAGGAGGGTTCTCTATTGTTGTCATAATCGTCAAAAAAAAGAAAGTGTGGTAGCTCGCGCCTCGGGCGAATGGCTGATATTTACAACGGCTGACAGCACGCTTGTAAACAAGATAAAGGCGATACCCGCAAACACCGCCCAATGAAAATGCGCGTGATACGGGAACTCGTGCCAGACCCTATAATGCCTGGATTTCTCTAACAAATGCTGGTGGAGAATTTGCATTTATTTTTATTTTGCCGATTAATAATATTTAAATTATAACAATTTTAAAATACTACCGCAATCAAATTGCGCTTACGTCAAGTATTTTTTGAGTTCCTCTTCGCTAAAGCCCACCAGTTCTACTTCGGGATTTATTTTGATACCGGTTTTTTCGTAAACAGTTCTCACCACGTGATGCATCATTTCTAAAATGTCTTTTGCCTCAGCATTCCCGCTTTGATTCACGATCGCGAGCGGCCATTTGTCAAAAACCCTCGCCTTCCCAAGCTGAAAACCGTTAAGCCGACACACTTTATCTAAGATAAAAGCAATCGGGACTTTTATGCCGGAAGGCGCGTAAAGCTTCGCGCGGATATCCAGCAATTGCTTTACCACTTCCTCGCCGACGTTGCCTCTTATTTTTTCAAGGAGGTTGTTAAGCTCCTCGTCGGTTAAAATAAGATTTTTGAAAACCGAACCGACGTTGCCCACAACATTCGGGTCGGGCAGTTTGTTCTTGCGGATATGTACAATTGCCTCGCGCATGTCTTGCTGGGATGGACGCTCTATTCCCTTTTCCTTGAAATAGTTCTCTACATCCATGTACTTCATATTGGGAACGCTGTTTTTCTTCAGAACGAAAAGGACGCTCGTAATCACATACCTCCCCTTCTCTCTTTTGTTGAACCGGCTTCCCCGATATTCAAATTCGCATTCTTCGTTTTTGAAAATTTTCGCTTTTTTCTCTACAAGGTCATACGTCTTTACCGACTCTATTATATTTTTCGCTTCTTCCCCGTACGCTCCGACATTTTGCACCGGCGTGCCGCCCACCTTGCCGGGGATATAAGAAAGATTTTCCATCCCCCACCAGCCCTCTTCTACCGTGTAGGCGACAGTTTTGTCCCAGTCCTCGCCGGCCCCGATTTCTAATTTCACAATTTCTTCATTTTCAAAAACTTTTTCCACACCTTTCATGTCGGGCACTACCACTAGGCCGTCAAACCCCCTGTCGCTTATCAAGATATTGCTCCCCCCGCCGAGCACAAAAACCTTCAAATTATTTTTCTCCGCGAATTCCAAAGCGCTTTCTACCTCGCTCGTGTTTTTAACCTCGACAAAATACCTCGCCGGCCCGCCGATGCGGTAGGTGGTGAAATTTTTCAGCGGGATGTTTTCTTGGATACTCAGGGGGTTGTTTAGTGCATAAAACCATCCCTTGGCTTTTTCCACCGCTAACTTCATAAGAGCTTTTTGGCCGGGCGGTACTTGGTGTCTTTCAAGCTCTCCCAGTCCAACAAATTTAATCACTCCTTCCTTTTCCATGTTTCTTATTTCTTGCTTTCCGTCATATGCCGTCCAGTAGACATGGCGCCTTACCATTATATGGTCATCTCTCTCGTAATCTTCCTCCGCGAGAAAGTGCAGGGTATCTGTGGTGTAACCAGTTTCTTCTTTTAATTCGCGCCTGGCTGCTTCTTCGGGAGACTCGCCTTCTTCAACACTACCGCCTATGTACGTCAAAAACCCCGGGTAATTTATGCCCGGCTTATTATCCCGGAGCTGTGTCAGCACCTCACCCTTCTCATTAACCAAGACAACGCTCGCGCCGTGAACCATACGCCCGATAATACCACAATTGACACTAAACTTGCACTCTATTAATATAAGCCTGTGAGTATGAGTACCAAAACCGCCACCATGATGATGCGCATGATGACTTCAACACAAGAAGGCGGTTTTTCTTTTAGATAAAACAAAACTCATACTCATTACCAAATTAAAAAATCAAGAAAAACGGCCTTCACGAAGGCCGTTTTTCTTTTAAATTATTTATCAATTATTAGACGTCAATATCTTCCGCGATAGCAGAATTTATTGACATTATGTTAATACAATGAATGTAATAATAATTAATGACTGCCGGGACGAGAATGCCAAAGGCCGGCAGGTAACTAGGGCAATATCGCTTTTCAAGTGCCCCGTTTCTTTCATCGGCGTGGAAAATGATTTGGAAGCCGCGGGCAACTTGATAGATACTTTAGACGCCATGTCAAACACACAGCGAGAAAATCCCGGCGTGATTTTGGTAAACGTCGCTCCCCGAAGCGGCAAGGGCAAAAATTGGGAGAACGGCTCCCCCTTTGGCTACTTCTGGTACAAGAAAATTCTGGCGGTCTCGAGCGTAGACGGGCTCACGCTTTCGCTCGTGAAAAAATTGAAACTATGTAAAGAAATAACCGTACTTGATATTCGAAAGACACTCCAGAAGCTCGCCCGTGAAAAAATAATTCCCAGGGGGTTCACAAGCCGTATTGAGAATTCGCAGTTCAGAAGCTACGACTTTCTGCCCCGGGTCGGCATGTATCTGGCAAAAGGAAAAAAATTGGCAGGCGAAAAACTTTCCATAGAAGAAATCCCTGACGCGCCACGGGCAATCTGGTGGGTGGATAATTTCGGGAATGGGAAAACAACTTTGCTTGCGGAAGAACTAAAAACAAGTGGAGGAGAAAATTCTCTTTTACGGGGTGTCTCGCAAGCCGACGGGCCGAGAGGCAGCGCTGGCGCAACAGCGCCAGACAGCGACCCCGGAAAAGAGGAATTTTCTCCGAAGTCCAAGGTTATTATCAAAACCAAATTCGATTCGCTTCCCTATTTTTCACGATTGAAAGATGTACCCGAAGGCAAAGCGGCAATCATTACCGGTAGTTCGGGTTTGGGCGATAAAAGGTTTTTAGAAATCGTGGTGCAAGACGTGCACGGCTCGGCCCGCAAGAAGTTCGGGGTTTTGGTTGGAAACAAAATACTTTAGAGGCATAAAACAAAACCCCGCCTTGCGGCGGGGCTTTGCGGCACGTATGTTGTTACGATAAATGTGAGTTTAACCTCACACTCACGCCCCTAGTATAGCATATCCGAAACAAAAACGCAAGCACAAATAGAAAAATCCCCTCTTGCGAGGGGATTTTTCATGTTTTAGCCCTGTATCTATAAGCCGAATTCTGTTCCCGCTTTACCAGCAAGCGGTGGTTATTTATCTAGCCCCTCGATTGCTCTCGGGGTCAAGCGATTCTCCCCTCCCTATTCACAAGAGAGGGACACGATCTTGCATTCGCGTAAGGATTTAGCCGTTTCATAACGCGCATTACTGCGCGTCTCATCCGTTAGATTTACTCTAGCGGATACCTAGAAGCTCTCGCTCCCAGACGTCTCTGTTCGCACCTATGTGTTGCCACATGCAGGCGTTGCCTGCTACGTTTAATCCTGATGCCAATTAAGGCAGAAGGACTGAATGTTCGGACTTTCCTCCCTCCGCCTTAAAAAGCGGAGAGCAACCACCCGATACAGGTCTCCGTTTAGATTAGCATAAATACAGCGAAAGGTAAAACGTTCTCGAGGAAGAACCCTCGTATTTTCTAGCTCTCGGTGCCGGCCGAGCTTTCGGTTTTTTCTTTCTTGGCTTCCTCGGCCAAGACGTCGTCGATAGAGCACACGCCCGAGACACAGGCGTATTCTTTGGCACCCGAGGTGTTGTCGTCCTGCTCGTAATAAATCAGTTTGGAAAAATCAATATGCTTGATTTCCTTGACACGCTTTTCATATTCCTCTTTGGTGATTTCTTCGTACGGCGCGAGCTGATACACGTGGTCGCTCCTCGGGAGGAAAGAAAGGCCGCCCACTATATCCCAGTTCTCATACAAAAAATTCGCCACCTTTATCCATTCGTCGCTTCCGACATAGATGGTCACCGAAGGGTTATGCTCGACATAATTTACCTTCAGTCGCTTCCATTCATTCAAAAGGTCCAGCGCCGAAACCTCGTTCTTGGTTACCGCTCCCTCGGGCGCCTTAATCGGAAATTCCACCACCGCCACTGTTGAATTCGCGGTAGAGTAGCCGACTTCGGGCTTAAAAGGAACTCCTTGGTCTTTGATGAGCGTCAACAGCGGGTCGTTGGTAGAAATGCGCACGCGCCTGATGTAGTACTTCCCAAACCACGGGTGCATTCCGCTTCCGACATTCAAGAGCTGACCCGAGTTGCCGTGCGGCTTCACGGTAGTTATGCAAGTAGAAGCGTTGATGCCGACTTTTTTCGCGTACTCTTTGTTTACCCTGATGGCTTCTTCGCGAAGTTCTGATAAAACTTTGTCGTCGCGGATTACTTTGTTGTCGTAATAACCGGTAATCGAAACGCCGAGCAGGGCTTCGTCTTCGCAGTTTTCCTTCCATTCTTTAGAAAGATAACCGAAATTCGTCAGAGTGGCCTGGTAAGTACCGAGAATCGTGGCAAGTTTCACTTTTCTCTTCAAATCGGCAGCTGTGTCGCGCGGCCGCACCACAATGGAAGTCAGGTTACAAAATTGCTTAGAGCGAAGCGTGATCTCCCCGCACGGGTTAGAACCGGGCATATCCACAATATAATTCTGTTCGTCCACTATGCCGGCCTTTTTCCAGTTTTCAATGCGCCGTTTTGGAAGCTGAGAAAGAAGCCCGCCCCGGTTGAATATCCCCCGCTCGCCGGTGCCTGATTTAATAAGCTCCATCCATTCGTTCAAAAATTCCGCGGCCTCCGGCCTTTGAACATACACGGCAGAATTGTTAGCCATTGAACGCTGACCGTTTTCTACCCAAAACTGTCCCTGCTTGGCTTTGCGTATGCTCTCGTCGTCGATGTCGGAAAGAGAAATCAATGCGCTCCTCCTCACGCCGCCGGCCACCACGATTAATCCGATTTGGCAGATAATATCGTGCAGGTCAATGTTGGTGAGACGTTTGCCTTGCCTTGCCAAGATTTTTTTCTTGGCAAAATTAATGACATCAATCAAGGGCTGGGGTCCTGAAGCGCGCCCGCCGGCTACCTTCAAACGCGAACCAGCCGGGCGTATCTTGCTGTAATCAATATCAATATCGTAGCCATCCGCCCAGGTCTTGCAGGCCAAGACAAAAGCATCAGCCCAGCCCTCTTTGCTGTCATCTACCACGTGGGTCACGACTTTCTTGCCGGTCTGTCTTTTTATTTGCGGAAATTTCTGCACCGTCTCGGATTCAACCGAGAAACCGAGGCCCGCCCCGCACATCAGTATGTATATGATTTCTCCTAAATCCTGCCATGAAGAAGGCGCGACATACGAACAGTTATACGCCCAGACGTTAGATTTCTCGCACGCCTCGCCAGCCGACCACAGAAGCCGCATCGAAGGACACACTTCCTGTTTCAAAATTCCTTCGCGCACTTCGGCGTAATCCTTGGAAGAAATTTTGTCTCCCAAGTTCTGCTTCATGTATCCCATGAAACGGTCAATCGTTTCAACCCATGTCTCGCGGCGGCCCAAATCGTCACGCCATTTTGAATAGGTGCGGTAAAAAATAAATTCCTGATAGGGACTGGCGAAATACTTGCTCGACTCGTCGAAAATTTTCTTGACTTCGGGAGAAACTACCCCCACTTCCCGGCGCAGTTCAGCTCTTTTAGAGCGGTACAATATGTACGATTTGGCGGTAGCGTGAAAACCCAAATTCATCAATTCGGCTTCCACTATGTCCTGCACCATTTCAACGGTCGGAATAAATTTTTTGTCTTTGCTTTCGGCCTTTGCGTGAAGCAATCGGTGAAAAACTTTCTTGGCAACTTCGCCCGACTCTTTCTCGCCCCCCTCTTTGGTCTCTGTAAAGGCCTTAGAAAGGGCATCAATTATCCTCTGCAAATCAAAAACGATAATCTCTCCTTCCCTATTCCTGATACTTTTAATCTTCGCCAAATCCTTCCTGCCGAGGATAATATTTTTTGTCATACCGCTCTAAAAATTATGATTAATATCTAAATTATACTTCCTGAAAATTTTTCCGCCACTGAAAACAAGTGGAAAATCAGATAAATTCCAGACAGAAAATACATTCAGGCGGATGTAAATAGCCGCCTTGAAAAAAGCTTTGGTGGTAAGGCAGTTTCAGACCGCTAGAGACCGGAAAATTCGACTGCGTCGCCTATTTTCAGATTGTTCCGGGCCGAAAAACCGGAAACTGCTTCCAAGACGTATTTTGCGTCTTCGGGCGGAGAAAAGGTCTCTGGATATGATTCGGGCAGAACGTTTTCTTTCACATACACAACCTGCTTGTCTCCCCCGAGCCAAACGATGTCAATCGCGAAGTTCATTTCTTTCATCCAAAAGGCGTGCCGGCCCAGAGACGGAAAGACAAACAGCATACCTTCTTCTTCTTTTAGACCAGTTCTGCCCGAAAGGCCCTTCGCGCGCTCCGCCGATGTATCTGCAACTTCTACTCTCAAGGTCTTCCCGGCGATTTTTACGTACTGAATATCGTCTGCTTGGGTATCCGATGTCCAGGCAGAGTCATTTCTTGTCTTCCAAAGACACAAAGACACCAGGAGTATGGACAAAAAAACCAGAATCAAAAACCAAACCGGAATTTTTTTATTTATGGTCTCCATTCCAGCCAAAAAGTTTGCCCAATTCCTCGGCGGTCTGCCGCTTGCGGGAAACAGTAACCTCCCCGTTTTGGCAAACGAGAATTGCCGGCCGCGAGAGCAGGCAGTGATTGTTTTCAAAAGTGTTCTGATACGAGCCGGTATCGTACACAACTAGATACAAATCGGGATTGTCTTCAGTTATTTTCGGCAACGTCACGTAACTACCCGAAGCCGTGTAGCGGTCATCCGAATCGCAGGTCGAGCCGGCGAACCAGACCTTCTGCAGGCGCCGGCTGTCTAAACCGTTCGCCGTGGTGAAATGCCATTTCTGCCTGACCGCCGACCAGGTGTCGGTAAGGTGCGCGATGAACGAGCCGTCGATAAAATACCATTTGATATCCGATTTTTTGAAAATACTCTTTTCGCACAAAATCTTGAAGAGGGTAATTTGCGACGGCGCGGTAAAGTAGCTTCCCCATTCGCAAACCAAGTTGGGATGTTTTATCCCCAGCTTGTCGGATTCTTTTTTGGCGGTCTTAATCATATGACTCACCAAACTCTTGACGGAAAATATCTTTTTTCTTTTTTCATACGGCACAGCCATACCGCCGCCAAAATCTATTGTGTCTAAATTCGGATTATGTTCTTTCAGCTTGGCGTATAAATTTATGGCTCGCTTGAACGGCTTGATAAATCCTTCAATCTTTTCTATCTGGCATGAAATATGATAATGAAGTATGGAAAGATTGCGAATTTTCCCAATTCTGGCCAACTCTTCTTCCGAAAAACCGAAGTGGTTATATTTTTTGTCAAAATGCGCGTCAACTTTGATGTCCAAATTCACCCGTATCCCGACCTCGCCTTTAAACTTCTTCAACCGCTCCAGTTCCCAGGGATTTTCTATTATTGGAACGACAATAAGCCCTTTTCCTTTTAGTTCTTCCACCAAGCTGATGTACTGCTCGGTCTTCGGCCCGTTGCAGGTTACCCGGATTTTTTTGTTAAACTTCCCCTGCTCGAGCATCCTTTTCACCAAAAAAAGCTCGTTTGCCGAAGAGGTCTCGATGTGCGCGCCTTCGGCGACGGCCGGCAGGACAAAATCCTCGTTCTGGTTTGATTTCATCACATAGTGGTAATAGAACTTGCCTTTGTAGTTTAAAATCTTGATGTAGGCGTTGAAAAGCTCAATCAAATCGCGCACGCGGTTTTCCAAAATAAACGGAAAAAACACCCGCGTGGGGGTGCCATACTTCCTGACGATATCCATTATATTGTACTGGTAATGCCCTTCTTTCACCACCAAGTCGCCATCCGGGCTCACGTCAAAATACTGGGTGTTGAATTCTTCCATTCCGAGCTTCCAGAACTTTTTTAAATTTTTTTGCCGCTGTCTTTTCTTCTTGTTGTCCCCCATCTCTAGTGAACCCCGCTTAAAGGGATAAAAACTTGACAGGGGCTAGTATAGCAAGCTTGTAGGAAATGTAAACCCCGTCGCGCGCCCTGTAAATACCGAAAGACACGGCGAGCCACGGGGTAAAGAGGTCTAGATAGGTGCGTACATTTCGTTGCGAATCTTCTCGAGCTCGACGATGATTTTCGGGTCGGTTATTTTCTTAAACCTGGGAAAAGTCCGGCCATCTTTCGTCACCTCTTCGAAAAACATATCAAACGGTCGCGCCGTCCAATAATTCGCTACCCTCCCTTTATCCCACTCCCCTCGGTAAAGCGGCCGATACATGGCCAACTTTCCAGCATTTGGGTTGTCCGAGATGTCAATCTCACTATTATAAGCCACATTCAAAAACTCGTAAGCGTAATTATTGACCGGTCCGGCAGGGTCATGCTTGTAGTGGTAATAAAATCCTTTCAAATTATTTTCCATATAATTATTTTATCACCAAAATCTTTATTTTATGTACTGACCCAGAAAGTTTTCCTTAAATTTAAAAAATTTATCTTCAAATATGGATTGGCGGATTTTTTTAACCAGGTTCACGATAAAGTATAAATTGTGAATCGAGGCGAGGGTGCCGGCGAGCATCTCTTTGCCGTGAAAAAGGTGCGCGATGTATGCTTTTGTAAAATCCTTACAGGTGTAACAGCCACAATCTCTTTCTATCGGCAAAAAATCATTTCTGTATTTTGTATTCATGATAATTATTTTCCCGTTCTTCGTGTAAATCGTGCCGTTGCGACCCAGACGAGTCGGCGCGACGCAATCAAAAAGGTCGACGCCGTTTTCAATTCCCATAAACAAATCCTCCGGCTCACCGATACCCAAAAGATGCCGAGGTTTAGCCTCGGGAAGTATTTCGTTTACCCACTTTACGGCGCTCGACATGTCAACTTTCGCGAAAGACCCGCCAATGCCGAAACCGTCAAAATCCAAACTGCTGATAAACTTTGCCGATTTCTCGCGCAAAGATTTTTCCCGTCCGCCTTGGACGATGCCAAAAAGGGCGGGAGAAATATCCTCAGAGCGGGTTATGAGCCCCGAGCGGGCATGGTTTTCGCGAAGCGAAAGAGCGAGGGGCGAATCCCTGAGGCCGTCTCGCTGGGACGGCCGAGGAAAGCGAGGAGGATATTTCTCCCGCCCTGCCAACCTCTTATGTTCCGCCAAACTTCTCTCTGCCCAGCGGTGGGTGCGCTCGAGCGCTTCTTCCTGATATTTCAAATCCTCCGTCGGCGAAGTACATTCATCGAATGCGAAAATTATGTCCGCGCCGAGATTGTGCTGAATCTCTATTGATTTCTCGGGTGTAATATAGTGAATGATTCCGTCTAAGTGCGATTTGAAAGAAACCCCGTCCTGCCCGATTTTTGCCAAACGCGGAGCGCCTGAATCATCAAAGCGCTCGGGAATAAGCAAAGACGGGTCGGTAATCTTGGTAATTTTTGAAATGTCTTTGCCGTAAGCCGCGCCCAGAGAAAAAACTTGAAATCCGCCCGAGTCGGTCATGGTCGGCCCCGGCCAATTCATGAACTTCCCTATTCCGCCAGCATTCCGCACAATTTCATCGCCCGGCTGAAGATACAAGTGATAAGTATTGCCGAGCACTACTTGCGTGCCGGCTTCCCTCACCTGCTCGGGGTTTAAGGACTTCACCGTGGCCTTGGTCCCCACCGCCACAAACGCCGGCGTCTCAATCACCCCGTGAGCAGTTTCAAGCATCCCCGCCCGGGCTAAACTATTTTTTAGTCTTTTCTCAATTTTGAATCGCATAATTTGTGTATTTTACTGCTGTGGATAAACATTGATTAAAAAATAATTATGGTGTATGATATATAATGTCTTAGGGTTTTATCCATAAACCTTAAGGGTATTACATCCAAGGGTAGCCCTCCGCAAGGAGGGCTACTTTTTTGTTATTTATTTACCTTCTTTGTGTCTTAGGTCTCTACCCCAGATATCTTCGGTTATACTCAACACGTCCGTATACCCATCTGCGCCCGTCCTTAACTCTTGTGACACATTGTTTTTAGAAGAGAAAACAAAAACTTTTTTGCCGCCGTTGCGCAAGTAATTGACAAGCGCCAAGAAATCAGAATCACCGGTAAAAAGAACAGCGGTGTCATAATTTTTGCAAAAATGGATGGCATCGATAGTCATTTCGACATCCATGTTGCCCTTTTCCAGCACCAAATCGCCCAAGTCGCTGTGCCCAACAATCCTTTTTAATTCTTTTTTTCTGACGACAAAACCCAGCCCCTTCTTTAGATATGTAAAGAATTTATGCTTCCCGTCTTGGCTTTGTTCCCTGGTCCCGTTTTTGGGATAAGCTGTATAGTAAAATATTTTTATTTCCAAAGCTGAGAATTTTTCTTTCAAAAATATCTTGAGCTTCCCGTAATCAAACATTTTTCCTTTCGCCTTTTGCGCCTGCCATAAGTTAGAAGCGTCAATAAACGCGTACACGATACCGCCTTTTTCAAAACTGTTTTCTCTTGGTTTCATAAATTATTTCAGTTTATTGTACATCTATTTTCTTTCATAATTTTAGAGAGATAGTTCAATATATTTTCACCAGTCAATCAATCTCCACCTGCACGAATTTTATCTCAAAAATATTCACCGGCGAGATGAGCAGGGCTTTTTGGAAAGCGTCGCGCGGGTCGGAGATTATTTTTTCCACCCTCGCCAAAACGTAAGGGGTAACGCCCGGCAAGACGACTTCAGCCCCTTCAGCCAGAGCAAAATCCCTCGGCAGAACCATTTCAAAATTTCCCCCGCCCCGGCCGACGACCTGCATAAAAACATCCCGACCCGAGACGACAACTTCCGTCTGCTCGCCGGGGGTAGAGTAAAGAACCACCTTTGAGGATTTGGCGAAGGTCTCGGCTACTTTTCCTATCGGTATGTTGCCGAAAGCAAAAACATTTTGCCCTGCTTTGACACCCGCTTCGGCTCCTGCGTCTATTATGAAAGCATCGTACAGCGACTGGTCGGGCCTGCCTAAAATTCCAGCCAACAGCATCTGCACCGTCTCGTTTTTTCTGCCCAAAATTTCCTTGAGTTTTATGTTTTCATCTAAGACCGTCTGATGTTCGGAAATGCCAGCGGCGGTCTCGTAAAGTTTTTGCTTCAGGGTCTCGTTTTCAAGTTCTAGGGATTTTTTCGAAGAAAAATAAACACCCAGGGAAGAAATTTTTTCTCCCGCGCCCCTTCCCAAGGCAAGCAACGGGCGAAAAACCGCGTGCGCCGCGACTGAAAGCCCGCGGCCGACACCGCCGCGGAAATATAAGAGTACTAGAACGAGCAGAACCAGCGCTGAATATTTGAGAATGTTTTTTTTCTTCGCCTTTTTATCTAGGAGGTAATTCATCTTGATTCCCGATTAGCACTTCTTTATATGATTCAAGGTCGTCTAAAATAACGCCGGCTCCGCGGGCCACCGCAGAAAGCGGGTCGTCTACCACGTGCACCGGAATTTTCAGAATGTTTTGCAAAAATTCGCCCATGCCCGAAATAAGCGCGCCACCGCCGGTCAGAGTGATGCCTCCCCTCATCACGTCTGAAAGAATTTCGGGCGGAGTCGTTTCTAAAACGTCTTTCACTCCGTCTACCAGTTCCCGAACCGAGGCGGAAAAGGCCTCGCGTATGTCCCCATCGGTCACCGAGACCTCCCGCGGCAGGCCCGTCAGAATGTCGCGCCCGCGCACTTCGGTCTCGGTATACTGCCCCGGCAAGACAGAGCCAATCGCGATTTTCACCGTCTCGGCTGTGGTCTCGCCGACCAGTAATTTGAATTCGTTCCGCATGTACGCGATGATGTCGTTATTGAATCTGTCTCCGGCGATTTTCAAACTTTTTGATTTCACGATCCCGCCTAGCGAAATCACCGCGATGTCGGTAGTCCCGCCGCCGAAATCCACAATCATCGAGCCGACCGGGTCTTTGATGGGCAAGCGTATACCGATGGCCGCGGCCATCGGCTCTTCAACTAGGTACACTTCTCGCGCGCCGGCCGAACGGGTCGCGTCGTACACGGCGCGCGTCTCGACATTGGTAGTGCCACACGGTACGCCGACTAAGACGCGGGGGCGGGCAAGTTTTTTAGAAATTTTGTCGGCCTTACTGATAAGATACGAAAGCATTTCTTCGGTTACTTCAAAATCTGAAATCACGCCCTCAACCAGCGGGCGCACCGCGCGGATGTGCCCCGGGGTCCGGCCGAGCATTTCTTTGGCTTTTTCGCCGACGGCCAGTATCTGGTTTGTCTTGATGTTTACCGCCACCACCGAGGGCTCGTTAATCACGATGCCGTGCCCTTTCAAATACACCAGCGTATTCGAAGTACCCAGGTCTATGCCGATGTCGTTTGAAATTAATTTGTAAATTTTTTCAAGCATAAAAAACCCGTCACTTGGCGGTCGGACTACCAAGCAAATCGAGCAATTCTTCCAGAGAAACAATTTTGCCTTTCTCTTCGTTCCGTTTTTTCAGCTCCACACCCCCCTCTTTCATGCTCCGTAGGGAGATAACTGCCCTGTACGGCATGCCCAACAAATCGGCGTCGGCGAATTTTTCCCCGGCCGAAATTTCTTCCCGGTCGTCAAAAAGCGCCTCTACCCCCCTCGCCCGCAAAGCGCCATAGACGCGCTCGGCTTCTTTTTTCACCGCTTCGCTCCCAGAAAGCGAGAGAAGGTGCACTTTAAACGGAGCGATCGATTCGGGCCAGATGATACCCTTGTCGTCAGATAAAACCTCAACCACCGTGCCCATCAGGCGTCCCAAGCCGATGCCGTAGCTTCCCATTATTACCAATTTCTCTTCCCCTTTCTCATCCCGATATTTAAGGTCAAAAGGCGCCGAGAATTTCGTCCCGAGAGAAAAGATATTCCCGACTTCGATTGCCTTGCGCTCCGCCAGTTTTTCCCGCGCCAGACCCAAATCCGCAAGTACTTCGTCGTTTGATACTTCCTGGTTCACGGCGATGTTTTTTTCTTCGTCTATATATATGGTGTCTTCTCCGGCCGAGGTCACCGTCTGGAACTCGTGCGAGAATTTTGAAAAAGTTCCGCCCGAAGCAAAGGTCAGGTACGTCAAATGCCCGATGCCGGCGCGCTTGAAAATATTCACGTAAGCGCCTTTTATTTTTTCGTAGAAAGCGTTGTGCTCTGCCTCGTCTCTGCAAAAAGAATACAGCGCCTTCCAGTAAAACTCCCTGCCCCGCATCATGCCCGACTTGCTCCTTACCTCATTTCTGAAAATATTTTTAAAATCGTACGGATAAATCGGCAGGTCTTTGTAAGAGCTCACGTACTGTTTCAATATGTTCGAGTAGGCCTCTTCGTTGGTAAAAGACAAACCGACTTCCCCGCCGTTTTTTAATTTTGCCTTAAACCAAACGTCCACCACTTCGTCGCTCCAGCGGTTAGTTTTTTCCCAGATTTCTTTGTTCTGAAGCACCGCCGTGCGCATTTCCGCGCCACCGACGGCATCCATCTCTTCGCGAATTATATTTTCAATTTTGTTTAAAACCCGCAAGCCGAGAGGCAGGTACGAATAAACCCCCGCCATTTCCTTGCTTATATATCCCGCGCGAATCAGAAGCTCTGCGTTTTTAGACGTCTCGTCGGCCGGGGCTTCTTTTCTGGTTTTGGTAAAAAGTTGAGATTGTCTCATGTCCCCCATACTAACCGAAAAAACCCCTTCGGTCAAAGATTAATTCCGTGTTGCAAAAACAGTTTTCTTCTGCTAGAATGCCTCGCATGCAAAAAACCGAAAACACCGGCGCCGGGGCGGCGGCTGACATCGAGAAAATGTTCGAAGTGGGCGCGCATTACGGCTACACGAGAGGCAGAAGGCACCCTTCAATCTCTCCTTATATATACGCCACCAAGAAAAACGGGGACATAATTGACTTAGAGAAAACATCCGCCCTGCTTCAAAACGCGGCGGAGTTCGTAAAACACCTCGGCTCGCAGAACAAGATAATGCTCTTGGTAGGAGCGAAGCCGGAAGCGAGAGATACGATAAAAAACGCGGCCGAAAAGCTTTCTATGCCTTTCGTCGCTCTGCGCTGGATAGGCGGAACCATTTCGAACTTCGGAGAAATAAAAAAGAGGATCGCCGAACTGGAAAAATACAACAAAGATGTCGCCGAGGGCAATCTGGAAAAGTACACCAAAAAAGAAAGAGTGGTACTGGCCAAGAAAATGGAGAAGCTTACAAAATACTACTCGGGACTGCTTTCGCTCAAGAAAACCCCAGACGCGCTTTTCGTAATTGACGCAAAAGCCGAAAAAATCGCCGTTACCGAAGCGAGAGACGCCGGCGTGCCGGTGGTGGCGCTTCTTAATTCTGATTCAGACATAAAGGCCGTCGACTGGCCCATCGTGGCAAACGACGCGAGCGTGCCTTCAATCAAACTTTTCGTAAACGCGATTGTGTCGGCTTACGAGGAAGGAAAGATGTCTATACCGGAGCCGAAAATAGAAACAAAAAAATAAAATGCCGGGAGCAGTAACCACCAACTTGATAAAGGACTTGCGGGACGCGACGGGCGTCTCGGTGATGCAATGCAAGAACGCACTCGAAGAAGCCGGGGGTGACATGGAAAAAGCGCTCTCTATTTTGAAACGGGTCAGCGCCGACATAGCGCTCAAAAAAGCAGGCCGCGATGCCAAGGATGGCAGGGTCTCGGTAAAAAGCGACGGCAAAAAGTCAGTACTGGTGGCGCTCCACTGTGAGACGGATTTCGTGGCCAAGAACGAGGATTTTGTGAAGCTTCTTGCTTCCCTATCCGATATTGCCTTTGAAGAAGGGCCTGAAAAAATGAAAGAAAAAGCCGAAGACATGATAAACCCGGTGATTCAGAAAACCGGCGAGAAAATAGAACTCGGGGACGTGTACGAAGTGAAAGGAGAAATATTGGGAAGCTATGTGCACAACGACAAATCGGCGGTTATCGTGTCTCTTTCGGGAGGCAGCGCGGAACTGGCCAAAGACATAGCCATGCACATCACCGCCATGAAGCCCGAATTTTTCTCGCGCGAAGAAATCACCGAAGAAGCCCGAAAGGCGGCAAACCAGATGTTCTCGAAAGAAGTCGAGGAATCCGGCAAACCCGAAGACATAAAGAAAAAAATCCTGGAAGGCAAGGTAAGTTCTTACTTTAAGGAAAAGACCCTGCCCGACCAGGCATTCATAAAAGACCCCGATACGACGATAGAAAAACTTCTCTCGGACAACAAAGCGAAAGTGCGGGAGGTGAAACGTTATACTATATGAGCATAATAATGGCATTACCCACACCCCTGTATTTTCTTCTAGCTTCGCTTTTGGGAATGGTTTTCATGGTCAGCCGAAAAATCTTCCAGCTTAAAAACGGAGAAGCCGAATACGCGACGAATGCGGACACGATGGGCTTTGACCTTGAAAAAATAAGGCATTTCGTCTGGCGAGGCGTCAGAAATCTGGGATACATCACCCTCTTCCTGTCCCTCCGTTTATTCATGAAAACGTCAAACTTTTTGAAAGTGAAAGGCAAGATGCTCTTGCAGAAGATAGAAGACAGATTCATGCGGGATGAAGAAAAGCTCATGGGCGGAATAGTTAAAAACAAAGAGGTCTCAAAATACCTGCGGATGATTTCGGATTACCGCGAGAAAATCCGCCGAATGAAGCATATAATAAAAGAGGAGGAGGGTATAAAATAACCAAGAAGTTAACTCAGTAATTAGTTTTGCCGGTGTAGCTCAGGTGGTTAGAGCGCCACTTTTGTAAAGTGGATGTCGAGGGTTCGAATCCTTCCACCGGCTCAGTTGGTACCTGCCTGCCGGCAGGCAGGGAACAACGCTTTCGTAAAGCGAAGGTCCTCGGTTCGAATCCGACGAGCCAAGCTCCAGCAAAATCTATAAATAAAATTGAAACGTTCAACACCTTTCCACCTCCACAATCACCCTCAAAAAGTGATATGAGTAACGCCTACGAAAATGATTACAAAGAAATCGTTCCCATACAGACAGCTAGCGTTCCTATCGGCAACTATCTGGCGACGGTAGCGGCGGTGGCAGCGGCGATAGTTCTCAGGTTTTTTCTAATCAGAAAAATAGGGCTAAAAAGAAAAAGGCGCTAACTGCGTCACTACAATATAAAGAGTGAACATCTTTTTATTGCCCGCACACGTGCGAACGTGCTAAAATTAACAGCACGAATGTGCAGGCAATTTTTCAGGGCACAAAATTTTTTGCTTGTTCTCCTTTTGTCGGGGGTCTGGTTTATCTTTGCGGGAACAAGTATCCGCTCTTCCGCGCAAGAGACAAGCACGGTCAGCACCGACACCGCTGAAATAATTCCGCAGGACGAGACGCCCGCAAGCGCGGAAGAAAATCCTCCTCCAGATGAGACGAGTGCCGTAAGCGGCGATAATGCTGAACCAATCCCGCAAAATGAAACACCTGTGACTGTGGAAGAAAATCTTTCCCCCTCTAATGAGACAAACACAACAACAAGTGGTGTTGGTACCGAACCAATCCCGCAAAATGAAACACCTGTGACTGTGGAAGAAACCGCCGTAGAGAATCCGGAGGAAACAATTTCCCCGACAACTCTTCCGCCAGAAGAAAACCCGATACCGGAAACACCCGAAGAAGAAGCCGGCGCGGCTGATGTCCCGGGAGAACTGCCTCCCGAATCACTGCCTCCCGAATCAGACACAAACATTGTCCCGGCAGAAGAAACAACAGAGACAGGCGCTCCCGCGGATACCGGGGGTGAAGAAACAGCCGCACCGGCAACCGAAGATCTCGAAGGAATCTTCACCGAGGAAGAACCAGAAGCGGCGCTTCCTGAAGAACTGGCGGAAGAGGTCTTACCCGAAGCACTTGTCGAGGAGCCCCCTTTCATAGCTCCTCTCGTACAGAGATTAAAAGATAGAAGATTAGACAGGGAAATAAAAATCGACAGCGGCGCTTCTCATAAATGCGAAGTTATTGATTTTAATCTTGATGTCTCGAACCAAGACCTGGCAGTAGCCGAAATGATACTGGACGGCGATCGGGAAAATTTTTCAAAAGAAGAACTGGAAATCGGCAACTTGCCGCCCGGCATAGATATGACGTTTTTGGGAAGCGGAGGATACAAGTACTCGCCGACTAAAGACGAAAATTCTCTATATCTGCAGGTAACCAAAGAAGAAAACACGCTCGAGGGAAATTTTAATCTGTCAATAATATACACCGGAACAAAGGAAAACAGCGACTCGATAACTTTGTGTCAAATAAATGTGATAAATCTTTGAGTAAAAATGAAAGGTAAAAAAAAATTATTTCTGAAAATATTTCTACTCGTGATTTCTTTTTCCTGCCTTTTCCTGGTTCCGAAAAAATCCGAAGCAGTCATAGCGACCAGCGGCTCGGCACAGCTCAAGACCATAACCACTGGCGACACGCTGGTTTTTGATTCTTGGACGCCAACGGCAAACATACTGACAATAGTAATGATAGCTCAAAGAGACGAATCTATTTCCGCCACTATTTCCGGCAACAACTTGACTTGGACGCAAATCCGCGACAAGGATTGCGGACGCGCGCAGTGCGGCGTGGTGGTATGGAAAGGCACCGGGGCAAGTCCGTCTACCGGCACAACGACGGTTACCATAACCGGCAACTTAAAGCCCGTGTCCGGCATTATCCAGCAATTCAGCGGTGTTGACGCGACCACGCCGGTCGAGGCAGATAATGTTGATTCGCATGGCTCGACCGACGACGACGACATGCTGGCCTCGGTGACAACAGTAACCTCGGGCGCTTGGGCGGTAGCCTTCGGCACAAGCCGGGGTACAAACGCATTCACTACTCCCGGCGGAGAAAACACAATCAGCATAAACCAAATAGCCGGGTCTGGCGGTGATTTGATAAGGGCGCATATGTGGTATGAGGGGCCAGTATCCACACCCGCTTCAACCCAGCTCGGCGCATTAAACGACCTCTCGGGAGCATCCGACTGGGCTGAGGTCGTCATTTCGATAAAGCCCTCCCGTTTATTCACACAATCCGCGTACCGTTTTTTCGAAAACATCGATTCAGCCACTGCCACTACCCCGATGGTGGCGCAAGATACAGCGGCCACGCTCTCGGCCGCAGGAGACGCTTTTCGCCTTAAAATGCTCTTGCACTATGACGGTCCTGATTTTCCAGCCAATGGAGAAACCTGGAAACTTCAATTCGCCGAAAAATCCGGCACCTGTGACACGGGTTTTTCGGGAGAATCATATTCAGATGTTACTGCCGCCACCGTAATAGCTTACAAAGACAATTCCACTCCGGCTGACGGCAACAACACGGGTGCCGACGGCGACGACCCGACGCATAGCGGCCACACCATAGTGAACGAAAATTACGAGGAATCAAACAACTTCGCAAACGCCGGTTCATACATCCCCGACGGCGCGGACGCGAAATGGGATTTTTCGCTTAAAGACAACGGTGCCACCGCAAGCACGGCCTACTGTTTTCGTGTATTAACGTCGGGCGGCTCGCAGCTTAATACTTATTCGGTGATACCGCAAATCACGACTGCTTCTTCCAGCGCGCTTACTTTCAGCATTTCCGACAACTCGGTCGGCTTCGGCACGCTCTCTACCAGTGCCGCGCGTTACGCCACAGGGGATTTGAGCGGAAGCGCATCTGAAACACCTGCCCACACAATTATTGCGTCCACTACCGCTTCGTCCGGATATGTAATTACCGTAAACGGCTCCACACTCGCCTGCTCCGCCTGCGGGGGCGCGACTGTAAGCGCAATCGGCGGCACAGCTACCGCGTCTTCGGCGGGTACGGAACAATTTGGCATAAACTTAGTTTACTCCGGCGGCTCGGGAACGGCATCTTCCCCTTACAACGACCAAACATCCGCTTATACTTTCGCTTTTGACACGGCAAATTTTCCCGACCAAATAGCGTCATCTTCGGGCACATCTACCGATACCACTTATTCGGTGTATTATCTTGGAAACATATCCCCCACCACCGATGCCGGGAGTTACAGCACCACGCTTACTTATATAATCACAGCCACTTTTTAAGTACTCAAAGTTATCCACAGCCCCGCAGACAAAAATACGTTTACGCTGTTATATAATGATATATGTTGAAGCTCGCAAGGGTGCTCATAATCAAAAGTCGCTACTTTACTAATTTATAATTTTTATGTTGCTTTTTTATGAATAAAAAATCGTTTAAGTTTTGGAAGTCGTTCGTCGGCACCTGGCTCATAGCAGGTCTTTTCCTACTGACCATCGCAGGGCTCTTACCAAATAAAGCGCAAGCCGCGACACTCCTCAACATGAGCGACACTCTAAGCACTCAAAAAGCGAGCACGGTGGCGAACCACACAATCGTCTTCCGCACTCCTACCGGCGCCGCTGAAAACACCGACACCATAACACTCACCTTCTCGGCCGACTTTACCATGAACTCGGTCGCCTTCGGCGACTTTGACCTCGCGCACTCGGCCGGTAGCCAGTCCGACTGTGCCGCCCCAACATACACAAACGAAGAAACTCTGGCAGCTAGCGCCTCGGACACCGAATGGGGTGCGGCTCTTTCCGGCCAAGTCATAACCTTCACCGCCCCGACCGACGGCGTAGGTGCGGCAGCAATCGCGACGAATGCCTGCGTACAGATACAAATCGGTACCAATGCCACCGCGGGCGCTACCGGCGACACCCAAATCACGAACGGCGCCGCCGATGACGATGACACGGTAGCTATCGCCGGAACCTTCGGCGATTCGGGCACTATCACGGTAGATATAATTGATGACGACCAGGTAAGCGTCTCAGCTACCGTTAACCAATCCGTGACTTTCGATATAGACGTCGGTACGGCCGGGAATGAAAACACCGACACTCCTTACGATGTGGCTTTGGGAACAATTACCGTAACAGATACGCGCGTCTCAGGAGCGACGGACTCGGTAAACAGAATAATGATGGACTTGGATACAAACGCCACCAGCGGCGCCACAGTAACAGTTAGAAATACCAACGGCGCCAACGGTCTTGTCTCTACGGCAGTGGGAGCCGACAACATAGGCAGTGCTGACGGCGCGATAGCCGACGGCACCGAAAATTATGGTCTGTGTGTTATATCCGTAACGCAAACCACCGGAACCCTTTCAAAAGCTTCTCCTTATAACTCTGGTTCCTGCGCGGCAGACACTGAAACAAACGATATACAAGGATTAACCACTACCGGAGAAAATATTGTGACTTCTACGGCTCCGCTTGCCGGAGGCCGGGCACAAGTAGCCGTAAACGCGGCAATCAGCGGAGTCACCGTGGCCCACTCGGATTATACTGATACGCTCACCTTTATCGCTACGGCGAACTTTTAACCGAAAAAGAATAATTAGAACCGGCAGAAGCTCCCGAAGCTCGACAATATCGAGAAAGAACACATTATGCGAAAACTTTTTTTCATAATATTCACCCTGGCGGCACTTTTTACGGCGGGTTCTGTATCGGCGCTTACCGTATCTCCCGTACGTATAGAAATCGCGGGCGACCCGGGAACGACCCTTTCGGGTGCAATAGAGCTTTTTAACGAACAAAATAACCAGGGAGAAAAAGTTTTCTATACTTCTTTTGAAAATTTTGAACCATCTGGCGACACGGGAGCTCCGCGCTTCATTGGGGCAAAAGACGGTCTGGCTACCTGGATAAAATCAGAGGGTAAAGTCGTTCTCGATTCGGGTGTACGAGTCACCGTCCCTTATTCTATCGATATACCCAAAGAAGCAGAGCCGGGCGGATATTTCGCGGCAATCTTTTTCGGCACGCAAGACCCGGGGTCCCAAGGAGAGGGCCAGGTTTCGGTGGGCGGCAAAATCGGGGTACTCATGATGCTTCGGGTTACCGGCGACATAGAAGAAAATGCCGGACTTTTGGATTTTTCAGCCAAAGAAAAAAAGAGGTTTTTCACTTCCCTGCCCGTCACTTTTACCTATAGAATAAACAACGCGGGCGGAGACAGAATTATGCCGAGCGGGGAAATAAAAATCAAAAACACTTTTCAATTTAAAACCGCCGAGCTTCCGGCCAATAAGAACTCGGGAAACATTTTACCGGGAAGCTCCAGAAAATACGAAGTAACCTGGGGAGAAGAAACGGCAGGGACCTCTGCCGAAGAAAACGCGGAAATTTCAAAGATAAAAAAATATTGGCAGGATTTCTTAGGGAAAACAAAAAACCAGCTGAAGGCGTTTCATTTTGGATGGTATAGGGCAGAACTAGACCTATCTTGGAGCGCCGAGAAACAAACCGCCAATGCTTCTTATAGTTTCTTCATTATACCTTGGCAGATTCTCTTGTTGGCCGGTATCGTTTTGCTCATACTGCTCAATCTGGGTGGAAGAATAATAAGAAGATACAACCGATGGATTATTGCTAAGGCAAGCGCGCAAAGATGAATGAAGCCGAGAAAGCTCAAGCAAAACATATCGGCGGCAATTCTATGCTTAAGTTTGGGATTCTTCGCCTTTTCTCTCGTTAGCCGAGCGGATATAGACGTGCAAGTAACCGCTACTGTAGAGGGTTGCGGGGATGGCGCTATCGGGGCAGGAGAAGAATGTGATGGTGCAAACCTAAATGGCGCTTCATGTGTTTCGCAGGGATTTGACGGTGGCACCCTCTCCTGCGGAACTTTCTGTCTCTTTAATACCACCTCCTGTACTCTGGGCGGAGGAGGCGGAGGCGGGGGTATTCGCACGCCTATAAGAGAAACCGATACTGAGTCGCCAAAATGCGGCATCGCCGATTTTAACTGCGACACCAGGGTGGATATTCTCGACTTCAGCATTCTGCTCTATTATGAAAGTTCCGGCGCTGGAAGCACATTATATGAAGAACACGACCTTTCCGGCGACCAGAAAATAAATATGGTCGATATATCTATAATGTTCTATTACTGGACCAACACCGAAGTATAAAATTTTTAAATGGTAAAAGACAAACACGCATTAAAATATAAAAAATGGCCAGCGGTGATTCTGATTCTGGCGGTTTTTGCGGTTTTTGGAAAGACGTTTGCCGAAAGTCCGTCCATCAACCAAATTTACCTAGAGGGTCCGGTTTCAGTTATGGCTCCAGGGTCAGAATTTGCGGTAAGCGTTTACGCCCAAACAAAAAGCCCGATAAATGCCTTTGAGGTTGAACTCGAATATCCGAGAGAAAATCTACGCTTTTTAAATTACGACAACGCCGGCTCGATTGCCGATATCTGGCAAACGGAACCATCCCCCGCGAAAGACGGAAAAATCAAAATGACGGGCGGAATCATCGGAGCTTTTCGGGGAGAGGAAGGACTTGTAGCAAAATTACACTTCAGAGCCGTCAAAAGCGGCCTAGCTCGATTCTCCGTTGTTAAAAAAAATTTCTACTTGGCTGACGGTAGGGGTACGGAGGTAGAAGCTGCGACAAATAATTTCTCTGTGAACATCGCGGGGGGAGCAAGTGTACCGTTCTTATTCCTTCCTCCGCCTCCAAAAGACAACACTCCGCCCAATCTTTATTTGGAAGTAGTCAAGAATCCGCCCGGCAGTCCCCCCTTGGTAACATTTTACGCCGCCGATAAAGAATCGGGCATAAAAAACACGGAAATGCGTTTCAAAAATTGGCTCAACTTCACGGAATGGCAAAAAGTCAAAAGTCCCGCCCTGTACCCTTCCGGGGCATGGTATCTTGAAATCAAGGCCACAAACGGAGCCGGAAAAGAAACGACAGAAAACTTCTTATCTATTGAGAATCTGACTTTAAAAATAGCCAAGGTATTCTTCGCCTCCACAATCTTGGCCGTCTTGGTGAATGCGTTGTATAATAAATTTAGGCGGAAAAAATAAACACATGAAACGCTTCACTTTTTTTATTGTTTCTCTTGTTTTTCTGGCTCTGCCGGGGATAAGCAAAGCGGCAACTTTGTTGCTTTCTCCGCAAGTCGGCAATTTTTCTGTCGGCTCCACTTTCAATGTCTCAATACTTTTAGATACCAAGGGTCAATCGGTAAACGCCCTGGAAGTTTCGCTTTCCTTTCCCCCCGACATGCTCCAAGTTATATCGCCGTCAACCGGCCGCTCCATAATAGAGGTCTGGACGGCTAGTCCGAAATTTGACAACAAAAGCGGCAAAATAGAACTCAGGGGCGGCATCCCGGGGGGCATAAGTGCTTCGAGCGCCCTCGTTTCTACCGTAACTTTCAGGGTTAAGTCCGTAGGAGAAAGCGCGATTAAGTTCTTAGATAACTCAAAGGTGCTACTCAACGACGGCCTAGGCACCAATGTTTTGAATCAGACGGTAAATGGGGTCTACGGTTTTAATCTTCCGCCTCCAGCCGGTCCAACTGTGGTTTCAGACACTAATCCCGACCAGGCAACATGGTATTCAAGCAAAACGGTCTCTTTAAAATTCATAAGCCAAGGTGGGGGCACGGAAGACGGATACAGTTACATACTCTCAGACAATCCCACCACTATCCCAGACGACATAAGCGAAGGTAAGAAAAATTCAGTTTCCTACACGAACCTCACCGACGGTACGCATTATTTCCACGTCAAAGCCATGCGGGCGGGAAGCTGGGGAGGAACGACTCATTTCGCGATTAAAATTGATTCTACTCCGCCGGCTGATTTCAAAATTGACATCGCCCCTTCAGCCCGCACCTCCACCCGCCAGCCGATTATCCAATTCTTGACGACCGATACCCTGTCGGGAATCGAGAGTTATGATTTAAAAATAGTACCCTTGTCCGCCTATGGAAACAAAACCAGCGCCGGCGAATTTTTCATTGAAGCAGAAAGCCCTTATTTCCCGCAAACCCTATCCGTCGGCAATTACGACGTGATTGTCCGCGCTTATGACAAATCCGGCAATTTCAGGGAGGTGACAAAACGCCTGCAGGTGGTAGCTCCCGTTTTCTCTTTTATCTCCGCCGACGGAATAAAAATCTGGAGCATTTTAATCCCGTGGATTTATGTTTGGATTTTCCTTTTCTTGTGTATCATCGCCTTGGCGTACCTGGCTCACCGCACTAGACGCTGGCGGCACACGGTGCACTCCGCGCAAACCGAAGGCAAATTGCCGGAAGACGTGCAAAGAGAACTCGAAGAGCTCAAGAAATACAGGGAAAAATACGGCACAGCTGTTTTGGTGCTGGCTTTGATTTTATCTTTGACACTCATCTTCCCCGGCCTGACCGAGGCCCAGACCCCCCAAATCGCTCCGCCACTCATCCAAAGCATTTCTAAAAATATTTCCAACGAAGAAATATTTTACGTCGGCGGAAAAACGGATTTTGCCGACGAGAAGGTAATCATCTATCTGCAAAACCTGCAAACCGGCGAAACCTTCAGCCAATACATCGAAAGCGACAGTAAAGGCGACTGGTTCTATCGGCATGGCGGCTTTCTGTCTCCAGGAAACTATCTTTTGTGGACGCAGGGAAAAATAGGCGAAGAACTCTCCCCTCCCAGCCCTCAAGCCAAAATGACGGTGAGCAGGACAGCGGTAGAATTCGGTAGCGGTCGACTTAGCTACGAGATGATTTACCTACTGATAGTGATTTTGCTCTCGGTGTGCCTGTTGGGGTTGGGTATTTATATAATTTTCCATCTCTATCACGGAAAGAAAAAGCACGCTGAACTAAAAAAGGACATCATGGAAGCAGAAGAATCTATAAAGCGGGGTTTTGCGGTGCTAAAAAGAGACATAGAAGCCGAACTCAGACTCATAAACAAAATGAAGTTATCATCCGCTATGTCTGCTGAAGAGAAGATTAGAGAAAACCAGCTTTTGTCAGACCTGGAAAACATCCAGCAAAAAATCGGCCAAGAAATCTGGGAAATTAGCGAAGAGGCCTAGGGTTTTGAAACGCTTTCGCTTCCCTTCTCCTCTGTCGCGCCTTCTTCGAGCTTAAAGGATTTCTTTATCCGTGAATCAAGCTCTTCAATATCGCGGAAGCCGGTCAAAACATCGTCCTCGATAACAAGCGCCGGCAATTCCGTATCCTTGATTTTGTAAATCTGGAGCATCGAGCGCACCGCCGAAAGGTCTATATTGAAATCAAAAGAATAAACGCGCAGGTCGCTATATTTCTCGCGCAAGGCAGAGAGCACCAAACCTTCTTTCTCGCAGTCAGAGCACCTGTTCTTATCGGTGTAAAAATAAAGTATAAAAGCCGTTTTCTTGCCGCAACGCTCCGAAATTCTCTTGGAAAGCAGGTAATCTTTTATCTCTAACAGAGAGTAATATTTCTTTAAATACATAACTTCATCAGTCATACCAAGATTTTTTTCACTCCATTCCAGTTTCTGCCCGAGCTCCGAGAGCTCCTGGGACAAAACAGAGTGGGAAATATTCTTACAGGAAAGCTCCGACAAGAGCGAATACTGCGCCTCAGAGGAAAGAATGTCTATGGCGATATTGTCTTGTATCGATTTGAGCTGCTTCACCTTTCTGTCGCTGAGATAGCCGCTCAGGTAACTAGCCGATAAAAAAATACCGGCGGTAAACAAAAAAACTATTAAATATTTTTTCCAGTCAATGTTGTGTTCTGGGTGCATGTTTTTTTCGTTTAAAACCGCCCTGGGTTACCTCCAGGACGGGCTTCTGGAAAGGAGTGTATTGTATACCGCCTTAATGAGCCAAAACGGACCAAAAATACTGAAAACAAAAAAATAATAAAATATACTCGAGGGAAAGGCCCACCGGCCTTCTACCATTCTTTTACCTAAAGTCACCGAAATGACCACCAGCGCATACAAAAGAAGAGACACGAAAAAGGCGGATTTGGTATTTATGAAAAATGGGTCAAAGCGGGTTATGCCGGATAAGAAATAACCGAAACCGGCCGTCTTCCACTGTAAAATTTTTGAAAACAGGAAACTGCCTAAATTGTAGGCAGTCGTTCCTAAAATAAAACCTACGGAAAAAATAGAAATAATACCGGCCGGCACGGTAAAAAAAGAAAAGTTTCCGTATTTCCTGTTGAAAAGCATGTCCCGGTAATCAATCGTGTTGTTAATGAAACCGTAAATCCAGCGCAATCTTTGCTTAAAAAGTTTCCTTACTGTGGATGGCGTATTGGTGTAAACGTAGGCATCGTTGCATTGCTCTATGCGATAGCGGTGCCTCTGCATCCGGTAAGCGATTTCCATGTCTTCGGTGGTGTGAGCATGCCGGTACAAGCCCAGGTCGTCAAAAACTTTCCTGCGGAAAATAGTCAGGGGGCCGGGCGTCACATGAATAGCTCCGAGGAAGGATTGTACCTTTTTCACAAAAACCGACATATTATATTCAGCTTTCTGCGCCTTCTGCACCAAACTCCGGCTGTCGCCCGACAAGATTGAAGGCGTTACCGCCATGACTCCTGGGTCTTTTTCAAAATAACTCATTATGCGCGCCAGGGCCTCCGGGTCGGCTACCGAGTCAGCATCCAAACAGCCCACAAACTCGGTATCTGAACGAAGGATACCGTAATTCAAAGCGGTGTACTTCCCGCCGTTTTCTTTGCGGAAAATCTGCACATTTTTGCGGCCGGAAAATCTAGAAATCCTCTCCCAGGTGCTGTCGGTAGAGCCGTCGTCTATTAAAAAAATTTTCAGCTTATCCTTCGGATAGCGAAGTCCGAGCAGCGAACAGACGGTGCGATAGACCGTTTGTTCTTCATTCCAACAAGGAACGATAACAGTAACCGATGGATACTTGCCCAGTTTTATCTGGCTGTTTCTCCTCACTATTTTTTTGCGGTTTTCTAAAAAGGTAATCAAAAAGAATACCTGCACGTAAACAGACAAAAAAACCAATATGTAAAAAAGCGCGCTTGAAATTGAAGCCATGTTTTACCGGCAAAACCGCGCAAAAACCGCGGGATTCCTTATATTATAGCATAAAAATCAAAACTCCGCCACCTTTTTCAGGCCGGCGGAGCTTTGAAAAACGCTGAGTATTCTTTAACTACATACTGCTTCCTTGCCCGCCGTCTTGCTTTGGCTCACAAACCCCGTCTTTGCATTTTTCACACCCGCAACCAAATATCGTCATCACACCCGCCACACCGACAAGCAAATAAACCAGCGCTTCAACAAGCGGAACCGAACCGAGCAGCATACCGACTATGTTCCATCCGCTGTAACTTCCAAGGAACATACCGAGGCCAACTAGACCCCAGTTTACGGCACCTACGACAACCAGCACCTTGACCAAAACGCTCACGGTGCAACCCCACTTGCCGCAGCAATATCCTTTACACATAGTTTTTTGTTTTTAATTATTTATAATTTTCAACCTGCCTGCCGACAGGCAGGGACCCTTCACGGTACATATTATACCACGACTTCGTTTTCTTTAGTTAAAATGAGCAAGGACTCCCCTTGCTCAAGATGGGAGTAAAATTATATAATTGAAGGATGTATAGAAAAACCCCATTTGCAGAAAATGAGCATTATCACATCTATGACAGAGGAGTGGAAAAGCGCAAAATTTTTCTTTCAAAAAAAGATTATCAGCGCTTTGTGGCCCTCCTGTACATTATGAATCAGGACGAGTCGTTCAGAATGGACAATTTTTTGCGCGAAGAAGAAAACAAGCTAGGCAATATATTCAACGAAGAAAGGAGCAAAACCCTGGTCGCCGTTTTAGGTTATTGCCTAATGCCAAACCATTTTCATTTGATTCTATATGAAAAGAGGGAAGGGGGTATAAGTAAATTTATGGCCAAACTTTTAACCGCTTACTCAATGTACTTCAACACAAAATATGAAAGAAGCGGCCCGCTCTTTACCCGACCTTTCAGGTCAGAATATATAGATAACGAACCGCAATTTATGTATATATTCTCGTATGTGCACTTGAATCCTCTTTCAGTCTTAGACAGAAAGTGGAAAGAAAATGGCATAAAAAACAGAGACGAAGCGGAGAAATTTCTGGAAAATTATGATTACTCCAGTTATCAGGACTTCCTTAGTGCAGAAAGAGTAGAATCAAAAATCGTTGACTTTTCTCTTGTGCCGAAATATATAAAAAACATGAGAATGGATTTAGACACGCAAGAAAAAAACCTGAGCATAAATGACGAGAGGTGAAAATGAGCAAGGACTCCCCTTGCTCATTTTGTACGCTTTTAGTCAAAGTAATTCTTCAGCCGGGCGATTTTTTCGTGCTGGCGCAGTTTCTCATGCACTTTTGCCTCAATCTGGCGGATGCGTTCGCGAGTCACGCCAAATCTTTCCCCGACATTCTCTAACGTGTGCTGAATACCGTCTTTCAGGCCGTAGCGCATTTCTAAAATTTCCCGCTCCTTGTCTGAAAGCTCAGCGAGTACTTCGCGAATCTGGTCAGAAAGAATTCTCCTAGACGACTCCTGGTCGGGACGCAGGATTTTGTCGTCCGGAATGAAGTTTTCCAGAGTGGACTTGTCGTCATCATCCCCTACCGGCTGTTCCAAGGATATAGTATCCTGGCTGATGCTTTCAATGGTGTGAATTTTCTCCACCGGCACGCCCATTTCGGTGGCAATCTCTTCGGCCAGGGGCTCCCGGCCCAAATCCTGCGAAAGTTTTCTGTAAACCTGTTTGTATTTGGAAATCGTTTCCACCATGTGCACCGGTATGCGGATGGTTCTGGACTGGTCGGCCAGCGCGCGGGTTATAGATTGTCGAATCCACCAAGTGGCATAAGTCGAAAACTTGTAGCCCTTGGTCCAGTCGAATTTTTCCACTGCCTTAAACAGGCCCAGATTGCCTTCTTGGATAAGGTCAAGGAGTGAAAGGTTGGCGGAGCGGCCGACATATTTCTTGGCAATAGACACAACTAAGCGCAGGTTTGCCCTAGCCAGCAGATTTTTCGCCTCCACATCCCCCGCTTCTATGCGCTTAGCAAGTTCTTTTTCGTCCACCGCGTGAATAAGCGAATACTGCCCGATTTCCTTCAGATACATCTGTATCGAATCATGCGTAGAGGATTTAGAGAGTTCTTTGTCTAGGGTATCTTCTTCAAGGTTGAGCAAATTCCCGCCTTCGAGCACGTCCACCCCGGCCGCAGAAAACTTCTCGTACAGCTCATCCAAAAAGAGAATATTGTTCTCTATATCCGGAAAGGTCTTTAATATTTCGTCGTAAGTAACGAACCCCCTCTTTCTGCCTTTCTCTAAGAGAATCAAGGACAACCTGCTAAATTCGTCGGCCTTCTTAGCGGAAACGGACGGCCTGAGGGATTTTGTTTTCTTCGCCTCTTTCTTTTTTGAAATTTTTTTCTTCGTTTTTTTTCTGCCGGACTTCAATTTTTTGCTCGTTTT
Source organism: uncultured Candidatus Saccharibacteria bacterium (assembly GCA_964596395.1). Lineage (GTDB taxonomy): Bacteria > Patescibacteriota > Minisyncoccia > Phycocordibacterales > UBA9973 > UBA9973. The sequence continues at coordinate 47,283 of CAZQSY010000003.1, forward strand.
TTTCTTCATTGTGTTTATTTTTTTTAAACGACCGTTTTTAATTCTTGTATCTTTTTGTTTATCTCGTTTATTTCCCGCAAAATTTTCTCCGCTCCTTCTTTCTCTGCCCTTGATTCCATTCCGTGCAGCGCGTTCATTTTGGATGCAAGCGTCTCCCTCAAATGTTCTAAAACAAAATTCCGCGCGAGCTCGTCAAAATCTTTTCTGATGTCGACATCCCCTCCATAAAAAACCTCCGCTTCAAAAATTAAATCACCTTCGTTCTCCTGCGTACCCGAAAAAATTTCTTCTGCCTTGCATCCTAGCATATCCGAAATTTTATCAAGCACCTCCTCTACATTTATGGCCGGTTCGGGTAATTTTTTTTGCCACAAAATTATTCCCAAAATCCTTTGCTTGATATAGTCCTTTCTGGAGGGAAAATTTTTCGTTTCTCCGGTTCCGCTCCTTCCCCCCGTTTCGGCCGAAGAACCTTTTTCTTTTTCCAACCCGGCTAAATCCTCACGCAAAGCGCTTTCGCTGATTCCCGACAAGTCAGCGATTTTTTTGATGAACACGTCTCTTTCGATACGGCTCGGAAGTTCCAGAACGTACGGCAATACTTTTTCCCTTATTCCCCGGCCGGCCTTACGCGCATCTTTCCCGCTTTCCTTAAGTACCGCCCGCAAAACGAATTCTATTATGTGACAAGAATCGCGCACGGCTTTCTTCCAAGCATCCGGCCCTAATTTAGAAATGACGTCTGCCGGGTCCATACCTTCGGGTATAGAGGCAATTTTCACATCCATCCCCAAAGATAGCGCGATTCTGCCGGCCCGCATAGCGGCACCAAAACCGGCCTTATCCGCATCAAAGGAAAGAATAATATTCTGCGAAAGCCGCCCCAGAAGCCCTAGTCCCGAAACAGACTTTTCTCGGGAACGTTCTTCTTCCGAGGAAATTTTTGAAATCGTGGATTCCGACAAGGCAGTGCCCGAAGTGGCCACGGTATTTCTGAAGCCCGCCTGATGTGAAAGCAGCAAGTCCATCTGTCCTTCGACCATAATCGAGAAATTATTTCTGCGTATTGAATCCTTGGCTTTGTCTAAACCGTACAAAACCGAGGACTTGTTGAAAATCGGCGTTTCCGGACTGTTCAGATATTTGGCCTGACTTATCACCTGCCTGCCGCCTGCCTGTCCGGTAGACAGGGCAGGCAGGTCGTCTTTAAAAATCCTGCCCGAAAAAGCTATTACTCGGCCGCTCGAATCGGAAATCGGGAAAACAATTCGCCCGCGAAACCTGTCGTAAAAACCCGAGCCGTTGTCAGCTTTTTTGATAAGCCCCGCTTGCTCCATTTCTTTCTCAGAAAAACCGAGGGTCTTCAGATGAGAAAAAAGCGCCCGCCATTCTTCCTGCGCCCAACCCAGTTTGAATTCCTTTATAGTGGAGTCCTTAAGTCCTCTATCTCTCAAGTATTTAAGCGCCTCTTCGTTTTGCCAAAGATTTTTTTCAAAGAACCCGGCCGATTCCAAAACCGCACGGTATAGTCTATCTTTTTCGCCTTCTTTTTCCTGATTCCATTCACGAAGAGATATGCCGGCACGGTCAGCGAGCACTTTGAGCGCTCCCCGAAAATCAAGCCCCTCAAACTCTTCCACAAAAGAAAATATATCCCCCTTCGCCCCGCAGCCGAAACAATAGTAGCTCCCGCGGTCGGGCGACACGAAGAAAGAAGGAGTTTTTTCGCTGTGAAAGGGACACCTTGCTTTTAGGTTCTTGCCCGCTTTTTCCAATTTCAGATATGAAGAAACCACTTCTTCTATAGAGAGCCTCTCCTTGATTTGTTCCGCAGGAGAAATCATCGCTTTTTTTGTTTGGCGAAAAAAATTTCCGTCAGCCACACTCGGAAAATTTCTTCCACTTTCTTAATTTTTTTGCTTCTTAAATCCCGTTCCGGCGGGGATTAGTCGGCCGATTATTACGTTCTCTTTAAGACCGCGCAACGAGTCAATCCCACCCTTGACGGCATTTTCTATCAAGACGCGGTTAGTGTTCTGGAATGACGCAGCCGAGAGCCAGCTCTTGGTGCGCAAAGAAACTTCAGTGATGCCGAGCACGATTGTTTCTGCCTTCGCTTCTTTCTCACCCAAGGCCAGTACTCTCCTGTTTTCTTCTATAAGTTCGGTATTTTCCACTACATCGCCGGCCGAAAAGGTGGTCTCCCCCGCGTCTTTGATTTTCCTTCTGGAAAACATTTGACGGATTATTATTTCCGTATGCTTGCGGGCAATCGACGCGCTTTGTAATTCATAAACCTTGTTTATTTCGCGGGCGATGTATTCCTCAACCATTTCTTTAGTGCCGCTCTTGAACATCTCGGTAATATCCGCCGAGCCGTCGGTCAGAAGCTCTCCTTTTTTGACTTTTTGCCCGACTTTTACTATCGGAGTCCTGCGGAAAGGAACCGTGTATTCTATCTCCTTCGATTTCTTGTCTCCCTCTTCCGGGTCTGAAAGAACTTTGATTATTTTTTCCTTTTCATCTTTGTCCTTTATCTCAAAAACCTCTCCATTCGTCTTGGAAATTACGGCCGGATTCTTTGGAATTCTTCTTTCAAAGATTTCTTCCACGCGGGGTAAACCAGTGGTGATGTCGGTACCGGCCACGCCTCCGGCGTGGAAGGTGCGCAGGGTAAGCTGAGTTCCCGGCTCGCCGATGGCCTGAGCCGCGACAATACCAACCGCCTCGCCCATATCTACCAGACGGTTGCGGCCCAAATCGAGCCCGTAGCACATCTGGCATATTCCGTGAACAGTTTTACAAGTAAGGGGCGAACGCACAAAGACCTCTTCAAAACCAGCTCCCTCTATGTTGGCCGCTTCTTCCTTGGTTATAAGGAAGCCCCTCTTGTACACAACCTTGCCGTCTTTATCTTTCAAATCCGAAGCTAGGATGCGTCCGCGGATATTCTTGGAAAGCGGTATTTCTATCCCGGAAATATTTTCCCGCGTCACCATTTTTCCTTCCTTGGTGCCGCAGTCCTCCTCGGTTATCACAACGTCTTGCGCGACATCCACCAACCGGCGGGTAAGGTATCCGGCCTTGGCAGTGTTCAAGGCGGTGTCGGAAGCGCCTTTTCTGGCGCCGTGAGTAGTGACGAAATACTCTATCGGAGAAAGCCCTTCCTTGTATGAAGGTATAACCGGAAATTCCAAAGTTTTACCCTGGTTGTTTTGAATCAGGCCTTTCATTCCGGTCACCTGCATCAGCTGACCCATGCTGCCTCTGGCTCCCGACGTTAAAAGGTCGAAAGCCGAACCGTTTTTATCTAAGGTTTTCGGGAGAATTTTCTCCATGTCTTTCTTGGCCTGGGTCCAGATTTCTATTATTTTCTGATACCTTTCTTCTTCCGACAAAAGACCTTCCTTCCATTGAGATATTATTTCTTCCTCTCTTTTTCGGCTATCCGCGACTATTTTCTCCTTTTCCGCCGGCACGTTCACGTTATCGAGTCCCCAGGTAGTCCCAGAAAAAGTAGAATACTTGAAGCCAAACTGCTTTATTTTGTCCAGAACCGGAGGAGTGTTATCCACTCCGTAATACATAATTAATTCATCTACTAAGGAAGACAATCTCTTCTGGTTCATCTCGTCACCGATGTAAGCAAAATCGGAAGGCAGAATACTGTTGAACAAAAGCTTGCCCACAGAGGTTTCAAAAAGTTCTCCGGAAAATTTCTTGTATTTCACCGTATCGGTGGCCAAAACCTTAATTTTGGCGCGGATAGAGAGAACCCCGTATTCGTAGGCCGTGATAGCGGCATTCGGGCTGGAAAAATATTTCCCTTCGCCTTTCTCGCCGTCCACCGCTTTCGTCATCCAATAAACGCCTAGTACTATGTCTCTCGAGGGGTGCACAATCGGGTCGCCGTTTTGTGGCTTGAGCAGATTTTTGTTGGCCGCCATTAATTCCCGCGCTTCGGACTGCGCTTCATCCAAAAGCGGCACGTATACGGCCATCTGGTCGCCGTCAAAGTCAGCATTGAAAGCCGTGCACACCAGCGGATGCACCCGAACAGCGTTGCCTTCTATAAGCACCGGGTTAAAGGCCTGAATGCCTAATCGGTGCAAAGTCGGCGCGCGGTTTAGGAGCACGTACTTTCCCTGAATCACTTCTTCCAGCATCGCCCACACTTCCGGAGTGCGTTCTTCTATCAATTTATTCGCCCCGCGGATGTTGAAGGCGAGTTCCGCCTGCAAAATTTTCGAAATTACGAAAGGCCGGAAAAGCTCCAAAGCCATGTGTTTCGGCAAGCCGCACTGGTTGAGATTCAGTTCCGGGCCGACCACAATGACGGACCTGCCTGAATAGTCCACCCGTTTACCGAGCAGATTCTGCCGGAAAAGGCCCTGCTTTGATTTCAAATTATCCGAAAGGGATTTCAGCGGGCGCTTCTGCGACTGGCTCATGGCCGCGCTTTCGTTTTGCTTCGCGATAGAGTTGTCTATCAGCGCGTCCACGGCCTCTTGGATGATTCTTTTTTCGTTTCGCAAAATTACATCCGGCGCGTTTATTTCCTTCAGTTTCTTCAGCCGGTTGTTGCGGTTGATTACTCGGCGGTACAGATCGTTCAAGTCAGAGGTCGCGTGCCGTCCGCCGTCAAGCGCCACCATCGGGCGAAGCACCGGCGGTATAACCGGAATCACGGTGAGAAACATCCATTCCGGCCGAATGTCGGCGTAAATCATTGATCGTATCAGGGAAAGCCGTTTTTGCAGTTTCTCTTTTTCAACTGCGCTCGATTTTTCAAGCATCTTCTCGGTATGCGCTTTCAGCTTATTCAGATCGAGATTCTTGAAAATCGAATATATCGCCTCGGCTCCGATGTTTGCTTCGAAACAAGTGCCGTACTTCAGCGAATAATGATGGAAGGAAATTTCGTTCAACACTTTCCCTTCGTAGATTTCCTGTATTTCTTTCTTGCTGTTGGTGAAAAGATTTTTCAGTTTCTCCTTGGTGTCGGCGTCGGCGGAAGTTTTCAGCTTGGTCTTGTATTCCTTTTCCAAATTCTGCAGAACGGATTCTTTTTCTTCTTCGTGGACTTTGGTGATTATATAGCCGGCGAAGTAAATGACTTTTTCTAGGTCGGTAACGGAAATGTTTAAAAGGGTGCTCATCCTCGAAGGCACGCCTCGCAAAAACCAAATATGGGCCACGGGGGTAGAGAGTTCTATGTGACCCATGCGCTCCCGGCGGACGATGGAACGAGTAACTTCCACTCCGCACTTCTCGCAGATGATATCCTTGTAGCGAATACGGCGGTATTTTCCGCAGTAGCATTCATAGTCCTTTTCCGGCCCGAATATTTTCTCGTCAAACAATCCGCCGCGCTCGCTTCGGCCGGTGCGGTAATTAATCGTCTCCGGCTTGGTCACTTCTCCGTATGACCACTCTTTTATTTTCTCGGGGGAAGCGAGTCTAAGCGTGATGTAATCAAAATCAGTTTTGTTTAAAGTTTTCATATTTTTACTCTTTTTCGCTAAACTTTTCTAAGTTTACATCGAGCGCTAGCCCCCTCAGGTAATTAAGCAGCACGTTGAAAGAGGCCGGAGAATTCGGCGGCTTGATTGCTTCATTTTTGATAATGGAGTCAAAGGTAGAAGACCTTCCCATAATGTCGTCCGATTTTATGGTAAGCATTTCCCGCAGAGTGTAAGCGGCGCCATACCCTTCCAGTGCCCACACTTCCATTTCTCCGAACCGCTGGCCTCCGCCCTGCGCTTTTCCGCCGAGCGGCTGCTGGGTTATCAGAGAGTAAGGTCCGATGGAGCGCATATGAATCTTGTCTTCCACCATGTGATGAAGTTTAAGCATGTACATATAGCCCACCGCCACGTCCTGCTCAAACGGCTCGCCGGTACGTCCGTCAAAAAGCTGCAGTTTGCCGTTTTCGGGAAGACCGGCCTTTTTCAGTTCTTCTTTGATTTCTTCGTGGCTCGCGCCCATAAAAGGAGGAACGACGGCCTGGTATCCCAGAGAGTTCGCGGCCATGCCTAAATGCATTTCAAGTATTTGCCCCAAGTTCATGCGGGAGGGAACGCCCAAGGGCGAAAGAATTATGTCTACGGGGGTGCCGTCGGCCGAGTACGGCATGTCTTCTTCCGGTAGAATTCTGGAGATGACTCCTTTGTTTCCGTGCCGGCCGGAAAGTTTGTCGCCCACGGAAACATTCCGTACCTGCGCCACTTCAATCACAATTTTCTTTATGATTCCAGCTTCCAGCGCGTGTCCCAAATCGCGGGAGAAAATTTTCACGCCGATAATACGCCCGCGTTTGCCGTGCTCTACGCGCAAGGATGTGTCTTTCACATCTCTGGCTTTTTCCGCGAAAATCGAACGCAGTAATCTTTCTTCCGGCGTAAGTTCCGTCTCGCCTTTCGGGGTAATCTTGCCCACCAGGATATCGTTTTCCCTCACTTCCGCTCCTATCCGCACGATGCCGTCTTCGTCCAAATCCTTCAGTTTAAGCTCCCCGACATTCGGAATATCTCTGGTAGTAACCTCCGGTCCCAGTTTTGTGTCTCGCACCAGGCAGGTAAACTCTTCAATATAAATTGAGGTGAATTTGCTTTTCTTCACCAAACGCTCGGAGATTATTATGGCATCCTCATAGTTGTATCCAGACCAGGAAAGAAAAGCGACGAACACGTTTTGTCCGACCGAAATCTGTCCTCCGGTCGAGCTGGTAGTATCTGCCAACACGTCACCCTTTTTGACTTTCTGTCCCACGGACACAATCGGGCGCTGGTGAAAACCGGCAAAGTTGTTGTTGCGCAGGAAATTTACTAGTGGATAAGTTTTTTCTGAATTGCCATTGACTGTGATTTTCCTGGCATCCAGATAGGCAACCACGCCGTCTTCTTCGTTTATTACCATCCGTCCGCTGGCGCGGGAAGCCAATGCCTCAACGCCGGTAGAGACAAGCGGGGCCTCCGGCAACACGCACGGCACCGCCTGCTTTTGCATATTGCTTCCCATGAGCGCGCGGTTGGCATCGTCATGGTCTAGGAAAGGAATCATAGAAGTCGCGATGGAAAAGGCCTGGTTCGGAGCGACATCTATGAAATCAACTTCTTCCCTGCTTATTGTGCCTGGTTCGGTTTTTATGCGGGCCGCGACTTTCTCGGCTGTGATTTTCCCGTCTCTATCGTATGGCGTAACAGCGTGAGCAATCACGTACTTTTCTTCTTCAAGGGCGTTTAAGTACACCACCTCGCCGGTTATTTTTCCGTTTTTTACTTTCACATACGGGGTCTCGATTATGCCGAAATCGTTTATCTTCGCGTAAGTGGAAAGGTGAAGTATCAAACCGATGTTCGGACCTTCTGGGGTGTGTATCGGGCAAACCCTGCCGTAGTGCGAAGGATGCACGTCGCGCACTTCGAGCCCGGCCCGCTCGCGGGTCAGCCCGCCGGGGCCCAAGGCCGAGAGTGTGCGCAGATGCTCAAGTTCAGCCAAAATATTTTCCTGCAGCATGAACTGCGAAAGCTGGTTGGTGGTGAAAAATTCCTTGATGCGAGCCTGCAGAGGCCTTTGGTTTATGATGTGAATCGGCATGGCCGTATCCGCGTCTATGATAGACATCCTGTCCTGGATATTTCTCTTGATTTGCATCATGCCGGTGCGGAACTTTTGCTGCAGCATCTCGCCCACGAAACGCACCCTCCTTTGCCCCAAGTGGTCTATGTCGTCCGAACCGGCTCCGGGAGTATTGTTAAGGGTGATTATGTTTGAAACGACCAATAGCATGTCTTCTTTTGAAATAGTCCGTCTGGTCAAATCCTTTTCATCCACCGTTTTGTCAAAGCGCTTGTTGAATCTGTATCTGCCAACCGGAGAAAGGTCATATCTTTCTTGGGTAAACAGAGAATCCACGAATTCCTTCGCGTTCTCGGCGGTAGCCAAATCCCCGTCGCGCAAGCGCTTGTATATCTCGACATAAGCGTCGCTTACTGATTTAGAAGGGTCTTTCGCCAAGCATGCTTCAAGAACATCCTTGTGCGGAAAATTTTTATCCAATGCTTCGAGTATCGCCTCGTTCGTTTCGTAACCCATGACACGCAAAAGCGCCGTGACGGGAAACTTTCTTTTCTTGTCGATGCGCACGTATATGCCCCCGTCCGATTCTGATTCTATTTCTATCCAAACCCCGCGGGCCGGAATAATTTTCGCGCCGAAAAACCTCCTGCCCTTGTTTTCAGATTCAGTGAAGAAAACGCCGAAACTCCTAGCAAGCTGCGGCACTATGATGCGCTCTACCCCGTTGATGATAAACGTGCCGTGCGGCGTCATGAGCGGCAACTCGGTCATGAATATTTCCTGCTCTTTCACCGTACCCAAAATTTTATTCGCGAGCTTTACTCTTGCCTTCAAAAGGCCCTGATATGAGAGCTTGTTCACCTTCGCCTCATTCTCGGTGGCATTCGGTTCGGAAAGCGAAAAAGACAGAAACTCCATTTCGAACTTTCTGCCTGAATAATCCGCAATCGGGGAAAACTCTTTAAAAACTTCTTTGACGCCTTCTTCAACCAGCCATTTGAAAGACCGGGTTTGGGCTTCCAGAAGGTCGGGAAATTTTATGAGAGGGTCTTTATGGCGAGAAAAATACTTCTTAGGAAGATTAAGTGTTTGCATCGGGTGCTCAAAACTAATTTAGCCTCCCTGGAGGCCTGTTAATTTATAAGGAGATGCACCCGAAACTCAATCAATCTCGTATCTCCGAGTATACTCATTTCGTCTTTTTTGTCAAATTTGTTCTTCCCTTTTTCCACCCCTCGATTTTTTTGTGATTGCCGGAAAGAAGAACCTTCGGGACGCGGTAGTTTTTTCCTTTGTGCTTTAGAATTTCAGGGCGGGTGTAGACCTCGCTCGAAGAAATCCGCTCTTCTTCGAGAGATTCATGTTTGCCCAGCACGCCGGGAATCTGGCGGGCGATGCAATCGATTAAAACCATGGCCGGCAATTCCCCGCCGGTAAGCACGTAGTCGCCGATTGAAATTTTCTTGGTTTTGAAAATTTTATCAACCCTCGCGTCAACACCTTCGTACCGGCCGCAAATCATAATTATGTCGGTATACTTCCTGGAAAATTTTTTAGCCAGAACGGTCGTAAATCTGGGAGCGCTCCAAACAAAATTCAGAACCAAAATTTTATTTTTGGGTTTGGAGATTTTTCCGAGCACGAAATCCAGGGTTTTTATCAAGGGTTCCGCCCGCATTACCATACCCGGTCCCCCGCCGTACGGCCGGTCGTCGACCGGACGGTAATTATTCTTTGGGGCTTTGATAAAATCGCGCGGATTGTAAAATTTCACCGACACGAGTTTCTTCTCCACGGCCCGTCCTAAAATCGACTCTCCCAGATAAGAATCAAAGGCCTCGGGAAAAATTGTGATTATGTGAAAGCGCATAAAAAACAAACCCCGTCGCTCGCAAGCGACAGGGTTGTTTATAGAACTATATTCCCTTCAAATCTTCCATGGCCTGGTCGACGGTCTTGGTCGCTTGGCTCGGGCCCATCGGCCTCTCCGCCCGCATGCCGCCCTCCGGCTCGTTAATCTTCAGATTCACCCGAGCATTGTTCTTCATGCCGATGATGCGAAGAAGGGTGCGAATGGCTTTTGCCGTGTTGCCCATTCTTCCGATAATTTTCCCCATGTCCGCCGGGTTTACGGTGAGGGTTATGAGAACACCCATTTCATCTACCGTGCGTTCAATCTTCACATCGTTCGGGTTATCTACTAATGCCTTTACTACGTATTCCAGAAATACCTTGTCAGCGTCCTGTTCATGCATAACGCAAAAAATACTTTTAAAGTTTTTAATGTTCCGCAGCGTTCCGACCCAAAGTTATTTGGCGCTGCTTGCGAGTAATTATATACAACTCGCCAGACGAGGGCAAGCGCTTGGAATTTTTTTGGGGATTTTTAGAGAAAAATTATTTTTTAGCCGCCAGTTCTTTTCTTTTCTGCGTGGGCTTTTTCCTCGGTAAAACGTTCAGCTTTTTTCCTTCGATAATCCCCTTGCTCACCATGAAATTATGCATAGTGTCCGAAAGCTTGGCGCCTTTAGAGAGCCAGTATTTTATTTTCTCGGACTGAAAAGACGTTTCTCCGGATTTCGGGTTATAAGTTCCCACCACTTCCAAGAATTTTCCGCTTTTGGTGCTGTTTTTTGAATCAGTCAAGACCACCCGGAAAGAAGGGTCGTTTTTCCTGCCGATTCTCTGTAATCTGATTTTTAGCATAGGCACATACTAACACAAGCGACAAAAAAGGCAAACTGCCGAGCGTTCCGCCTGACGCAGGCAAAACCATATGTTATATTATCTTAAATGGCCAGAAAAAACGCACCCAATAAAACCGCGACCGGAATCATGTATGTCACCTCTAAAGGAACCGGCTACGTGAAAATCCCCGAACAAAAAGAAGACGTGGAAGTCGATTCCGCACGCTTAAACACGGCGTTAAACGGCGATACTGTTCTGGTTTCCTTGTATTCCAGGAGCGGCAAACGCCCGGCCGGTGAAGTCCTAAAAATAATTTTGCGCGCCAAAACCGGCTTCTCGGGCGTACTGCGAAAGGAAAACGGTCTCTACTTTTTAAGGCCGGACGATACAAAGATGTACGCCGATATATTAATCTCCCAAGAAGGCCTCGCAGGTGCCCGGGCCGGAGAAAAAGTCTACGTCGAGATGACTTCCTGGCGAGACCCTAAACAGAACCCGACGGGGAAAATAATAAAAATCCTGGGCGTGCCCGGCGACAATGATACCGAAATGAAAGCCATAGCGATGGAAAAAGGATTCGACGACAAACTGCCGAAAGCGGCGCAAAACGAAGCCAAAAAAGCAGAAAAACTCTCGGGTAGCAGGAGTGACTTGTCGGAAAGGAGGGACTTCCGAAAAATTCTAACCTTTACCATAGACCCTGAAAATGCCAAGGACTTTGACGACGCGATATCGATAAAAGAAGCGGGCGCCGGCAAATGGGAGGTAGGGGTGCATATCGCGGACGTCACGCATTACGTGAAAGAAGGAAGCGAGCTGGATAAAGAGGCGCTCAAAAGAGGCACTTCAGTCTACCTGGTAGACAGAACCATACCAATGCTTCCGGAAATCCTTTCAAACGACGTGTGTTCGCTCGTCCCAAACCAAGACCGGCTCACCATGAGCGCGGTTTTCGTCCTAGATAAAAACGCGCGCGTGCTCGATGAATGGTACGGCAAAACGGTAATCCGCTCCCAAAAAAGATTTACCTATGAAGAAGCAGAAGACGCGATAAAAAACTCTTCTGCGGTCTATCACGGGGAGCTTTCCATTTTGAACGAACTGGCAAAAAAGATGAGGAAGGAGAGATTCAGGAAAGGCGCCATTTCTCTCGACCAGGAGGAAGTAAAATTTATTCTGGATGAAAAAGGAACGCCGATAAAAATTTCAAAAAAAATGCGCGGGGATTCCAGCCGGATGATAGAAGAATTCATGCTCCTGGCAAATCAAAAAGTGGCCGGGAAAATTTCTCTGGCTTCCGGCGAATCGGGCCAGGCGAAAGAAGTGTTCGTCTACCGGGTGCACGACAAACCAAGTAAAGAAAAAATGAATGAGCTTTGCCTGTTTCTCTCGGGAATGGGATACAAAGTTCCGATGAAAAACGGAATCGTCCCGGCGAACGTAATCAACAGTTTACTCGAAGAACTTGCCGGTAAAAACGAAGAAGATGCCGTTCAGCGAGCGGTGGTTCGTTCCATGGCTAAAGCTGTTTACTCCACCAAAAACATCGGGCACTATGGCCTGGCTTTCAAACATTACGCGCATTTCACTTCGCCAATCCGCAGGTATCCCGACATGATTGCGCACCGGCTCCTGTACGATTATCTGCAGGGTAAAAAAACCGGCCGGGAAAAAATTCGCGCCTATCAGGAAATCGCGGAAAGGTGCTCGGAGCGGGAAAAACAGGCAGGCGAAGCGGAAAGGGCTTCCATAAAATACAAACAGGCGGAATACATGTTCCCGCGTGTGGGGAAAATTTTCGGGGGAATCGTCTCGGGCGTTACAGAGTGGGGCATCTATGTCGAAGAAAAAGACACGAAGTGCGAAGGCCTGGTGAGAGTGCGGGACATGGCCGACGATTTTTACGCTTTTAACGAGAAAAAATCTGAAATGGTCGGACAGAAAAAAGGCAAGAAATACCGCCTGGGCACCGAGGTGAAAGTAAAAGTGAAGAACGTTGATTTGGAAAGGAAAAACATCGACTACGTGCTGATATGAGAAAAACAAGAGAAAAATTAAGGACTGCCGGTTGGACGATTTTTTCAGTTGGTCTGGGGGTACTGCTGGCTCATTTGGGTTCCGTCAGCGCCGGATATCAAAAAATAATTCCGGCAGCGGAAAACGTGGCGTTCGTCTCACCCGACACTAAAATCACAGACAGCGGTGAATCTTCTTCCCAGTATTTCTATTTCACCAAAAACCCCAAACAACATCCGAGGGTATCTGCCCCTTCATACCTGGTCGGGGATTTGGATACCGGCGAAGTGATACTTTCAAACGGAAACGACAAAACCTTCCCCATAGCGTCGGTAACCAAGCTTATGACCGCGCTAGTTGCTTCAAACTGGGCGGAAGAAAAAGACGCGGCTCTGGTTTCTAAGAAAGCGCTGGCCACTTACGGACGGAACGGCGGTCTGCGCGCCGGAGAAAAAGTAAAAGTGTCCGACCTACTGTATCCCCTGCTTCTGGAATCGAGCAACGACGCGGGAGAAGTGCTGGCCGAACATTTCAAGAGAGAGGACTTCGTCAGAGAAATGAATCTAAAAGCCATAGAGCTCGGCATGCTCAAAACCGAGTTTGAAGACCCGAGCGGCCTCTCCGCCAAAAACCAATCGACAGTTTTGGATTTATTCAAGCTGGCTTCGCACATAAACAAAGAATTGCCTGAACTGCTTCAAGTCACAACCAAAAGAAGCTATTTCACCGATAAACACAAATGGTTTTCAAACAATCAATTTCTGTCAGAAGAAGGATACTTGGGAGGCAAGAGCGGCTACACCGTCCCGGCCGGGCAAACGGTCGTTTCACTTTTTTCGGTTCCTTTGTCTGAAGAAGGCGCGCGGAATGTAGCTATAACCCTGCTCCAAAGCAAAGACCGCAAAAAAGACGTTGAGAATATCCTGAAGTATTTGAATAAAAACATTTATTACGGCACTGAAGCCGATGCCGACACACTCTGGGTAAAGCGTAAAAGCGATATCGTGAACGGCTCTTACGACCAAGATTTCGTCACTCTGGTTTTTGGCGGAGACATAATGCTTGACCGCGGAGTGCGAAATTCAGTAAACAAAAATTTCGGCGGCGACTATTCTTCGCTGTTCGAAAACCTTCTTTCCTTAAAGAGAGCCGATATTTCTTTCGCCAACCTCGAAGGCCCGGCATCCGGGGAAGGCACCGACCAACGCAACTTGTATTCTTTCAGAATGGACCCTGGGGTGATACCGGCGCTTAAGGGAGGAGGCATATCAATTGTCTCCGCCGCCAACAATCACGTCGGGGATTGGGGCCGCGACGCCTACACCGATACTTTAAAACGGCTTCAGGAAAATGAAATTCTTTACGCCGGCGGCGGAATGAGCGCGGCAGAAGCGGAACAGCCCGCGGTAATTGAAAAATACGGAATGAAAATCGGATTCTTGGGATTTTCCGACGTCGGGCCGAATTGGATGAAGGCAGAGGAAGATAAGGCTGGAATTCTGCTCGCCAGCAATCCGCGATTCGAAGAAATCATAAAAAGCGCCGCCAGGCAGGTTGACTACCTCGTCGTTTCTTTCCATTTCGGAGAAGAGTACAAAGAAAAACACAACGAACGGCAGGAAAATCTGGCGCATCGCGCCGTAGACGCCGGCGCAAAAATCGTGGTCGGCCACCACCCGCACGTGGCGCAAGACGTCGAAGTGTATCGGGACGGCTTTATCGCCTACTCGCTCGGCAATTTCATTTTTGACCAGGGATTTTCAGAAAAAACGATGCAGGGCATGCTGCTAGAGGCAAAACTCTGGAAGAACGGAGATATGACTGTGCGCAAAAACACCGTGAAGCTCAACAAATTCTTCCAGCCCGAAAGAGTGATAAACGGCAAGGAGGAGAGAATAAAGTTTGAGGAGTGAAAAATTATTTCTTATATTCTTTTAGAACATCAAGGATCTCTTTGAGTATGGGAGCGCTGTTGCTTGCTATGAAAATCCTATTGGTATCGTCGGTCTCGGGATTGCCGTCAAAATCTGTAATCAACGCCCCGGCTTCCCGGCAAATCAGCTTGCCAGCCGAGAAATCATAAAGCTCCGCATTGTTATTGATAACCGCTTCGGCTTTTCCTGAAGCAAGCATGCAAAAATCAAAAGTGGGAGACCAATTATGCATTACCCTTTTTGTTTCTTTCGCATATAAATCAATAGTTACCTGTTGAGCTTTATTGGTAAAATAATTCTTGTAATCGTTGTTACAACAAATAGTAGCCCGCTTTATATCTGTCTCGCCGCTTACTTTCAGTTTCCTGCCATCGCAATACGCGCCCTTGCCTTTCTCCGCGCAATAGATGTTGTCAATAACCGGGCTGTAAATTACTCCCGCGATTATTTCTTTCCCGAAAAGCAAGCCGATGGAAACGGAGAAATTCGGAATCCCAAGCACAAAATTGTTTGTTCCGTCAAGCGGGTCAATGACAAAGGTATACTCTGAACCGTTGTCCGCGCTTCCCTCTTCTTCCGAATAGATGCTGTAATCGGGAAAATCTTTTTTAAGGGCGTAAATTATCGCCTCTTCCGATTCCAGGTCGGCCTTCGTTTTAAAATCGGCCGCATTCGTTTTCTGCGAAACCTCCAAGCTTTGGCCGAAATATTTGTTCAGTATCAGGCCTCCCACTTTCGCGGCTTCAATCATATTTTTCAAGGTTTTGCCCATGGCTATAATTTTAAATTTTTAACCTATTTCGCTATCGCTTCGGCTTCTTCGAGCTTTACTGAAAGAATTTTAGAGGCGCCGTCGGCTCCGATAGTAACGCCGTATAAAATCCCGGCGCGAGACATCGTCTCGCGGTTGTGCGTCACCACCACCAGCTGGGAGTTTTTCGAAAGCAGTTCTAGCATGTCGCCGTATTTGCGCGAGTTGGCTTCGTCAAGCGCCGCATCTGTCTCATCAAGCACCAAGAAAGGCGGAGGGTTCACGTACGACATGGCAAAAAGTACGGCAATCGAAGTAAGCGACCTCTCCCCGCCCGAAAGGGCATCAAGCTCCCGCACCTTTTTGTGCGGCAGCGACACTTCTATTGCGAGCCCTTCTTCCGTTTCTTCCTCCTCTTCTTCTTCAAGCGCCTCCGTTTCCTCTTCGCTTTTTACCTTCCTTCTTTCCTGCGCCACCACCGACAGCAAAGCAGTCCCGCCCCCGAACATCAGCGCGAAAAAGTTCTGAAATTCCTTGTTGATTCTTTCAATCCCTTTCCTGAATTCAACGTCGATTTTTTCCTTCAACTCGGCAATCAATGAATTGATGGATTCTACGCTCTTTTCCAGGTCCAAGAGCTCTTTCGCCAAAAACTCGTCCCTTTCTGAAACCTCTTTAAATTCTTTGGCAACTTCTTCCCCTCCCCCGGCGCCCATGTCTTCAAGCCGAATTTTTATGCGCTCGATTTTTTTCCGCGCTTCTTCCTGTAAAACACGGTCAACTTTTTCATCTTCTTCTTCCTCCGAAGAAGGTTCTTTTTTGAAGCGAAGTATTTCTTCCCCGACCAGCACCACCCCTTCTTTTATTTCGTTTTCCAGAAAAAGCGCTTCTTTGGATAAATTATCCTCGCGCGCCCGCAGGAACTGGAGGGCAGAATTGAGTTCCTGTTCTTTAACTTTCAAAGAAAACTTCTCTTTTTCCAAAAGGTGCATCGACTCCATCTCTTTGTTTACTTCCCGCTTCAAGAGTTCCGTCTTTTCCAAAATCCTTTTTTCTTCGGACTTACCGTTTTCCAGCTCGGCCAGTAATTTGTCTCTCGAATTTTTAAGTTCGGCTACTTCGCGCTCTTCGTTTTGTTTCTTTTCAATCTGCTCCGGTGTGGTTTCTGCCAGGATGCTGCCGCACATGGGGCACTTCCCCGACACCTTCACCCTGTTTTCTTTTGCTTCCAGCATGCCCTCTATCCTGCCCAATTGCCTGCCTTTCTCGGCGCCTTCCGCCCGCAATCTGATTATTTCCTGTTCCAGCGTTTTAATTTCTCCGATTTTCGCGCTGCCCTGCGGTGAAATATTCCCTTCTCTTTCCGCCAGCGAAATTTTAGAGGAAATTTTTTTTATCTCCTCCTCTAATCTGCTTTTTTCCCGGCTTATCGCCTTCCCTTCTTTTTTCAAATATGAACTTTCCTTCCTGAAATATTCAAAATAGAGCACTTTCAGTTCTTCCTGAATCTCTTTCGCCTTATCCAGCTTTTCCATCTGCTTCTTTAAAAAATTAAGATGCGGGGCGTTCTCTCGCCGAAGCATCGACACCTCTTTCATATTCTCTTCGGTTTTCAAAAGTTTCCGCTCCGATTCCCTTATCCGGTAGCGGTAAATTTTTAGGCCTAAAGCGTCCTCCACCATCTCGCGGCGCTCTCTGGGATTCGCGTTCAAAATCCTGTCCGCCTCGCCCTGGGAAATTATGTGGTGTCCCGACGAGCCGATATTCACCGAAGCAAGCAAACTGTTCACGTCTTTCAAACGCACACCTTCCCCGTTCAAAAGATATTCATTCAGCCCGTCCGAAAATACCTCGCGCCCGATAGAAACGGTCTCGTAATTCAAATTTACTTTCTCGCCCTCCTCGTTTGACAGCTGAAAAACTTTGTCGGAGTTGTTGAAATATATTGAAACCGCCGCGCGCGAACTTTTCGGCAAATTTTTGGAGCCCTTAAAAATCATGTCCGCGCCACTCCCGCCGCGCATCGACTTCATTGATTGTTCGCCCAAGACAAAGCGAATCGCTTCTACCACGTTTGATTTGCCCGAGCCGTTCGGGCCGACAATCGCCACAATCGGTTTCCCAAACTCCAAAACCGTCTTTCGGGAGAATGATTTAAAACCGTTCAGTTCAAGATGTTTGAGCCGCATTTTTTATTCAGTCCAGTTCTTCAGCTTTAGCGCCGCTTCGGCCGCTTTTTGTTCGGCCTCCTGTTTCGATTTCCCCCTCCCTTCGGTCACCAGTTCGGAACCAAAGAAAATTCCGACCGTAAAGTGCTTGTCATGGTCGGGACCGGTCTCGCGCAAAATTTTATAGGACGGAGTAACGCCGATAATTTCCTGCACCTTCTCCTGCACCAAGCTCTTGGCATCCCGCCAAAGTTTCCTGGAAACAATTTCTTCCGTTCTGGGAAGCAAAGTCGAAGCGATAAATTTTTTTGCCGTTTCGTATCCCTGGTCTAGATAAACCGCCCCGATATAGGCCTCGAAAGTATTGGCCAGGATATACTGCCGCGCCTTGCCGTTGTCTTTGGATTCCCCTTTTGAAAGTAAAAGATAATCGTTCATGCCGATTTTCGCGGCAATTTCTGAAATTATAATGGCGTTCACCAGCGCCGAACGAATAGCAGTGAGCTCCCCTTCGGTATGCGAAGGATACTTCCGGTAAAGAAAATCAGTCACGATAAGCTCCAAAATCGCGTCGCCAAGAAACTCCAGGCGTTCGTTGTGCGATAACTTGGAAGCCGGATTTTCATTGATATACGAACGGTGTATGAACGCCTGTTTTAGCAGTCCTTTGTCTTTGAAAATTATTTTTGTTTTTTTCTCAAACTCGGAAAAGTTTTTTGTTTTATCCATTTCGTTTAAAATTACCTTTGGCTAAAATCTCAACGGCCCTGCTTATAAGGGGAATTATGTCGCCGTAAATGCGCAACTCGGGAATCTCCGAGAGCTGAAACCATTTGGCGTCATCCAGCCCTCCGGAAGTTCCTAGAGATAAATCCTTGTACTCGGCCTCGCCCAGAAAATAAGTGACTCTCTTTAAAACTTTGCCGGTTTCCGGATGAGTGGCCACATATTCGTTTTCGCCGAGTTTTTCCTTGATTACAATATCCAGGCCAATTTCTTCTTTTATTTCCCTAATAGTGCCTTCTTCCACGTTTTCGTTTTCTTCAATGCGTCCCTTAGAAAGTGTCCAATACCCGAACACGTCGTGCACTAAAGCAATTAAGACACTATCGTTGTGCCGCGCGTAGACCAGCGCTCCACCGAGTTTCTCTTTGCGCATTTGAGAAGTATCCGCGACCTCTTCCGTTTTGTTTTTTTTGCTGACCTGCTCTTTGCCGGGCTCGCCGATTTCCTTGTACACGGCACCCAGCACTCCGTTCACAAATTTGCTGGAATTCTCGCCCCCGAAGGTTTTGGCCAGTTCTATCGCTTCGTTAATGGCCACCTTCGGCGGCACTTCCTTGCGGTCTCCAAAAAGAAGTTCCGTCAGCCCGATGCGCAGGATATTCCTGTCTACGACAGAAATCTTATCCAGGGGCCATTCCGGGGCGGCTTTCTCTATTATTTCATCTACCACAGAACGTTTTTTGAGAACCCGTTCGGCTAGAAAAAAAACGAACGAATCGTCTTCGAGCCCGGGTGCGAACTCCCGCATGTTTCTCTTTATCGCTTCTTTAACCTTTTCTTCATCGAAAGAGCCGGGATGTCCGGTTTCAGACATAAAATCCCGTTCAAAGAGGGCTTGGAGCACTATTGACCTTGAAAGGTGCCGATTCGCCATGAGTTAGATTCTAGTGTCTGGGTTATAGCTTCTAGAACCTAGACACCAGCAGCTAGCCGTTAATTACTTCCCTGCTTCTGCTTTCTTCGCTTTTTCCTTTTTCTGCTTCTTTTCCGCTTTTTTCACCAGGTCAAGAACTTTTTTACCTCGGTAAAAACCGCACGAAGCGCAAACAGTATGGCCTTTCTTTGCCGCCCCGCAATTGTCGCATTTGGCAAAAACCGCCTGCGCAAGCGCGTGGTGCGAGCGACGGTTTCCGGTATGCGACCTAGTGCTTCTCATTCGTACTACCATAATGGGGATAATACTAGCATCTTTGACAAAAAAAACAAGTTTGCTATTATTTTTACGGTAGAGATTGTCGCGCCTACCAAACGCGAGCCACCTTCCGCCAGCCGGCGGAAGCGAACCTCAAAAAGCTAATCTACCGAAAACGAGAGTCCCCCGCTTAGACGGAGGAAAACCAGGTGGAACCGCGAGGAGATTTCGTAGCTTCCCCGTCCTGGCAAGAATGCGACCCGTCGCATTTTTACCAGAACGGGGATTTTTAATTTCAAAAACATGGACAAAGAAAAATTGCAAGGCATAAGGCATTCGCTGGCGCATCTTCTGGCGGCCGCAGTATTGGAATTGCATCCGGACGCCAAGAACACCATCGGCCCGGCTATTGAAGACGGGTTTTATTACGATTTTGAATTCTCTGCCCCTGTTTCCGACAAAGACCTCCCGAAGATAGAAAAGAAGATGAAGGAAATCCTGAAATCCTGGAAAGAATTTTTGAGCGAAGAGAAAAGCGAGGTAGAAGCAAAAGAATACTTCAAGAACAATATTTATAAACAAGAACTCATCGATGAGATAAAAACAAAAGGAGAAAAAATAACTTTCTACACCTGCGGAGGATTCACCGACCTGTGCCGGGGCGGGCATGCCGAAAATCCGAGCAAAGATATAGACCCCGACTCTTTCAAGCTCGACCGCGTGGCCGGGGCCTACTGGCGCGGGAATGAAAAAAATAAAATGCTAACGCGTATTTACGGTCTTGCTTTTGCGACAAAAGAAGAATTAGATGATTATATAAATCAACGGGAAGAAGCGAAAAAAAGAGACCATCGAAAGCTTGGTAAGGAATTAGACCTATTCCATGTTAACGACATAGTGGGATTAGGGCTTCCCTTATGGCATCCAAAGGGAGCACTTTTGTGGAGAATTGTTGAAGAATTTTGGTATAAAGAACATTTAAAGAATGGCTATGATTTGGTTAGATCTCCCCATATAGGAAATAAAATACTTTGGGAGAAGTCCGGTCACTGGGGTTTTTATAATAAATCTATGTATCCACCAATAGAAGTCGGTCAAACACTAGAAGAAAAACAACAAAATAAGAAAGTGGAAATTTCTGAAGAATATTTATTAAAACCAATGAATTGTCCTTTTCACATAGAAATTTTCAAAAATAATCCAAAATCTTATAGAGATCTTCCTCTACGTTTGGCTGAATGTGGAACTGTTTATAGATTTGAAAAAAAGGGTGAATTATCTGGACTTACCAGAGTAAGAGGATTTACTCAAGACGATGCTCATATTATCTGCAGAAAAGAACAAGTTGAAGAAGAACTGAAAAAAGTAATAAATTTTATACTTTTTATTTATAAATCTTTCGGCTTTGATATAGAAACTGTAAAAGTTTTTCTTTCTTTACGAGATCCAGAAAATAAGGAAAAATATGCAGGTAATGACAGTGGCTGGAATTTTACGGAAGAAGTATTGAGAAAAATTGCTATTGAAGAAAAATTAGACTTCAAAGAAGAAAAGGGAGAGGCAGCTTTTTATGGACCTAAATTAGATTTCAAAATTAAAGATACATTAGGAAGATTATGGCAATGTTCTACGTTACAATTTGATTTTAATTTACCGGAAAGATTCGACATAACTTTTACAAATCAAAAAGGAGAACAAGAAAGAGCTTATATGCTTCATCGTGCATTATTCGGTTCTTATGAAAGATTCCTTGGTCTTCTGATAGAACATTATGCCGGGGCTTTTCCATTATGGTTATCACCTATACAGGTTAAAGTTATTCCCGTACGAGAAAATCATAACGAATATGCTAAAAAGATTTTTGAATTATTGAAAGAAAATGGAATTCGCACCGAACTTGATGACAAAGAGGAAAATCTCGGTACCAAAGTTCGCGATGCCAAAAATAACAAGCTTCCTTACTGGATAGTTATTGGTGATAAAGAAATATCAGCTGAAAAGGTAAATCTAGAATCTCGCGACAAAGGTCAACTTGGTCAAATGTCAAAAGAAGAACTCCTCGCCAAATTTGTCGAAGAAATAAAAAACAAGAAGTAAATTAAATATCAATCTCCGCCAGCTTGGCGTTGGATTGGATGAAAGATTTGCGCGGAGGAACTTCGCTACCCATTAGTATTTCAAAAGTGCGATTCGCTTCTTCGGCATCGTCGATGTTCACTTTCTTCAAAACCCGATTCGCGGGGTCCATGGTTGTTTCCCAGAGTTCTTCAGGGTTCATTTCACCCAAGCCCTTGTAGCGCTGGATATGCACTCTGCTTGATTTGCTTTTTACTTCCGTTTCTTCGACTCCTTCTGCCGTTTCTTCGGTCTCCTCGCTTCCTTCGGTTTCTCTGAGTTCGCTCACGTCCGTCTCTTTCCCGACGATTTTGTTCCTTTCTTCATCCGAATACGCGTAATTTATTTCTTTCCCTTTTTTAATTTTATAAAGCGGCGGCTGGGCGATATATATATAGCCGGCTTCAATCACTTGTTTGAAATAGCGATAAAATAAAGTAAGCAAAAGCGTGCGGATATGCGCGCCGTCCACGTCGGCATCGGTGGCGATTATGATTTTGTGATAACGCATTTTTGAAATATCAAAAGTGTCGCCGATAGAAGTGCCGAGCGCCACCACCAGCGCGCGGATTTCTTTTGAATCAAGCATTTTGTCTATGCGGGCGCGCTCTACGTTTAAAATCTTTCCGCGCAAAGGCAGTATCGCCTGAGTGCGCCGGTCGCGGCCCTGCTTGGCTGAGCCCCCGGCCGAGTCGCCCTCTACGATGAAGAGTTCGGATTCTTCGGCGCTTTTCGACTGGCAGTCGGCAAGCTTGCCGGGTAGCGTCATGCCCTCAAGCGCGCCTTTCCTAAGCACCGAATCCTTGGCCGCTTTGGCGGCTTTGCGCGCCTTCATGGCGAGAATCGATTTGCCGACGATTGCTTTCGCGTCATCCGGATTTTCTTCAAGAAAATTGGCAAAGGCCTCGCCGAAAACAGTGTTCACGGCGCTTTGCGCTTCCATTGAGCCGAGTTTCGCTTTCGTCTGGCCTTCAAACTGTATCTCGCGGAGCTTCACCGAGATCACGGCGGTGAGGCCTTCGAGCACGTCTTCGCCGGTAAACCCGCCTTCGGCTTCTTTCAAAATTTCATTTTTCTTACAGTAAGTGTTAAGCGTTCTCGTAAGCGCGGTCTTAAAACCGGTCACGTGCGTGCCACCCTCGGCGTTATAAATATTGTTCGCGAAAGGAACGATTCGGTCGGTGATATCGTCCACGTACTGGAGCGCCACTTCGACTGCCACGCCTTCTGATTCTTTGTGCGCGTAAAAAATATTTTCATGCACCGGCTTCTGCAGTTTGTTGTAGTATTTCACGAGCGACACCAGCCCGCCTTCAAAGTAAAAAGAGACGGAGGGCATCTCAAGCCCGAGCTCGCGGAAGTAAAAGACGTCGTCTAATCCAGCCATGTTCCCGCTTTTTTCAAACACCATCTCGGGTCCCGGTTCGCGAGCCTGCCCGCCACTATTTCGCTCAGGCGATGGCAGGCGGGCGTCAATAATCGTAACCTTGAGCCCGCGCACGAGGTACGCCTGCTGGCGGATATGGTTTACTATCGTATTCAAATCAAACTTTATGTCAGAGAAAATTTCCTTGTCGGGCTCAAAGGTGATAATCGTACCGTGCAGTTTCGAAGAAGAAACTTTTTTCACCGCGGCCTTTTTCTTGCCTTGCGAATATTCCTGCACATACTTCCCGCCGTCGCGATGCACTTCGGCCCGGCAATAAATAGAGAGCGCATTCACTACCGAAGCGCCCACGCCGTGGAGCCCGCCAGAAACCTTGTACCCCTCCCCGCCGAACTTACCGCCGGCATGCAGAGTCGTCATCACCGTCTCAAGCGCCGAGACCTTTGTCTTCTTGTGAATATCCACCGGTATACCCCGGCCGTTGTCGGCCACCCGCACGCGATTGCCCGGCAAAAGCGTAATCTCAATCTTGTCGCAGAAACCGCCCATCGCCTCGTCGCGCGAGTTGTCAAAAATCTCCCACACGAGGTGGTGCAAACCGTCCGGCCCTGTGGTACCGATGTACATCCCCGGGCGCTTTCTCACGGGCTCTAGGCCCTCTAGGACCGAAATATCAGAAGCATCGTAATGATGACCGTTTCCTTTCGGTTTTTTATCGTCTTTTTCCTTCGCCATTTAGTTAAAATAAATCAAAAAATAAAGGCAAAAATCACTTTCTGCTTGTACATAGTATAACAAAAACCAGCGCAAAAAACCAGCTTACCCCGTCGGTAGGCGGGGTCAAAATTTGAATAAAAAAATCCCCGAACGACACTGTGTGCCGTCCGGGGAGGACCGGACCTGGGGTGGCTATTTCTTATCGCCACCCCCAAGGTCTGGCCAATCCTTGGGTTCATCGAAGGGCCGCATAGGCCCTCCTTTCTTTTAGTTGCCGCTATCCGCGGTAGGACTCCCTTCTTGACTTTCAAAGGGAGAAAATTGTGCTCAATAAATTGAATCCAATTTTCTCCCCTCAAAAAGAAAGATAAAGAACAAATTGAAAGAACTAAAACAAAAACCAGCCCGTTTTCTAGAGGGCTGGTTTTTGTTTTGTAAGTTTCTTTTTTGTGGAGATTATTTACAACGCAAGAATCAGACCTCTAGACCTTTTCGGCCAGACCTTAATAAAGAGGCGGTTATTAATATATGCGTGTAAAACTTTATTCACAGTTTTTATGTATATCAAACTTGTTTACCCAAGTAAAGTGCCACCTGTGGATAACCCGCACACTTACTTTTTTGATGCGCCCTGGGCGCATTGTAATCAATATCAAGAAAGTAAGTGTGCGGGATAACTACCTCACCCGCCAGCCAGAGTTTTCCTCAAGCTTTGCTTTAATTTTTTCCATCACGGCGTTGACTTCTTGGTCGGTAAGCGTGCGTTCGTACGATTGAAATACCAGCCGAAAGGCATAAGAGGTCTTATCCCCTTTTGTGAAAGAATCAAAAAGCGTCGGGCCTTTGATTACCATTTCTCCCGTATTTTCTTTGATAACTTTTTCTACTTTTGAAACTTCCACTCCTGACGGCACCCACAGCGCGATATCGCGAGCGATGAAAGGAAACAAAGACCAGGGCCTAAAAGCCGAACCCGTATGCTTTTCTGAATGGTCTGGTTGAGCCCGCTCTTCCAAAGAATCTTGCGCGGGCGACCCGAGGACCTGAAGAAAAGCATCGGGTGAGGCGTCCTTACAAAATTCATCAAGCGTCATTTCTTTTATTCCCTTTTTATCGCCATAAGCGACGCGTGCCTCTTCTTTGTCTTTCAAAAACACAGTTCCGATTTCAAAAATTTTAATTTCCTCCGCATCCAGAAGCGGAGCATTGAGCATGTTCAGCTTCAGACTCTCTTTCAGTCCGTCCGCCAAATTCGTCCGCAAATGTTTTTTGTCCGAGGCCGAAGCTAGCACTTCAACATCACCCTTATCTCTGAAAACATAAGTCATCACTTCCGAGTACCCTTCTTCAAGCAGTTTGTTTCTTGCCCAACAAATCTTGGCGTAAGTATTATTTGCTTTCGGCTCGAATTCTATCTTCGGGATTTCTCCTTTTACCCTGTCGTACCCCAAAATCCTCCCAATTTCTTCTGCCATGTCTTCTTCAATCACCAAATCAAGCCGGAGAGGAGGGACGATAATTTCAAACAAAACCCCCTCTGCCCCCTTATCAGGGGAAACTATTTTGTAAGGAAAATTATATCTCTTCAAGATTCCTTCGATCTCTTCCTTGGAAACTTCCAACCCCAGAATTTTTGAAATCTTTTCCGCGCTGAAAGTAAGTTTGTGTTCCGGCTGTTTCTTGGGATAAACATCCACGATATCCTCGAAAACCGCCCCGGGGCACATTTCGTAAATCAGAGCCGAGAGTTCTCGCATTCCATATTCGGCAAGCTCGGGAGACAAGTCGTTTTCGAAACGCTTGCGGGCGTCAGTAAAAATGTTTTGCGTTTGCGCCGTCTTGCGCACCGATACCGGGTCAAAATTCGCTACTTCCAAAATTACATCCGAGGTACTTTCATCAACCTCGGCAATTTTTCCGCCTTTGATGCCGGCCAGCGCCAACACTCTTTCACCATCGGCAATCACCATGTTGGCGGGGCCGAGCTTTAATTCTTTGTTGTCTAGAGTTGTCATATCCTCCCCTTCCCGCGCCTGGCGCACTACCAATTTTTCTTTTACTTTTTTCAAATCAAAAACGTGCGTGGGCTGGCCGCAATTAAACATCACTAAATTCGCGGCATCTACCATATTGTTTATGCTCCGCTGACCTATAGCTTCAAGATGCGCTTTTACCCAGTCGGGCGAAGGGCCGACTTTCACTCCCCTCACAATCCGCCCCATGTACCGGCGGCATTTATCGCTCGCGATTTCTATCTTCAAGCCGGTCGGCCTGGATTCGGGCAATTTGTATTTCGGCGTCGGGTCGTTAAATTTTATATCAAGCAGCGAAGCGAGCTCGCGCGCCACGCCCAAGTGAGAAAGCAAATCATGCGCCCGGTTCGGCAGAATGTTTATGTCAAAAATCACGTCGCCATCTTCTCTTTTTTCAACGCTTTCAACTTCGCACAAGTGATAAGTGAAAACATCCCGTAGTTTATCCACGTCGGGAACTCCCGCCTGTCCCCGATTATTCAGGAGGGCGGGCAGGTCCGGTATATACCATTTGAGCCAATTGTAGGAGATTTTCATAAATTAAAATTGGTTCAACCGCAAATCGCCCTGGTAAAAAAGCCGTATGTCGGGAACGCCGAATTTTACTATGGTTAATCTATCTAAGCCGAAACCGAAAGCGAAACCCTGCCACTTGGCCGGGTCAAGACCGCAGTTCCTGATTACGTTCGGGTGAATCATGCCCGCGCCCAAGAGTTCCATCCACTTGCCGTTATGCTTCACATCAACTTCAAAACCGGGTTCCACGAACGGAAAGAAGCTGGGCCGAAGGCGTATTTCGGCGTCTTCGCCCAAAAATTTTTTGAAAAATTCGGTCAGAACCCATTTCATGTTCGCCACGCTCACGTCTTCGCCCACCATAAATCCTTCGAGCTGAAAGAACTGCATTTCATGGCCGGCATCGGTGGCCTCGTTGCGAAAAACTTTTCCCGGGACGACAACGGCAAACGGCGGATTCTTGCCTTCCTTCACGATTTTTTCCATGTAGCGAATCTGAACGTTCGAAGTGTGCGTGCGCAAGACATGTCCCGGTCTGTCTTTTATAAAAAAAGTGTCCTGCATATCGCGAGCCGGATGGTCCTTAGGGAAATTAAGCGCCTCAAAATTGTGCCAGTCGTCTTCAAGTTCTGGCCCGGTCGCCACCTCAAAACCAAGGCCGGAAAAAATTCCAACGGCCTCGTTGATTACCATCGAAATCGGATGCTCCCTACCGTGAAGTTCTTGATCTTTTTCGGTCATTTCTTGCTAATTGGGAGACCAGGTTAGTTCGTAGTCGAAACCTTCCAGATGTTTTAAAGTGTAAACGCCCTTAACGCCATCAACCATAAAAGTACTTGTTTTGTACGTATGTGCCCTGTCAAAAAGATATTCGTGCTCTTTTAAATAGCCCAGCCCCTTTTCTGATTTCCCATCATTCTTAACGCTTCTATCGCCTATTTTTTCCCAATCCATAAATTTTAAAATTATTAAAACAAATAATGCATTTATTATACAAAAAACGGAAAATTTTGCTAGAATGAGGGAATGGAGAAAAACTACCGGCTTTTGATTCTTCTGGCGATTGTGTTGCTTTCAATAGGCCTCTATCTCGGCTGGCTCGACAACGGGCCGGGGTTCTAACCTTCGAGATATCATTATTTTGTTATAAACTTTGCGATAGCAAAGATAATAACAAGAGAAGGTGGTCATTTATATCCTTTTGCCAGCTTAAAGGTCTTCACGCTATCCTTCAGTTTTATCTTTTCCAAATAATCCAGAAACTCTTGCGGTAGAGGCGAAGGTCCGACCCAGACACTTTTTTGTATCATTGTGTATTTAAATTTTTTCAGGTGCCAACGCAACCATTCCCTCTCAGCTTTCTTAGCTTCAGGCACATCAAACATAAGCATGAGGTTTTTGGGCGCGTTTTTCTCAAACATAAAATCAAATTGTCGTAAGGAATCAATTTTCCTCCTAATGTAATCTCTGCCCCTTCTGGTCACACACAAACCTTCGTCACTCTCTCCCACTAATCCATCTTTGACTAGATTTGACATGGTGGCACGCAAAGAATTGGATGGGTACTTCCTAAATTTTGGCAAACCAAGGAAGTTCACGCGCATTCCCTTATAGTTAAGAGAATCCCTGCTAAGTTCCTTCAAAATATCCAGAATGATTGTCATGTTTTTATAGTATATTAAATTGTTAGAAATTCTGCTATAGCAGAAAATATAACAATATAGACGACGTGGTCGAGTGAATGAAAGTTATAAAAAAAGAACTAAGCGATAAGTTCTCTGATAATATCGGCTTTGTGCACAACGTCGTTATACCCTATACGCATAGTTTTTATTATATGTTCCCTAGTATTGTCTAAGGTACCCGAAAATAACCTTACACCGGGCTTTATAATTAAAATATTTTTATCTTTATAGTTATGTCTCGTCTCCCGAGTATAAGACCACACTTTTTCCCTGACGTATTTTCCCAAAAACAAGGAAAAAAATCGCAGAAGATTTTTAGAGAAGAAATCATGATGTGAATTATCAAAAGCAATAATTACTTCGGCTCCCTCCTGTTTTGCCTTCTTGATATTCACATCCAAGGGAGCCTCAATGGCGCCGTCTATATAAAGGTTTCTTTTTATTCTCACTAATTTGTTGTAAACAACGGGAGCGGCGTTTGAGGCCCGCAATGCTTCAAATATATCTACGTCATCCTTGTTGCTCACGTACTCTATCTTCTTATTATTAACGTTCGTCACGGAAACAAAAAACTTTATTTTTGACTCTTTAACCGACCGAGTATCAAGGGGGTCCTGTTTCTTGAAAATTTCGTCTATCAGATAATCAATATCCATAATTTCTCCCAACCTCCAGAATGAAACAAATTTTTTCGAAGGGAGAAGATTCTGCCAAATATTTTTTATTGAACCGTATTGCCTGGCGACGTAATACGCGAGCGTACCGGTACTGCCGGAACTGCCTACGACCATGTACGGGTCGGTGAAATTCAATTTTTCCACGAGCGCTAAAATAGCACCGGTAAAATAGGCGCAGGACATACCTCCTTCCGAACCGATAATGGCAACTTTCTTCATGCGGTTTTGTAGATTCTCTTCATCATCTCGCAATATTCACAGGAATTTGTCACCTGTCTGCCGGCAGGCAGGAAAGATTTATAATCGCAAGGCCTGTCGAGCCATTTGCCCGTCTTGACTAAGGTTTCATAATCTTTTATGTCCTGCAGAAGCAGGTCAAACCGGTCTCGCCCGATGGTGGTGCTGTAAACGCTTTCTTTCCCGTCTTTGGCTTCCAAAAATTCCAGACGGGATTCATTCACACTCACTCGGCCTTTCGAGCTACGCTCTAGAAGAAAAGAATACATCGCGAGCTGGCGCATGTAATCGCTCATGCGGCCTCTCGCCCCGTCTGTAAAGGCGGGGTCTTCATTTATTTTCTCAATATCCGACTTTTTGCGCACACTGCCCGTCTTGAAATCGGTCACCCGCACATCCCTCTCGCCTAATTTCTCGACCAAATCTATCTTTCCGTAAATACTCAAGCGGGGAAACTCCGCGGCTCGCACGGACACGCTTTTCTCGGTTTCCCTGTCGGGGTTTATCTCGGCGAATCTTTCTTTCACCCACCTCGAAATTATTCTAAGCAAACCCTTCTCGCCTTGCGCGATTTCCTCCAAATCTTTTCCAGAAGGCGGTTTTCTGAATTTTAGAATCTTTTCCATAGCCGCGTGCACTCTGGACCCGAATTCAAGGGTCTCATTTTTCGGCTCGGGCAGTTTGAGCAGATTGCGGAAATACCATTTTCTGGGACATTCAAAAAAATTATTCAGGAGCGAGACCGAAACATTCACCTCGGCGTATTCTTTCGAAACCATCTCTAGAAGTTTAGGGATTGTATCTTGGACGTCGTTTTTCTCGCCAGAGGCGACATAATTTTTCGGGTCGTCCGATAAAATTTTCTCTTCAGTTTCGCTGAAGGTTAATTTTTCAAAAACACTGTCTGCTTGCCCCGCGTTGGCGGCGGCAAGCTCTGATACGATTTTGGCCAACTCCTGCTCCCGACCCGAATAAGAGAACCTGGGGTAAGAAAGTCGGCAAAATCTCTTGGCTCTGGTGATGGCCACGTAGAGTTCTCTCTTGGCCGCCGCTTCGTCTTTTTCTTCCACCTTCAGGGCAACTGATTCGGGCAATCTGAAATTCCGCCGCCGGCCTTTCATGAGCGAACCTTCGTCTAAGTGGGCAACCCAGACAAAATCAAATTCCAAACCCTTCGAAGCGTGCAGGGTTATGACTTTTACTCCTTCGTCGCTTTTAAACGAGGCGAGCGGAAAATCCTCTCCGTATTCGCGCAACCTTTCAATGAAAGCGATAAATCCCGGGAGAGAATTCTTTTCCTGGCGGTTTTCCTTTTCCGCAAACGAAAGAGCGAGATGCAAGACGCTGCGGACTACTTCTATTCTCTCCAAAAGTTCCGTGTGGCCCTTGGCGGTCTTCAACAAAACCTCGTCGCCGACTTTTTGCACAAATTCCTGCATATCTAGCGAAGACGAAAAAGAAACCAACCGGAGCAATTTTTCTCCCCATTCTTTTATCTCCCGGGTTCCGCTCGAACCGAACAAGTCCTCTCTTTGGCCGGCCATATCCTGCAAGCTTACTGTCTTGCCTCTTTCTTGGTACAGATACGAGTGCGCGGCGAGACGGGGTATCCCCGATACCGGGTCTAAGATGCTTTCGGCGAGCGGTACGGGGTCGTGAATATTCGCGCAAATTTTGAAAACTCGAAGCAAAGCAGAAAATTCCGCCGTTGCAAAAAGCGACAGGCCCCGCGCCCCGGCCACTTTTATGCCCAAACCTCCGAGAACCCGCATGGCCTCGCGGGCCTGCGTATTCTTCGGCACCAAGATGGCGCAATCGCTTTCTTTCACTTCCTTGCTCAGCAGTTTTTCTTTGAGCTCAATTCCGCAAGCGATAACCTCGTCGCGCGGATAGTCGCATTCAAAAAGCTTCAGGTTGTGATTTTCTTTGAGGGTAGCGACCAATTTTTCCTCTGAGAAAGAACTCGACAGAAGCTTATCGGCGGCAGCGAGTATTTTTTGAGTGGAGCGATAATTCTGGGTCAGAAATATAACTTTTGCTTTGCCGAAAATGTCTTTGAATTCTTCAAAATAAGAGAACTTCGCCCCGCCGAAAGCGTAGATGAGCTGACGGTCGTCGCCGACGGCAAAAATGTTGGGCTTTTCTACTTTCTGCCAAATCGTTTTCAGCAGAGCGTTTTGCGCGCCACTCGAATCCTGATGTTCGTCAACCAAAACATACAAATATCTTACCTGTATTTCGGCCCGGGCATTTTCGGATTCTTCTAAAATTTGGAGCGCGTATTTTATCTGGTCGTCATAATCCAAGAGCCCCTTTTCTTGCTTAAGCTTTTCGTACATATCGTAGAAGGACACGATTTCTTTGGTGCGCTCCAGACCTTCTATCTTTTCCAAATATTCTTTTTTCATTTTTCCTTTCGTTTCTCCCCGGCTCGAAATGCTCTCGGGGTCGTTTTGTATCGCCTGGATTTCTTTTTCAATTTCATCCAGAAAATCCCGTGGCGACAATCTTTCGCGCTTCAAAAGCGAGACAAGCGAGCGCAGTTCTTTGAAATGCCTGCCGATGTCGCCCCTGGGACGGAGGTACTGCCATTCGTTCTGGCGCAAAATCTGGTCGCATAAAGATACGGCCTCGGTATCCTCTAAAATTCGCGGAGCAAAAGGCAGAGAAAGAACGTGAAAAAATTCATCAATGATTTTCCCGCAAAAACTGTGAAAAGTAAGCACTTCTACCCGCCCGCCTTCTTCGCCTATATACTTCTGTAATCGCTCGCGCATGGCGCGAACGGCCGAATTGGTGAAAGTAAGACATAAGATAGAATCTGCGCCGACATCCGTTTTTTTTAAAATATTGCCTATGCGCAAGGCCAAAATCTGGGTCTTGCCCGTACCTGGCCCGGCCACCACCATGACCGGACCGTCTATCGTGTCTACCGCCTCTTTTTGAGCGGGATTTAATTTGCGATATTCGTCGTCAAATAATCCGGGAGCCATCGTGCCCCTATTATACCCCGCCTTTTGTTTCAGCGACATTTCTTATTCCGAGGTGTTGCCGTCAAACTCTTCGGCGTCTTTTTCCGCTTCCGCCTTGGTCGCATGCACCGTGCCGTCTTTGTGGTGGGCCGGCGAATAGACTGTGTAAAACTTCAAGTCCTCGGTGTCGGAAGTGTTGATGATGTTGTGCTCGGCTCCCGCCGGCACAATTATCGCCGAACCGTCCCGCAATTCGTAAAAATTCCCGCTCAGCGCGCACCTGCCCTCGCCTTTCTCGAAACGGAAAAACTGGTCGTTCCCAGGATGCGTCTCCATCCCGATTTCTTCGTGGGGTTTAAGGCACATCAAGACAAGCTGGCTGTGTTTAGAGGTGTACAGCACCTTGCGGAAATTTTTGTTCTCCAGAGTTTCTTTTTCTATATTCGTGTTAAAACCTTTCATGGTCTTCTTTTTTAAAAATTAGATTATCGACCTTTTCCAAAACCTATTTAATTGTATCATGTATGCAGAGATGTCAACCCCGTCGCTCGCCCTGTCATTCGCGAATGACGGGGCTCGCGAGCGACGGGGTCAAGAGCGCGGCAGAAAACGCTATTTGCTTTTTGTTTGTCGTTCATTTTAACTTTCCTCAAAATATTCCATAGCCCGTGAAGCTCGTGATGCTCCGCGAGCTACCGCGCTTGTTCTTGCGCGCCATCGGCACTAATCATACATCCACCAAAATAAGCGATCACGCATGAAATTCCACGTTTGATCAGGATATTTAAAATGCATTAAGTATTCCTGAACTATCTTGGGCGCTGCGGCGACGACCAGCCACGCGATAAGACGTTTTGCCGTAAACTTGTAATCCTTGTACCACTTATTCACTATCCCGCCGATCAAATAGAAATTTTCAAAAATATTCGGCGCAAGGAAAAATATTGGCTTCCAGTTGGTGACTTCAAAGATAGCAAAACCCATAAATCGCCACCAGAACAGCACTGACGCCGTATTGCGCGCTAACCCATCTTGCCAGCGTCTCGATACCCACCAAAGGAGAAAAAGATAATAAGTATCAAAAAACTTATCATAATTGTGGTAAAGAGAATCGCGAATGGGACCACCCGACCACTGCTCTAAAATCATCACATCCGATATGTCCCCGAGTACCGCCAATAAAAAACCAAACATCGGCCAACGCAAAATCGTCAGCGGGAGACCAAGTCTGATGATCAAAATAGCGATTACCGCAATAGTATCTGGTGACATAAAACTATGCTAGATTTTAATATAGTGTCTCAACTCTTGCAAACTAATGCACGGGGTATCATTTTTGCAACGAACACTTGATACTTAGTATCAAGTGTTCACAAAATTATTTTATGACTAATGTTTGATACCAAGTGTAGGTGGACATAAAATTTATTCCACCGGGCAATTATTCTTCCCCATTAATTGATTAAGCGCGCAATAAAAACCCTTTTGGTTTCGGGAATTTTGGGGAGCTTTGAATTCCGAATTCTGGCGGAACCGGAGGGATTCGAACCCTCGAGACCTTTCAGCCTACGCGCTTTCCAAGCGCGCGCACTCGACCACTATGCGACGGTTCCGTAATTACTAATTTACCTTATTTAAATAAAAAGAAAAGCGCGGGCCAACGCCTTCATTTGCTGTAAATAAGCTGTTCGGGATTTGAAAAAAATAAAAAACCTGCTAAATTTATCTTCATCATGAAAAAAATACATTATTTTGCGCTTGCTTTTTTGCTGATCATGTTGCCTGCCCTGCTTTTTGCCTCCACCGAAGGAGGGTCAGAAGGGTCAGCGCATGGAAACGTGCAGACAATCCTGTGGATGGGAGTGATAATTTTCTTTGCGATGCTTGGCCGGCTAATCGAAAAAGCCAAACAACCCTCAGTATTGGGCGAACTTCTTATAGGCATAGTATTAGGTAATCTGGGGCTTCTAGGCATCAGCGTTTTTGAGCCAATAAAGACCGATGCGTATATTTCGTTTTTGGCGGAACTCGGAGTAATCATTCTCCTTTTCCAGGTGGGGCTTGAATCAAATCTGGAAACAATGAAGAAGGTCGGAATGAAGGCATTCACTGTGGCAGTGGTAGGCGTCGTTGCCCCTTTCGTACTTGGGACTTGGGTGGTGGGCCCGATGCTTCTGCCGGGGCTTTCCTTTAATTCTTATCTTTTTTTAGGCGCAGCGCTAACGGCCACTTCGGTGGGCATCACCGCTAGGGTATTCAAGGACTTCGGAAAATTGCAAACAAAAGAAGCACAGATTGTGCTTGGCGCGGCAGTGATAGACGACGTGCTCGGCCTTGTTATTTTGGCAGTGGTATCCGCGATGGTCACTATCGGGGCGGTAAGCGCGGGGGTTATCAGCTGGATAGTGGCGAAAGCGGTACTGTTCCTAGTCGGCTCTATATTAATAGGTAAACTTTTTGCTCCAACTCTGGGAAAAATATTTTCCAAAATCAATACCGGAGTCGGGGCCAAAGTCACACTGGCAATAGTTTTTGCCTTATTTTATTCAGCGGTGGCTGGAGCGATAGGACTCGCGCCGATTGTGGGAGCTTTCGCGGCAGGACTAATTCTTGACCCAGTGCACTTCAGCTACTTTAAAAAGCCAAAAATTTCAGAGGATCTGGAAGAACACGCCAGAGCACTCGAAGGAGAACGTCGCTCCAAACTCCTAGAAGCCGCGAAACATCATGAAGAAAAACATGTCGAAGACCTGCTTGAGCCGATCGGTCACTTCCTGGCACCCGTTTTCTTCGTGTTCACCGGCATCAGCGTAAATCTTGAAACCCTCTTTAATCCTAAAATCCTTCTGGTAGCTTTGGGTATCGCGGCTGTAGCTTTCTTCGGCAAATACATCACCGGGTTCTTCTCGGGTAAAGGGCTTAATAAAAATATCGTCGGCTTCGGTATGGTACCGCGCGGCGAAGTGGGACTGATATTCGCCACCATCGGAATGGGTCTGGGCGTCCTTACCGAAGAGCTGTTTTCGGTAATCGTAATAATGGTCGTGCTTACGACCGTGTTCACGCCGCCGATACTGGCGCATTTTTTGAGAAAGTAAAAGAATAACTACTTGTTACCCTTCCATGATAAGGGAAGGGTTGTGAGAAATTTGTGTTCCAGCGAGAAAAATTTTTCCGAAGCGAGCCACTTGCCTATGAGCGGGCTTAGGGTAAGGGCAAAGCCCAAGTTGCCGGCAAGGTGGAGAAGAGTGAAAGGAATTTGCAGCATAAACGCGGTATAAATACTCTGCCCGAAAAGCGGGGCGAGCAGTACGCCGGTCGCGAGGTCGAACAAAATCGTGGCGAAGAAGGTGAACTTCGCGAAATTCCAAATTGACGCTTTTTCTTTATTTTTGAAATACAAAGACGAGGCCGCACCCACTAGGCCATAGGCAATGCCTACTGTCCACGTCCAATAGCCGTAGTTTGTGAGAAGGTCGTACAAAAAAATCGAGAGGAACCCGAAAGCGAAAGAAAATAGGGCGTTATGCTTCTTACCAAGAGGCATCAGCGAAGCCATCAAGGGCTCGACATTCGGCGCGCGCAGGGGCAGAAGGCGAAAAAGAAGACAGCCGAGGAAAATCGTGAAAATTTTAAACTTGTTCTGCATAGATGAAACAGGAAATAATTTTTAGAAAGCCTTGCGCAGGAGCTTAGAAAATAAAGGAGGTAATCCGACTATTATTTTCTTGAGCGACGAGCAGTTCGCTGGCCAAGCTTGGCCAGATAGATTGCTTTATAAAAATTGATTTCCTGTTTCATCTTAACATATCCAGAAATTCTTTCTCGTTCAGTATTTTTACGCCTAATTTTTGGGCTTCTGTCAATTTAGAGCCAGAATCTTCTCCTGCCACCACGTATGAAGTTTTCTTGGAAACCGAGCCAGCGACTTTGCCACCCAGAGAAATTATTTTTTCCTTGGCCAACGGACGAGACATCGATGAAAGAGCGCCGGTCAAGACGAAAACAAGGCCGCGCAGTTTGGCTCCGCCGGCTGATGGATTTTTTTCCGGCTTTTGTATGACTACCCCGTTTACCTTGAGCTTCTCAATGAATTTTAGGTTGTTTTTGTCGCGGAAGAATTCGTAAACGCTCTGGGAAACGGCGGGGCCGATGTTTTCAACTTCGTTGACCTCTGCCAAGCTCGCTTTCATTAGTTTATCTAGTGTGCCAAAATTATTCGCCAAATCGCGCGCCGTCTCCTCGCCTACGTGAACAATCCCTAAGGCCCAAAGAAATCTCCACAGGGAAACCTTCTTCTTCGCCCGAGTTTCCCGCACGATGTTTTCAGCGCTCTTCTCGCCAAAGCGCTCAAGCGGAGAGATATCCTCTTCCGCCAAAGTGAAAATATCGGCCGCGTCGGTTATCAGACCCTCGTCTTTGAATCGGCGAAGAATTTTGGGGCCGAGTGTGTAAATCTCGAAAGCATTTATGAAATGTTCCAAACTTCTCTCATTTTTAGCGGGACATTTTGAGTTGGCGCAAAAGTAAGCTACTGACAATTCCCCTTCGCCGTTTTTCTTTTTCTTTATTTCGCTGTTGCATACGGGACATTTTTGGGGAAACTTAAAAACTCTTTCCTTGCCAGTGCGCATCTTCTCTAAAACCTCAATCACTTTTGGTATGACATCCCCCGCCTTTTCAATTACCACCGTATCCCCGATTTTAAGCCCGAGCCGCCGTATCTGGTCGGCATTATGCAGCGTCGCTTTCGAGACGGTAGAACCGGCCACCAGGGTCGGTTCGAAAACCGCGAGCGGTGTAAGCACGCCCGTGCGGCCTACATTCACCAAAATGTCTTTCACCACTGTCGTGGCCTTCTCGGCCGGAAATTTGAAAGCAATGATTCCGCGCGGGTCTTTGCCGACCACGCCAAGCTGTTTGAAAATCTCCGTGTCTTCGACGTTTATCACGATTCCGTCTATGCCGATAGGCAACCCCGCGCGGATTTCTCCGATTTCTTTCTTAAACTTAGGCGCCTCTTTTAAGTCAGAAATTTTCTTAGAATGTTCCTCTACTTGAAAACCCAAATTCGAGAGGAATTCGTGTTTACCCGAATGCGCCGCTACATGCGCGCTCCACTTCTCTCCTTCTATTAAGGCAATCTCGTAAGCGAAAAAATCAAGATGTCTTTCGGCGGCAAGCTTCGGGTCAAGCTGGCGCAGACCGCCGGCGGCCGCGTTTCTGGAATTGGCGAAAAGGGGTTTGCCTTCTTTTTCGTTTTTCTTGTTCAACTTTCCCAATATGGCTTTGCGCATTACCGCCTCGCCGCGCACCACAATTTTTTCCGGATACGGAGAACGAAGTTGAAGCGGTATCGTCTCTATCATGCGCAGATTCGAAGTTATATCTTCGCCCACTTCCCCGTCGCCTCGGGTCAAACCCCGGACGAACTTGCCATTTTCGTAAATGAGCGATACACCCAGCCCATCGAGCTTGAGTTCGCAGAAATAATCGAGTTTCGCTTTGCCGCCCAAGAGATTCAAATTTCTTTTTTCCCAGGCAAAAAGCTCTTCGTCAGAGAAAACATTCCCCATCGAAAGCATCGGTATCTCGTGTCTCACTTTCAGAAATTTTTCCATCGGCTTGCCGGCCACTCTTTTCTCGGGGGCTTCCTCGTAATCAAACTCGGGATATTTTTCGAGGAGCTCTTTGAGTTCTTTATTTAAAGAATCGTAAACCGCGTCTGTTGCCCCGGGAGCGTTCTTGGTATGATATTCTTCCCTTTGCCGCGCGATTTCCTGACGCAGTTTTTTTATTCTGTTTTCGGCTTCTCTCTTTTCGTTCATGTTTTTATTTTACGGCAGACCTACCTCCGCGCCAACCGTATAGAAAGTAGACGGAGAACTTTGATTGTTGTAAGAAGTTTTGAGCCAATCAGCCGAACGTCCGACATTAGAAATGCGCACTTCATCAAGCTTTCCGGTATACGGTTCACCGGTGCCATTGGTCGCGCCGTTGTAAGTACTCATATAGATTGTATTTGGGGTTCCTGTAAGCGGAGCAGTAGTTGAAGTACACGATGAAGTACACTGTACTCCATCTATGTAAAGTTTGTTGTTGCTTCCGACACGGGTAAAGGCGATATGATGCCACACAGAATTTGAAGGAACGGCAGTTGAACCGATAATATTTGTGCCGGCAGATTGTTTTATTCTGAGTCTTCCCGAAGAGTCAAGAACAACCTGGGTAGCGTTACCGCTCGAAGAAACCTTAACTGTGAATATAGATTCCTGGTTTCCACTCGCTGATGGTTTGTTTAACCAAAATTCCATGGTCTGATCTGTGTTCAAAGCAGGCAAACTTGTAGCTGAGGTTTTTGATATATTTGCGCTACCGGGGAAATTTGCTCCGCCGTCAAACTGGCCGGTAGTAGCCGTAACACTGCCATTAATTGTACCGTTATTCAAGCTAGAAGTTGAGTCAAGCGCGCCTAGTGTTACACCGTCGGGCAAGTGCCACACGCCTTTGTAATTCGCATCCCACACCGCTGTTTTGCTCGACTGGTCGGTTGTAATACTTGCATCCCCGTAACCCATATAGAAAACTGTGTCTGCCGTAGCCGAGACCATCGGCACTTTCACCCAATACGCCACCTCGCCGGTTGCGGCCACGTACTTTTCCGTCTCCCAGGCAAGCTTCGTTGTTAAATTAGCATCGGAGTAGAAACCTATGTCGTAACCGTTCGCATTTTTTACTTTTCCGGTTGGCGGAATGTTGGAAAGATAAGGATAAGTCCCCGAGACCAGCACCGGAAAGTTCGTCTGGTTTGAACCTTGCACCTGCAGATAACTGATAGTAATTGCCCGCGCGTATCTGGAAGCAGGCGGAGCTGTGTTGAAAGTAGCCGTTACACTTTTATCTGAAGTCATAGACAAAACGCACGAGCCCGTGCCGGTGCAAGCGCCCGACCAACCGACAAAACTTGAGTTTGCGCCCGCCAAAGCGGTGAGGGTGACGCTTGTGCCGTCGGTGAAGCTCGCAAAACAGGTAGGACTGCACGAAATTCCCGAAGGGCTTGAAGAAACTGTACCCGAGCCGGTACCGGCCAGAGAAACAGTTAGTGAACGAGAAACCGGCGGAGGAGCGGCCCCGGGCTTGAGCGGAACGGCTACCATGGCCCACCTTTCAGGGGGGGTAATGCTTGGATTCGCAGTCCAAGACATTGAAGTAGAGGTGGAACCCGGCTTGTCTGACCCTGCGATGAGCACATTGTTGTCGCCTGTGTTGGAAATCTTGTTATACCGCTCTGTTTGCCCTACGGCTTTGGTCAGGGTCTGAGTAGCAGAGGCGCTTGTCTTTACTCCTACTACATCAACTACCAATTCCCCGCTCTGACTGGTTACGCTAATAGAAGGATTTGTTCCCGCTCTGCCGTCAACAACTGCCGTTCCTAGAGGTGTCGTTTGATTAACGCCGGAATAAGAAACAACACCCGCTGCCGCCCTGGTACTGACAGAAAAAGGAATATATACATTATTAAGCCCGGAAGGCGGGCTCAACATGTACCACAGTTCAGTGTAAATTCGCGCTCCGGAAACCGCGTCTTTGTGTTTTGCTATAAGAGTCATCGGTTGTCCCGCGTAAGTCATTCCGGTTCCAGACACTTGGGGAGCATTAGTGCTCCACATACTGACCCCAACTACAAGAATTCTATTTGAGCCGGCACCGACGGTGTGAGGGATAGTAAGACTTCCCGCTGCGGTTCCTCCCGTGGTACCGTCTGACGACGCATCAAAAGCAATCTGCGCCGAAAGGTTGAAAGTTGCCATCACGGCCTGGTCGGAAGTCATAGAAAGAACGCACGAACCCGTACCAGTACAGGCGCCCGACCATCCAGCAAAGCTTGAATTGGCATCGGGTGTGGCGGTGAGGGTAACACTCGCGCCGTCTGAGAAACCCGCGCTGCAAATAGAACCACAGGAAATTCCCGACGGGCTAGAGGTAACCGTGCCGATTCCTCCGCCAGCCGGGGTTACGGTCAAAACGCGGCTTCCGGGCGGAGGTGTCGGACTTCCTGACATAATTTCCACCGTTCTCGCTTTCCATCCGCTTATGAAAGGGTCCATCGAAACGTCGGCACTTCCCCAAGAAGAAACCCCTTCGCCGGTGTCGTGTCCGGCTGCGCTTCCTGCCGCAGAAGCGTAAGTCCTGTTTATCATACCCAAGGGGGGATTGTATACCGGCGCGCTTCCTCCGCGGTGGCCGGCGAAGCTGGCCACCCAGGAAGAACCGCTGGTATTGTTGAGGGACAGCGCCGGGTAAGTGATTATTGAACCGTATCCCCAAGAACTCGCGTTCGCGCCTATGGGGGTCGTAGAGCTGTTCCCGCGATAAATGTGCACCAGCGTTTCGGTGGCATTTGTAGAAGTTACACTTCCTATACTACCGTCAGAGTCGATTATGTAAGCGAGACGGCTGGAATTGGTATCAGAACCCTCGGAAGTGCCGATTTCTGTCCAACCGGCAGGGGTCTGCGGCTTGACCGTACTGGCTCCGTCGCGATAAGCAAAAAGAATCAAGAGGTCGCCGGCTTGATGCACGGGCACCAATACCGTATCTCCCCCGGCATCGTTAGCCGCCACGAAAGTTACATTGCTGTTTGAAGTACTGCCGAAGTTTGCTCCCACACTCATGTTACCGGCTAAGGTAAGATTGCAAGCGCCGGTGCCGGTGCACGCGCCGGACCAGCCGTTAAAGACAGAACTCGCGTCCGGAGAAGCCGACAGAGTTACCATGTCTCCTTCGGTGAAATTGAACGTACAAGAAGCGCCGCAATCAATGCCGGCCGGAGACGAGGTCACGGTCCCGCCGCCAGTTCCACCCTTGCTCACTGTAAGCACCGATTCACCCGGTAGAGGAGGGTCGCCGACCCCCGTACCGCCGACAGAAACCTGAAGCTCGCGCTCGACATTTCCAGAAACCACGGAACCGCACGAGCCGTTTTCTTTATTGTATCCCTTAGAGTTTATGAAAACCTCCGGAGGAGTTGATTTATCCACCGTTACTCTGGCACATCCGTCACCGCCATTTCCCAAACCAGAAATTATGAAAGACCAAAAGGGATAACCCCCCGACAGGCCCATCGTATCCCCCAAGCAGGTTACCGTGCCCGTGCCGCCGGTCTGCACAAAAGAATTTTTCCCGGCCTTGTCGTTAAGCAAAGCGCATTCAACGCCGACATCGGCGGCAAAAAAAGCGTCGTTGGTTTCCACCCCCGAGGTGCCGAACTTTACTTCTTTGACGGCAATATTCATCACCCCCATGGTGATGGCCAAGAGCATTGAAGAAAGCACAATGGCGTAAAGTAAAACAAAACCGGTATCGCGCGTATTTTCTTTTTTTGTTTTCAGAAAGTTTAACATTGTTTTATACCGAATCATTCCGCGGCGTTTTATTCCGTCCAATTAAAAAGCATCTCTGAAAAAGTAACGCTAAGAGAACTGCCGGCTCGGGAATACGAAACGGTTGAGGAAATCTCAACCTCGTCCGGCCTGCTCGGAAAAACCGTCATCGTGATTGTCCTCGTAAAATTGGAAACAGTACTGGGATAACTTACGCCGGCCGAACCGAGAGCCGTGAAATCATTCCAGGTTTTACCGGTAAACGAAGAATAGAAAATATAATTGTCCCTCAAGTTTCTTGCATACTCTATGCCTTCTTGGGCAAGATAAGTGGCTGAAATTTTGGCCTGGGCCCGGTCTATGTCAGAGATCCCGCTCCCGAGAACCGACATCAAAGCCACTACCGATACTGAAAAGATTGCGATAGCTATAAGCGTCTCTATTAGAGTAAACCCCGGTGCTCCCCGCGGTTTTATTTTTGTTTTGCCTGATTTGTTTTTGAAAAATATTTTTCGCATAATTTTTCTACGGCGCATCCACTGAACGCTGTGAGACAGAAGTCCTAAGAAAAAAAGGCGTATTCACCTCGCGGTAACTTATCGTACCCAAAAGTTCTATGGTGATGTACGGCTGAGAGGTATCCGACAGTTCCGCGCCCGATACGATGAAGCGCGAAGACGGGTCTACTATTATCTCTGGCGGTGTAAGCGATATGAAAGGTCCGCCGGCCACCGATTTCTTCACATTGAGGTCTTCTATTAGATATTTTATCCTGTCCCCGGCATCTGATTTAAAAGAAACCCCCTTGCCGGAGATACAGCTCTTCGGCTCTATCGCGCTGGTATTGCCGTCGTCTATGCAATGGTAGCCGTAGCCGGTGCGCAAGTTTCGGGATATATCTTCCATAGCAAAAGAGAGGCTATCTACCACCGAGCGCATGTCGTCGGATTTCTGGTGTAAGACATTCGCGTTGAGCAGAGCAGTCGTGCCCACCAAAATAACCACCAGAAAAACAGAAATGGCTATCATGGTCTCTACTATAGTGTAGCCACTGTTTTTCCCGCTCTGCAGTTTTTTTCCTTTTATTGTTTGCATAAGGCCGTTCTAATCTATCTGCACCCTGCCGGAAGGGTACACCCTGATGCTCGCGCCGAGTCCTTCTGGAGAAGCGACGCTAATGCGCACGTAATTTACTTCGCAGAAAATACCGGGGCTCGAGCTAATCAGGGCGCCGGAATCGGGACGCCGGAAAACTATGCTCAGATTGTCTACGATGCCGGGGCATCCCGAACCGAGCACTTCGAGCATGGTTACGGCATTTCCTTTGGTTATGGTTATTTCCTCCAAACATTCGTTCGTGCTTCCCGCGGACCCCGGACAGCTAGTGGTAACGGTATAATCCCCCAATTGGTCAAGGTCGGCGAAGTAAACAAATTTTTGGCCGTCTCCCGGATTTTCGGTGCTGAAAATAATCCCGTAGGAAGGGCGCCAGTTGGCGCTCAAACTGCGGGCCGGCAGCAGGCCAGAAGACGCGTTTTTGTGCGCTTCCACAATCTTTAAAGCAATGTCGTTC
Source organism: uncultured Candidatus Saccharibacteria bacterium (assembly GCA_964596395.1). Lineage (GTDB taxonomy): Bacteria > Patescibacteriota > Minisyncoccia > Phycocordibacterales > UBA9973 > UBA9973. The sequence goes on from CAZQSY010000003.1 coordinate 89,634, forward strand.
GCCAACACCTTTATGTCTACCTTCGCCTGAAAGGCCTGGTAATTAAAAAGCACCACCGAAGTCAGAGTGGCAAAAATAGACAAAACCACAATCAGTTCTGCGTAAGTCATTCCGCGTTGGAGGCCACAGACCGGAAACCTGGAATTAAAAATTTTCTTGAACATTTCTTAAAAAGTCGGCGGAAAAAAGTTAAGCTCAAAAATGAACACTATAATAGAAGAGAGAACCAAAAACGGGGCAAAGGGCACTTCGCTACGCAGGCCGTATTTTTTGAACACAAGAAGTGGAACGGCTACCATGGCTCCCAACCAGAATGCCAGCGCTCCCGCCGAAAAAATTTGCGGAAATCCTAGAAACCACCCGAGCCCGAGGAGTAGTTTGGCGTCGCCGAGACCCACCCATTTGCCTTTGGATAAAAACCAAAGCAGGGCGAAAGGAATAGACAGCACAAGTCCCGAAGAAAAATCCGCCAAGGACGGCAAATGCGGAGAAAAAATATTTTCCGAAAACAAAAACAATCCGGCGAAAGAAAGAACCGCGAAAGCAAAAGACAGCGAGTCGGGAATTACTTTGTGCCGCAGGTCGTATACAGCGATGACAACCAGCAGAGAAAACATCGCGGCAAAATACGCGTAGCTCGCAGAAAAAACGTAAATATCGGCGAAGAACATGCCGGACATTTTTAAAAATAGGGCGACGAAAAATATCCCGGTGATAAATTCAACCAGCGGATACTGCACGGAAATCCGGGATTTGCAGCTGCGGCACCGGCCGCGAAGCGCGAAATACGAAACAAGCGGAACAAGGTCGTACCAGGCGAGAATGTTCTGGCAAACCAGGCACCCGCTCCGTCCCCGAAATCCGCGCCCGGTGTTCAGCCGAAAAATCACGACGTTCAAAAAGCTCCCGATAATCAGGCCGAGTCCGAAGAAAATAAACAGAAGAACGTATGTCATATTTTGGTCTCCCGCTTTATCGGCAGGCGTTCACGTTGATTGAATTATTGATGGTCTCACCCGCTCCCCACGCGTAGGCCTTACTCGCGCCGCTCGAGTCGACGCACCATGAATCGGGGACACTATCCCCCGCCGTTCCGCCGGTCTTTAGCTGTATAGACACTGCCCAGGCGGAAGAGGAGTTAAAGCACGCGCTGCCGTACCCTATATCCATCGCCGCGACGACCGCTTCGTAAATCACCGGGTCTAAAGAAAGCATGTTGTTTCCTCCCGAATCGCACGTTGAAATATTCATAACCGAACCGCCGGCCGGCAGAAAAGAATTGTTGTTGTCTGAAGCGAAAAGCTCTGACTGGGCCTTTATGGTATCCAGGTTGCTTTTTATGGCCGCGTCGGCGCCTTTCTTGCGGCTGTCGGTCAGGGCCACCATCACGATAGCGGCCATCAAACCTATCAAACCAACTACTACTAAAAGTTCTATTAATGTAAAACCCGCGGAGTTATTTTTCCTCATGTTCAAATTGTAACAAAAGCAAAAAACAAAAACCACCCCAACCTAGGTCGGAGCGGTTTTTGTGGTATCTACCTAAATGCGAAACTACGGACAAGCGGTAACATTTGCACCGATGGCGTTGGCCTCAGCTTTTGAAGCACCCGTAGAATCAACACACCAGTGTCCGCCTCCTTTGAGCGGAGAAGATATCGCCCACGCGCCAGCCGCGCCGGAAGCCGGAACTCCACAAACCGGGTCCGTCCCTCCGTTTGCTGTCTTTGCCGCAGCGATAGCGGCTGCAATTGTGGTGTTCTGAGTAGCACCGTTGGCCGCACAGACAGTATCGTAATCGCCTGCACCGTCATATTCCAATTCCGCTTGCGCGCGGATGTTGGCCAAGTTTGCCTTGATTGCCGCGTCGGCGCCTTTACTCCTGGCGGTATTCAGCGAAGCCAAAACAACCGAAGCCAATATCCCGATGATGGCTACCACCACCAGAAGCTCGATAAGCGTGAAACCTCTTTTTAGATTCTTCATTGATAAGAATATATAAACTTATAATAGTTTCGACTTTATTTTTTTAACAAATGTATTATACCATGCACACTTTAAAATAAAGGCAAAAAAGTTATCCACAGTTAAGCGATTCCTCCGGTCATGTTGTAAATCGGCACCAGTACGGAAACCAAAAGTATGCCCACCCCGAGGCCGAGCACCACTATCATCACCGGTTCAATCAAGCCCACTAGAGTATCCAACGCATCGTCAACTTCCCTCTTGTAAAAATCCGCCAGCGTGCGAAGTATTTGCCCCATGGCTCCGGTTTCTTCGCCCACTTTTATCATCTGCGCCATAATAGGTGGCACGTCGCCGGTGTGTCTTTCAAAAGCGGCCGAAAAGGCAAGTCCTGATTTTACCCCGTCGGCCACATCCAAAAGAATTCGTTTGTAGATGTAACTGCCGATTACGTCCGAGGTTATGTCAATAGCGCGCACAATCGGTATGCCGGCGGTAAGCATTGTCTCCATATTGTCGGCGATTCTGGAAAGATACAGTTTTTTATACAGGTTGCCGACGGCAGGAAAAGAGAGCCGTAGTTTATCCAGATATTCTTTGCCCGCTTGTGTTCTGGTCATCCTCCAAAGCCAGAAGCCGAGCAGAATCAAAAAAACGATAAACAAGAATCCGTAGTGCACGAAAAAGTTTGAAAGCTCAATGACAATTTTAGTGTAAACCGGCGGTTCCTGTCCGGATTCTAGAATAATGGCGGAAAGTTTCGGAATCACGATTACAAACATAAGTCCCATCACCACGAAAAAAGTGAAAACAACGAAAATCGGATAAATCAAGGCGTTCTTGGTTTTCGAAGTCAAACTGTACTGTCGGTTCAGATAATCCGCCAGGTGCTGAAAGGTCTCGTCTAGTTTGCCCGTCTCCTCCCCGACTTTCACCATGTTCACGTAAAAGTTAGAAAAAACATCCGGATGCTTGGCGAGCGAACCGGAAATAGAAACCCCGGCCTGCAGGTCATCGCTTATTTCCAAAAGCTTCGCAGAGAGCGCTTTGTTTTCGGTATTGCCGGCCAAGATAGTGAAGGCCTTGAGGGCCGAGACCTGCGCCTGAAAGAGGGTGGCAATTTGGCGGGAAAGTATCACCACTTCTTTCGTAGAAATCCGTTCGGCAAAGACCGCCGAAAAAACGGATTTCCTTTTTCCCGTCTCCTGAATACCGAGGACTATGAGCCCTCTTCTTTGCAGGCCGGCGATGGCGATGTCTTTGCTTCCCGCATCTATTTCCCCTTCTCTCGCCGCGCCTTTGTCATCTACCGCTTTGTATTTGAAAAGCATAATTTAAATCATTCTCTCTAATCCTTTCGGATTCAGCGAATACTGGTAAGCGTTCTCGATTGTTATCTCGCCCGCGCGCACAAGTTCCAAAAGCGAACGGTTCAGGTCTATCATTCCCGCTTCGGCTCCGGTTTCTATTACCACATCTATCTCCTGCGTGCGCCTCTCGCGGATCAGGTTAGCCACGGCGTTGTTGTTCAAAAGAAGTTCACAGGCGGGTATCAGCCCGCCGGTAACGCGCGGTATCAATCTCTGCGAAAGAATTCCTAAGAGACTTCCCGCTAATTGCAAGCGTATCTGGTCCTGCTGGCCGGCCGGAAAAGAATCGATGATGCGGTCAATCGTCTGCGAAGCGTTATTAGTGTGCAAAGTTGAGAGAACCAAGTGCCCCGTCTCGGCGGCGGTCACGGCGGTCGAAATCGTCTCGGGTGTGCGCATTTCGCCGACCATGATTATGTTCACGTCCTCGCGGAAGACCGACTTTAGAGCGGTATGAAAATCTTTTGTGTCTATTCCGATTTCCCGCTGGTTTATGATGGATTTGTTCGGAACGTACATATATTCTATCGGGTCTTCAATCGTCACGATGTGCCGGGTCTGTTCGTTGTTTATCAGATTGACCATGGCAGAAAGAGTCGTCGATTTTCCCTGCCCGACCGGCCCGACCACCAAGAAAAACCCCTGCTTCCGGTGAGCCATATCAGAAACAATCGGAGGCAAATGCAAGTCCGAGAGAGAACGGACTTTCGGCACGATTCGTAAAGCCACGCCCGGCGAACCCTTCTGGAAGAAAGCATTACCGCGCAAGCGTACCTCGTTCCGGAAGTTGTAGGAAAAATCTACTTCCTTATCTTCTTTGAACTTCAGCATCTTGTCTTTATCTAAGACCTCTTCCAAAATTCCCATCACATCCTGGTCGGTCAAAGGAGGATGCTTTTGCAGAAATATAAGCTCGGTGGCCACGCGTATGGCCGGTGGCCTGCCCACGCCCAAATGCAGGTCTGAACCGCTTTCGTGAATCACGTTTAAAACCAGCTCTTCAAATTGTTTTTTGTATTCCATATTAAACCTTGGCCGGCGCAGCCGCCTTTTTCGACAAAATATCCACCACTTGCTCTATCACTTCCTGCGGGGTAGAGCTCGCCTTGATAATGTACCCGTCCACCCCCAGCTCTTTACCACGCTCTATGTCCGACTGCTGATTTTTGTTTGACAAAACTATCTTTACCGAAGCCGGAGACAGGTTTTCTTTGTTAATTTTCTCCAGCATCTCAAAACCGTCCATGTTCGGCATAATGATATCCAAAAGAACGATATCGGGGTTCAACCCTTCTTTAAGCTTTGCCACGGCCTGCAGGCCGTCCGGAGCGGTATGCACTTCAAAATTATGCTGACTGAATTTAAAAGCATACATATCCAAGAGAAATGTATCATCGTCTACTATCAAAATTTTTCTTTTGTTTCCGTCCATGTCGCGTTCAGCTTAGATTATTATATTATAAAACGACCTTTCCTCCAAAATTGCGTGCACTACTCCCCGCTGTCGTTGGCGAAATTGAAAACCTCCCGGTAAGGTATGACTCCTTCGAGCGCCTTGATGGTGGCGTCTTCTTTCATCGAGAGCATGCCGTGCCGGCGGGCGACTTTGTATATTTCGGGATATATCGGACTTTTCAAAATAACGTTCTGCATTTCTTTGTTCACTTTGAACATTTCAAATATGGCGACGCGTCCGCGCGTGCCGGACGGACATTCGGGCGAAGGCACTACGTCGTACATTTCGTCTTTGAGCACTATCTCGCTTTTGAATTCTTCCGGCAAATCTTTGAAACTGTTCTCAATCTGAAGCTTGACCGACGGGTCCATGGGAACCAGCTTGCGCGAAGCCGGGTAAGTAAGCCGGGCCAGACGCTGGGCTATCGAAAGTATCAAAGTCGGAGCTATCAGGTAAGGGTCTATGCCCATGTCCACCAAGCGCGGAACAGCGCCTATCGCGTCGTTCGTGTGCAGAGTCGAGAGTACCAAGTGCCCGGTGAGGGCCGCCTGTATCGCGAGCTGGGCTGTTTCTTTGTCGCGGATTTCTCCGACCATAATCACGTCGGGGTCTTGGCGCAAAATCGAACGCAGACCGGAAGCGAAGGTGTATCCGATTTCCGCCATCATCTGCGACTGGTTGATGTCGGGTATGTGATATTCAATCGGGTCTTCCAGAGATACAATGTTGCTTTCTTCCTTGTCAAGCTCGTTCATCATTGAATAAAGCGTGGTGGATTTACCCGAGCCGGTTGGACCGGTAATCAAAATCAGCCCGTACGGCTGTTTCATCGCCTCCCGTATCATTTCAAGATTTCTCTTTGAAAGTCCCAGCTGGTCCAAGGGCTTCACGCCTTTTTCCGAATCCAAAATACGCATCACCACTTTTTCTCCGTAGTACGAAGGCATGGTGGAAACGCGGAAGTCGATCTTGCGTCCGTCCAAAACCGTGCTGAAAGAGCCGTCCTGCGGCTTGCGTTTTTCGTCCAGCCGCAGTTTGGCCAATATTTTTATACGCGCGACTATTCCGGCATATACGTTCTTCGGCAAAAGTATGCTCGTGTGCAAAAGCCCGTCCACGCGGAAGCGCACTTTCACTTGTTCGCCCGTGTTTTCGATGTGAATGTCCGAGGCGTTCCCTTCTATGGCGTTGCGCAGTATTACCGCGACAATCTTTATCACCGGCGCATCCTCAATGATTTTGGCGTCGTTTTTGACGCTTATGTTTTTTATCTCGTCGTTTAGGTTGCTGGTCTCTGCCTGACTTTGCAAGTCGGCATTTCCCTCGTCCTGCCCAAGTTCTTCCAGCGCCTCGCCCACCTGTATAGACATGCCTTTGTAACTACCCATCACACTCTCATAATCGCTCTTAGAAATCAGAAATACTTTGAAAGGAATGCTCTGCTTGGCCGAAATAAACTGCAGAGCGTCCAGCGCTTGCGTATTTTCTTCTTCGGTAACGCCGACCTGCAAAACGCCGTCGGTAAACTCTAGAGGGGCGATGTGATAGTGCTTGGCTGCATCTTCCGGAATGCGTTTCAGCGCCTCCGAAAACGCGGGACTGCTGGTGTCCAATTTTTTCATCGGTATCCCCAAATATTCGCTTTTTTCTTCCAGGATTTTCGCTTCCGGAATGCCGAACTCAATTAAAGCCCGCTCAACGTCTCCGCCGTAGCTCTCTTTGGCGAGGCTTTTTATCTTGTCCACATCCTTCTTGCCGATTATTCCTTTTTTTGAGAGTACTTCTAAAAAACTCATTTCTTTTTTTCCGCTTTAATCCGCGCCGATTGGAGCGAACGGGTTCAACCTGCCCTCATCACCGGTCGGGATGAGCAGAATGCTTGAGTCCTTCAAATTCATAAAGGCCCGAGCTGAAAAAACGGAATCATCCATCTTTATGTCCTTTACGTTAAGCAGTACCGACAGAAAATCTTTAGTTATGGAGGTATCCACCGCCGCGCCGGAGGCCGGATTCTCGGCGCCGGGTAAATTTGAAACCAGCCCTTTTTCCTCGGGCGGCTTTTTTACTAAAAGAAAGTAGCCCAAAATAAGGAAGACCGCTACCGCAAAATAGATTATTAAGTTTTTTATTTTCGGCGCCATTTTAATTTTTCAGCCAATATGTTTTTATTTTGAAATTATATTTGTAAGCAGTGTTCACCGAAGGATTGAGCTGAGGCCCGGAGGAAGAAGAAGTGAACTGCACGGCGGCGATATCCAAAACTCTCAAATTGTTTTCCAAATCCTTCAGAAAACTCACAAAATTGCTGTACGTGCCCTGCGCTGAAAATTCCAGCTCCCACGCGTTGTAATCCTTGCCGAGCCCGGGGCGCCCGATTCTACCTCCGTTTACACCAGCCGACGAATCAGGAACTGGCAGTATATTGTATTTCACGTCCTTCAGCACCATGCCGTAGGGCGAGGCGAGTTTTTCGATTTCCAAAATGAGCCGAATGTTATCCACACTGTTGGGTATAAGCTTTTCCAGCCGGGAAATATTCTCGGGGCTCATCGAATTGTATTTCTGGGTGAGTTTATCGCGCTCCGCTTCCAAAACTTTCGAATTGTCCAAGGCCTGATTGTAAGCGGCAATTTGCCCTTTCATGGCGGAAATTTCGCGATAAAAAGGTATGCTCGCCACCGAGAAAACGGCTATGGAAACCCCAGTTAAGATTGTCGGCAAAATGAATTTAAACATAATCTAAATGCCTGTCGCTTCCCCTTCCGGAAACCCTCCCGCTTCCTGGGGAGAGATACTAGAAGTGCCTACCCCGCTTACGACCTCAAGCGCTTTTTTGTAATTTATAAAATCTGGGTCAACCGAAAATTCCAAGTCAAACAGGACCTTTCCTTTGTCGTCTAGTGAAAGATTCGAAAAAACCGGATTCAGGAAATTCTTGTTTTTGGAAAAAAGGTCGGCTTGCAAAGCGACCGCTCGATAACCTTCGGCCACTCCGCTCATATCTATGCTGGCCCGCCCGCTGTCATCTATAGAGTATCCGAACTTCGAGTAAGACACCGTCTTCATGGTAATCGCCTGTAGGGCCTTGAATACAGGAGATATGATTACGTGCCTGGACAATACTTCGTCAGAAGCGCGCAGGCGTTTGTCTAAAATCTGCAGCTGCAATATTTTCGAGGGCTCAAAACGATTCTTGGCTAAGGAAAGATTGGTTTCCATCTGGGTTAAATTCCTCCCCAAAGCAACTTTGTAAAAATACAAAGCGCCGGTGGCTATGACCACGCTGAAAAATATCAGAATAGAAACAATCGTAAGAAGACCGACCGGCCGCGCGCCGGACGCTTTCTCCTCAACCATGGGCCTCTTCGGTATGAAGGAAGTTTGAAAATTTTGTTCCATCTTTTTTAATTATCTCAATTCACTGCAATTTTCGCAAGGCAAGACCGACGGCTACGGCAAATTCAGGGCCGGTCGCCTCTAAAACCTTGTTCAAAAACTCCGGCGCGTGCACTTTAGTGAAAGGATGCCCGGCCTCAATCTCGGCGCGGAAATTGTCTGAAGCCATTTCCCTCAAACCTTTGAGCAGGGCTCCCCCGCCGGTTAGGATCACCTTGCTTACCGTCCGCCCGTATTTTTTCTCATACGACAAAAGCACGTTGTTTGATTCCGAAAGGATGTAGCTCAAATGCGCCCGCACTATATCTTGCAGACCTTTCTCGGCGCTATTGTCGAAAAGCCCGTATTCTTTTTTTAAATCCTCGGCCTTGCCGAAGGGAATCCCGAGCGATTGGGAAATGGATGCGGTTATGTCCGCGCTCCCGCGGTTTATGGTGTGATGCGCTTTTACCATGCCGTACTCAACCAGAGTGAGCTTGGTAGCGGATGCTCCGAAATCCATCAAGAGGGTCAGCGACAATTCGTGGCCGAAGTTTGAGCGGATGGAAGAGAACACCTCTATCTCAAAAAATCCGGATGAAAGGTCGCACCCCGAAGATATAGAACGGTATTTTGAAACGGCTTCGTTCTGTATGGCTACCACCAGCACTTCCGTATTCTCCAAAGGAGCGGAAAAATCCGGGTTGTTTGCCTGTTCGAAGGTGAGTTCTTTTTTCGGCAAAGCGAAGTAGTCGAGAGAGACCTCGGTAATCGGCACCGGAATGTACTTGCGGGCCTCGGTCGGTACCACCGTCGGCAATTCGTTTTCTTTGACTGAAGGTGGCAGGGAAATTGTGAAAATCAAACTGGACTGCACGGGAATTGAAAAAGCCGCGGCCGAAGTAGAAACCCCCGATTGTTTCAATACTTCCTTCAGGGCCTCGGTTATTTTTTCTATCGGCAGATTGGTCACCCGGCCCGAGTCGGTCTCGGCGTAGGAACCGAGCGAAATCGCACCGTATGTTTCTAACACCGCCTTGCCGCCTTTCTTTTTTATTTCCACCACCTTGATAGCCGAAGAACCGATGTCTATGCCCACGGCAGAAGACACCGAACCCCCGCCGAAAATATTCAAACCGGAAAAAATTTTCTTGATTGGGTCGTACACAGTTGTATAATTATACCATAACATCCATATTGAACTCCATATTAAGCATAATTTTTCCGGCCAAATGCGCCGCCTGCGGAGCCGCCGGTACCGATTTGTGCGTGGATTGCCTTCACGAAGCGCCGGTGGCCGAGCGGGAATGCGCTTCCTGGGTTTTCCCCCTTTTCGATTACCGTCACGCGCCGATTAAAAAATGCATCCGGCTCATGAAGTACAAGGGCAGAAAAACACTGGCAAAAACCTTCGCCGAAATAATGCACGGCAGGATCATGGAAGAGCTCGCCGACCTCTATATCCTCAAAAACTTCCGTGACCCCGTCTTGATACCCATTCCCCTCTCGGCCAAAAGGCGCCGCGAACGCGGCTACAACCAGGCGGAACTTTTGTGCGAAGAAATAATTAAAATCGAAAAAGAAATAGCATCAGAAGTGTCAAGGACCGTCCTTGACACTGAACCCCGTAAGCAAGGCATATGGGGTAAAAAAAGTGGGGGGTTGGAAATGCTTGTGAACGTTCTGGTGAAAACAAAAGAAACCGAACATCAGGCGAGAATAAAAAACAGAAGCGAGAGGTTGGCGAATTTACGCGGCACTTTCGCCGTGAAAAACAAAGAACTCGTCAAAGGGAGAAACGTAATCCTGATAGACGATGTGGTCACCACCGGCGGCACATTAAGCGAAGCCCGCAAAACCCTGCGCCTCGTCGGCGCCCGCCAAATCATCGCCTTTACGATAGCGCATTAAAAAATATGCGGAAGCCGGGCTTCCGCAAGAATCGATTAAACTAACTCTACTTCTTTGCCAAAAGCCTGGGCTATTCTGTTCAAAGTACCGAAAGAAAAACTGTGGTTCCCGCTTTCAATTCTGGCAATGACCGATTGAGGCATCTGAGTACGGCCGGCAACTTCTCTTTGCGTCAAGTTTTTCGCTAGACGGATATTCCTAATTTGGCGGGCAATTTTTAAACGGGCAATTTCCTCACTGTAAGAACTGCGAAACACCTCGGACACCGAGGCGTTTTTGAAAACTTCTTTAGCAGTATAAAACTTCAGCGCGTTTTTTGTTTTGGTTTTTACTTTTTTCATGTGATTTTATTTATCGTCTTCTAGTATTAACTTGTAAACCTTTTGAGCTTTTTCTATTTCTTTCTTTGGCGTTTTAGCTGTTTTCTTCACAAAAGCTCCAACAAAGTAGATCTCTCTGTCATGAATAAAGAAGACAAAGCGGTAATTTTTAATGATCAATTCTTTAATCGGAGTTTTAAGCGTTTTGATATAAAGCGGCTCTAGATTTCCTGTTTCCATTGCTGCAACGGAAGCGCTTATTTTCCCCTGGTCATTGTCGGGCAGTTTTCCGATAAAGTCTTTAACTTCGTCAAGAAACAGGGCCAAATATTTATTTTTCATTGCTGGTAATTATATTACCAGGCTAACAATTTACAACATCCAGTCTTGTTTCAGTATATCAAAATTGCTATATCAGTGTCAAGCAGAAAATTGTCTTATCCAGGCCTTTATCCAGGCCTTGCCTAGATAAATCGCCCGCCAAATCATCGCCTTTACCATCGCGCACTAATGATATAGGATGGAACAATGCGTTTGGTTATTAAAATCGGCACACAAGTGCTTGCGGGTAAGACAGGGCTCGATACCAAAAGAATCGGGCGAATTGTGAGTGAAATATCCGAGCTTATAAAAGCGGGACACAAGGTAGCGCTGGTCTCTTCTGGCGCCATAGGAGCGGGACTCCCGACATCTCCGGCCAAAGACCCGCAAAGAAAAAAAATCGCCGCCTCCGTGGGCCAGCCGTTGCTGATGCAACAATATATAAATCACGCCCGCAAGTTCGGCCTTACGGTCGGGCAAATTCTCATATTAAGCGAAGACCTGACACACCGCGAGCGTTTCAAGAACTTTGGTCAAAACATAGAAGCGATGCTCCGGCATAAAATTCTGCCGATTATAAACGAGAACGACGTTATGAAAACAGAGGACTTGTTGATAGGAGACAACGACAAGCTCGGGGCAATCGTGGCGGCGGGACTCAAAGCCAAAAAATTCCTGATTCTCACAAATCAAAACGGATTGTATACAAAAAACCCGGACCGCCATAAAAACGCTGAGCTGGTAAAATGGGTCAAGGACCCGATAGCGGCCGAAAAATTATGCACGGATGAAAAATCCGAGCTGGGCGTGGGCGGAATGCTTTCTAAAATTCGCGCGGCCCGATATGCTTCTTCTCATGGGGTAGAAGTATTAATCGGAAACGGGAATGAGCATGGGATAATCAAAAGCGCGCTCCGAAAAAAATTCCCGGGTACCAGATTCGCCCCCAAAAGAAAAACAAAAAAAATGAAATGAGAACCGCCGTCACAATCATCGGCTACGGCACAATGGGCCAGGCCATCGGGAGAGAACTGATGAAAGATTCTTCGGTCCGGGTTTTTGCTGTTGATAAAAATAAAAAAAATCAGCGGGGGCTGAAGGATTCTCTCTTTGTAATTCTCTCGGTCAAACCGCAAGATGCCGATACAGCTATAAAGGAGGTTAAGGGCGTGGGGCTGTATAAAGACGCAATCTTGATTTCGATTATGGCGGGCTTCCCGATTAAAAAAATCGCGCACCTTTTCGGCCATAAAAAAATTGTGAGAGTTATGCCAAACCTGGGGCTTTCGGCAGGAGAAGGAATCGCCGCTTGGAAAAGCGTCGGCCTCTCTCTTCTCGAAAAAAAGAAAGTGAAAAATTTTTTAGACAAAGTCACCGAAAACTTTGAAGTGAAAGACGAAGACACTATAGACAAAGTCACGGCTATATCCGGCAGTGGCCCTGCTTATTTCTTTCTGCTAGCCGAAAATTTATTAAAGTCGGCTAAAGGGCTCGGGTTTAGAGAAAACGAGGCGAAGAAACTCGTCGAGAAGACTTTCTCTGCCGCGGCTATTTTGGCCAAAGACAGCAACTATTCGGAGCTTATAAAGAGGGTGGCTTCAAAAGGCGGTACGACAGAAGCGGCCCTCAAAATTTTTGCCCGCAAAAATTTTGAGGGCCTAGTGGCAAACGCCGTGAAAGCCGCTTACGAGCGAGCGAAGAAATTAAGTCATGCCTAATAAAATCATTAAACAATTAGAAAAAGCCAAGAAGGCGTCTCACGAGACAGGTCTCCTTGCCCACGCGAAAAGAATTTTGATACTGAAAAATCTGGCAAGAGAAATCCGCCGAAACAAAAAAGCCATATTCTGGGCCAACCAAAAAGACCTGAGAAAATTTTCGTCCGAGAATAAATCGCGGGGCGAAATGCGCGACCGCCTGCTTCTAAACGATGCACGCATAGAAAATATGGCGCGCGAGCTCGAAGAGCTCGCCGAAATGCCCGACCCGATTGGTGAAATTTTTGATTTCAGAGAAAGACACGGCCTCAAAATATGCAAAAAAAGAATTCCGATTGGCGTAATCGGCATAATCTATGAGTCCCGCCCTAATGTCACCGTCGACGTGGCGGGAATTTGCCTAAAATCCGGCAACACGGCGGTTTTGAAAGGCGGCAAAGAAGCGAGAGAGAGCAACCTGGCGCTTTACAAAACAATCAGACACGCTCTTAAAAAATCGGGCGTAAGCGAAAATGCAGTGCAGCTAATAGACCCGAAAAGTAAAGAAGCCGCGCAAGAGATGATAAAAGCCAACGGATTGGTTGATGTAGTGATTCCCCGCGGCGGAGCTGGGCTAATAAAATTTGTGAGAGAAAATGCCACCGTGCCGGTAATCGAGACGGGTTCGGGCGTGTGTCACACATATGTTGACAACGAGGTAAACCTAGAGGAATCCGTCAAAGTAGTGTTTAACGCCAAAACCTCTCGCCCCAGCGTATGCAACGCGCTAGACACTTTAGTGATACACGAAAAAATCGCCCGAGAGTTTTTACTTAAAGCAACCAAACCTTTGTCGGCGAAAAAAGTAGAAATTTTTGCCGACCCGACGAGTTATAAAATTTTGAAAAAAAATTACCCGGCGGGACTTTTGAAAAAAGCCAAACCCAAACATTTCGGCCACGAGTTCTTGAGTTTGAAAATGTCTATAAAGACCGTAACAAGTTTCGAAGAAGCGCTGCAGTTCATAATAAAATATTCCTCCGGCCATTCCGAAGCGATTCTCACCGAGAACAAAAAGAAAGCCGAGAAATTTATGACCGAAATAAACTCATCTGTGGTTTACACGAACGCTTCTACCCGCTTTTCAGACGGAGCGATGTTCGGCCTCGGCTCCGAGATTGGCATATCCACCAGCAAGCTTCACGCCCGCGGGCCGATGGGCACGCAGGATATGACTACCTACAAATGGACGGTAATCGGAAAATACAATGCGCGCGAATAAACTTTGAAACCGCCCGCGACAATGCTAAAATTATAAAATTAACAAATTAAAAAAACTAAACACATGGAAGAAGAAATAAGAATACCTGCCCGCAATGTTTCGCAAAGCGATGCAGGCGGGGAAGAGACAATAGTTGAAAGCCAGGAACCCAGAAAAGAAAATAAATTATCTGTCCCGGTAGCTATAATAATAGCCGGGGTGATTATTGCCGGGGCTATTCTATTAAAAGGAAGCTCCCCATCCGAGAATAGCGGGAAGGCCGCGCCGGCGAAAATAACCAAAGAAGACCGAATCCTGGGTGAGAAAGACGCTAAAGTCACCGTCATCTTGTACGAGGACTTTCAATGCCCGTTCTGCGGGGCAATTAACGGACACCAAGAACCGTTAATACAAGCGCTCAAAGAAAGGGACGCGAGCTGGTCCCCCTTCGTGCCGGAAATTAAAAAATATGTGGATGAAGGACAAATTGCGCTTGTTTACCGCGACTGGGCGTTTCTCGGGCCCGAGTCGGTGCGCTCGGCCGAAGCGGCTCGCTGCGCCGGCGACCAAAATAAATTCTGGGAATACCATGATTACCTTTACTCGCACCAGAGCGGCGAGAACGAAGGCGCTTTCGTTGATGCTAACCTGAAGGCCTTTGCCACAAACCTCGGACTCGAAACCGCCGTTTTTGATAAGTGCTTAGACGAAGGCAAGTACGCGCAGGCTGTCGTCGCACAAAAAGATGAGGGCTCAAAAGCCGGAGTACAGGGCACCCCGAAGGGCTTTATCTTAAAGAAAGGCAAGGTGGTCTCGACCATCGAAGGCGCCGAGGGCTGGAGCTCGGTCAAATCAAAACTCGACGCGGCGTTGAAATAAATCGTACAGTAAACAAGGGTAGGAGTATATACTCATTCTTGTCGCCTTATCCAATCCACGGTAAATTTCATGGGATTAACAACTTGATCTTCTTTTTTGTTCCAAATTCCGAAGCCCACGAAACCAGATAGAACAGGATTTAAACTTTGCTCAAGTTTACCTCTAAATTCTTCAAGGGTAATCTCCTTCTCAAGCAGAGAACCGTTCTCTTCCTTAAAAGATACCGCCTGGAAAATTTTGCCATAATCTCTATTGAATCCACTGGTGTCAGAAAGTGCGTATTCCCTAAGGTCCGTACCTATCTTAGCGTTTGTATCTAAAACGGCATATTTAAGAAGGCGGTTGTATTTTGTCCAAAAGAAAATGCGTATCTCTCTTCTTAAGTGGTTAACCCGCCTCTTAAACTCCTTATTATTTTTTGTTTTTGGAAACTTTTCCAGGATATATTTAATATTTGGAAATACCCATGCATAAGCGTTGCTAAATAAATTAACCTGCCCTGTTTTTGCCGCCTGAATTATCTCTTCGACATAATCAAGTATTTCTTTGATATCCTCTTGTAATTTTTCTTGGTTTTGGGTTTTTTCAATAGCATCTAAATACCCCAATATCGAGGGAATTACAAGCTCGCGTGTGTCTGCTCTTTTAATTTCTGGTATTTTTATTGATGTGTCGCGAGGAGTTACCACCGTCTCTATCTTTTTTTTTCTAAAAAGTCCAAAATTTTCAAATTTCATTTTTGATGGTTAAAACTACAACTAGTTCTAAAAGATACTTAAATTGTAATACAAGTTGTTGTCAAACACAGTTTCATATCTTATTATAAATGGATGTACGAATCAATCAAGAGTTTCAATAAGCAGTTTCTGTGGGAGCCGGAAATCGTGAACGGTGAAAAACTCTCCGGCAAAAAGAGTTTCGCCGTCGTCGGCATGGGCGGGTCGGCGCTCTCCCCTATGCTCATCAAGACCCGGCAGCCCGAGTGCGATATAACCATAAAAAAAGATTACGGCCTACCTGATTACCCCCTAGAGGAATTAAAAAACAAACTCATAATTTTGAGCTCTTACTCTGGCAACACCGAAGAAGAGATAGAGGCCTTTCACGAAGCGAGAAAGAAAAATCTGGAGTTCGCCGTCATTTCTACCGGCGGAAAACTTCTGTCCCTGGCCGAAGAAGCAGGCACGTCTTATGTAAAGATGCCAAACGACGGAATCCAGCCGCGCATGGCGCAGGGATATTCGCTCCGAGGTTTTTTGAAACTAATGGCCGAAGAAGAAGCGCTCAAGGAAACAAGCAAGCTCGCTCTAGACCTTGACCCGCTCGCGTACGAAGAAAAGGGAAAGAAAATGGCCGAAAAAATTAGAGGACACGTACCGGTTATTTATTCTTCAGCCCGCAACCTTTCTATAGTTTACAACTGGAAAATAAAACTGAACGAGACCGGAAAGATTCCGGCTTTTTGCAATGTTTTTCCCGAAGTGAACCATAACGAGATGAACGGCCTAGACGTCCATGACGCGACCAGAAACCTCTCCGAGAATTTCTATTTCATAATCCTGAAAGACAAGAACGACCATCCGCAAATACAGAAAAGGATGGAGGTGCTTGAAAAACTATATAAAGACCGCGGACTGAAAGTTGAAACTATTGAGCTTGAAGGCAAAAACATCTGGCACAAAATTTTCTCTTCCATAATTCTCGCCGATTGGACAGCTTACTACACCGCCACGGGCTACGGCCTAGAGGCCGAGCAGGTCCCGATGGTGGAAGAATTCAAGAAACTAATCGCTTAGCTTCCGAAAGTCATAAAGCTCGCACTTTCGTATTTTCGCACCGCGCGATTCCAAATTTTTCTTGAAAAGAAAAACCACGCGAAGGCCAAAACCCCTATCAGTAAAATTTTCTCCAACGAAACATCTTTCACCGCCTCTGCCGGCAAAATACCAATCAAAAGCGACGGAATTAAAAAGGTGAAAACAAACCTCATCGCTCCCTGAAAAGCACCACCATGAAAGAGCGATGCGGAAAGGAACAAGTCGAAAAACCCCCGGGTCACCGAATCAGCATCCGTAAAGTAAAAACTTGCCGAGTACACGGTTATAGCCGCCGACAAGAACACAAGCACGGTAAGGAAAATGAGCGATAATATCGAAAGAATTTGAAAAACGCTTGCGTGTGTCAAGAAAATATAGACAAAAAGACAAGAAATGCCGAAAAACACGTCTCCGATAGAGGAAACGTCTAAGGAAGAAAAAGACACTCTGCTAAGCAAGTTCCTGGGAGAAAGCATAAAACGGTCAAAGGCACCCGATGAGACATATTCGGCTGTTTTTCGTATACCGTGCCCAACAGAAAATACCGCTCCGAAAGCAAGCGTATTGAAACCTAACATTCCCACGATGTCGGCCGCCGTCCAACCGTTTATTACGCCCACCGATTTCACAAAAAAAATCCATAGGATTACGAAAGCGGAATTGTTTATCATCATTCCGACGATATTCGCCAAGAAACTGCCACGCAATTCGGCGCTACCTTGAATGTTCTTTTTTACAGAATATAAAGCAAAACGTATTTCTTTTAACATATTATCCGCCGTTTACCGAGACTTTTTGCCTCGCTTTTTTAAAAACAAAATGAACAACCAGGCCGAGAACCAAAATCCAAAAAAGCTGGACACCTAAAAATCCGGGCCAGCTACCCTGCCAGGATTCGTATACCGTATGCGTCACAAACTGTGAAGCGCCGAAAGGGCTCCATACTGCAACTTTGTACATAAAATCAGGGAAAAGGGCGACAGGAAGCCAGGAACCGCCAAGTATCATAATCATTTTATCAAGTATCCAAAAAGCCGGACGCGTATCTTCAATCCAAAAAGACAAAAGACCCACTGAAGAATACAGCAACAGCGTAAGCATGATTCCTAAAACCAAGGCCAAAATGAGTGTGGGGATGAATATACCGGCGGTCATGGAAGGCGGAAAACCTATAATAAGTGAAAGGGCAAGCGTTGCAAGTACAGTTATAAAAACAAAAGAATACAAACCTGAACCAAACTGCCACCACATCCGGTAAGAAAGGTACGAAACGGGTTTGCTGAAAAGTACTTCTACATTACCGGATTGCACGTCGTACATAATGAGTCGAGCCACATCTCTTAGGTTAAGCAGAGCGAAAGAAAAATAGAAAAACATGCTCCAGGCGACAAAAGGAAAGGTAATACCGTTTACTATCCCGCCCCTAAGTTTGAACACATACCAATACAAAAGAAGCAGAACCCCGCATCTGCCCGCGATCAGTGACATGTCAAGCAAAAGCCGATTTTTGTAATACATACGATCGCGCACGAGCGTCACCAGAAGCTTCCAGGGCAATCTAAACTTTTTCAAGATTTTTCCCATAAATATGCCTGATTACTGTTTCTAGATCGGCGTTGTAGACATCTATGTCTTCTACTTCAAACAAATCCAGAAGCTTTTTCAAACTTGCCTGCAGGTCAATTTTATTTATATCGGCCACCACCGTCACTTTATTCTTGTCTTTATGCGAATATTTGAGTCCCTCCGGTAATTCCGGAAAAATCGAAAAACCTTTCCGGGGAATCAAGTCAATGTATTTTTCATACACGAAAGCTTTAGCCAGGTCTTCAGTAGGCAAATCTTTGACCAGTACGCCGTGATTTATCACTATCGTGCGTTCGCACAATGACTCTATATCACCTACGTCATGCGAAGTAAGAAATATCGTCGTTCCCTCTTCTTTATTTATCTTAAGCAACAAATCACGGAGAGATTTTTTCGCCACCACGTCAAGGCCGATGGTAGGCTCGTCTAAAAGTATGATCTTCGGTTTATGAATGAGCGAAGCGGCCACTTCGGCACGCATACGCTGGCCGAGCGAAAGTTTTCTGACCGGCTGGTCTATGAATGGCCCGAGCTCGAAAAGTAAAGTAAGCTCTGTAATTCTTTTTTTAATTTCAGAATCCGACAGGTCGTACATCACGCCAAAAAACTCAAGCGAGTCGGTAAGTGGCAAGTTCGGCAAAAGCTGGGAACGCTGGCCGAAAACAGTGCCTATATGATAGGCGAGTTTTTTTCTTTCCTTGGTCGGGTCAAGGCCCAAAACGCTTATTTGGCCGGAAGTGGGGAAAAGTATTCCCGTCAGGATTTTAATCGTGGTCGACTTCCCCGCCCCGTTCGGGCCGATGAAGGCCACCCTTTCGCCGGACTTCACCGAAAAAGAAATGCTAGAGACAGCCGCGATTTCCCGTATTTCCGGAGAAAACAGATTTTTAAGCCAGCCGTGCGCCGGATTTTTAACCGGAAAAGTGAATTTTTTAGTAAGGCCAGAAACAACGATTGAATCAGAGGTCATTAGGCAATTCTAACATGATTTTAACCCTGGGCGGAGACGGACGGATTCGCCCGCGACTCAAAATTTTTCCGCCGAAAAATTTTGGTCTGGGCACCGCCTCGTAAAATTTTCTGCTGAAAATTTTATACTCCGGCGTTCGAATCCCGCCCGCGCGATGAACAGTCGTCGCGCTCGTCTCCTTGCCGAAATTGCAAAGCAATTTCGCCTGCGG
>CAZQSY010000004.1:0-96174 GCA_964596395.1 uncultured Candidatus Saccharibacteria bacterium
ATGACCATGACGTATGGTGGAGCGACGAGTGGGAGCCGTCGGACTACGGAGAAGATTATGATTTTTCAAGGTCTTTCTTTGAACAATACAAAGAATTGCTCCGCAGAGTTCCTTTAGCTAATCTGGGGAACAATAATTCTCCAGGTAGTCCTTACGGTAACCACAATCTCGACTGTAATTACTGCCATCTTATCTACGCGTCGTTCAGGAACGAACACTCACATTACTCACACGGATTGGTAAATTGCAAAAATTGCCTTGATATTTATGGGGGAATCGGTTTAGAACTTTCCTATGGTTCAACTTTATGTGAAGGTTCTTACAAGACCCATTTCTCCGTCAATACTGGAGATTCGGTGGATTCCTTTTTTCTGAAGCATTGCAGAAATTTACAGGACTGTATAGGTTGTGTAAATTTAAGAAATAAAAGATACTGTATTTTCAATGTTCAGTACGAAAAAGACGAATATGAGGCGAGAAAAAAGGAGCTGGACTTCGGGAGCTTTCGCAGCCTCGCGGATTTCGAATCGAAGTTCGGACACTTCTGTCTTGATTTTCCGAACAAATACGCCAACATTTTAAAGTCCACTAATGTTACGGGGGACAATATCTTTAGTTCCAAAAATACGAAGAGAACCTTTGACGCTTTTAACGCCCTAGAAGATTGCAAGCACTGCATTCACGGTTCAGAGGCGAGAGATAGCTATGATTGTTTCGGTTTAGGTGGTAATGCTTCTCTGCTTTACGAAGGTGTAGATACGGGACTCAACGCGTCTAGACAAATGTTCGCAGTTTTTACTCACGGCTGTCTGGATACGAATTACACTTACATGTGTTTCAGCTCAAAGTATCTATTTGGTTGCGTTGGTTTGCGTAAAAAGCAATATTGCATCCTAAACAAACAATACACCAAAGAAGAATACGAGAAGTTAGCTCCTAAAATAATCGAGCATATGAACACTATGCCCTACATAGACAAGAAAGGGAGAGTATACCGGTACGGAGAATTCTTTCCGCCGGAAATATCACCCTTCGCTTACAATGAAACAATTGCGCAGGAATACTTCCCCAAAAACGAAGCTGAAATTGTTTCTGGCGGATATCCTTTTAAGGTCTTGGATAAAAAGGGGAATAAAGCCACTATGTCTTCGACTGATTTACCTGACCATATAAAAGACGCGCCGGAATCAATTTTGAACGAAGTTATTGCCTGCCCAAACAAAGGAAGCGAGCTTACCCAGTGCACAGAGGCATACCGGATTATCAAGCCGGAACTTGATTTTTTAAAAAACAACAACATCGCACTACCGAGATACTGCCCGAACTGCCGGCATTACGAAAGATTGAAACAGAGAAACCCTTTTTGTCTTTGGCACGAAAAGTGTCAGTGTGCCGGTACGCATTCATTAAATAAAAAATACAAAAACACCATTTTGCATGAACACGGCGAATCCACATGCCCGAACGAATTTGAAACCTCTTACGCGCCAAACCGGCCCGAGATAGTTTACTGCGAAAAGTGCTACCAGCAGGAGGTGTATTAACATTATTATATTATGCATAATATCATAATGACCAAATGACATACAGCGCCGAAAAAAGAACATGTCAGAATTGTAAAGGTGAATTTGTCATAGACCCGGACGATTTCAGTTTTTATGAAAAAATCCACGTCCCGCCGCCTACCTTCTGCCCCGAGTGCCGGATGCAGAGACGTTTTGCTTGGAGGAACGAACGAAGTTTGTATAAGAGAAAGAATAATGCGCCCGGCGGGAAAGGAGAGATTATCAGCATGTATTCCTCAGATTCTCCTTATATCGTTTATGATAAAGAATACTGGTGGAGCGACAAGTGGGATCCGATGTCTTTCGGCCGGGAGTATGACTTCAGCAGGCCCTTTTTTGAGCAGTTTTACGAGCTTTTAAAATCGGTGCCAATGCAATCCTTGCAGCTTATGAATTCCCCAGATGCCCAATACAGCAACTACATTGACAATAATAAAAATTGCTACTTAGTTTTCGGCTTGGGCTTCAGCGAGAACGTGCGTTATTCAAACAGATCAAGTTTCTGCAAGGATTCACAAGACCTATTGGCTTCACCGCACAATGAATTATGCTACGACCTAGTTGACTGCTCGGATTGTTATGATGTTTTCTCCAGCGAAAACTGCACGGCGTGCGTGGATTCAGGATTTTTGTACAACTGCCGGAACTGCACCAATTGCTTCGGGTGCTCAAATTTGGCCAGCAAGTCGTATTGTTTTTTTAATATTCAATTAAGCAAAGAAGAATATTTAGAAAAGATAAAGTCATTGGATTTGGGGGACAGATCTAATTTTTTGCGGATAAAGAGCGAATTCTACGAAAAAGTGAAAGGCAAGGCGATTCGGCGTTACGCCAATATTTTTCAAAGCGTTAATTGTACCGGCCATAATATAAGCAAGTCAAAAAACAGCCGGAACTGCTTTGATATACGGGAAGGAGCAGAAGATTCACGATACTCCGCTCATTCCCTGAAGATCAAGGATACTTATGACGTTTATGGAAATTACGACAGCGAGTTGTTCTACGAGGGAGTAGATAACGATGCGGGTTTTGCCAACCTGAGCACGATAACTGTTTATAACTCTAATAACTGCTCCTATTGCTTTACTTGCCAAAGCTCTTCTGATTTATTTGGTTGCTCCGGGTTAAGGGGCAAAAGCTACTGCATTTTAAACAAGCAATACTCTAGGGATGAGTATGTACGACTTAAGTCGGAAATAATCAAACATATGTCAGAAGTGCTCTACCGTGGCGCGCGAGGGCGCGTCTACGGATACGGCGAATTTTTTCCTATTGAAATATCGCCTTTTGCTTACAACGAAACAATCGCGCAGGAAATTTTTCCGCTTTCAGAAAGTCAGGCCAGGGATATGGATTACAGATGGAGAGAGATGGAAGAAAAAACGTATGTGATAGAAGTTCTAAACAAAGACATACAAAGACATATAAAAAATTTCAGCGAGGACCATGTAGGCAAAGTGCTGGAATGCGCCCATCAAGGGAAGTGCAACGAACAATGCACGCGGGCATTCAAGGTTATACCAGAAGAATATGCATTCTATAAAAAAATGAATCTTCCGCCGCCGCTTATGTGTCACAACTGCCGGCATTATGAGAGATTAAGACAAAAAAATCCTTTTAAGCTTTGGCATCGTTCATGTATGTGTGAAAAAATTAATCATGCACATCACTTAGACATTCAATGTCCAAGGGAGTTTGAGACCCCATACGCCCCCGACCGACCGGAAGTAGTTTACTGTGAGAAGTGTTATCAGCAGGAGGTTTATTGAAATGTTAGAAACTCTGCTATAGCAGAAAATCTAGCAGATTAATAAAAAAATGGAAAATAAAAGCGAAACAAAAACACATTCGACGAGCTCAGTGCAGGCCTGCCAGAATTGTAAAAAAGATTTTGTGATTGAATCGGAGGATTTTAATTTGTACGAAAAACTTAAAGTTCCTCCTCCGACGTTTTGTCCCGAGTGCCGGCTTCGGCGTCGGCTTGCTTTTCGCAACGAACGAACCCTTTATAAGAGAAAATGCGACATGTGCGGAGAAAGCGTGATTTCTGCTTATTCCCCAAAAAATAATTACACGGTGTATTGCCCAAAGTGCTGGTACAGCGACCAGTGGGGCACACATTCATACGGCCGGGATTATGATTTCTCTAGAAGTTTTTTTGAGCAGTTTATGGAGCTTGATAGGGTAGTGCCGCACATTGCCCTGTTCCAAAAAAACAACGTGGGAAGCGATTGGGTAAACTACGAGACGGACGACAAGAATTGTTATCTGAATGTCGGCGGGCATTTTAACCAAGACTCTGCTTACAACCAGTACGCGCTTAAATCTAGGGACGTTTTTGATAATTTCTGGCTGTTTCAGGGTGAATTTTGCTACGATAACATTTTGTGTGAGAACGCATATAAGAATGTTGGCTCAATATTTTGTTTTGAATGCCAGGATATATGGTTTTCCTTTGACTGCCGAAATTGTTCAAACATTATCGGCTGTTCGGGGCTGCGGAATAAAAAGTACCATATTTTCAATATTCCTGTTTCTAAAGAAGAATACGAAAAATTCATTTCAGAAAATTTAAACGGGTCTAGAAAAAATTTTTTAACGCTCAAAGAAAAAGCAGAAGCGTTTTGGAAGACCAAACCGCAAAGAGCTGCCTTTATTGATCGATGTGTGAATTGCACTGGCAACATTGTGAAGGATTCAAGGAATTGCCGCGAGGTTTTTAATACCGAAAAATCCGAGAATGTCGCCTACATGCTTTTTGATCTCGGAATGAAAGATTCTGCCGACGTTACCAGTGTTTGGGATGGAGAACTCGTTTATGAGGTGCTGGCGGGAGTGACAGGACTATCGAATGTGCTTTGTTCATGGCAGGTGATAGACCATTCTTCTAATATAAGCTATTCTGGTGTGGTCGTAAGCTCCAACAACTGTTTTGGTTGTTCCAATATACGCAAAAGCGAGTATTCTATCTTAAACAAAAAATATTCTCCGGAGGAATACAAAACCCTAGTGGAAAAAATAAAAAAACATATGGATGATATGCCGTACACCGACAAAAGAGGCAGAGTTTACAAGTACGGTGAATTCTTTCCGTACGAAATTTCACCTTTCAGTTACAGCGAGACGGTGGCCAACGAGTATTTCCCGCTTTCCGTTGGCGAGGTAGAAAAAGAAGGTTTCAGAAACGAAGACCACACCTCGGAAACAAATTACGATGTTGAGGTTGTAATTCCGCCTGACTCCATAAAGGATGTTGACGACTCCATTCTAAACAAAGCAATAAAATGCGAGACCACCGGCAAACTGTTTGGGTTGATTAAATCAGAGTTAGATTTTTATAAGAGATTCAATCTGCCGGTGCCGGCCAAAAGTCCTTTTGCCCGTCACCGCGAACGTCTGCGTTTTGTCGCCGACCACATGATTCTTTTAGAAAGGACTTGCGGTAAATGCGAATCTCCGATACAAAGTGTCTATCGAGAAAATGAGTTCCCTATAGTGTATTGCGAGAAATGTTATCAGCAAGAAATTTACTAAGGAGTATTCTATAATTCTATAGAATTTTAGAATAGATTTATGCAAAGCGAGAAAAGGAAATGTAGAAAATGCGGGCTGGATTTTATCTTAGATAAAGACGACTTTTCTTTTTACGAAAAGATGAGTGTGCCGGCGCCGCATATGTGCCCTGATTGCCGTTTCAAAATGCGGGCGGTGTGGCGAAACGAGCGTGTTCTGTACAACAGAAAGTGCGATTTGTGCGGCCGTTCAATTATCAGTATGTATAATCCGAAATCGCCGTACGTGATATATTGCAATGATTGCTTTGTTTCCGACAAGTGGGACCCGTACAGTTACGCGATGGATTATGATTTTTCCCGCCCTTTCTTTGAACAGCTCGGGGAGCTTATTGTAACGGTGCCAAAGTCAGCCACGTATTACACTTCTGCCACAGGGCCGAATATAAACAGCGAATACACAAACTTTGCCGGCGGGAACAAAGACGCGTACCTGGTATTTAACAGCGGGCCGGAAAATGAAAATTGCGGCTATTCCCGCGGTATTTTAAAAGCCAAAGATGTATATGACGTATATTTCGGAGATGACTTGCAGAATGTTTACGACAGCGTGAATATTCACAAGAGTAATGGCGTTGTTTTTGGACAAAACATATCCGAGTGTGTTGATTGCTATTTATCAATGAGCTTAATAGGATGTCAAAATTGTTTCGGATGTGTGAATTTGCGTCACAAATCGTACTATTTTTTTAACAAACCGTTGGGAAGGGAGGAATGGCTTGCTAAAGTTTCCGAAATTCGTAATAGTTTTGCTAAAACCGAGGAAGCGAAAAGGGAATTCTTAGAATTTACATTAAAATTTCCTCATCGCGAAAACAATAATTTAAAAGACGTAAACTGCATGGGAAACCTGATTTTTGATTCAAAAGACTGCTTTAATTGTTTTGAAATTGGTTTTTGCGAAAACATGCGTTATTCGTTTTCGGTTAAAAGAGCTAAAGATTGCGTAGATATGCTGGGACACTGCCGAAGCTCGGAACTTCTTTATAATGGTGTGGGGGTTGGTCCGGATTCAAGCCGGGTGATATCTTCATGGTGGGTTGAAACTTCTCATAACATTGAATACTCTTTAGCTACCAGGAGAAGTGAATACTGTATCGGTTGCGACGGGATTAAGAACGGTTCGTATATGGTTTTAAATAAAAGATATTCTCGGGAAGAGTATGAAAAAATTCGAAAGCATATTTTAAAAGAATTGGAGGACAAAAATATTTTCGGGGATTTTTTCCCGTCGGAGATTTCGCCTTTTGCTTACAATGAAACAATTGCCCAGGATAATATGCCACTTTCAAAAGAGGAAATTCTGCGAGAAGGTTTTAGATGGGAGGAAGACATACAGAGGACAGAAGGCAAAGAGACGGTAAAACCCGGAGATATCCCAGACCATATCAAAGACATACCTGACAGTTTTGTAAATGAAATATTCAGATGCATAGAATGTTCCAGGAATTACAAAATAATTCCTCGCGAACTTGCGTTTTATAAAAAAATGAATTTGCCTCTACCTCGCAAGTGTTGGAATTGCCGTTATGCTGACCGTATTCGCCGCCGCGGGCCGTATAAGTTTTGGAAACGCAATTGCGGTAAGTGCCAAAAAGAAATTACCGTCAATTACGACCCCGACCGGCCGGAAATAGTCTACTGCGAAAAATGTTATCAGCAAGAAGTATACTAGATTTCATGAAGTAACAGAATAGCCACGGTCGTGGCTATAATGAGAATTAAATAATACATGACAAAGCATTTGGATATTAAAATATACGGGCAGGTGCATGACGTGAATTTTCGTTATTTTGCCATGCAAGAGGCGGCCAAGCGGGGACTCGCTGGATTCGCGGAAAATCAATGGAATCCCGATTCGGTCTATATAGAGGTCGAGGGGGAAGAAGATAAACTGGGAGAATTTGTGAAGGCCTGCCGCAGAGGCCCGCCTCACGCCCACATTGAAGAGTTTTTGTATTCTGAAGGAGTGGTGAAAAATTTTCAGGATTTTCAAATACGAAGGTGAATATGGAAAAATAGGCAAAGAATTGCTAAAATGAAGGCATAATGCCGAAACCCAACAGAGTACAGATAATAAAATATGGCCCGCCGCCGCCGGAGTTGCCGGTTTTTGGGAAGGTGAAGCCCGAAGAGGTTTCTTTCATCGGGCGCACTAATTATGTCGCGGCCCTGGAAGAAAAAAAATTCATCTTCGGCATCAAGCGCGTGGACCGGCGGCGGCATCTGTATATCATCGGAAAGTCCGGTGTGGGCAAGACAAAGCTCTTGGAACTTTTTTTAAGACAAGACATTGCTTACAATCACGGCCTGTGTTTGATTGACCCGCACGGAGACGTGATTGACGCGATGCTCGACTATATCCCCAAAGAGCGTATTGAGGATGTATGCATCATAGACCCGCCGGATATTGATTTTCCGGCCTCGTTTAACCCACTGGCGAACGTTGACCCGATGTTCAAGTTTCAGCTCACCCAGGGATTGATTGAAGTATTTCAAAAACAGTTCGGCGCGAACTGGACGCCCCGGCTCGAACACGTTTTTCGTTTTACTTGTCTCGCGCTTTTGGATTACCCGCACGCCACCATGCGCGGGATGATATCGATGCTCACCGACAGAAATTACCGGCAGAAGGTGGTGGAATACATTACCGACGACATGGTGAAAAGATTCTTCGCTATAGAATTCGCCGACTGGTCAGAGAAGTTCGATACCGACGCGATTATCCCGCTAGTGAACAAACTCGGGCAATTTCTTTCTGACCCGCTACTGCGCAACATTTTCGGGCAGAAGCAAAACAAGATTGACATCAGCAAGCTGATGAACGAAGAAAAAATAATTCTGATTAATCTTTCCAAAGGCCGGCTGGGCGAAGAGAATTCTTCTTTTTTGGGCTCCATATTTTTGACGAAAATAAAACAGGCGGGTATGGAGCGCGCTTCGATGCCCGAGAGCGCCCGCAAGGATTTTTACATATATGTGGACGAGTTTCAAAACGTGGTGACTCAGACATTTGAAAATATTTTGTCGGAGGCGAGAAAATACGGATTAAACCTTACCATGGCGCACCAATACGTGGGCCAAATAATTCCCCGGGTGCACCAGGCGGTTTTGGGTAACTGCGGGAGCATCATTACTTTTCGCATCGGCGGCGAAGATGCGGTGAAAATGAAACCGGAGTTCGCGCCCCTTTTCGACGTGAAAGACATGATAAACCTGGCGGTGACCGAGTTTTATATCAAGATGACGATTGACGGCGAATCTTACGACCCGTTTTCAGCGGAAACACTGAGAGTGTTGCCTCCGAATCACCCGTCGAACCGGGATGAAATTATTGCCGCTTCGCGCCGGAAATATTCCATTTCAAGAGACGATGCCGCTAAACTGATTGCCGAAGAGGAAGCGACGATTATAAGAAGCGCAGAAGAAAAGGCGATTATTGAAGGCAGAAGCAAGAGAAAAGAGAAAGAAAAAGAAGGCAAAGAAAGTAAAGACGCCGTCGATAAATCGGGACTCCGGCCCGAAGGCGCCGGGGTTTCCCACGAAGCCGAACCTATGATATAATCCCCGCCGTGTCTAAGGACCCCCATACCATAACAAAGCTCGGTACGGGGCAGGTTATTATGAAATATTAATAAAATTTATGTCAAAGGATTATTACAACATACTCGGAGTAGATAAGAGCGCTTCAAAAGACGAAATCAAAAAGGCCTTTTATAAACTGGCGCACAAATACCACCCAGACAAAAAAGACGGAAACGAGCAGAAATTCAAGGAAGTAAATCAGGCCTACCAGGTACTTTCTGATGATGGCAAGCGCGCCAAGTACGACCAGTTCGGCACCGGTTTTGAAAATATGGGCGGCCAGGGCGGGTACAGCCAAGGGCAGGGCGGATTCGGCGGCTTTGATTTTTCGGGTTTTCAAAACGGCGGAGTTGAGTTTGACTTTGGCAACCTAAACGATATTTTCAGCGATTTCTTCGGCGGGGGAATGGCTAGAGGAGAAAGAGGCGCGAGACGTGGGCGGGATATATCTACTGAAATGCAGATTTCTTTTCAGGAATCGGTTTTCGGCGTTACGCGGAAAATTTTAATTACTAAAATGTCGCAATGTTTTACCTGTGGCGGCTCTGGCGCGAAGGCCGGAACCAAGACGGAAAAATGCAAATATTGCAACGGGCAAGGCAAGATACGGGAGGCCAAGAGGACGATACTGGGCACTATTTCTAGCACGAAAATTTGCGAGGAATGTCTGGGGGCCGGCGAAGTGCCGAAAGAAAAGTGCGATGCCTGTAAAGGCAGGGGCGTCCTGCGCCGGGAAGAAGAAATCACGGTAAATATACCGGCTGGCATTCGCGATGGAGAAATGATACGCATGGGAGGTATGGGCGAAGCGGTGCAGAAAGGCACCCCGGGAGACCTGTACATAAAAATCAACGTGGCTCCGCATTCTATTTTCAAGCGGGACGGCAGCGATTTGATAATGAATCTTGAATTAAAGCTCTCCGACGCCCTCTTGGGGACTGAATACTCGATTCAAACGCTGGACGGGGAAATAAAAGTAAAAATCCCGGAAGGTGTTTCGGTAAACGAAATCCTGCGCGTGAAAGGCAAAGGGGTGCCTGTATCAAAGAGCAGGCGCGGCGACCTTTTAATAAAACTAAAAATAAAATTACCAAACAAACTTTCCCGCAAAGGAAAAGAGTTGATCGAAAAGCTCAAAGAAGAGGGAGTGTAGAGAGCCATGCTTCCAGAAAAAATCATTTATATTTCTTTCTTGATAAGTTTTTTTGGGTATTTTTTCTATTTCAAGGATATATTTCGCGGCAATACTAGACCAAACATGGTTTCTTGGATTGTTTGGATGTCGGCTCCTTTCATTGGCGTGTATTTACAATTGAAAGCGGGCGCAGGACTTTCGGTGGTGCCGGTATTTTTAGCTGGATTTGGCCCGTTTCTGGTTGTTGCAATTTCAGCCATAAGAAAAAACACTTTTTGGCATGTAACCAAGCTAGACATATGGTGCGGCATTTTTGCGCTTCTATCGCTTATATTTTACGTGCTTACCCGGAACCCGGGTCTTGCGATTATATTTGCAATAACAGGCGATGGTTTAGCGGCCGTACCCACCATAGTTAAATCTTGGAAATTCCCCGAGACAGAAAACTCAGGAGCTTATTTCCCGGGTGTAATAAACGGCATTCTAGGGTTACTAGTAATCAGAGAATGGAAGTTTGCCGTATATTCTTTCAATATATATTTGATAGTAACTTGCTTGATTATTATCTTTTTTATTTACCGCAAGAAGATTTTTACATCACAATGTTTTACAATCTCTAATTCGCGCGAATAGGCGAATAGTTTTTAAACTTCGTTGAGATTTACTACAATATATCGTAGTAAATTTTCTAACCCAGTTTATTTTTAAACTTCCACGCCATTATTTTGTAGGCGATAAACGCCACGCCCCATTCGGTGACAACCGAATCTTTTTGCGGAGAAACTTCCACGATGTCTGCCGCGATAACTTCTTTTTCTACCAGAAGACGCTCTATCAAGTTTAGGCCGTAATGCCACCCGAGCCCGCCTTGTACCGGTGTTCCCGTACCCGGCATATGCGCCGGGTCAAAACCATCCACATCAATGGATAGGTAGACCTTCTTTGTGTTTACGGCTTTTAATATTTCGCTTATCTTGTAAATTTGCGGCAATTTTTCATTCCACTCAAAAACCGTTATGGTATCTTTGTTTTTCTGCCAGTATTCATATTCGTATTTAGAGAAAGTTCTGATGCCAACCTGTACCAGATTAAAGCCGAGTTCGTGCGCCCGGCGCATGACGCAGGAATGCGCGTATTTGTTTTTGTTCTCGCTGTAATCGCTCGAGTCGTCGCGCAAGTCCTGGTGCGCGTCTATTTGTAGAATTGTCACATCTTTTGGATTTTCTTTTTTAGCTATGGCCTGAAAAGCGCCGAGCGAGATAGTATGTTCGCCGCCCAAAAGCATTACCAGCTCGTTTTTCCCAAAAACTTTCCCGTACTCAGCAGTTATTTTATCTACCGCTTTTTTTGACGAGAGGTTGCCAAGCCCGGTGATTTCTTTATGTGCGGTTTTCAGTATTTTGGCCGGCTCGCACAAAAAGTCGCGATCGAATAGCTCTAGATTATGGTCTAGGCACTCAATAATCTTCCTTGGACCTTTGGAAGTGCCTCCCATGAAAGACACGCCGTGCTCATACGGCGCGGAAAGGATTATCGTGTCGGCCTCTTCTATTTTTTTAGTGTTAATTATCCGGTCTATCATGTTTTTATATTTTATTTATTCTTTGACCTTGAGAAGTATCCTTCACATCATACCCCAAAGAATTTATTTTTTTTCTAAGCTCATCTGATTTTTTAAAATCCTTGTTTCTGCGCGCTTCCTCCCGCTCTTCCGCGATTTTTTTCACCTCTTCCGGGATTTCTTCTTTTTTCAGGTTCTCGAAGCCCAAGCCGAAGACTTTGTCAAAATCAAGAATGGTTGCTTTCTTGTCCGAGTTTGAGAAACCATTGTCTTTAACCAGATCCCAGAGCAGGGCGAGGGCCCGTGGAGTGTCTAAATCATCTTCCAGTAACGTTTTAAATTTGAGTTGATAATCTGTATTTACTTGCCCAGTTTCATCGCCTAGGCCTAAAAATGCGCTTTGGAGCCGTCTTAGGGCAGAATCCGCTCCCCTCAGTGCTTCTTCGTTGAAATTCATAGGGGAGCGGTAGTGAGTCATTAACACCCATAGGCGAAAAGCCTTCGGTGATATTCCAGATTCTTGTATGTCCCGGATAGTTTTAAAATTTCCCAAGCTCTTGGACATTTTTTTTGAGTCAATATTGAGGAATCCTGTATGTGTCCAATAGCGCACAAGGGGTTCCAGGCCGGAGGCCGACTCCATTTGCGCAATTTCACATTCATGGTGGGGAAAAATAAGGTCAATTGCTCCGCCGTGGATATCGTACTGCGGGCCGAATTTCGTTTCGGTGATTGCCGTATCTTCTATGTGCCAGCCCGGCCGGCCTTTACCAAATGGGGAATCCCACGATGGTTCGCCGGGTTTTTCCGCCTTCCATAAGCAGAAATCATTCCATCCGCGTTTTTCCCTCGCCTCATCTACCCGCGAGATAGAATCATCTTCTTTTAGTTCTGTCCGTCCAGAAAGTTTGCCGTAATCTTTGAATTTCGCCGTTTCAAAATAAATACCGTCAGCGATTTTGTACGCGTAGCCTTTCCCCGAGAGAACCTCCACTTGTTTGATTATTTCCGTAATAAAATCAGTCGCCCGCGCATATTCGTTTACCGCGTCATTGCCGAGTGTCGTCATGTCTTCTTTGTATGCTTGCTCAAATTTCTCCGCGAGTTCTTTCCATGGCATCTCCCGTTCACGGGCGCGGTTGATTATTTTGTCGTCAATATCAGTAATATTTTGCAAGTAGAAAACATCGTAACCGAGATAACGCAAAACTTTTGCCAGCACGTCAAATTGCGTATAGGTTTTACCGTGCCCTAGGTGGGGAAAATCGTAAACAGTCGGGCCGCACACAAAAAAGTTCACCCTTTTTTCTTTTAACGGCACGAATTCCTCTTTTTTTCTCGTCAGGGTATTGTAAAGTTTTAAAGACATAAAAGATTCAAAACACAGGGTAGTCCTGTGTATACACAGGACTACCCTGTGTTTACGGCTGTTTTAAATTCGTTCCGGTATATGGAAATAAGAGTATATAGAAGACTGATGGTAAGCGGCCCGACCAGGATTCCCACTGGGCCGAGCAGTGAAATACCTCCCAGAACGGAAAGCAATATGAGAAGCGGGGGAAGATTTATTTTATTTCCCACGATGTAAGGAGAAAGCAGATTGTCTACTGTTCCGACTATGATGATTGCCCAAAACATGAGTCCCACCGCCTCTGCGGTATTGCCCGAAAGAAACAGGAAGGCAATCGCCGGCACGGATATTAGGGATGTCCCTATCGTAGGAATCAGCGCGGCAATCACGGCTACCAGGCCCCACAGGGCGGGGTTTGGCACCCCGAATACGGCCAGTCCTGCGCCCATCAGAATTCCCTGAATCAGGGCAATCAAAAGGTATCCCTTGATGATTCCGTTTACCGCCAGAGAAAGTTTTTCCATGATTCTTTCGTCTTCGGTATCGGCAAGCGGGGATAGCAACACGAGCGCCCCCTTCCAGCGTGCTCCGTCTTTCAGGAAATAGAACATGGACAAAAGAATCAGGAGGAGGGAGAAAATCGCTTCCAGGGTGGAGGTGAAAATTTTAGCCAAACTACCCGAGACGACAGAAATGAAACCCGAAATTTTATCGTACAGATTGAAAGAAATATTTTCCGGCAAAATGTTGTTTACCCAAGTGTTCACCGAGTCAATGAAAGAAAGGGCGTGCACATTCTCTACGATCGAGCTGTAGGCGTTCTGGCTTTGGTTAAAGACCATCGCGCCGATGCCGAAAAGCGGAATACCTATGATTAAAATGAAGAACAAGACAGTCAGCAGGGCGGCGAGCCAGCTGGGCAACTTTTTATTGAACCACCGATAGATTGGATAAAGAACTATAGAGAAAGAAATGCCAAGCGTCAGCACTATCCAGAAAGGCCGGAAAATAAGAAAAGAAAACACAAACACCGCGGCCAGCAAAAAGAAGAAAAAATATCTTTCAATTATTTTCGTCTGCATGGGAATAGTATAACAGAAAAAGTTTGTCTCGTAAAACCGATTAGTTCTTCTGATTCTGTGTTTTTAGGTACTTTTTCCAAAGCCGTTGGAATTCTTTTGAACGCTCTTTTAGCTCTTCCAGGTTTCCACGGGCGATGATCTTGCCTTCCTTGAAGAAAAAAATGTCGTCAAAAAGTGAAAGTAGATGCAGGCGGTGGATAGAAGAAATGATTGTTTTGTCGGGAAATTCAAAAAATATATTTTCGTAAATTTTTAATTCGTTGTGAAAATCCACACTTGAAGTAGGTTCGTCAAGCAAGATTATATCTTTTTCCTTTGATGCCAAGAGCCCGCGCGCGAGCGCCAAGCGTTGTTTCTCGCCTCCACTTAAGTTCACCCCTTTTTCCACTATATTTGATTCAAGCCCGCGAGGGAGGCGGTCCACAACTTCGGTAAAAGAAGCCACATCAGTAAAATGTTTTATTTCTTTCTCGGAGTACTCTATGCCCAACGTGATGTTTTCGCGGATGGTGGTCGAAAAAATTTCCGGGTCCTGGGGAATGAGAGAGATAGATTCGCTTATCCCGTGAAAGCTGTTTTCATAATTGCGGCTGTCTATCTCTAGAATCATATTTTTCGGCGCGTAGAGTCCGCGTAGAAGTTTTAGGAATGTTGTTTTACCGCCACCAGACTCGCCAATAACCGCGATTTTTGCCCCTTTCTCGAAACTTAAATTAATGCGATCAAGGGATAGTTCGGTGTCTTCGCCTTCTCCGTAAGAAAAAGACAGATCTTTGATAGATACCCGTTGCCAATCTTTCGGAAGGTATTTGCCTCCCGCGTCTTCAATTTTAGAGAAATCCTTGGCAATTTCTTCGGCATTAAGCACGCTAGACCTCCATCTGACGCTGTCGTTGTAAAGCGAGGCAAAACTGAAGAATGTTTCCCGCACCCTAGAAGTGTAATTCCAGAGGGCGTATATTGAGCCAATGAGGATTACTTCACCCGCATTAACGTTTGAAAAAAGATAAGCGGCCATTGCCAAGACCACGGAAGCTTGCCCTAAGATGCCCGCCCAGCCCCACTTCAGTTCGTTGTTGATGATGTTTTTCCTGAATTGAGAAAATGGCGCGTCGATTGCCTTGCTTATTGACTTGAGAACCAGTTTCTCAACCCGCAATATTATTACGGTTGTGATGTTGCTTATGGTGTCATATACCTTGGCGGAAGTTTTGTTTTCCAATTTGTTTACAATTCCGTATCCCGGCACTAATTTTTTGTCATACAGAAATATAATATAAAATATAAAGAAAGAAGTGATTATTACCACCGCGAAGGCCAGTAAGTTCATAAAGGCAAGGACGATAAAAGAGATTACAATCCTGTTAAATGCATCAATAAATTGGAAACTATTTTCAGAAAAAGAGAACAATCCATTGCTTCCTTTTTCTATCTTATCTATTGTGTCCCCAGAGTGATGATCAGCATGCCAAGACAATGGGAGCGCCATGACTCCCGACAAAAGACGTTCTTTGTAGTTTTTCTTTACCAAGAAAGCAGTCTTTTCCTCAATGATTCTCCCAGGCCCCCAAAACACCCAGTTTAATATCTCGGAAAATAAAAAGAGGAAAAGTATAAAAAACAAATGTGCAAGGTTTTCCCGATAAATACCGTTTTCTTGTATGTAATTTAAAAAATAAGCCAATATGAGCGGCTGGGTGGCAAAGATTCCCGCCGAGCAGAGAAACAAAAGAGTGGCGACTATGACCT
Organism: uncultured Candidatus Saccharibacteria bacterium; assembly: GCA_964596395.1. Taxonomy (GTDB): domain Bacteria; phylum Patescibacteriota; class Minisyncoccia; order Phycocordibacterales; family UBA9973; genus UBA9973. The sequence goes on from CAZQSY010000004.1 coordinate 15,601, forward strand.
CTTTCTTTCTTTTCCCGGCGTAGGCCCACATTTTGCGCCATAGAAATATCACCGGATTGTCTAACAAAGCTTTCATAAATTGTTCCTGATTATAGCACGGACTATGTAGAATAATTTGCAATTTTTGGGAAAATTGTTTAGTATGATCCGTATGGAATTCGCGGTAATACAAACAGGCGGGAAGCAATACAGGGTATCAAAAGGGGATTCTGTCCTCATAGAGAAACTTGCCGGCAAGCACAAAATCGGGGATGAAATCACCTTCGACAAAGTTCTGCTTCGCGATGACGGCAAAAATACCGACATTGGTACTCCTTATATCAAGGATGCAAAAGTAGGTGCGGAAATTGTACAAATTGGCCGGGCTAGGAAAATTTTGGTTGTAAAATACAAGCAGAAATCCCGCTACCTGCGCCGCAACGGCCACCGCCAGCCTTTCTTCAAAGTGAAAATTACTTCGATAAAATAACCCTGTCGCTCGCGAGAGACGGGGTTTACTGCCGGTTTTTCAGCGCGTTTTTGAGAGTGTCATTGTCTGAATATTCTAGCTCGGTGCCGGTAGAAAGCCCGCGGCCGAGAGAGGAAATTTTTATACCCGCCGGCAGAACTGCTGATTTCAGCTGGTTGCGGATGTAAAAATCGGTATGGTTGCCTTGCGGGCTCAGCGAGAAACCCAGGATTATTTCCTTGATATTTTTATCGTTTTCTACTCTCTTGATAAGTTCGCTTAGGCGGATTTTTTTGTGCGTGTCTTTTTCTACGATTGGCACGAGGCCGCCCAAGACAAAATATTTTCCGCCGTAAACATGGCTTTTACTCACGCTTTCGAGGTCTGAATCCTTTTCGACGACCATTAAAGTAGAGGCATCCGTGTTTTTGCCCGAGCAAATCTCGCACGCGCTTTTATCCAAGCTCTCTCGCAGATTAAAGAACCTGAAACATTCTTTACACTGTTTTGTTTCTTTTTTTAGTTTCAAAATCAGCCCGCTTAAATTTTCGGCATATGCCGGATTCTTAAACATCAAGAACCGCACAAAACGCCCGGCCTGCCTTTCGCCGATGCCGGGGAATTCTTTGAAGATTTCGGTTAATTTTTCGATAACATCCATTTTTTTCTTTAAAAATCATCCAACCCTTCACTTGTTTTCGGCTGGGTAAACTCGCTCAAACTGCTTTTTTCAAGATTGAGGAATGTGGTGGTTTTTTCGTCGAAGTACAAATCCACTTTGCCGGTCGGGCCGTTGCGGTGCTTTTCAATCAGGATTTCGGCGATATTTGTTTTTTCCGATTCTTCTTTGCCTTTATCTTCGCGGTGAATGAACATCACCACGTCGGCGTCTTGTTCTATCGAACCCGAATCACGCAGGTCCGAAAGCCGGGGCTTGCCACCGCGCGCTTCCACCGCGCGAGAGAGCTGAGACAGGGCGAGTACCGGCACGTTAAGCTCTTTGGCCAGCGCTTTGAGAGAGCGCGAAATTTCGGTGACTTGGTTTACCATAGAATCATAATTCTTGGTTGTGGTCATGAGCTGTAAATAATCCACGACAACCAAGTCGAGACCCTTTTCGGCTTTCAGTCGGCGGGCCAGCGCTTTCATGCGGACGATTGTGTTACCCGGCTGGTCGTCGATGAAAATTTTCGCCTTAGCCAGCTTATCCAGCGAGTCCCGCAATTGCGAGAAGTCGCGGTCTGAAGTGAGATGCCCGGTGCGCAGGTTCCAAGCGTTTACCCGGGACTCGGCCGAGAGCATTCTGTCTACCAGCTGCTGGGAAGACATTTCCAAAGAAAAAATTAGAACCGATTTGTCGTGTACCGTAGCGGCCATGCGGGCGATATCGAGCGCGAGCGTGGTTTTGCCGATAGAAGGCCGCGCGGCCAATATGATGAGGTCTGATTTCTGCAGACCCGAGAGGGTATTATCCAGATCCTTAAAGCCGGTAGGCAGGCCCCTGAGCGCGCCTTTGTGTTCATGCAATTTTTCCAGACGTTCCCAGGCCTCGGGCAACGCCTCTTTCAAGCTGGTGTATTTTTGATTTTTTGGAGAAGACACGACGCCGAAAATTCTTTTTTCAGCCGCGTCTAGCACGTCTTCTATGTGGTCGTCGCTTTCTTCAAAACTGAGTTCCGAAATATAATCGGCCGCTTCGATTAAGCTACGCAGGATAAATTTCTTCTGCACGATGCCCGCGTAGTGTTTGATGTTTGTCGAGGAAGGGACAGAGTTTGCGATTTCGGCCAGATATTGGTTGCCGCCGATTCTTTCAAGAACTTTTTGTTCGGAAAGCTTGGTGGAAAGCGAAAGCATGTCGATTGGCTCGTTTTTGGCCGATAGGTCGAGCATCGCTTTGAAGATTATTTTATTTTTTTCGGCGTAAAAAGAATCCGGTATCAGTATGTCTTCGACTTCATGCATCGCGTCTTTGCGGAGCATAATCGAACCCAGCACCGCCTGTTCTGATTCAATATTTTGTGGGGGTATTCTAAGGTCGGTTTTTTTCTGCTTGGCCATTGAGGAAATTCTAGCAATACCGCTAGGATAGTCAAAGCCCGAAAATGCGTAAGTGTGTTATTAAAATGTGGACAAGCAAAACGGACGAAGCCCCTGCAAATTCTTCGCTTCCCGAGGGTCCCGCTTTGGGGACCTAAAGCGCACCAAAGAAGGGCGCAGGGACGAAAAATTTGCAGGGGCTTCGCCTAAAGTGTTAAAATTACACATGCCTAAAAAAGTGCTTTTGTCGGGTGTTCAGCCTTCAGGTAAGCCCCACATTGGGAATTATTTTGGCGCGATGAAACAATTCGTGGATTTGCAGGACGAATACCAAAGCCATATTTTCATAGCCGATTATCACGCCTTGCATTCGCTTCGGAATCCGAAGGAGATGCACGACAACATTATCGGTGTTTTGCTTGATTATCTAGCCATCGGTCTTGACCCGGCAAAAGTGACGATTTACAAACAGTCCGATATTTCTGAACACACAGAACTCTGCTGGATTTTCGACACCGTGATTACCATGCCGTATCTCATGCGCGCGCATGCTTTCAAGGACGCAGAGGCAAAAAATAAAGAGATAGATGTCGGCACTTTTAATTATCCAGTTTTAATGGCGGCGGATATTTTGCTTTATGGGCCGGACGTGGTTCCCGTCGGTGCAGACCAGAAACAGCATGTTGAAATATGTCGGGATATAGCAGAAAAATTTAATAATGTATATGGCGAGACCTTCAAACTGCCCGAGCCGATGATTTTGAAAGAAGTGGCCACGGTGCCGGGTACCGACGGACGCAAAATGTCCAAGAGTTATAAAAATACGATTCCGCTTTTTGCCGAGTACGAAGAAATCAAAAAATGCGTGATGAGCATTGTCACTGATTCTGAAGAAAGCGTGCCGAAAAATGTCTATGCTATACACAAACTTCTTCGCCCCGAAAGTGAACTAAAAGAAATTTATAAAGAAAAGGCAGGGAAGTATAAAGAGCTCAAAGAAATGCTCGTAGAAGATTTAGAAAAATTCATTGCTCCGCTTCGGGAAAAACGAAAAGAATTTGAAAAAGATATCCCTCGTGCGCTCGCTATTCTAAAAGAGGGCGGTGAAAAGGCAAAAAAGGTCGCCTCGAAAAAAATGGAAGAAGTACGCGAGAAAGTCGGGGTTTTGGTGTATTGACTTGCCTGAAAATATAGCTGTGTTATTATCAATTTGTAAGCCGTTGAGCCGGATGACACCGGGGAGGTAAAGAAAGAAAGCCGAAAGGCAAGGCCTTTCGGTAAGTAGAATCTTTCGGGTATGCCCGTTACAGCTGTAGAAAAGCAAAAAGTAGGGTGGCACCGCGACACAAAAATCGCCCCTGCAAATTTATCAATTTAATGGTAAGTTTGGAGAGGCGATTTTTGTTTTCTCCAAGAAAACACAATGAACAGAATTTTATCTAGGGATGTAAAGAGCCACGCGGGTGAAGAAGTCATGATGCAGGGGTGGCTACACAAGAAGCGCGCCTTGGGCGGCATGACTTTCATATTGCTTCGTGATCGAGGCGGCGTGATGCAAATTTTAATAGAAGACAAAGCCGAAGCAGCGAAACTTGATAACTTACAGATCGGCACAGTGCTCCAAATTACCGGCAAGGTTTTTGAAGAGCCGCGCGCGCCCGAGGGCGTAGAAATCCACGAGCCGAAAATTACCGTTATGCTGCCGGTTACCGACACGTCGCCGATAGAGCTCGACAAGCCGCTCGGGCATAAGTCGGAAAACCTGGATACGCTTTTTGATTACAGAGTTATCGGGCTCAGGAATTTACGCGAGCAAGCCGTTTTTAAAATCCAGGCGCAAGTAATGAATGAGGTGCGCGCGTATCTGAAAAGCGAGGATTTTGTTGAGTTTCGTTCTCCGAAACTTTTACCCGGCGCGACAGAAGGCGGCGCAGAAGTTTTCAAGCTGGATTATTTCGGCAAAGAAGCGACTCTAGCGCAGAGCGCGCAATTTTACAAACAAATGCTGGTCGGGGTTTACGAGAGAGCTTTTGAAATCGGTTCGACTTATCGCGCCGAGCCGTCGGCCACTCCGCGCCACATGACCGAGTTTCAGACCATTGACGTTGAAATGGGTTTTATAGAACTGGAGGACCTGCTTCATATGATGAGCGGTTTTATGAATTCAGTAATTGACGGCGTTTGGAAGAATTGCGAAAAGGAACTCAAGATGTGGGAAGCGGCAAAACCTACTCTGACTAAAGAAATTCCTCAGCTCACTATGGAAGAAATTCACAAGAGGTATTCTGAAGCAAACAAAGAGCAAACAATCGGCGAGAAAGACCTGCGCCCCGACGAAGAACGATGGATTTGCGAGTATGCAAAGGAAAATTTGGGTAGCGAAGCCGTCTTTGTGGTTGATTGGCCGAGAGAGGGCGCGAAGTTTTATCATAAGTTCAAAGAAAGTGACCCGAATATCGCCGAACGAGCGGATTTACTTTTCCGCGGAGTAGAAATTGCCACGGGTAGCATGCGCGAGCACCGCTATGATGTATTAGTAAAACAGCTTCGTGAAATGGCGGGAGGGAACCCTGATTCTGACGGCTTCAAGTATTTCTTTCAAGCGTTCAAGTACGGGATGCCCAGCGAGGGAGGTTTTGGCATGGGTTTGGAGCGGCTTACGCAGAAAATTATCGGCCTGGCTAACGTCAAAGAAGCTGCGCTCTTTCCGCGTGACATGAATCGCCTTGCCCCGTAATGAATTACATAATTAAAGGTAGGGTAATCAAGGGTGAAGGTTACGGCAAAAAGATCGGCTTTCCGACGGCCAACCTAAGCAGAAATGGAATACATACGGAGCATACGGAGGCGTTGCCTCCGTACGGAGTGTATGCGGGTTTTGTTTTCATTGGCACTAAAAATTACAGGGCGGGTATTGTGATAGGTCCGCTGGACAGGAAGGGTTTGCCGAAAATTGAAGCGCATCTGGTTGGTTTCAAAGGAAATTTGTACGGCAAGAAAATTATTTTACATTTAAATAAATTTCTGCGAAAATTCAGGAAGTTCGAGACCGAGAGGGAACTCATTATTCAAATAAAGAAAGATTTAGAAAAATGCAAATAAAAAATTACGCTGGCCCGATATTTATAATTATCGCTGCACTTCTGTGGGCTTTTGATGGCGTAATCCGCCGCAACCTGTACTCACTTCCTCCGATAACCATAATTTTCTTTGAGCACTTAATTGGCCTGATTATTTTGACTCCGTTTGTTCTAAAATATGTATTCAAGACTCAATTCACCAAACGGGAATGGTTCTTGCTTGTTCTGGTTTCTGTGCTTTCCGGGCTTCTAGGAACGATGTGGTTTACCACTGCGCTCCTTAAAGTGCATTTCATTTCTTTCTCGGTAGTGTTTCTTTTGCAAAAACTTCAGCCGATATTCGCTATCACCACCGCCAGGATTTTTCTGAAAGAAAAGATTGACCGCAGGTATGTAATTTGGGCGGTTCTGGCTCTCGTTTCTGCTTACTTTGTGACATTCAAGAACGGCATAGTAAATCTTGAGACAGGTGAAGGGACTATCGTAGCCGCGCTCTACGCTCTTGGAGCGGCTTTCGCTTGGGGTTCTTCAACTACTTTTTCTAAGATGCTTTTGGGCAAAGTTCGCGCCGAGGTTAGTACTTTTTACCGATTTTTGGTTACCACTATTCTGACTTTACCTCTGATTTTTATATTTGGCCTTGGAAGCACCTTGGGTGCCCCTACGATGCCCCAGCTTGGCCTTTTTGCCCTGATCGCTATATCCACCGGCATGGTCGCCCTGCTTATTTACTACAAAGGTTTGGCAAAGACACCGGTGCATATATCCACAATTTTGGAGCTGACTTTTCCTTTTATTGCGATTTTGATAGACATGAAACTCTACGGCTCTTTCCTCTCGTGGTCGCAATTAATCGCGGCGCTCGTTTTGGTATTTAGTATTTACCAGGTTGCAAGATTAAGAGAAGAGAATAACGTCTCAGCATAAGAACATGACTGATTTATTAAACAAAAAGTGCGTACCGTGCGAGGTCGGAGGAATACCGCTTACTAGGGAGGAAGCAGAAAAATATCTTCCACAGACTTCAGGTTGGGTGATTGATGAGGCGGGCAGGGAAATCTCAAAAGAATTCGAATTCAAAGATTTTGCCGAAGCGATGAAATTTGTGAACAAAGTTGCTGAAATTGCCGAATCCGAAGGCCACCACCCCGATATCCACGTTTTTTACAACAAAGTAAAATTAAATCTTTCCACCCACGCCATCGGTGGATTATCTGAGAACGATTTCATCCTGGCGGCGAAGATTAACGCTACCGCTTTAAATTAAAATTAAAAACCAGCTCTCTTTTTTAGCCGGTTGAGTATCATTTTGAATCCACCGAAAGGTGATTTGTGAAGCCATTTTGAAACTCGGGCGATGGTGGTGGAAGAAAGGCCGGTGTCTTCTACAATGGTGTTGTATTGAACATCTTCGGAAAGAAGCTTGGCGGCTTCCAAGCGATTAGCGAATTCCTTGATTTCTTTTTCAGTCATCAAGTCGCGCAAAAAACGCTTGGCTTCATCTTTGTTTTTCAAGCATAAAAACGCCTCCAAGAGCTGATTATTCTGCTTTGTTTTCCAATTAATCTTTGCCATTTGCTTTTGTATTGACTTACACTATATATTATAGCAAAATACTTTACTTTAGTCAACTAAAGTAGATAGATAGGTGTGAATATCCCTTTTGTCTCTCTTCAGCCACAATATATTGCTTTCGAGTTTTTCTATGACTTGCTCTACGGCTCGCTCGGCGCCGGGGGCGGGATGGGTTCTGAAGAATTTCTTGAATTTGCGCAAGTGCCTTTCTTCGGCGCTTCCGGAAATCGCTTTCATAAATCTGGAGAGCGTGTGTCCGCCTTCGCCGTACCTCGTGACGAAAGTTTTCCAGTTCCGGGTGATGCATTTGAGCCATGCGTCTCGGCCGAGGGGATTCATTCCGACAGAGGATATTATTCCGGAAGTATCCTGCGGGCGCACGTGCGAAGACAGCGAAAATTGTGCGGCTTTTCTAAGGATTTCCGGGGAAGAGAAGTTGCCTAAAGCGGCGCCGATCCTGTTTCTTTCTTCATGCAGCGCTTCTTTTTTGTACATTTTTATAAGCTCTTCATATTCTTTGATTCCGCCGGATTTCGCTACGATGCCGTAAATTGGAGCGCGCAGGTCCGGGTCAACCCTTTTGCCTTTTTTAATTTTTGCAAAAAGATTTTTGGCTTTTAAAATTGTTTTTTCGTCGCCGGCTTGGCCTAATATTTCTATACAAAGGGGCCGAAGCATTGAATCAGAAGGGGGTTCGTTTTTTTTCTTACTCCACCCGAGGCGGCGAAAAACAGGGGAGAACAAGCTGATAATTAAACCATCGAGATTCGCTTCGCTTCCGGTTTTGCAAAAAATTTGCTTGATTCCCCTTATGCCCAGAGCTATCGCGTGCAGGACGGAATAATCACTCTCTCTTTTATACGCTTTTAAAAATTTCAGAGCTTCGCTCGTTCTTCCGTCGCCAGATTCGGCAAGCGCGAAGAGGTCCCTTATGATTCCCAGGCGGTCCCGCGCGGAGATTTTTTTATCCCGTACCGGCTTTGCTAATCTGTCGAGCATTTTTTTGGAATAGGCGACTCTGAAAAATCCGCTTTCGCCCGCGTTTATTTTTACAAACTCGGGCTTGGAGGCCTTGCCTCCAAGCGGAGGCAAGGCCTCCAAGCTCAACTTAGTACTCTGGCTACTAAGCAGTATTTTTGCAGTATTTTTGCCGTCTCCGAAAACAATCGGCGTTTGCCAAATTATTTTGTCTTTGTTTTTTCTTTTGGAAATTGGGCTTGAGAAAAATCTGCCCTGCGAAAGATATAAACTTTCACCCTTTATTTCTGTCTTTATGACCGGGTACCCGGGTTTGGCAGTCCAGTTTTGCATTATTTTTTTTACCGGTTTTCCCGAGATTTTTTCAAATGCTTGCCAGAGGTGCGCGGTTTCGGTGTTTTTATAGCTATGTTTTTTCAAGTAATAGCGCAGACCGTCTCGAAAATCTTTTTCTCCCAGATATTCGGCCAGCATTCTGATAATACAGGCGCCTTTTGAATACGATACCTCGTCGAAGATTTCGCCGATTTCGTCGGGGTGATGCACTTTCACTTCTACCGGATGTGTGTTGGCCAATGAATCCAAACGGAGTGCTACTCCTAAATCCTGCACCGAAAATTGTGTCCACATATTCCATTCAGGGAAGACCTTTTCCAGCGCCAAATATTCCATATATGAGGCGAATCCTTCGTTGAGCCACAGGTGTGTCCACCACTCCATAGTCACTAGGTTGCCGAACCACTGGTGGGCAATTTCATGTGCCACGACCAAAGCCACTCTCTGTTTGTTTGTGAGCGAGGAATTTTTTTCGTCAAAAAGCAGGGCGCTTTCGCGGTAGGTAATGGCGCCCCAGTTTTCCATGGCGCCGGCGGCAAAATCCGGGACAGCTATCATATCAAGCACGGGCAGGGGGTACTTGATATCAAAATATTTTTCGTAAAAATCCAGCATTTTGGCGGCGCAAGAAAGCGCGAACCCTGCCTGATGCTTTTTCTCGGGATGCGTAAAGACGCGCACCGCGACCCCCCGTCTGGTTTTTGTCTGGAGCATATCAAAATCTCCCACAATGAAGGCCAGGAGGTAAGTGGACATTTTCGGCGTGGGAGAAAATCTTACAATGTCAAAGCCTGCCTCGTGCTCTTTTATTGAAACCGGCAAGGTATTAGAAATCGCCGTTTTGCCTTTTTCCACCACCAGTGATACCTTGAACACGGCTCTGTGTGCTGGTTCGTCGAAACAAGGGAAAGCCCGGCGCGCGTCGGTGGCTTCGAATTGGGTAGTGGCCATGTGGCGTTCTTTGCCGTAAAGCATATACCGGCTGCGATAGAAGCCCCGCATTTTGTCGTTCAGTATGCCTTGAAATATCAACCGTAATTTGGCCGTGCCAGCTGGTATTTTTTTAGAAAATACAAAAGTCGCGGTTTCCCTTTTTTCGTCGTAAGAAATTTTTTCGGCGAAAAGTTTTTCTGCCAATACCGTGATGCTTGCCGTCTCAATGTCTATTTCTTTGCTGTGCAGGGTTATCTCCTTTGTCGGCTTCAAGATTTTTATTTTTATCTCCTCTTCGCCTTTGAAGGTGAAGTTCAGAAGGTCCGGATGCAATTTCAAATCGTACTCCGAGGGGATTATAGACGAGTCAAGTTTTGCGGATTTTTTTTTCTGCATATTCTTATATTACTCCCTCCAATTTTTTTATATTATCTTCTGGCATGGTGCGGTAAGTTCTAGAGACCATCACGAAAGCTACCAGAAGCATTGTACCGTTTAAAACGAAAGGCATCCATTCTTTTATTTCATAAGAGCTTCCGCCGAGCATCGGCCCTAATATCATCGCGAGCGATATGAGCGAAGTCATCACTCCCACCGTTTCTCCCTGTTCGTTTTTGTCGTAAAAGTTAACGATTTGGCTGTTTAATATAACCCTTAGCGTCGAATAGCAGATGGCGGTCAGTATTGCGCCGGCCACAAAAAGGAATTTATGAGGCAAAGACATTATGAAGTAACCGAGCGCGAAGGGCAGGAGAAGCCAGACCAAAAGAGAAGAGCTACTAAAGAAACGCAGCCAGAATTTGGTTATGAAAAATGCCTGATTCAGAGAAATTATTACACCAATAACGGCGAGCAGTGAGCCGGCGGTGATGACTGTCCATAAAAATTTTTGCCCTATGTACAGGGCGAAAACGGATTGAGTTAGAGACAGGGAAGTGGCAAAAGCAAGCCAAGCAAAATACAGAGGAAACATCGTTTTATTGGCGCACGCTTTCCAAATCGGCGCGAACGGATTTAAGGGAATTGCTTTCTTATTTGCCTCGCGGTTGGTTTCGGGCAGGAAAAAGTATGCGAGCACAGTAGACAGAAGAGCCATTCCTCCGATTACGATAAAAGGCAATTTTAGACTGATGAGAGACAAAAGTCCGCCCAAGGCGGGGCCGATGACAAAGCCGATGCCGAAAATCGCCGCGGTCTGCCCGATGTTTTTCGTCTGTTCTTCTTTGTTTTTTGAAATGTCTATCAGATAATTCTGGGCGGTAGACATGTTGCCGGCAGCCAGGCCGTCTATGATTCTCCCCAAAAACAGGCCGAAAATATTTCTGGAGAAAGCAAAGATAAACCAGCCGGCGGCGGTTGACACCAAGCTTACGAGGAGCACCGGCCTGCGCCCGTGACGGTCGGATATCATACCCAAAATCGGCGCGCTGAAGAAGGCGAAAAGTGAAAAAGCCATAAACAGGGAACTCACCACAATATCGGGCGCGTTAAACGTCTCGACATAGTAAGGAAGCACCGGAACAATTATCCCTATTCCCAGCACATCCAAGAAAACTATTGAGAGAATTATCGCTTTCGGCGGGAAGTTGAATTTCCTCCGTATTTTTTCTTGCACCCGTATAATCTAGCACAGTTTGTTTGATTTTTGAAACGAAAAAGACGATAATATGGGCACAAAAAAGCATGAAAACTTTTGCGCAAAAGGTCCGCGATATTGTGAGGAAAATCCCGAGAGGGAAGGTTTTAACGTACAAAGAAGTCGCGAAAAGAGCCGGGAACGCAAAAGCGGCCAGGGCGGTGGGAAGCGTTTTGAACAAGAATTATGACCCGAAAGTACCGTGCCATCGGGTTATCTGCTCAGACGGCAGGGCGGGCGGGTACAACAGGGGAGCGAAAAGTAAGATAAAAAAACTCAAAGCGGAGGGCGTGAAATTATTCTGACAAGTGCTATAATCAGGGGATGGAAACCGGATTGAACGAAAAAATTATCGAGCCCGCATGGGCTTTGTCTTCATCCTTATCTGAATGGGTGTGGAGCGTTCTTTATTTTATCATCGCTTTTTCTTTCATCTCTGTTTTTCAGAAATTTTATAAAAAGGAGTTACCCGGCAAGGTCGCCTTGCCGTTTTTGCTGAACTTGATTTTTAATTTAATACTTGTGCCTCTGCAGGTGCTTTCGAATGGAAGCATATTCGCGTCTATCGATGCGGGGCTGGTCTTGATTACCTTAGTATGGGCGACAGCGGTCGTCGCCCGGCATCTGAAGTGGGTTGCCTTGGTAAATATTCCTTACCTTTTGTGGATATGTTACGTGCTGGCGGTTGAAATAATCAAATTCATTAATTATCGAGCCATCGTCATCCAGTAATGGAAACCGAAACATATCAAATAAAAACCCGTGATTTTGAGGGGCCGTTTCATCTCTTACTCTCGCTTATTCAGGAGAAGAAATTTTTTATCAACGACCTTTCGCTTTCACAAATAACCGAGGATTATCTCAACTACATAAAGCAAATCGGCGAGATTGATACCCGGCAGGTTTCCGGCTTTGTCGCCGTGGCGGCTACGCTGATTCTGATAAAATCCAAATCGCTACTGCCTTCGCTTAATCTTTCGGCGGAAGAGGAAGGAGACATCAAAAATCTGGAAGACCGGCTGAAGCTGTATGAATTTTATACCGAGCTCTCGGCGGGCGTGAAAAAGATTTTCGGCAAAAGAATGATTTTCGCCCCGCTTCCGCGGAAAAACGCTTTCTCTATGTTCATGCCCGACCAGAAAATTACCAGGGAAAACATGGCGAGCATAATCTTGGAGGTTTTGGGCAGGGTTCCGAAAAAAGAATTTCTTCCCGAAGTGGAGGTGAAAAAAGTCATCAGTTTAGAGGAAATGATTTCGAAGCTTTCAGAAAGAATAGAAAAAAGTTTGGAATTTAATTTCAAAGATTTTGCCTGCCTGCCGGCAGGCAGGCCGGGTCAATCCATAACGAAAGAAGAAAAGGTGGTTGTAATTATCAGTTTTCTTGCTATGCTAGAACTCGTGAGACAAGGTTTGCTTCACGTTACCCAGAGTGAGAATTTCGAAGATATCATTATTCAAAAACAACAAAATGGAACTCCAGCATAAATTAGAGGCGATACTTTTTTGGAAGGGCGAGCCGGTACCCATAAAGAAGCTCTCTGAACTTTCGGGCTCCAGCATAGCAGAAACGCGCGACGCGCTTGCGAAGCTGAAAGAAAATTTGCGAGGAAGAGGCGTAGTGCTTTTGCATTTAGAAAAACCTGCCCACAATGCAACAGAGCGCGATGCAGGCGGGGAAGACGAAGTGGCATTAGGCACTGCGCCGGAGCTTTCAGACCTAATACTTGACTTACAGAAAGAAGAATTCAATCGCGAGCTCTCCAGAGCGTCGCTTGAGACGCTGTCCATAATTTTATACAAAGACGGGGCCAGCCGTTCGCTTATTGATTATATTCGGGGCGTCAATTCTAGTTTCACCCTGCGGGCCCTTTCTATCCGGGGGCTTATAGAAAAAACACCCGACCCGGAAGACGCCAGGCGCTTTATTTACAAACCGACTTTTGACCTGCTCTCTTATATGGGTATCAGGTCGAAAGAAGAACTGCCTGATTACGAAAAAGTCGGCGCGTCGGTGCGTTCTGTCGAAGAAAATTTGGCCGAAGAAACGAAAGATGGAGCCGAAACAGCGTCCTAACTACCTTCTGTTCTTTGTGTTCGCGGTGATTCTCTTTGAGAGCGTGTTTTTTTTGCACGGGAATCGCAAATGGGAAGCGGTATTTCTGGCCGAAGAAAAAAATAAGGAAGTCATACAAAGCGCCCTAGACGACGCGCGTTTGGAAGCGAAGGCGGTTTCGGTTTATGATTTTACTTCCAAAGAAAAAATTTATGGCAGAAACGACGATGTAGCTATGCCCATAGCTTCACTCGTCAAGACGATGCTTGTCGCTGTGGCTGTAAACGCTATTGGTGGAGAAAGTTCGATCTCGATTTCCCAGGCCGCAATTTTAGAGCAGGGGGATTACGGTTTTTTCGTGGGCGAAAAGTTCGCGGTTCGAGACTTGGCTCGGCTGACTCTAGTAGGGTCATCTAACGACGGCTCTTACGCCTTGGCGGAAAACACTTCGGGTATTTTGGAAAAAATGAACAAAAAGGCGCAGAAAATCGGAATGACCCGCGCGATGTTTTCGAATTATACCGGCCTAGACGTATCGGATGGCCTAAGTTTTGCCCCGAGTTCGCTGGCTTCAGCCGAAGATGTGAACCAAATGTCTTATTACGCCTCGCGGGGAAATTCGGAAATTTTTTCCGCTACTGTCTTGCCCGAAATTACCGTTGTTTCCGAATCCGGCTACGCGCATACCATTAAAAACACCAACATTATCCTTGGTAAAATCCCGGGAATTATTTTTTCTAAAACCGGCTACACCCCGCTGGCGGGCGGTAATCTTTCGATAATTTATAAGAATCAGTACGGGCGCGAAATTGCCGTTGCCGTCCTCGGCTCAACTTTTGACGGCAGATTTAAAGACGTAGAAAACATAGTCAATTTATTGTACAATTTGGACTATGGAAGCTCAAACCGGCGAAATTAGAACTTGTCAGAATTGCAGACATAACTTCGCAATTGAGCCGGAAGATTTTAATTTCTATGAAAAAATAAAAGTTCCTCCGCCGACGTTTTGCCCGGAGTGCCGACTTATCCGGAGAATGATTTGGCGCAATGAACGCTCACTTTACAAACGTGCTTGCGATTTGTGCGGCAAAAAAATTATTTCTATGTATGAGGAAGGTGTGCCGTTTCCGGTATATTGCCCGGAGTGTTGGAAGGGTGACGCCCGGGACCCTTTTCAATACGGAACAGAGTATGATTTTAATAAACCGTTTTTCAAGCAATGGCATGAGCTTTTTTTACGGGTGCCAAGGCAATCCACCTGGCAGACGAATGATTGTATTAACACCGAATACGCGAACTTCGTGCAGGAAGCAAAAAATATTTACCTGGCGTATTCGGTGATTTACGGTTCAGAGGACGTTTACTATTCAAATAATATAGACGGTTCCAAGAAAATAGTGGACGCCTTAAACGCCAAAGAAAGCGAGTTGGTTTACGAAGGAATTGGGAGCGTGAAAAATTACAACTGCCGGTATGCCTACTGGTCTTCTAATTGCCTGGATTGCGATTTTGTTTTTGATTGCGTGAATTGCAGTAATTGTTTTAGCTGTGTAAATTTGCGCAATAAGAAATACCACATCTGGAACCGGGAATACTCTAGAGAGGAATATTTTGAGAGATTGAAAGAATTAAACACGGGAAGTTATAAGTCGGTGCAGGAAAATCTGGAAAAATTCTGGAAATTTTATCTTCAATTTCCCAGAAAATACGCTAAATCAACAAATAGCGTAAACTCTACCGGGGACGAAATCCGCGAATGCAAGAACGCGCATTTCGTGTTTAGCTCTTACGAATCGGAAGATGTCAAGTTCATATATCGTTCCCTTAAAATCAAAGACGCAATGGATGCCTGCCATCTGGGCAAAAATTCTGAAATGGTTTACGAGCATGGTTTTGGAGGGTCAGACCATAGCACTAATGTAAAATTTGTTCTAGCCGGAGCGCCGGCTGTATCAGACGTGGAGTATATAGATTATTGCCAATCTTCAAGTCACTTATTCGGCTGTATCGGCCTTCGCTCTAAAAAGTACTGCATATTAAACAAACAGTATAAAAAAGAAGAATATCTTTCATTGACGGAAAAAATAAAAGACCACATGATGAAGATGCCGTACATAGATACCAGCGGGATAACATACAGATACGGAGAACTTTTTCCTTACGAGTTTTCGCCGTTTGGCTACAACGAAACCATGGCTAGCGCCTTGGTTCCGCTTTCTAAAGAAGAGGTTCTAAAGAGGGGATATAGATGGAAAGAAAAGGCGGAAAATAAATATGAAATCACAAAAAAAGCGGATGATTTGCCGGACGATATAAAAGATGCGGACGATACCATTCTAAATGAAGTGGTAGAATGTGCCGCGACTAAGAGACCTTTTCGAATAACCAAATTTGAGATTGATTTCTATCGGCGAATGAATATTCCTTTGCCAAGATTGCATCAAGACGAAAGGTATAGGCGTCGGATGGCATTATGTAACCCCCTCAAGCTATGGCATAGGAAATGCATGAAGGAAGGTTGTACCAATGAATTCGAGACCTCTTACGCCCCTGAGAGGCCGGAGATTGTTTATTGTGAGAGGTGTTATCAGGGGGAGGTTTATTGATTCTCTAATTCCTGCCTGCCGGCAGGCAGGCGCGCGAATAGGCGAATAAGGAAATAAAATAAAAAATCTGTATAATGGTGTTTCTAATGTAATGAAAATGATCGTTCAAAATTTGGCCACGGAATACGAAGATGAGGGGGAGGGAAAAACCTTGCTTTTTTTGCACGGATGGCAAAGCAATCTGCACACTTTCGACCCCTTAGTGAATTCCTTGAGGGATTCACTAGAGAAAACGCACAGGTTCGTGCGCCTTGATTTGCCGGGTTTTGGCGGGAGCGAAAGGCCGAGGGAGGATTGGGACTTGGACAAATATGTCTATTTCGTTTCTGATTTTGTAAAAAAAATGAATCTAGATGTATACGCGCTAGTCGGGCACTCGATGGGCGGACGGATAATTATAAAAGGCGTTTCGGAAAATATTTTGAAAACCGAGAAAATAGTGCTAATTTCTTCAGCCGGCATCGCCAAGAGGAAAACTTTCCGCAACCGTTTATTAAAGTTTCTGGCGAAAACCGGCCGGATGGTCACGTGCATTCCGCCGTTTTATTTCTGGCGGGAGGGATTGCGCCGAAAAATGTACCAAAAAATCGGAAGTCGAGATTACCTTTCTGCCGGCGCCATGCGGGGGACTTTCGTTCGGGTAATAAACGAAGATCTTTCTATAAACGCCCAAAAAGTTAATTCTCCGGCGCTGCTTGTCTGGGGCGAGAATGACACAGAAACGCCCCTTTCTGATGGAATGCGGCTCTCAAAAATGATTGCCGGTTCGGAGCTTAATGTTTTAAAAGGTTGCGGACATTTCGTGCATGAAGAAAAAGCACAAGAGGTGGGAGATATCGTGGAAAAATTCTTATGTTAAAAAATATATTCAACAGATTTATTTCTAAATACAGCTTGCGTTATCCTAGGTCGATAGCGTATATGCTGCAGGCGAGCGAATACAAACCGGTTCCGTATCTCAAATGGTGGTTGAGGGTAGAAGATTTTTGCCGGGTGGAAAAAAGAAAGAGTTTGGTAAAAACCCAAAATGCGAAAATCTTCCTTTCGTTTTCCTGGCTGATTTACCTCGCTTCGTATGCCGCCATTCTGGGCGTTTTGGTTTTTGCAAATTTCGATTATAAATACGCCGCCGTGGCGGCCATGGCGCTTCTGGCTCCTTATATTCTAGCTTTCGGAGTTTTGCTTTTGGTTTTTGCCATGAAAATTTTTTATCTGCCCAAAATGCATTTTTTGATTAAAAAAAGAACTGCGGAGCTTGAAAAACACAAGGGCTTGAAAATCGGCATTGCCGGGAGCTTCGGCAAAACGACTATGCGCGAAATATTGAAGACCGTGCTTTCCGCCGGTAAAAAAGTCGCTTCGCCGGAGAAAAATTATAATACGCTGACGGGTATCAGCAATTTCATTAAGACGTTAAAAGGAGACGAAGAAATTTTAATCTTTGAACTTGGCGAATATTACAAAGGGGACATAAGAGAGATGTGCGAATTTGTGCATCCGCAAATCGGGATAATCACCGGAGTAAATGAAGCGCACTTGGAGAAATTCAAGAATCTGGATACAACCGCGAGCACGATTTTTGAACTAGCTGATTGGCTTGAGGAAAATAAAAAAAACACAGGGGAACCCTGTGAAAATTTTACACAGGGTTCCCCTGTGTTGTACATAAACGGCGAAAACGAACCGGCAAAAAGTCGCGCCCAGTCGAAGGATTTTGTCTATTCAAGGAGCGGCTTGGATGGTTTGCGGGTTTCGAGCGCACATGCTGGGCTCGAAGGCACCAGTTTTACTCTGGAGTATGAGGGTAAAAATTTTGAGTTTAATTCAGGACTCCTCGGCTTGCACCAAGTCGGCCCGCTTTGCGCGGCGGTGCATCTGGGTCTATGTCTAGGAATAAAGATAAGTGACCTGCAAAAAGGAGTGGCCGAAACGAAACCATTCGAGCATCGGTTAGAGCCAAAGACCCTCGCCGGCGGAGTAACGATGCTGGATGACAGCTATAACGGCAACCCTGACGGGGTTAAGGTGGTGATAGAATTTTTGGCTTCGCTTAAAAGCCGCCGCCGGTTTTACGTTACTCCCGGATTGGTAGAAATGGGACCGAGGACCGAAGAAGTGCATAAAGAAATCGGCAGGGAACTCGCGCGAAGCGGAATAGAAAAAATTGTTTTGGTAAAAAACTCGGTTACGCCTTATATTGAAGCAGGTCTGAAAGAAGAGAATTTCGCGGGCGAAGTGATATGGTTTGAAGACAGCTTAAAAATGCTTTCGGCCTTGCCTCATTTGACCGTTTCGGGTGATATAGTATTATTGCAGAATGACTGGCCCGACCAATACTACTAAAAAAAACATTGCCGTATTTTTCGGAGGCAGGAGCGCCGAGCATGACGTGTCTATAATCACCGCGCATGTGCCGATAATAGAATCGCTTTTGGCGATAGGGAATTTCGACGTTTATCCGGTTTATATAGCGAAAGACGGTTCTTGGTACTCTGACCAAAAAATGAACGACTTGGAATATTTCAAGCAGGACAATATTGCCGAGGTTTTGAAAAAACAAAAAAAAGTTCAAATACTTTTTGACAATGGATTGAAAATAATTTGGCCCGGAATTTTCCCAAAAACCGTAAATATAGATGTTGCCTTTCCCGCCATGCACGGTACTTACGGCGAAGATGGGTCGCTCATGGGGCTCTTACGGATGGCAAATGTGCCTTTTGTGGGCTGTGATATTTTCGCTTCTGCTGTCGCTATGGACAAAGTTTTAACCAAACAGGTGCTCGCGGCCGAAGGTGTGCCTATAGTGCCGTACGTGTGGTTTACAAAGAATGATTGGGATAAGAACAAAGAAGAATATAAAAATAAAATTTCTAAATTGAAATGGCCGCTTTTCGTAAAACCGGTGCATTTGGGCTCGAGTATTGGTATTACCAAAGTTAAAAAAACAGAAGAACTTGAGAATGCCGTCGAAGTAGCATTTCATTATGATGACAAAATCTTGGTGGAGGAAGGTGTAGACAATCTTGTAGAAGTTACTTTACCCATAATTGGTAATGACGATTTGGTGAGGTTGGCCGGAGTAGAACGACCCCTCAATAAAACTGAATTTTTTGATTTCCAGGAGAAGTATATTTCTGGGGGCGGAAAAAAACAGAGCGGGGTAAACAATGCTTATAGTGAAATTCCGGCCAAGATAAGTGATGACTCTAAGGTTAATGAAAGTCTTTCCAAACAGGTTATGGATCTCGGTATAAAAACCTACAAAATGCTCGGCTGTGAGGGTGTTGCCAGAGTAGATTTCCTGATAGACGGGGTACAGAAAAAAGTTTACATAAACGAGGTAAATACGCTTCCTGGAAGCCTATATGTTCACAATTGGAAAAAAGTAGGGGTCTCTGGGGTTGAGCTTGTTACCAAGCTCGTGGCTCTGGCGGAAGAAAGATTCAACGCGCGGAAAGGCACGACTTATACATTTGATTCAAGTATTTTAAAGCAAATCGGCGGGCCAAAATTTCAATAGTTGCTTTTAGGCCTTATTTATATTAAGATTATCCCATGTCCCAAGAACGACTCATAAAACTTGCCTGCGGGCTCTGTAAGCGCATAAATTACTGGTCAAGCAAGAACAAAAAGACCGTTACCGCGAAAGTTGAGCTCAACAAGTACTGCAAATGGTGTAAGAAGAAGACCAAGCATAAAGAAATCAAGAAATAACCTGTTTCTTTTGCCTCTTTTTTGTGCTATATATAAAGCGCAGCCGAGACCGGTTGCGGGTTCTTTTAGTTCGGAATTTCTTTGCTTAAGTGGAAATTCCGTCAGGCGCGATTTCTTTTTCGTTTTTGCGCCTGTATGTTTCCGCCCGCGTTTTGATACCGGTTTAAAGTGTGGGCGGAGCATGGGCCTATTGTTCTGTGGTAGAATAGCGGTCTCCACCCCGTCGCTCGCGAGCGACAGGGTCCAAGACCGTTGCCGGAAGTTCGATTCCTCCACGGCCCACATGTTTTATGTTTACGTTTTGAAGAGTAAGAAAGACAATAAGCTGTATTTCGGGTATACTGCTGACCTGAAAAAACGTTTATCTGAACACAAGAGAGGGAACGTAGAAAATACTAGCCATAGATTGCCCGTTGAGCTTGTTTATTACGAATCTTATAGAAATATAGATGATGCGAAGGAGCGGGAAAAGAGTTTCAAAAATAGCGGTTCTGTGTATAATGGATTGGTAAAAAGAATTAAGAGAAGTATGATGGGAGCTTAGTTAAGTGGTATAACTGCGGTCTCCAAAACCGCGGTCAAGGGTCCGATTCCCTTAGCTCCCGCCAGAGACATTTAGGTCTCCACCCCGTCGTTCGCGAACGACGGGGTCCAAAACCGCGGTCAAGGGTCCGATTCCCTCATCGCCCGCTAGATTAAGTTAAAAAATTATCATCATGCATGACAGGGTTTTAAATTCAAGGGGGAATTCAGGTTTCTGGAATGTTAATTCCAATGAATTATACGACGCCGCAAAAATTCTTTGGAATTGTTGGACAATGAACAACCCAATGACAGCAAAAAATCCACTGAGAAAGAAAATAGGAGAAAAAATTCATCGATTTCATTGGATAACTATGATGCTACTGAGCTTGAGTTTGGAAACTCTCTTAAAAGGAAAAATTATAAAAAATGAACCTCTTTTAATAACAGACAAAAAATTTCCTCTAGAAACCCATAATCTTGTTTTTTTATTTAAAAAGGCAGACATTATTTTTAATGATGATGAAGAATTATTTTTAAAACGACTCACGAATTCAGTAGAATGGATAGGAAAATATCCAATACCAAATAAATCAGAAAGTTTTAATTCAAACAACACAACTAGGAGAGAGGAAGATTTCAATCTTTTTGAAGAGTTAAGACAAAGAATTCAAAAAAGCCACTGATTTACTGGCATCCAGCCACCTTATTTCCTTGTCCCTTTTGAACCAGGTCATTTGGCGCTTGGCGTATTTAAGAGTTTCGGCGATTACTTTCTCAGGCGTGGGGAAGTAGTATTCAAAACCGAGTTCTTTCAATCTTTTGTCAGAAACGCCAAATTTTTTTAATTTTTGAATTTCTTTGATTAGTCCTTGCCGGAACATTTTTGCTACTCTTTTTTCTACTCGTTTTTTCAAAATATCCTTCGGTAGAAAAAGACCTATTTTAACAAATGTTATTTTTTCTGCTATAGCAGAACTTATAACATATCTTGTTTTCGGTACCTTACCTAACGTTTGAGCGATTTCTATGGCGCGGATAAGGCGAACCTTATTGTTTTGTTCGTTTTTATTTTTTATATCTTGTGCTCTTTTTGCATCTAGTTCCCGCAGTACGGCAAAAAGCACGTCTGCGGATTTCGCTAGTAGTTTTTTGCGCAAAGCCGGGTCTGGCTTTACTTCGGGGAAGACAGTTCCTTTGGTAATCGCGTCTATATAAAAACCCGTGCCTCCGCAGATTATCGGCGTTTTGCCTCTTTTTAAAATATCAGTCATAGCACCCATTGCAAGTTTTTGGTATTGGGCTGCCGTAAACCTCCTTTTCGGATTTGCCACGTCAATCAGGTGATGGGGGACATTCCGCATTTCTTTCTTAGTGATTTTCCCTGTGCCTATGTCTAACCCTCTGTACACCTGTCTTGAATCTGCAGAAACTATCTCGCCGTTTATTTTTTTAGCTAGCTTAACCGCCAGGTCGCTTTTACCCGTGACTGTTTGGCCTAAAATCACTATAACTTTCCGTTTTTTCATTTTAGCACTTTTATATCCGCCCCGATGGAATTCAGGCGTTCGGCGATTTCTTCGTACCCGCGTTTGATCATATACACGTTGCGTAAGATGGAGGTGCCTTCAGCAGCAAGCATGGCAATAAGGATCGCCGCTGCCGGGCGCAGGGCGGGCGGGCAGACGACCTGCGCCGCTTTTAACTTTGTCCCTCCTTGGATATACAGCCGGTGTGGGTCTGCTAGTGTAACGTTTGCCCCTAGTCGATTCAGTTCAGCCATATATATGGCCCGATTTTCGTACGTCCAGTCGTGAATCATCGTCTGGCCTTCAGCTTTAACCGCTATCGGTGTAAAGAAAGGCAAGTTGTCCATATTAATGCCCGGGTAGGGGTTGGGGTGAATTTTATCAGCCAAAGCTTTTAATTTGCTCGGCAATATTTCAATATCAACCAGTTTGGTTCGGCCGTTTTGCGAAAAATATTTT
This sequence comes from uncultured Candidatus Saccharibacteria bacterium, assembly GCA_964596395.1. GTDB lineage: Bacteria > Patescibacteriota > Minisyncoccia > Phycocordibacterales > UBA9973 > UBA9973. The sequence goes on from CAZQSY010000004.1 coordinate 37,512, forward strand.
TTAGAGACCTTATACTTCAAACCCATTCTTTTCATTTTTTCAAGTTCAAGTGAAAGAAAGTCAATCGGGCAGCGAGTGATATTCAGTTTTGATTCAGTGACAACCCCGGCGGTGATAAACATCATAGACTCTATTGGGTCTTCGCTGTTCCAGTATTCCACGTTTTTATTTATTTCTTTTATTCCGTGCACGACTAGTGTAGAAGTGCCGATGCCGTCTATTTTGACCCCCATGCTTTCAAGGAAAAAACACGTTTCTTGGACCATATAATTCGCGCTGGCGAAACTGATAGTCGTCTCACCGGGGACCAAAGCGGCGGCAATCAGGGTGTTTTCGGTGGCGGTGTCGCCCGATTCGTACATTACGATTTCCGCCGGTTTTAGTTTTTTAGCATCTATTTCGTAAGTGGTAGGGGTGACTTTTATTTTTACCCCGAGGTCTTTCAAGGCGTATGTGTGGCCGGCCACGGTTCTTTTACCCAAAGTGCACCCTTGCGAATGAGGTATGCTGAAACGAGATACTCGATGTATGAGCGGGCCCATCAGCATCAAAATAGATCTAGTTCTCGAAGAAGAGCCGATGTTTATGTTTTTCAGGTTAAATTCTCTCGGGGTTTCCATCTTCAAGGAATTTTTTCCCACCCACTTTATAGATACGCCGATGCTCTCGAAGATCTCTATCATCCTGTCTACTTCTTCTATACGGGCGATGTTGTGAAGCACGGTGGTTCCCTTGTTCAGAAGGGAGGCGCAGAGTATGCCCATTGAGCCGTTTTTGGAAAAATTCGTTTTGATTGTGCCGTGAAGTTTCTTGCCGCCTTTGATTTCAAAGTCAATAGAGTCGTTGATGCAGACAACCTTATGGTCTAGCACTTCGCTTATTTTTGAAAGGATTTCGGTGCTGAAATTTTGTTCGCCGGCTTCCATGCGGGCCACGGCGCTCTGTGAAGTCGCGAGCGCTTTAGCGAACTCGGCTTGCGTAAGGTCGCGCTTTTCCCGTAAATTTTTGATAAAATCGCCAATCTGCTTTTGTTGTGTGTTATTTTTTTGCATTCAAAAATAATATATCATATGTGATATATCTGCAAGCAAAGGGTGTGGATAAAATTTTTGTGTGCGCCTGCGGGGAATCGAACCCTGATTACAAGTTCCGGAAACTTGCGTTCTATCCGTTGAACTACAGGCGCGTTAAATTTTGGTGCCGGAGGAGAGAATCGAACTCTCATGAGTTGCCTCGCACGATTTTGAGTCGTGTGCGTCTACCAATTCCGCCACTCCGGCATCTAAAATATACTTGCGGCGAATCAACAAGATATTAACTTAATTCTTAACTTTACGCAATTTCGGTTCTTGTGTTAAAATCAGCGCATGTCTAACCTGTATTCCAACTCAATTTTTTGGATTGATACCGAGAAAATAAAGCCAAACCCGTACCAGCCCCGGCGGGATTTTGACGAGACACGCTTGCAAGATTTGGCCGACTCTATAAGGCAATACGGCGTGCTGCAGCCGCTTACCGTATCCCGCACCGAGATAGTGAAAGAAGACGGCGGGCTTACCACCGAATACGAACTTATTGCCGGTGAACGCCGCCTGCGCGCGGCCAAGCTGGCCGGCGTGTCGCAGGTGCCGGTCATCATCCGCGAAGGTGACACTTCAATGATGAAGCTGGAGCTGGCGATTATCGAGAATTTGCAGCGCGAGGACCTGAACGTGGTTGACCGCGCGCGCGCTTTCTTTCAGCTGGTGAACGAATTCAGATTTACCCACGCCGAAGTTGCAAAAAAAATGGGCCGAAGCCGAGAATATGTCTCGAACACTTTGCGCATACTCTTCTTGCCCGACGAAATTCTGAAGGCCCTCTCGGAAGGAAAAATTTCGGAAGGCCACACTCGGCCGCTTCTCATGCTTGTCGACCATCCCGAAGAGCAGATGGTGCTTTTTAAAGAAATTATTTACAAGAAACTTACCGTGCGGGAAGCCGAAAGAAACGCGCGGCGAATTGCCTACGACCGCGTGCGCAAGAAAGAATTTATGCCCGACCCCGAAATAACCGAACTGGAAGAAGAATTTCAAGACAAGCTCGGCACGCGGGTGCATATAGACCGAAGCGAGACCGGCGGACAGATTAAAATTGATTTCTTTTCGACCGAAGACCTGCGGGCGATTCTAGAGCTTATGAATAAGCCCGATATCGAGAGAAACCCCAACAATTTGCTAGAAAAGCATATCGCGAAAATAGAAGGAGGGGAAGAGCCGGCTAATCTTTCCCAAAACATTAGCTCTGCCCCAAACCAAGAAGAAAAACCTGCCGGCAATGCTTCGCAAAGCGATGCGGGAGTGAAAGAGGAAACAGCCCCAGACGAAAGCAAACTTTACGATATTTCTAATTTTAGTATTTAAGACCTTCCAAAGGATTTCAGCCGGGCCAGTAAGCTATTTTTCTCTAGGTAGGATTTAATGTGCTTTTTGGCCATGCTGGTTTTCGCATAATCTAGCCACTTACTCGAAGGGCGTGCGTCTTTTTTGGTGATAATTTCTACAATGTCGCCGTTTTTGAGTTTGGTGTCTATCGAGGCAATCCGTCCGTTTATTTTTACTCCAGAAATATGTTCTCCGACGTCGGAATGTATGGCGTACGCGAAATCGACCGGACTTGAATCCTCGGGCAAGTCGATAATGTCGCTTTTTGGTGTGAAGATAAATATTCTGTCGCTGAAGAAATCCATTTTCAAATGCTCCAGATATTTTTGAGGGTCACTGAAATCATGTTCGTGGTGTAGATTTTTTAATTCCTCTAGCCACTTGAGCTGCGAGATATCATCAGTTTTTTTCTTGCGCGAAGCGGTTTCTTTGTAGGCGAAATGCGCAGCGAAACCGTATGCCGCTTCCAGATTCATTTCTCTGGTGCGGATTTGAATTTCGGCGATGCCTCGTTTGCCGGTGAAAATCGTGGTGTGAATAGAGCGGTAGCCGTTCGGCTTGGGCAGGGCGATATAATCCTTGATTCTCCCCGGCAGCGGCTTCCAGAGCGAGTGGACTATCCCCAGAACCTGATAGCATTCTTCGATTGTTTCTACTACCACTCGCAGGGCTACAATGTCATATACCTTAGAAAGGTCTTTGTCTTTACGCAAAAGCTTGCGCCACAAACTGTATTTATGCTTCACCCGGTAATCTATATCTACGATATTGACTTTGTTTTTTACCAGCTCTTTTTCTAATTCGTTCTTGACTTCGGCCAGGTTTTTTTCAAAGGTCTTTTTTTCGTTCCGCAGAAGCTCCTCTGTCTCTTTGTATTCTTTGGGATAGGCGAAAGGGAAGGCCGCGTCTTCGAGCTCGCTCTTCAATCGTCCCATGCCCAGCCGGTCGGCCAGCGGCGCGTAGACCTCGATTGATTCCATCGCGATTCTCTTCCTTTTATCTTCGCGCACGTGTTCTAAGGTGCGCAGGTTGTGCAGACGGTCGGCGAATTTTATAATCACGACGCGCAAATCGTCGGTCATGGCGATGAAAAATTTACGCAAACTTTCGACGTGCCTTTCGCTGCCCCGATATTTCAGGGTTCCTAGTTTCGTCACGCCGTTCACCAGAAAAATTATCCTGTCGCCGAATTCTTTCTTCATTTCTTCTTCGGTTATTTTCGTGTCTTCCAACACATCGTGCAAAAGCCCGGCGGCCACTGTCTCGGCATCCATGCCGATTTGGGCGAGTATCTTCGCCGTCTCGAATACGTGCGAAAAGTATGGACTGCCGTCCAATCTTTTTTGCCCGTCATGCGCTTTCTGGGCGAAAGTGTATGCTTTTTCAATCAGGCCTTCGCCTTCTTTCGTCGTCCCATCGCGCATGAAGCTGATGATTTCTTTCACGTTTGCCATGGGGAAAGTATACCACAGACCATAAAAGCTTTACAAATACTACAAAATGTGCTATAATTAGTAAAGGAGGTGTACCATGAAAAAAACTTTTTTTTGGCTAGCCATCATGCTAGCCACTGGACCCGCCCTGGCCCAGACTGATGTCGAAACCTACGCCCGAACCCACGGGCTGCAGGTGGAGACATGGGGGTTTTTCGGCAAGTCCCTGCGATGGGATTTTGTCGACCACCAGGAACCCACCCTGGTGGAGGGCATTTTTTGGCAACCCAAAAAGGTTGCCATATGGGGTGCGGGGTTTGCAGTCGCCGAGCTCCCATCATCGGCGACGCGGTATATTGTACCCGCAGTATACCGGGGAATTTTGGTGGGGGCCTCGTACGAAGATGTTTATTCTATTTCGTACGAGGTACTTGAAGCTAGGATATGGGTTGATGTCAACCTTGTATTCTAGCTCGAGAAAAGAGTTTTGAGAGTTCTCTTTAAAAAACTCTCAGCCGGCGATACACAAGATGTCTGTCGGCTATTTTTATTTTTACTCAGTTTTTTTTAATTTATGCGGGTTATGGTTAGCGCACATTTTATTACTGCACCGCTCAGGTATGGTCTTTGTGCCGAGCATCATTAAGCTTCCGCACATGTCGCAGATCCTGCCGGTGGGTTTGGCTTTTATCGCGAATTTGCAGTCGGGGTAATTTGAGCAGGAATAAAAAATCCCGAAACGCCCACGGCGCTCGGTGAGTTCGCCTTTCTTACACTCTGGGCAAGCCACACCTGTTTTCTTTCTGGCCTCCTCGGCTTCATCTTTTTTAATAAACTTACATTTCGGATAGCGCGAGCAGGAGATAAAGGTGCCCGAGCCGTCGCGTCTTTCTTTGATTACCAGTTTGCCACCTCCATTTTTACCCTCCTTGTCTCCGCATTCAGGGCATTTTTCGCCCGTTTCTTCCGGGCCCTTTAATTCTGTGCCGTCGAACTTCAGCGCTCCATCGCATTCGGGATATTTCGAGCAGGAATAAAATTTCCCTCCGCGAGAGAGTTTGATTATCATCGAACTGCCGCATTTTGGGCATTTTATATTCTCCGGCGCGTCGCCCAAGTTGGTCGCTTTTTCGAGTTTTTCTTTCGATTTTATTTCTTTTAAGAACGGCCCGTAAAAATCTTTGAGCGTCTTTTCGTACTCGCGCTCGCCCCGCGAGATTTCGTCGAGTTCATCTTCCATTTCGGCGGTGAAATTATCCGAGATGTACTTCATAAAATGTTTTTCCAAAAAGTCCGAGACAACTTCACCGGTGTCGGTGGGGAAGAGGGTGCGGTTTTCCTTGCGCACGTACTCGCGGTCTTCCAGGGTCTTCATGATTGAGGCGTAAGTAGAAGGCCGGCCGATGCCGCGCGCTTCAAGTTCTTTCACCAGGCCGGCTTCGCTGTATCTTCCCGGCGGTTCGGTGAATTTTTCTTCGCTAGATAACTCAAGCATTTTTAAATTTTCGTTTTCTTTTACTTCGGGCAGAACAACATCTTCGTTCCCGTTCGCGCTGTCAACCTTGAGCCAGCCGTCAAAAAGTATCCGCGAGCCGATAGCGGTGAAGTCGGGAAACTCAAACTTGGAAGTTGAATTTCCACTTGGAAGTCCGACTTCCAAGTTGCTTACATTCGCGCTGATTTTTGTTTTCAGAACCTTGGCGTCGGCCATCTGCGAAGCTACCGCGCGCTCCCATATTAACCTGTACAATCGTCTTTGCTCTTCGGTGCCCGCTTCCGCGTTTTCGACGTGGGTAGGGCGAATAGCCTCATGCGCTTCCTGCGCGTTTTTTGATTTAGTTTTGTACATACGCGGCTCGGCGTAATTTTTTCCGTATTTTTTTTCTACGAGCGCTAGAATTTGCGCTTGAGCCGCGGCGCCCAGGTTCGTGCTGTCGGTACGCATATAAGTGATATGCCCGGCCTCGTAGAGTTTCTGCGCGAGTTGCATAGTGCGGGAAGGCGAGTATCCCAAGCGCGAGCTCGCGGTCTGCTGCAGGGTAGAGGTGGTAAAGGGCGCGCGCGGAGAGCGCTTTTGCTCGGATTCTTTGACTTCAACGATTTTCCAGTTCTCTTTTCTGCCCGTTTCCAGTATTTTTTCTACCAGTTTTTCGCCTGCCTGTCCGGTAGGCAGGTCACGCGGTTCGTCTTTGCAGGTCAGGGCCAGCTTGTCTCCCTTGCTTGTTTCAAAGACGCCGAAAATTTTCCAGTATCTTTCGGGAACGAAAGCGCGGATTTCCCGCTCGCGTTCCATAATAATGCGAAGCGCCGGCGACTGCACTCTGCCAGCAGAGAGCCCATAGCGCACTTTTTTCCAGATAAGGCCGGACAAATCATATCCCACCAGTCGGTCGAGCACCCTACGGGCTTCCTGGGCTCTGCGCAAGGCGGTATCTATCTCTCTCGGGTTTTTGAGGGCTTCTTCTACCGCCTCGGCGGTTATTTCGTGAAAAGTGGCGCGCTTTATCGGCGCTTTTATTTTTTTATCGCCATTTAAAATTTCTTTGATATGCCAGGCGATGGCCTCGCCCTCCCGGTCGGGGTCGGTAGCCAGAATTACCTCGTCTGCTTTTTCGGCCAAACCTTCGAGTTCGCGCACAACTTTTTCTTTGCCTTTGGATATTTCGTAATGCGGAACAAAGCCCCCTTCGATGTCTATGGCTTTCTTGTTTGATTTTGGTAAATCGCGAATATGGCCGATAGACGCGCGTACAACATAAGGATCCAGGTCCGCCCCTGAATTGGCGGACAGGTATTTTTCAATCGTCTTTGCTTTCGATGGTGATTCAACAATAAGTAATCGCATACGCGCTAAGTATTACACGAGTTTTATTTTTTTTGCAAACTAAACTAGAATTTTTGGAATATCACTTTTCTCCGGTACGGAATTTTTGAAGCTTAAAAATTCCTGAAATTGGCTCGCCGTCGCTCGCCAAACCCCTGCGAAAAGTGTACTCCAAAAATTCTAATTCAATCGTATTTCTCCAAACTCCTCTCTGATTAGCTCCTTGATTTCCATTATCGAAAGAATTGCGTTCGCGTTCGGTACGGGCATTTGCATGGCGCGGATGAGTTCGTCACGCGGGAGAGGTTCGCGTAATAGTTCCACTACTTTTTTCTCTTCCGGCGACAGGTCGGCGAAGAGCGAGGCCTGCTTTTCTTTATCGTTTTTTGGCAATTCAAATCCTAAAGCCTCTAGCACGTCCTCGGGACAAGTTACCGGCGTAGCTCCCTGGCGGATCAATTTGTTCGTACCCTTAGATGTGGGCAGAAAAATAGAGCCCGGCACGGCCAACACGTCTCTGTTGTATTCGGTAGCCAGCCGGGCGGTAATCAAAGTGCCCGATTTTTCCTGCGCTTCTATCACCAGCGTCGCTTTTGATGTGCCGGCCATCAAGCGGTTCCGCATCGGGAAGCTCCAGTTTGTGGCTTTGAAGTCCGGCTCGAACTCGGAAATAAAACATCCGCCCGCGCGCGCCACTTCATCCATAAGCCGGATGTTTGTTTTCGGATAAATTGCCTCTTTGCCCAGGCCCGAGCCGGGAAAGACTATGGTGGGCAAACCGTTTTGCATCGCGGTTTTGTGGGCGATGGTGTCTATACCCATGGCGAAACCCGAGACCACGCAGACGGGGTAGCCCTTAAGCCCGCGGATTATTTTTTCGCACGCTTCCTTGCCGTACGATGTAAATTTGCGCGAGCCGACCACGCACAGGTGAATCAGGTTTTGCTTTGGTAGTTCGCCGATAATCCATAAATTCTCGGGCGGCTGGGGAATTTCTAGGAGAGCTTTCGGGAAATCTTTCTTTAGGAGTTTTTTGATTTGCACGAAAATAGTATATAATGGCGGTATGCTAGATATCAAATTCATACGCGAAAACAAAAGCATTGTACAGGCCGGCGCGAAGAAAAAACTTATCGAGATAGACATCGGGAAACTAATAGAACTTGACGATGAACGTTTGAAACAGCTCAAAGAAATAGAAGACCTGCGGAGCGAAGTAAATAGAGTTTCGAACGACATCGGGAGAAATCAAGATTCAGCGCTTAAAGTTCAGCTTATTGAAGAAATGCGCGCGGTGAAAGAAGACATAAAGGCAAAAGAAGACAAGCTCCGGGAGACAATGGAAGAATGGCAGAGAATGATGGTGCAGGTGCCGAACGTACCCGATATAACCGTGCCAGAGGGCAATTCGGACGAGCAGAATGTCGAGGTGCGCGTTTGGGGTGAAAAACCGGTTTTTGATTTCGCGCCCAAGAATCACATGGAGCTCATGCTTATGCATGATATGGCCGATTACGAACGAGGGGCGAAAGTTGCCGGTTTTCGCGGATATTTTTTGAAAAATGACGGTGCCCGGCTAGAGTGGGCCTTGATGCGTTTTGTTGAAGAGCGTTTTATGGACAGGCAAGGGTTTACGCCGATGATTGTGCCGTCGCTCTTGCGCAGGGAATCTTTCGTCGGCACCGGTTATCTTCCCCAGAGCGAGGAGGATTTGTACAAGACACAAGACGGTGAATACCTTGCCGGAACAGCCGAAGTTGCTACCATGGGTTATTACGCCGGTGAAATTATAGACAAGAAAAAATTACCGCTCAAGTTTTTCTGCTTTTCCCCTTGTTTTCGCCGCGAGGCGGGGAGTCACGGCAAAGACACTAAAGGCATATTCAGAATTCATGAATTTGTAAAATACGAGCAGGTGGTTTTGTGTGAGGCCTCGCACGAAGAATCGGTGCGCATGCATGAAGAACTTACCGCTAACTCTGAAGCGCTCCTCAAGGAGCTTTCAATCCCATACCATGTGGTGGTGAATTGCGGTGGAGATTTGGGTCTGGGGCAGGTGAAAAAGTACGACATAGAGGCCTGGATGCCCTCAGAGAATAAATACCGCGAAACGCATTCCTCTTCATATTTCCACGATTTTCAAACCCGCCGGCTTGGTATTCGCTACAAAGATGAAAACGGGAAACTGCTTTTTGCGCATTCTTTGAACAATACGGCACTGGCCATGCCTCGCCTAATCTGTCAGATAGTCGAGAATTTTCAGCAGGCGGACGGCAGCGTGAAGATTCCGGAAGCGCTTCGAAAATACATGGGCGGCAGGGAATTCATAAAGTGAATGAAAAGCAAGACAGTATCGACATCGCCGCGTTTTCAAAAGTTTAAAAAACAGAAACACAAGACCTTGCGGCGCAAAATCTTTCTTTGGTTTTTTGCCGTTTCTTTGTTTTTTTTAGGGCTGACTTTTCTTTCAAGGATAGAGAAGATAAATATCGGGACGGTAGAAATCACCGGCAACAAGGTCTTAGAAAGCGGGGCCATTGAAGAAGTCGTCAGGGATAAGATCGCCGGCTATTATTTGTGGTTTTTCCCGAAGGCGAATTTTTTGCTTTATCCCGACGAAAAAATAGCCGCAGAGCTGGCTGAAAGGTTTAAAAGATTAGAATCCATCAGTTTGAATTTGAAAGATTTCAAGACCCTCGAGGTTTACGTTACGGAAAGAATTCCGGTTTATATGTGGTGCGGCGAGTCGCTGGCTTCCGCAAAAGAAAAATGTTATTTCATGGATGAAATCGGATATATTTTTGACGAAGCGCCGTATTTCTCGGGAGAAGTTTATTTCAAATTTTACGGCAAACTTTCAGCCGAAAGCGAAAGCCCGCTCGGCCTTTATTTCGCGCCGGAAAATTTTGCCCGGCTTGCGTCTTTCAAGAAACTGGTTGAGAAGATGGGACTGAAGCCCGCTGTTTTTTATCTCGACGAAAAAGGCGATGCGCGCATGTATCTTCCTTCGTTTGCCGGGCCGGTGCTTGAGAGGAAAACGGGGCCGGAAATAATTTTCAATATTGAAGACGATTTGAGCAAGGTGGCAGAAAACCTGCAGTCAATTCTCTCGACTGAACCCCTACAGACGGATTTCAAGAAAAAATATTCTTCGCTCTTATATATAGATTTGCGTTTTGGGAATAAAGTGTATTATAAATTCCGTTAATGCGGAATTTCTGGATAAAATTAAATAGACCTTTTTTCTGCCTGGCGCCGATGGCCGATGTTACTGATTGCGCTTTCAGAAAGGTTATAGCCAATTATGGCAAACCGGATGTGTTCTGGACGGAATTTGTTTCAGCTGATGGCTTGGCACACCCGAAGGCCAGAGGAAAGCTTTTGATTGACTTAAAATTTTCCAAAGACGAGCACCCGATAGTGGCGCAGATATTTGGTGCTAACCCTGAAAACATCAAGGAAGCTGCCGTCTTGTGCCGAGAGCTCGGCTTTGACGGGGTAGATATAAACATGGGTTGCCCCGACCGAACGATTGAAAAACAAGGCGCCGGAGCGGCCATGATTAAAAACCCAAAACTCGCGCGCGAAATTATACGAGCAGCCAAAGAAGGGGCAGAGGGTTTGCCCGTGTCGGTGAAGACGCGCATTGGCTACAGCAAGGTTGAGATTGAAACCTGGCTGCCGGAAATATTGAAAGGAAATTTGGCGGCGCTTACGATTCACTTGAGGACCAGGAAAGAAATGTCTGATGTACCGGCGCATTGGGAACTTATGAAAAGAATCGTTGAGATTCGCGATGAAATTAGCCCGGAAACTTTACTTATTGGCAACGGCGATGTGGTGAGTTTAGAAGATGCAAGAGCAAAAACCAAAGAGTATGGCTGTGATGGAGTAATGCTAGGCAGAGCCATTTTCGGAAATCCGTGGCTGTTCAGAAACCTCACCAGTACTGTTTTTTCGTCCCTGCGCCCTCCTTCGGTGCGCTTCAGGTCCCCAAAGCGGGACCCTCGGGAACAAAAAAACAGCACTGGCGAGGTTTCTTTAAAGGAAAAGCTGAAGGTTTTGATAGAACACACGAAACTTTTTGAAAAAGAGTTCAAGGGTATAAAAAGTTTTGACGTTATGAAGAAGCATTACAAAGCATACGTGAACGGTTTCGATGGCGCGAAGGAGCTTCGCATAAAACTCATGGAAACCAAAAACGTCAGAGACGTTGAAAAAATAGTGAAGGATTTTCTGGAAAAGATGTGATATAGTTTTCTTATGCATGAACTCGCGCTATACCGCAAATACCGCCCCAAAAAATGGGAACAGGTTTTCGGCCAAAACCACGTTACGGATGTTTTGGAAAGTTCGGTTAAGGAAGGCAAGGTATCGCATGCCTATCTTTTTGTGGGTTCGCGTGGCACGGGCAAAACTTCGGTAGCCCGCATTTTCGCCAGGGAAATAGGCGTTTCCGAAAATGACTTGTATGAGATAGACGCCGCTTCAAACCGCGGGATAGAAGACATCCGCGCGCTCCGCGACGGGGCGCGGGTATTGCCGTTTGATTCAAAATACAAGGTCTATATCATAGACGAGGTGCATATGCTTTCTAAAGACGCGTGGGGTGCGCTTTTGAAGATTCTGGAAGAGCCGCCCAAGCACGTGATTTTTATTTTGGCTACCACTGAGGTTCACAAAGTGCCCGAGACGATTATTTCCCGCTGTCAGGTTTTCACTTTCAAGAAGGCCCCGGAGGCCATGCTTAGGAACATTGTCGCGGACGTTGCCAAGGAGGAAGGTTATGAATTGGAAAAAGGCGGAGCGGAACTCTTGGCAATTCTAGCCGAAGGGTCTTATCGCGATGGGCTCGGCGTACTGCAAAAAGTCCTCAATTTTTCGAAGACCAAAAAAATAAAAAGGGAGGATGTCGAGAAAATAACCGGCGCGCCACAGACGACGCTGGTGAATAATTTTATTCTGGCTATCGCTTCAAAGGATTTGGAAAAAGGAATCCTCTCGGTGCAGGAAGCCGCCGGGCTCAATTTAGACATGAAGCTTTATCTGCGCCTGATTGTCGAAAAATTCCGCGCGGCGGTGATGCTTAAATATGCGCCGAGGATGGAGAAAGAAATTGCCGGCGATTTAGGGGAAGACGATTTGGTTTTTCTGAAAGAAATAATAAAAGAAGATAAAGAGGGCATGCTCCGCTCACCGGCTTTGGTAACGCTCCTTAAGGCCTACAGCGAAATAGACCGGGCGTTTCTTTCTGAACTTCCGCTTGAGATTGCGCTGGTGGAGATAATTGGAGAAAAATAATCATGAAAAAAGTCATCGTCGCTTCGGAAAATCCGGTGAAAATAAAAGTGGCGGAGAAGGCTTTTGCTTCGATGTATCCCGGCGAGCAATTTGAATTCGTTGGGGTGAAAACTGATTCGGTCGTGCCTGACCAGCCGATGGAAGACGAGGCAAGAATCGGCGCAAATAACCGCCTTAAGTTTATAAAAGAAAAATATCCTGATGCTGATTTTTGGATAGCCCAAGAAGGAGGAATTTTCACCGATAAGAGCCAATTATCTGTTTGCGCATGGATAACTGTCTGCGACAAAAGCGGTTTTATTTCTGAAGCTTGTACATCTAGTTTTTATTTGCCAAAAAAAGTAGCGGAATACGTGAAAAGCGGTCTTGAGTTAGGACACGCAACCGATAAATTTTTTAATACGGAAAATATGAAACAAAAGGGCGGGATTGTAAGCATTTTGACTGATGGTGTCATAGACAGGGTGCACTATTACCTTCAGCCCGCGATTTTAGCTTTGTCTGAGATTAAACATAAGGACTGGTTTGTGTAATATGAAAATACTTTTTATTCGTCACGCGGAGACAGAGACAAACGTGAAAGAGCTTACTCACAAGACAGGTGACCCCGTTGGATTGACTGAACTCGGGAAAAAGCAGGCACAGGATTTGGGCAAAATATGCAAAAAGAACCAAGTTGAAATTATTTTTACTTCTCCTGAACAAAGAGCCGTTGAAACCGCGGATATAATAGCTAAAGAATTAAACCTAAGGCTGGAGGTTTTGAAAGGATTCGCGGAAAGAAATTGGGGAGAGTGGGAGGGCAGGTCTTGGCCAGAGATAGAGAAGGTTCTTGCGCCTATGAGCCTGGAGGAGCGTTATAATTTTGTTCCGCCAGAGGGCGAATCTTGGAGGGAGATGGAAGCAAGGCTGAAGGAAGGCTTGAGCGCCATAACTAATCAACAGTATTCTAGCGTAGCAGCAGTAACTCACGAGGGGGCCTTGCGAGGTTTGATGCCCCTGTTGCATAACTCCCCGAGAGATAGTAGTTTTAAATATCATTTTGATAACGCTTCGGTATCCGTTTTTGAATATCAAGATGGCATATTCACAGAGTTGATAAATGGAGTGGATAAAACTAACTGAAAAAAATCACAAAGAGGCAATAAAAAAGGCCATCGCCGTTTTAAGGGACGGCGGTTTGGTTGTTTACCCGACCGAGACCTGCTACGGCATAGGCGCGGATGCTACGAATCAAAAGGCGGTAAATAAACTTTTGGCGTACAAGACTATGCGCGGGGATAAGCCCATTTCGGTCGCGGTGACAGGCAAAATTATGGCCGAGAAATACGTGCATATAAACAAAACCGCCGAAAATATTTACGACAACTTTCTGCCCGGGCCGATAACGGTCGTATCAAAAGGGAAAGGGAAACTGGCCAAAGGCGTGGAAAGCCCGACCGGTACGCAGGGCATACGCGTACCCGATTACTCTTTTGTGTTTGAGCTTTTAAAAAAATACAAAAGGCCGATTACCGCTACTTCGGCGAATGCTTCATACAAGAAAACACCGTACGCGATAGACGATATTTTGAAAAATATTTCTGAGCGCCAGAAAAAACTGATTGGCCTAATAATTGACGCTGGCAAATTGCCTAAAAGAAAACCCAGCACGGTGATTGATACCACGCTCGAAGGAATACACATTGTACGCGAAGGAAGCATAAAAATTTCAAGCCCTGATATTTTTCAATCAAGTTCCTTGGAAGATACCGAGCGGTTTGTTCATGAAATTTACGGCAAACTGGGAAAAAATTTGGGAAAGAAAAACATTGTTTTTCTTTTACAGGGGGAGCTCGGGGCGGGCAAGACGCATTTCGCGAAATATTTGGCGAAAAAACTCGGCGTCAAGGAAGTGGTGACTTCGCCGACTTTTACGTTGTGCAACGAGTACGCGGGAAAAGCGGGCGGGAAAAAAGTGAAATTCCATCATATAGACACGTACAGAATGTATAATCCCGAAGAAATTGATGCGTTGAAACCTGAAGAAATTTTCAGAACGCCGAATGTGGTGGCGATTGAATGGGCGAACAAGGTGTATGGGCACATAGGTAAACATTTGGGGAACGCGGTGGTAGTAGAAATTTTAATCAGCGCGCCGGGGGAGACGGAAAGGGTGTTTGAGTATAAAATAAAAAGATGAAAAGCAACCTTCGCGGCAGCATGCTTTTGCTCGGGTCCTCGGGTCGCCCTGCTGGGCTCAACCAGACCAGCTCGCAAAAGTATGCTGCCGCTTCGGCTTAAACATGAAAAAGATTTACACGTTAGGCATAGATACTTCCTGCGACGACACTTCGGTGGCGGTTTTAGAGAACGACAAGGTACTCGCGAATGTGGTTTCTTCGCAAATTGACGTGCATAAAGAATGGGGCGGGGTGGTGCCGAACCTAGCGCGCCGGGAACACGAGAGATTAATTGGCGGGTGTATTGAGCTCGCTCTAAAGCGCGCGGGTTTTTTGCAATCGCCTCTGCGGCTGCATGCTTTTGCTCGGGTCCTCGGGTCGGCCGCACATGAAGTTTTGAATGGTGCGGCCTCAACCAGACCAGCTCGCAAAAGCATGCTGCCGTTTCGGCTAGGAAGTACGCCTGCGACGAGTTTCGGTGTGTTAGTTAAAAAATTAGACGCCATAGCAGTGACGCATGGCCCGGGGCTCGCACCTGCGCTTGAAGTGGGCGTGGCCTGGGCAAAAAGAATCGCCTTGGAAAATAATTTGCTTCTTATTGCCGTGAATCATATGGAAGGCCACACGCTTTCGGTATTTTTGAAAAATAAAAACGGGAAAAATTATTCGGGGCTGAAGCAGGCAAAGTTTCCTTTTCTCGCGCTGAACGTTTCGGGTGGGCATACAGAACTCGCGTGGGTAGAGAGGTTGGGAGAATATAAAATTCTGGGGCAGACGCTGGATGACGCTGCCGGCGAATGCTTTGACAAGGTGGCGCGGATGCTTGATTTGGGATACCCGGGCGGGGAGCTGATTTCTAAATTCGCTGAAGGCGCTAACCGGGATAAATATCCTCTGCCTCGGCCGATGCTCTGGAGCAAAGATTATAATTTTAGTTTTTCCGGCCTCAAGACCGCTTGCCTGTATAATACGAACAAATTGAAAGAAAAACTCGGCAAAGATTTCGCCAAAATTATTCCCGATTACTGCGCTTCCGTGCAGGAAGCGATTGTTGACTGCCTAGTCATAAAAACCGCCAAAGCTGTAAAAGAATTCAAGCCGAAAATGCTCGTCTTGGGCGGGGGAGTCGCCGCGAACTCGCGCCTGCGCGCGAGAATCCGCAAAGAGGCGAAAAATTTGGGTGTACCGGTGTATTTTCCCGATAAGAAATTTACTTCCGACAACGCGGCCATGATAGCGCTCGCCGGCTATCACAAATTTCTCCGTGGAGAATTCTCCGACCCGAAAAGATTAGAGCGCGTGCCGTCACTTAGATTGGGGTAGTTTTTCTTTTACGCAAATCCGAAAATATTAAGATAAGGCACCAGAGCAAAACTATAGAAATTTGAATCAAGAGGTCTTGCATTCCGCCCGATGTCACGAGAACTAGCGCTTTACTGCCCATAGCGTACACGACAATTCCGGTAATTAAATTCCAGAAGACCGATGCGCTTATCGAAGATAAAATAAATTTTTTGAAAGGTATTTTCAGTATTCCAGAAGCGGTGTCAACTACAGTTGCCAAACTCGGCAGCCAGTAGCTTGCCCATATTGCCTTTGTGTCATTCTGTGAAAGTTTTTCTTGCGCTTCTTCGATTGATTTTTTTGTACCGAGCTTGGCTAAGAGTTTGTACCATCCGTACCTCCCGAGCACGTAATTAGTCGCGTGGGCCAATATCAATCCCAAAGTTCCCAGAAATACCCTAGTTGCGGCTTCTTCAACTGAACTTGAACTAACTATGCTCACAAAGATGACAAATAGGCCCGGAAAGTAAGCGCCGATTAAAAGAATTCCTTCCACGAAAGCGCCCGCGAAAATTACCAACAGGCCATATTTATCCATCCATGCGCTTATGCTTTTTATAAGCTCGTCAGCAGAAGGCAACCCCAAAATTTTCCAGAGGATAAATATGGAAACAAACAATGCAAGCAAGCTCAAGGGGATGGACAAAAGTTTTAGATAGTATCTGAATACCACGATTTTAATTGTATCAAATTTGTGCTATATTTTCTCTGTGTTTTGTGGTATTGGGAGATCGCCTGCCTGCGCAGGCAGGTCTAACGGTAGTCACCTCATCGGCGACCCGCCGAAAAGGCGGGGACAAAGATTAATCCATGTATTATACTTACATATTACAAAGTTTAAAAAACGAACGAATGTATGTTGGAAGTACAGATGATTTAAAAAGAAGAGTTTCTGAGCACAATTCAGGTATAGGTGGCTTGTATACCAAAAACAATCGACCCTTTAAGTTAATATACTACGAAGCGTACATTGAGAAAAAAGACGCAAGTCGGGCAGAAAAGTTTTACAAAACAGGATACGGTAGAGAAGTTTTGAATGGTAAATTAGAGGATTATTTGAAAAAATGATGTTCGCGAGCAGTGCTGGGAGATCGTCTAATGGTAGGACTCCTCCCTTTGAAGGAGGCTATCTTGGTTCGAATCCAAGTCTCCCAGCACTGCTCGCGAATTAAAAATTTTTAAGTGGTAGTCGCCTCATCGGCGACCCGCCGAAAAGGCGGGGACAGTGGCCTTTGAAGCCATTAATTTTGGTTCGAATCCAAATCTCCCAGCCCTGGGAGTAAGTCGCGGGAAAATGAAATATTTTTTATATGAGTGAAGAAAAAGACGAGAGTCAGTGGTATCAAGATTCAAAAGAGTTAGGAAAAACTTTTTTTGATCGTTGGTCTATCCTCTCAGGAGGAACTTTCACCTTATTGATTCCATTTATTCAATCTCTAGATGGCAATATAAAATACCCAGTGTTGTTGGTAGTCATAGAGTCTATTTTGTTAGTAGCGTTACTTACCTCCTCTTTGCATTCATGGATTGCTAGTGAGATATCATACTATAATTCATTAACAGAAACAGACGAAAAAGATGAAAAGATGCAAAAATTTTATGTAGTAGCTCAAAGGATTAACCACCGTGTTGCAATTTTCTCTTACCCAATCGCCGTTGTTTTACTTTTGATTTTTATAAATTCTAACATTTTCTAAAACGTGGAAAATTCACCCAAACCCTTTAGGCCATTAGAAGAGTTCCAAACAGATATTTCCCATGGATTTTCAAAAATTGAACAAGGAGTAGGGCACCCTGAAATTCTCGTTAAGGAAATAACGCATATTCTCACAAGCACATACACGTTCGATGATTTTAAAAGAGAAGTTGTAGAACCTATAGAGGCTGCCAATGACTATGGGTTGGGTAAATTTATACCGTATATAAATTCAGTTTGGGGATTAAATGACGAAGGACAAGAGAGAGGGTTTTTGGTTACGAAAAGAGTGTTTGGTGAAAACATAGAAGATGTAACCAACATAAGTTTAGAGATTGCCGAGGAATTAGACAAATTTCTGTCTTTGTCTCTTGTTGTTGCCTCAATAACATTGAGAAACACAGATATGGTCATTCTGCCAGATATTTCTTTTGTTTCTTATTCTGATTCGTGTAAATCGGCGGGGTTAATAAATATAGTAATAGGGAAAACAGATTCTGATACAAGAGAACACGTATATTTAGTTGACCTCTACCCATTAAAAGATGAGAAAGAGCGTTTTGACCACTGGGATGTAAATTCAGAGAAAATAAAATGGGAAAAAATTATCGAAAATTTATCTAAACTCTCGAAAGAATATAATTTTCCAGAAACCCGGCAAGCCTTGGGAAATTGGGTAGCTTCCATAAGAAGACATCAACGAACTGTCGTATTGCATACTGAACAAGGGACAGATTAGGTGTTAAAATAATACGTATTATAATACGTATTAAAATACTTACATGAGCACGAGGAAATTTAGGGAAAGGAATATAAGGAATTTAACAAGGGTGGGGAGAACGTCGCTCGCTGTAACTTTGCCGAAAGAGTTCGTGACTAAGCTCGGGTGGAAGGAAAGGCAGAAAATCGTGGTCAAAAAAGTCCGCGGAGGGCTGTTAATTACGGATTGGAAAAAGCGCTAGGCAAGGCCTGGAAAATTAAAAATCATGACTAAAGAACAAACTGAATTTTTCTACAATCTGGAGACGAGTTTACACAAAAAAGAAAACAGAAACTCGCGCGAAAAAGTATCGGCTCTTATCGCTGATGATTTCACGGAGTTTGGAAAATCGGGAAATGTTTATGACAAACAAGACACGCTTGAGCATCTTGAAAAAGAGGAGTTTGATGTGCAGGTTGAAGTGTCAAATTTTTCCGCAAAAGAGCTGTTGCCGGGAGCGGTACTGGTCATGTACGTTGCTGTCATGCTTGATAAAGAAAACACAGGTGCAAAAGTCAAAACCAACAGGAGCTCTATCTGGGTTTCGCGCGACGGAAGATGGCAAATGGTATTTCATCAAGGGACGAAAAAAGAAAATTTAGCCAGTAGGCAAGACATGTAAAACACAGAAAACAAGACACACTCAAATATTAAAATCAAATGAATATCAAAAAAGGTCCTTGGAGAATAGTAGGCACAAAAATTGTATATAGGAATCCGTGGATTAAAGTACGGGAAGATAAGGTTATTAGACCTGACAGCAAGAACGGGATTTTTGGCGTTGTAGAACTAAGAGAAGGGGTATCGGTAATCCCTTTAGACACCCGCGGAAATGTATATCTAACCCAAGAATATCATTACGCGGTGGAAAGAATTACCATAGAAGCAATTAGCGGGGGAATTAATAAAGGGGAAAATAAATTAAAAGCAGCACAGCGAGAATTAAAAGAAGAAACTGGCTTTACCGCTAAAAAATGGACGTATCTTGGGGTGATTGATCCCTTCACAAGTATGTGTGTATCGCCTAATCACATATATCTTGCGGAACAATTAATTGGAGGAAGGGCAAGACGAGAAGGGACAGAGACCATGAAAATAACCAAAATACCTTACCAAAAAGCATTGGAAATGGTAATGAAAAGTAAAATAACACACGGAGCAAGCTGCGTCGCTCTTTTAAAAATTTATCTAACGCTCAAGACACGGAAAATTATTTGAATAAGGTAAATGCAAATGCAAATTAAAATATGTCTGTAAAAATAACTTACTTTGTGCACGGGACGACGGTGGATAATGAAAACAGGATTTCTTCGGGGTGGAAGGATACGGAGCTTTCACAGGCCGGGATAGAACAAGCAAAAACATTAAGGGAGCAAACCAAGGAAAAAACTTTTGATGCAGTATTTTGCTCGGATTTGAAACGGGCGCATGAATCAGCAAAACTTGCCTTTTCGGGCAAGGCGCCGATTACAGCCGATACGCGCCTGCGCGAATGCAATTACGGGAAACTAAACGGCGCGCCGTCGGCGCTCGTTGAGCCGATGACGGAAAAGATGATTACCGATAGATTTCCCGGCGGGGAAGCGTATGAAGACGTGAAAGCGAGAGTGGCCGGCTTTTTAAAATTTTTGAAAGAAAATTATGATGGCAAGCATATCGCTATCGTTGCCCACAAAGCCCCGCAGCTCGCGCTCGACGTGCTTCTGAAAGGTATGACATGGGAAGAAGCATTTGCCCGCGATTGGCGCAAGACCAAGGCCTGGCAGCCGGGCTGGGAGTATAAGTTAAAATGACGGCCGAAGAGAAAAAGTTAAAAATTGAATTAGTAAAAAGGTTTACCAACGAATTTCCTGAAGTAGGTTTTAGAAAAGCAACCTTGGCCAATAATGGCGATGACCATGCTGTACTTATTCTAGACAAACAGCGCATCGTCAGATTTCCAAGAACAGAAAAATATAAAAGATCTTTTAAACAGGAATTGAGAATTTTAAAAACTCTTAGAGAAAGAAAAATACCTGTTCCCGTTTATGATTTAGTGTCCAGAAAGTTCGATTTCGGTAGTTATAAGTTTATAGACGGAACGGAACTGAGAGAAATGCTATTTGCTAGTTTCAGTAGGGAAGTAAAAGAAAAGTTAGTTTCAGATATAGCCTCTTGTATTTCCGAGATCCATTCCTTACCTACGACACTTATTGATACTTCTATAGGAAATGGCCGTTGGGATTCCGATGAAATATGGAGATATTCTGAAAGATATGAAAAAGAAAGACGCGCGGTTATTAAAAAACACGTAAATATTGAAATGCTGCATCAAATCGACCGGTTGTTTACGGGAATCAAAATAATGAAACCGCCTCAATTTTGTGTCGTACATGCCGACCTTACGGATGACCATATACTGGTTAGTCCTGATGGGGCCCTTATGGGAATCATTGATTTTGGCGATGTCACCATTGGCGATCCGGCTTTTGACTTTTCTCATTTTTGGGATTACGACAAGTGGGTACCTGAAGCTTTGTACGCAAATTATCGTTTGGGAAAAGATGACAGACTTTTAGATCGTTCACGCTGGCACCGCGCCCGTTCTCTTGCCGACTGGCTTTTTCATTCTTGCGAGATAAATGATTTGAAACACACGAGAGAGTTAGCCAGAAAGCTGATTAGTATATTGTCGAAAATCCCTGAATTGGGTTAAGATATTGTAAATAAGGAAAATTTTTATCAAATGACTAAATACCACTATTTTTTAATTATTTGTTTTTTGGTTGTTTGGGTCTGGGCGGCCATTAACCCGGTGTACCCGCACGACTGGCTTTTAGAAAATTACTTGGTGTTCATTTTCGTGCCTATTATTATTCTGCTCGGGCATTACTTTAAGTTTTCCAAAGTTTCGTATACCTTGATAACCATATTTATGATTCTGCACGTTATCGGTTCGCACTATACTTACGCAGAAGTTCCATTCGGTTATACGCTTCAGGATTGGTTTGGCGCAGACCGCAACATGTACGACCGGCTGGTACATTTTCTTTCGGGATTTTTGATGTTTTATCCGGCGCGTGAAATATTTATCCGTTTAGCGAAAGTGAAAGGATTTTGGTCGTATCTTCTGCCGATAGATTTATGGGGTTCTTTCTCGGCAATTTACGAAATTATTGAGTGGCGAACAGCGGTAAAAGTAAGTCCAACTGCCGGGCTGGCTTTTCTTGGTACGCAAGGTGATATTTGGGATGCGTAGAAAGATATGCTACTGGCGATACTGGGTGCTTGTCTCGCATCTCTTGTTGTCGCCGGCATCAATTGGTATTTTAAAAAAGATTTTTGGAAGGAGATCAAAGAAAGTTTCAAGTTAAGCAAAAACGACCACGAGCTGGGGGAGGTGGAGCTGGGCAGAATGATTAAAGATTCTTTTAACCCGCACGGGAAATAATTTAAAAGGGTTTTTTCTGGCGGGCTCTGGAGCGTTTATGGTTTTTCCCCTGCGTTTGCTATAATTTTCGCATGTGGATTCTGCTTGCTTTAGGAGCTTCGCTCTTCTGGGGGCTTACTTATGTTTTCAACGAAGAGGTTTACAGGAAGATATCGGTCTTTACCCCTATCGCTTTTACATCGCTTGTTGTTTTTATAACTACTTTAGCGATATCTTTGCTTTCGGATAATCTGAAAACAGACGTGCAGGCACTCCTCGCTTCTAAAAAATTGCTTTGGTATTTTATCGGCGGAGCGATTGCTTTTTTGGTCGCCGAGTTCTTCATAGCTTTTTCAATAACCGCCAAAAACGCGACACTGGCCGGATTAATCGAAATCTCGTATCCGATATTTATCGCGCTTTTCAGTTACATTATCTTTAGACACAATTATCTTAATCTACCGACGGTACTCGGGGGGATGCTCATTTTCATCGGGGTTTCTGTGATATATTACTTCAATCGCTGATTTGGGCTGAAAATGATACACTTAAGCTGTGTGTTGCTTGTTGCTTATGTAAGTTTAAAATTTAACCTTTAAATTGTATGGTTGGATTAGGATTAAAAATTGAACTAAATCAGGCGATTACGCAAGCTCAAGAGCATAAAATCAAGCAACAGTTGAAACAACTAGAGAAGGTGAGTTTATCCCTACGGCATGAACCCTTTCCTGGGTCTGTTAAGGGTTTAGAAGGAATAGAGATAGCTGATAAAATTTTGAAAGAGAAGGGGGCAGTAGGGTTGTTAATTGGTGGTTTGTCGGAAGCTATCTGGAATCCTAGAAACACACGAAATGCATTGAATGCATTGTCAGAAAAACATAAAGATGTTGATGTTTTGATACCCTATATTTCCCCAGGGTTAGAAATAGATGATTTTGAGGGGGGGGTTGATTGGTGGCTTCCAAGAGAGTTAAAAATAAAAATAAAATATGAATCTGCTACTGTCGAAGAGAATGTCTTGTTTTGGGAAAATTGTTTAAAAGTGCGTTTGGCTTTTACAGTTTTGGTTCGTACAAAAGAACCTTTACTTTCTGGGCTTTATATACCAGAACCTGATTTTATTAGGTCAATGAGGGAGGCCGAGGTATTTGCTAGAGTTGACACGAAAAATGTAGAGGTGGAGGAAAGTACACGTGAACTTTTTGGAGAAAAATTGAGGAAAAGAATAAAAAATGCAAACATTAAAGCTATAGAAAAAAAGGGGTTGAGACACGATAGTGTTCCTAACTTTATAGTTCAAGAAATTGATCACGAAACCTTTTTGGCAATAAATTCAATAGAGTAACTGGTTAAATTTATTCTTGATAATCGTTTTTCACCTTTTTGTTTTCATGGGCGTCTTCTTCCGCCTCGCGCTTAAAATCTTTTTCTGTTTCAATCAGGTAATTCAATTGACCGAGTTCTTGGTCTGCCTGGTTGTAGAGTTTGAACGCTTTCTTTTTCTTTCCGCGGGAACTTTCTTCTTTCGCGTCTTCCAGTATCTCAGATATTTTTGAAAGTTCTGTTTCTATTTCTTCTTCGCCGATTATTTCTTCTCTTTCTTTCTCTGACGGTTCGTCTAGAATCATCGTTTGTATTGTTTTCGTCTTTTGAGCCGACAGTTTCTTTAGCATTCTGGCAGTTTCTTTTTCCCGCTTTTCGAGTGATTTTTCAAATTCAGGCGTTTCAGGCGAGGATTCTACCATTTCTTCAATGTCGTCTATGATTTTCTGCGTATTCGCAATCTCTGCGCCAATTTCGGCCGAAATTTCGGGGTTTTCAGAATTATCCGCAGAGATTTTTTCCAAAACGATGCTATGCGCCGACAGAATGGATTGCAATTCATTGGCGGCACCGGCGGCTTCGGAAGTATCGTTTTCTTCGGTTAATTTTTGTATCTCTTTTTTTGCTTCCTTGATTTGAGAAGAGAGTTCCGTCTGGATTTCTTTTTTCAATTCCGGGCTAGCTTCTTTTTTTACAGAGATTGTTCCGAATTCTTTAAGACGCTTATTTACGAATTTGACGGCCAAATCAGCTTTTTGTTCGGAACCGACGGAAAGGATTTTTTGCATCGGCTCAGTAATTTTAGTTTTCACCGGGTATAGATACTCGCCGGGCAATGACTTTTCGGCTGCCGACGCGACAGATACTGAAAACACCAAAATTCCCGCCAGCGCCGTGAATGCCGTATGCGCGCGCAAAAAACCAAAAAACGGAGAAAAATAACGGCCGCCGTTTTCTGTCTGAACTCGAATATTTTCCCGGGTTATAAATTTCTCTATTTCGGAGCGGTAAAAAAGTTTTTCATCTCCGGTGAGTTTTATGCCCTCCCTGATGCTTTTTAGTTTGAATTTAATTTCGTTTTCCATCTTGGTATAACTTTTTCAATTTCTCTTCCGCTCTTTGGATTTTAACCGTAACGGTGTTGGGAAGCATGTCTAGGATTTTTGCGATTTCTTTTACCTCCATATCGTCTGTGTACCGCATAGAAAGGAGTTCTGCTTCCTCTGAAGAAAGTTCGCGGATTTTTCTTAACAACAACGCTGTCTCAGACGCTGTTTCTGGGGAGGGGAGGTAAGGGTCTATTACGTCAAAGCCAGATTTTTCCACCATTTCGTCAAGGGAAAATGTTCTACGGCTTGCGATTTCATTTATGCACAAATTGCGCGCAGATTTGTATAGGAAGGCGCGCATATTTTCTATCCCGCCTTTTATATTCGCGTATTGCCAAACATTGGTGAAAGTTTCCTGCATGATTTCTTTTGCGCGTTCCCGGTCGGATATCCTGAGCGCGCAATACCTGAAAATGGCGTCGGCGTACTCATCGTATACCCGGATGAAAGTTTTTTTGTTTTTGTAATTTTCTCCCATAAATAAG
This sequence comes from uncultured Candidatus Saccharibacteria bacterium, assembly GCA_964596395.1. Lineage (GTDB taxonomy): Bacteria > Patescibacteriota > Minisyncoccia > Phycocordibacterales > UBA9973 > UBA9973. The sequence goes on from CAZQSY010000004.1 coordinate 61,781, forward strand.
ACAAATCAGGAGGGTAAAATGTGACGAAAAATCACGCTTGTCACATTTTCTCTGTTTATCTGTCATAATATATGCCACGCTTCCCTGAGTCGAAAAGAGGCGGGTATGAATTATAAACAAATTAACTTATAAATTATATAAAAGGATGAAAAAATTAACTAGTTACAGAAATCTTCTACTTGGAGTTGCCGTGTTTGCGGTGCTTTTTGCGGGCAGTTTCACTCCGTCAAAAGCTGAAGCGGATTCGGATAATGATGGTGAGAAGAATTGCGCGGTTTCGCTGACTTTAAGGATGGGCGATGAAGGCAAAGATGTAGTGTGCCTGCAGAAAAAAATTGGAACAAAGGCGGACGGAAAATTCGGCAAGAAAACCTGGGCTGCGCTGAGGTCATGGCAGGTAATGAACGGTCTTTTGGCTGACGGTGTTGCCGGCCCACTCACTCTTTCTAATCTGGGAGCGTGGGGTTCGAAGTCGGGCAATTTTCCGCTCGGATGCCGTTCGGCTTCGGGATACAGCGAAGTGACTGGCCTTCCATGCTACGCGGTTCCCTCGGCTCGTACTTCGGGACTTGCGGCGGGATGCACTTCAACTTCCGGCTACTCTCCCGTTACCGGACTTAAGTGCGACAAATATATTTCAGAAGACCTTCCGGCGGGATGCCTGCCCGGGTTTCCTTACAGCACTACCACTGGCAAGCGCTGTTTCTCTTCTGGCACGAATAACGATGACCTCTCGGGGGGCTCTGGTTCTATAGAAATATCTCCTCTGTCAACCTATGAAGACGAGACGGTCGGCGAAGGGGATAACGACGCGAAGGTTCTCGCTTTTGAAGTAGAAGCCGACGATGAATCGGATGTAAGAATAATCTCGATGAAGGTTGAATTAAACCAGCAAGACGGTTCTGCCTCGGAGGAAATAGACGATTATATGGATTCGGTCTCTGTGTGGATGGGTTCAAAGAGGGTGGCCGAAGTTGATGCTGAAGATTTTTCTGAAAGCTCCGGTAACATCTGGACCAAGACGATTTCATTAAACAACGCGATAATCGACGCCGGTGATACTGAGAAATTCTACCTGGCGGTCACAGCCGCGTCTAATATCGATTCTAACGACATGGATTCGGATGATTGGCAGATAGGAGTATCGAGCGTGCGTTTTATTGACGGAGACGGTGAAACCACGACCGAGAGTTTAGACCTTGAGGTTGACGACGGAGATGTGGATGATGACGTTGAAGAGAGCTTTGACTTCGACGAAAACGGCGGTAGTTCTTCTGGAGACCTGGAGCTTCGCGTGGCTCTAAATAGTGATGATGATGAAATAAATGAATCACACGATATAGACGTAGAGTCGGGTTCTCTTGAAACCGAAGATGTGGAAATTCTTTCTTTCACCCTGAAGGCCATCGGCTCGGATATCACGGTGAACGAAATTCCGGTAACCTTTACCACCACCGGTGATTCTAATGAATCAAATCTGATTTTGGCCGCGCATTTGATTTGGAACGGCGATGAGATAGACACAGTAGATGTGCCGAACGGAGGTGAAGTGGTCTTCAATAATCTTGATATAGATATCAATGAAGGTGACACCGAAGAACTTCTGGTAACAATAGACCTAGCTTCTTTGAATGGCGCGCTGGATGAAGGAGATACGGTGAAAGCCGGAATCACTTCGGCCTTAGTGGATGATATAGAAGCCGAAGACAGTGACGGAGATACCCTGGATTCTAGCGAACTTACCGGTTCAGCCGTGGGTGAGGCCTCTACGGTACAGGATTAAAAGCCCGTTTTTTACGACAGCTTATTTAATTCTAATAAAAAGTACTCACAAAACTGCCCCATTGGGCAGTTTTGTGCTATTATCTACAATTATGTCAAAGATTTTAATTTGGGTTTTAGCGGGGGCAATCATTTTAACAGGAGGGTATTTTACACTTAAACAGCGAGGGAGCGATACAGATGCGCCGGAAGAAACGGCTTTAGAGCCCGGAAACGGCGGCGCAGACAATCAGCCGGAACCGAAAAAAATGGCTTTTAGTGAATTCGTGAAGCAGGGTGGTTCATACAAGTGCTCTGTAAAACAATATCTTTCGGATATGGATAATCAGGGAACAGTATATGTCAGCGGAGAAAAAATGAGGGGCGACTTTAACACCGTGGCGGAGGGCAGGCCGATGGAGACCTCTTTTATTTTCAAAGACGGCTATGCTTACAATTGGTCTTCAGTTCTGCCCAACATGGGTTTTAAAATCAAGGTTGAGAAAAACGTCGAGGGTAATTCGACCGCGGATGAAAGCGGCACTTATAGTTTCGACACGACACAAATAGGGGATTATTCTTGCGAGAGCTGGACGGTGGATGAATCAAAATTCGTTCCCCCGCAGAATGTGACATTCAACGAAGTGGGCGGGAAGTAAAATTTATATTTCCTGTAAGACAAGAAATGAAAAATACTACCGACAAATTTTCTTTTATTTTGAAACCTTCGACAATAAAAGATGCAGGGGTGGGTGTTTTCGCTTTACACGATGTTGCCGAAAGTACACACATGGAATTGTTTTTAAAAGATTTCGAGGAGGAACTTTTAGAAAAGAACGATATACCGAAAGAATTAAGGGGTTACTGTATATATCAAGGAGGAGGAAAAGCCCTATGCCCTAAGTTTTTTAATAGAATGGATATAGGAAACTACCTGAATCATTCAGAAAATGCTAACTTAAAATGGGAAAGAGGAAAAGGATATTTCGCCAAACGGAATATAAAAGCGGGTGAAGAACTTTTTGGGAATTACCGAGAACTGGGCGAGCCCGAGGATGGAAGAAAAGATTTTTATAAATAAAAATATGGGTTCAAACATTCCTGAATTTGGAATCAAAAGAAAAAACGAGGAAAGGCGCGACGGTGGATGCGCGGTGATTTTTGACCCAAAGAGCCAGAAATACGCAGTGGGGAGGAATGAGAGAAATGGAATTCTGATACTCTTTGGTGGAGGGGTTGATGATAGAGAAAATATCAAAGAAGGAGTATTAAGGGAAGTTAGGGAAGAAAGCGGTCTTTGTGATTTTTCTTATTTTGAAAAAATATCTGAGGCTTTGTGTCATTTTTACAACACAAACAAGAAGATAAACAGAATCGCCCATGCGACATGTTTCCTGGGAATTCTTAATAGTTTAAACTTGATGCAGACAAAATTTGAAGCACACGAAAATTTTACTTTGCATTTTTTAACGCCTGTTGAAATTTTAAAAAATTGGGATTCAAATAACCAAAATAAAGACCGTGACCACTGGATTTACTTTCTGAAAAAATCAGTTGTCAGGGCGCGGGAGCTGGGTTATGATAAGGCCCAAGGCGAACTTCGCGCTGATTTATAATTTATTTACTTAAAGGCATATGTCTAAATTCTCAAAGAAAGATTATTTGGTGGTGGGCTCGGTAGTTCTGGTAATAGTGCTCGCGCTTGCGCTTTCAGGCGTTTTCGGGAAAGGTTCTTTTTCCGAAAAGAAGAACGTCGAGGTGTTGAGCGGCGGAAAGAATTTGCAAATTACAGGCGAAGAAGTGGCTTATTTCGGCAAAAACGTGAAGGGGTATTTTGTACGACCTCATGACGACAACCCGTATCCGGGAGTTGTCTTGATACATGAAAACAGAGGCCTGCGGCCCGAAATCAAAACGGCTGCCGAACAGCTGGCGAAAGACGGGTACATGGTGCTGGCGGTTGACTTGCTCGGGAAGGTTGTAGAAACCCAAGACGAAGCGAAAGAACTCACGGCGGAATTTTCGGAGCCGATGGGCGTGGCCAATATGCGCATGGCGGTTGATTTCTTGAAAAGCCAAGGCGCGCAAAAAATAGCTTCGCTCGGATGGTGTTTCGGGGGAGCGCAATCGCTAAACTTGGCTCTCTCGGGCGAGAAACTGGATGCCACGGTAATATATTACGGCCGCCTGAAAACATCTGAAGAAGAATTGAAGCCCATTAAATCGCCGGTGCTCGGAATTTTCGGTTCAGAAGACACGGTGGTTTCAGTAGAAAGCGTTAAGGGTTTTGAAGAAACACTCGAAAAGCTCGGTGTAGAAAATGAGATACATGTTTACGACGGGGTAGGCCACGCTTTCGCTAACCCGTCGGGCATGAATTACGCTCCGAAAGAAACAAAGGACGCTTGGGAGAAGACGCTGGCTTTTTTGGAAGCGAACCTTAAATAAAATTTAAAAACTCAAGCCCCATGAAATAAAATGCCCGAGAACAAGCGAGACAGATGGTATATTTTTTTGCTTGTTGTCACGGCTGCTATTTTAGGCGGAGGGGCCGGGGTTTTTGGTAAAATAGCGTTAACAGAAATCCCTCCCTTCTCTTTTACCTTTTTGAGATTCACAGCAGCTTCTCTTTTTTTGATTCCTTTCTCTAAGGGCTCCTTTCCTGTTTTCAGCAAAGAACATTCAAAGATAATTTTGTTTTCTTTACTTGCTTCGCTGAACGTTATTTTATTTGCTTTCGGCATAAAACATACAACCGCGAACACAGGACAAGTCATCTATACCGCGGTGCCGATAATCTCAGCAATTCTGTCTTTTTGGTTTCTGAAAGAAAAGTTCGGAGCAAGAAAGGTCGCGGGCGTGGCACTTGGTTTCCTCGGAGCAATGTTTGTGGTTCTTTTGCCGTTTGTAACAAAGGGTTCCGAAGCAGGGACACTTTATGGTAATTCCATAATTTTCTTGGCTATGCTCTCTATCTCTTTTTATTTTGTTTGGTCAAAAAAATTTCAGTCAGCATATTCCCCAATGCAAATCAATAATTATTTCATTTTTACCACGGCATTCTTAGCTCTTTTTTTATCTTTACCTGATTTTCTCAAAGAACCTTACTGGTGGCAGAATGTTTCGTTAAAATCTCTCCTGGCTCTTTTGTTTGTAGCATTTTTTAGTACGGCTTTATACTATCTCTTACATCAAATTATAGTTAAAAAATCTACTCCTGTTATGGCTTCTATGATTCTGTACATACAGCCCTTCAAGGCCTTCGTACTCTCTTACATCTTTCTTGCTGAAAAATTAACTCCCTTGTTCTTAATTGGAGTTCTGTTGTCCTTACTAGGCGTTGGAATTTATAATTTTTCAGAAAGAGATGGCAGAGCGTTATAAAAAGAGCAAAACCGGAGCTGACTTCTTCTCTTTCGTAGAAGAACAAAGAATGGGAAAAGAAAAACCCCGCTGGCTTTTCGGCGACCTTGATATTTTCGGGGAAAAAGATTTAGAAAAAAATAAAAATTTCTATCTTAAGTATTGGGTTTACGCCCGAGGCGACAACCCAGACCACAAGACCAAAACGCACCGAATTTCTACCGAATATACGTTTGTAATAAAGGGAAAAATAGAAGGAATGGTAGACGGAGAAGAAATAACGCTAGAGACGGGCGACTATGTGGTGATTCCTCCCGGCATTCCAAACAATTTGATGCAAAAAATACACGAAAATACGGTGGGAATTACCATAAAATCGCCGAGCGTAAAATTCGATACCGACAATTATCATGAGGACTTTGTGTTGAAAAACAACTTGGAAAATGTGTTATAATAAAAACCTATGCAAAAAATCAGAATAATAATCGGGCTTACGGCTATTGCCGCTTTTCTTGTTTTAAGTACCTATTTTTTAACTAAGGAGGAAAATTCAGAAAAGAGCGCCGCGCCGGAAGCAAATGTCAGCTTAAACACTGATTCGCAGAAAACGGCAACTTCGGAAACAAAAAACACAACCGGCGCGAATAAACCCGCTCCTTCTGCCACCACGAAACCTTCTACGGGACCTGCTACGTACACCAGAGCCCAAGTAGCGTCGCATGATTCAAAAGCGAGCTGCTGGTCTATTGTAAACGGAAGCGTGTATGACCTTACATCTTGGATAAGCCGGCACCCGGGCGGGGAAGAAGCGATAAGAGAAATGTGCGGCAAGGATGCTTCTGAGGACTTCAACGAACAGCATAGAGGCCAAGACGGGCCCGAGAAAGTGCTGGCTGCTTATAAAATCGGAATTCTGAAATAAAAACCATGAATTATTTTGAACGCATGAAGAATTTCGCCCCGTCGGTTCTACGTTTCGGGCTGGCGTTTGTTTTTCTTTGGTTCGGTTTCAGCCAGATTCAAAACCCGGGACCCTGGACCGCCTTCTTGCCCGATTTTCTTTCTGGCTTGCCGGTCAGAGAAACGCAAATTGTGCTGTTAAACGGGGTCTTTGAAATCGTGGCTTCTGTTTTGCTGATACTTGGGGCTTACACGAATATTGTCGCGCTGTTACTTTCTCTGCACCTCTTCGGTATAGCTTTTTCAATCGGGCTGACAGCCACCGGCGTGCGCGATTTAGGACTCGCGATTTCAACACTCGCTCTTTCCATGCTGGGCGCCGGAGATTTTTCGATTGATTCACTACTCAAGAGAGAAGCAAGCCAAAAGATGCAAGGCGTCGTAACAGAATAAGGTTTTGGCGTGCTCTGAAAATTTATTTTATAAATCCGCCTGTTTGGCTGTGCCACAGACCAGCATAGACGCCTTTTTTTTCCAGAAGTTCTTCGTGCGTGCCTTGCTCTGCGATTCTTCCATTTTCAAGCACTACTATCCTGTCCATTTTTCTGATAGTAGAAAGGCGATGGGCAATTACGATAGTGGTTCTACCCTTCATTAATTCTCCGAAAGCATCTTGGATATAGTGTTCACTTACACTGTCGAGCGAACTTGTAGCTTCATCTAGAATCAAAATTGGTGAATCTTTCAACATCGCCCGCGCTATGGCTACGCGCTGACGTTCACCACCCGAAAGTTTAACGCCGCGCTCGCCGACCAATGTTTCGTAGCCGTTCGGCAGCTTGGAAATAAATTCATGGGCGTGCGCTTTTTTGGCTGCTTCCTCTACTTTTTCTTTTGTTACTTCCGGCTTACTGTAAGCTATGTTTTCTCTGATAGTTCTATGAAAAAGAATTGATTCCTGAGGGACGTAAGAAATGGCGGAACGCAAATCGTTCTGAGTCAGAGAATTTATTTTTTGCCCGTCAATCAAAATCGAGCCCTTGGTAACATCTGCGAAACGAAGCAGGAGTTTGGTAATAGTGGATTTACCCGCGCCGGAATGGCCGACCAAACCTACCCGTTCGCCCGGCTTAATAGAGAGGGAAAAATTTTCAAAAACTGCGACACCTCCCTGATAAGTGAAAGAAACATTATCAAATAAAATTGCCCCCTCTTTTATTTTTGATTTTTCGGGTTTTGCCGGGTTAGAGATGTCTATCTCGGTGTCGAAAATATCAACGACTTCTTTCATGTCGGTCAGAGCTTTTACCGCTTTAGTTATAGACCTTCCTAGGCTCCACAAAATACTAAAGAGGGTGAAAATATATGATTGAATTAAAACAATTGTTCCGACTGATAATTTATCCGCATACCACAGGCGAATACTTAAAAACAAAATCAAGATTTGCAAAACCCCCATTAAAAGTGCTTGTACAGTATTTTGAAAGTTTGCGAAATTCCAGGCCTTCAACCTTTTTCTTTCTTCTTCTATCGTTACCAATTCAAACTTTTCTCCTTCTCTTTTTTCAGAGGAAAATATTTTTATATTGACTATGTTTTGTATGGTATCGGCTAAACTTGCGGTAACCGCCGAGTCAGCTTCTGCCTCGGGCAAGTCGTATTGAATTTTCTTTTTTACAAAAAAGAAAGTGATTAAAATGTAAAAAATCGACCATACGAGAAATAGAAGAGCGATTATGGGGGTCTGTGTAAAAAGCACCGCGACTATGCCGATTGTCGTGAGGAGAGAAAACCATATCTGGAAACTTAATATATCGGTAAAGGATTCGAACGATTTGACCAATCTTTTTGTTTTTGCCACTAAACTTCCGGAAAAGTTGTTCGTAAAAAAATGATAGGAGTGCTTGAGTAATCTACCCAAGGTTACATCATACAACTCTTGCATTATCTTGCTTTCAAAGTAAGTGACTGCGTAATCACCGGTTCGGTATCCTATGTTCCAAACAACAATGCTAGAGGCGATAATTAAGGCGAGGAATAAGACACGCTCAAGTATTTCTTCTTTTAAGCCCCCGGAAACCAGCGCGTCAACAATTTCCTTGTATAAGAAAGGTTTTAAAATATCATCCAAGAGTATTCCTACTCCGTACCCTAGGAATATCAGTGAAAAAGATAGCCAGTGTTTTTTCACATGCGGCCACAAATAAAAAAAGATACGGGAAAAATTTGTTTCCATTGAATTTCATATTACTCCACAATAAGGTTTTGGCAAATGTCTATTAGTGTGATAAAATACGTTTTCGTATGCAAAAAATAAAGGATTTCGTTAAAAGAAGGAAGTACCTTCTGATAATTCTGTGTGTTACAGCAGTAATAGCTTTGCTTATATTCAAGAAAAATAACGGAGTAGTCGAAAGCTATACGGTAACCAGGGGAGACGTGAAAGAGCAAGTCGCGCTTTCGGGGAAGGTAGAGACAAGCGCCCAAGCCGACCTTGGTTTCGCCAATTCCGGCAGAATTTCAAGAATTTACGTAAAAAACAGCCAAAATGTCTATGAAGGCCAAATTCTAGCTCAGCTTGAAATCGGCGATATTCTAGCCGACTTGGCGATAAAAGAAGCCGGCCTGCGTACGACCAATGTTGACTTGGAAGCGGCTAGGGAAAATCTAGAAACGGTCACCGCGCAGGAAAACGCCAAAGTCGAGAACGCCTACCGAAAACTTCTGACCGAAGACCTGGCGCTTACTCCATGGTCGGGTAATTATACAGTCACGACACCTGTCGTTTCGGGCGTTTACGACGGACCGGAAGGAAGTTACAAAATAATAGTAAGAAGAAAAAGCATAACCAGCAGCGATTTTGAAGTTCGCACTTTCGGTTTGGAAGAGACCCTAGAAGACATAGACGAGGAGAAACCGACGCCCTTGGGCGGGAGAGGTTTGTATATATCTTTTTCGGACGATTTGGACGACTACAACGACACAATTTGGGAACTTTCAATTCCTAATAAATCCGGCGCGGCTTATCTCGACAATTACAACGCGTATATTGAAGCAAAGAAAGACAGCAACCTGGCAATAAATAACGCAAAAGCCGAATACGACAAATTACTTTCTAAAGAACAAGATAAGGGATTATCAGTAGCGCAGGCGGAAATACAAAAAATCAAAGCGGAAATAAGAAAAAGCACCATTTATGCGCCATTTTCCGGAAAGGTGACTAATATTGAAAAAGAAATCGGGGAAAACGCCGGAGTCGGAGAAAGAATAGCGTCGGTCCTAGGAGACGGAAAGCTTGAGGCGGTATTTCAGGTATCCGAGCTCGATGTCGCTAGGATAAATCCCGGTAGCGCCGTTTCGGTAACGCTCGACGCTTTTAAAGAAGAGAAATTTGAAGGAATACTGAAAACAATCAATTCACGAGAAACCTCGATAGACGGCGTGCCTGTGTACGAGGCCTTTGTGGAACTCTCAGCAAACGAAAAAATAAAGAGCGGCATGAATGCAGAAGGAATCATCGTGCTTGACGAGAGGAAAGACGTGCTGACTCTACCCGCGCGCCTGATTAAAACTTCGGAAGACGGCACCGTGGTTAAAATACTTCTAGAAAACGGAGAAACGGAGGAAAGGAAAATAATCACCGGCCTCAAAGGAACGGACGGAACAATCGAGGTCGTCTCGGGTGTTTCGGTGGGCGAAAAAATCGTGTCTCCGGAATAAAAATGATTAATTCTCTGCGAGTCGGCTGGTTTTTGGCTAAAAAACAAATCAAAGGGGGGAGCAAGGCAACCACGCTTCTCATTGTTTTTATCATGATGCTCACATTCCTAAATCTGGTGGTGGTTTCCGGAATTTTAGTGGGGACAATTCAAGGAGTAGTTAATTCGATTCAAGAAAGATATTTGGGGCAAGTATTCATCTCGACTCTCAAGAATCACAGGTATATAGAAAGAACCCGGGAACTAGCCACATTCATAAAAACCTTACCCGAAGTCGAGAATTTGTCGGTGCGATATACGACAGGAGGGGAGATTGACGCCAAATATAAAGAAATACGCAAGAATAAAGAACTGCGCGAGACGGTATCAACCTCGGTGGCGGGCATCGTGCCGACCGAAGAAGATAAAACATCTGGACTTTCGGAAAAACTGGTGGAAGGGGAATACCTGTCGGATAATGATTACGACAAGGTGATGATGGGCGCCACTTTATTCCGCAAATACCTGGATATTGATTCTGATATTTTTGCGGTGCTGGACGAGAATGTGACAATCGGCAGCAAGGTGAAAATAAACGTGGGCGACGTATCGAGAGAAGTAACCATTAAGGGCATATTGAGGACGAAGGTCGACGAAATAGACCGCAGAGTGTTTTTCACCGCCGGACAATTTCGGGACCTTCTCGGCAGATACGACTACAGCGCGAATGAAATTATGGTTACCGTCAAACCCGGCAAAAGCCCGGGCGTGGTAAAAAACGCCATACTGTCGGCTGGTTTTGGGGATTACGCCAAGGTGCAAACGGCGCTCGATGCCGAACCGCAGTTCGTGAAAGACATGCGCAACACCTTCGGCATGCTGGGTAATATGATAAGTTCCATCGGCTTGGTCGTAGCGGCCATCACTGTCTTCATAGTGATTTTCATCAATGCCATAACCCGGCGCAAATTCATAGGCATAATGAAAGGCATCGGAATTTCAAATTTTTCAATCGAGGTATCGTATATTATTCAGTCAGTTTTCTACGCGCTGTGCGGCATAATCATCGGCACCTTGCTGGTTTTTTTCCTCTTGAAGCCGTTCTTTGCCGAACACCCGATTGATTATCCTTTCGGCGACGGAATTCTGGTAGCCGAGTATTTTGGCACGTTCATTCGCGCCATAATCCTTATCGTCGCCACAATCGTGGCTGGCTACATTCCGGCGCGAATCGTCGTGAAGCAAAACACACTAGACAGCATTTTGGGAAGATAAAATGAAAAAAATTTTCATAATACAACCTTATGATTAAAATAAAAAATCTTTACAAAACATATAGAACCAAGGACATAGAAACCCGCGTATTGCGCGGTATAGACCTTGAAATAAAAGAGGGGGAATTCCTCGGAATCATGGGAAAATCCGGCGCCGGCAAATCAACGCTCATGTACCAAATGGGATTGCTCGACCATCCGACTGAAGGGGAAATAATTTTAAACGGCGTGAACACGGAAAAAATGACTCCCGAAGAACGTTCGAGCTTCCGTCTTTCGGTGCTCGGATATGTATTTCAGGATTACGCGCTCATTCCCGAGCTCACCGCCAAAGAAAACGTGCTCATACCGCTGCTTATGCAGGGTAAACCTATGCCAGAGGCCCAAAAAATAGCCGAGGATATGCTCGAGAAGGTCGGCCTAGGGCATCGTTTAGAGAACAAACCCAGCCAGCTCTCGGGCGGGGAACAGCAGAGGGTTTCGGTGGGGAGAGCCATGGCGCACGATCCCAAAATACTTTTTGCCGACGAGCCGACGGCCAACCTCGATACCGTTTCGGGCACCGCCATAATTGAGCTTTTCAGGGACCTGCACAAGAAAGGGCAGACTATCGTAATGGTCACGCACGAAGAAGAATACGCAAAATATTGCAACCGCGTGGTTTTCCTGGAAGACGGCAAAATCGTGAGAGAACACCTACAACAGCAAAGGATAGAGCAGGCGATTTAAGGCCGGCCGAAAATTGTGTTAAAATAACCACATGTTTCTCAACCTGCTGAAGATTTTTTTGCCGATGACCGTAGCCCTTTTGATTGGGCTTTTTATAACTCCGCTGGCCACTCATTTTTTCTACAAATACAAAATGTGGAAGAAATATTCGCGCAGCGACAATCTGGGAGAAAATTTCAAAAAAATCCATAACGAATCTGAAGAGTTAAGGGTTCCCAGAGTGGGCGGGACAATCATCTGGGTATCGATTCTTTTCTCCACTCTGCTTTTTTATTGCTTGTCAATTTTTCTTCCTTCGCCTTTCACCGAGAAAATAAACTTTCTTTCCCGAGACCAGACGCTGATACCGCTTTTAGTGCTTCTTTTCGGCTCCGTCTTGGGCTTATGGGATGATTTGATACAGGTGTACGGCAGCGGGAAAATCGCGCATGACGACACTTCCTGGCGCAAATGGAAGGCCCTGCTGGTCTTTTTGATTTCTCTTCTGATTGGCTTATGGTTTTATTACAAACTCGGCATGGTCTCTATCCACGTCCCTTTCGGCGGGGAACTTTACCTCGGAATTCTCATAATCCCTTTCTTCATACTGGTGGCGCTAGCCACGTTCTCGGGCGGAGTAATCGACGGCATAGACGGCCTTTCCGGCGGAGTGCTGGCGTCTATTTTCGCGGCATATTCCATGGTCGCCTTTTCTAACCAGCAAATCAACATAGCCGCCTTTTCTGCGGTCGTAACCGGAGCGATTCTGGCTTTTTTATGGTACAACATTCCACCTGCCAGGTTCTACATGGGAGAAACGGGAATACTCGGACTTACCGTGACCTTGGCCACTTTAGCAATGCTCACCGATTCGGTTTTAATCTTGCCGGTAATCGCCATGCCTCTTTTGGTATCATCTCTTTCGGTAATACTCCAACTCGCTTCAAAGAAATGGAGGGGAGGGAAGAAGGTTTTTCTGGTGGCGCCAATTCATCACCACTTTGAGGCCCTGGGATGGCCTCCGTACAAAGTAGTAATGCGTTTCTGGATTTTTTCCGTGGCTTTTTCTGTAATCGGAGTTATTTTGGCGGTTATCAGCAGGTGAGTAATTTAGAGAGTTAATAAATTCCTAACGGGATGAAAAAAAGCGGAAAAAAAGTTGATAGATTTTTTTTGACGATTTTTCTTTTGCTGATTTTTTTCGGCCTAGCGATGTTCATATCAGCATCGCTCGGAATTTTAGCCAGGAATGAGGAGGTATTTTATTCAGTGCTTCAAAGCCAGCTACTTTTGGGTTTTGGTCTGGGTCTTGTGTGTTTCTACGCCGCCCTCAAGATTGATTACAAGTTCTGGCGAAAATATTCTTTTTATATATTTCTCCTCACCATTTTTTTAACCGCCGCCGTTTTTATCCCGAGTATCGGCTGGAGCCGCTTGGGGGCGGAAAGATGGATAGAAATCGGCTCTTTTCGTTTTCAGCCGGTGGAATTCCTAAAATTTGGATTTGTAATCTATTTCGCGGCCTGGCTTTCCTGGGCGAAAGATAAAGTCAGAGATTTTAAATGGGGGCTCCTTCCTCTATGCATAATGCTTTCGGTTATAGCGCTGATTCTTTTCAACCAGCCGGACACCAAAAGTTTTATCCTCATTACGGTGACCGGCGCCGCCATGCTCTTCATTTCCGGAACTTCGGTAAAATACATTTTGTTCCTTTCGGTCATAGCGGGCGCGGTACTCTCGGTACTGGTATTTTTTACGCCCTATCTGCAGGAACGTGTAAAGACATTCATCGACCCAGCCGACGACCCGCGCGGCTCTTCTTACCAGATACAGCAATCACTTATCGCTATCGGCTCGGGCGGAGTGTTTGGCAGGGGATACGGCCAAAGCATCCAGAAATGGAGTTACCTGCCCGAACCACAAGGCGATTCTGTTTTTGCCGTGCTGGGGGAAGAATTCGGTTTTGTCGGCAGTCTTACGGTAATAACACTCTACCTATTGTTTTTCTTGCGGGGCCTTCGCATCAGAAGCCGCTCACCCGATATTTTCGGTGGACTTCTGGTCTCTGGAATTGTTATACTATTCACGGCGCAGGCCTTTATGAATATCGCCTCGGTAACCGGAGTTTTTCCGCTGACGGGAGTGCCACTGCCTTTTGTGAGTCACGGGGGCACCTCCCTTATGATAAGCATGATGGCTGTGGGGGTCGTGTTGCAGGTCTCGAGACATCAGAAATTAAAATAATCCGATGAAAATAGTTTTTACGGGAGGCGGAACGGGAGGACATTTTTACCCGATTATCGCCGTAACCCAGAAAGTTAATGAGATAATAGATAAGGAAAATATCATCGGCGCCAAGCTGTACTACTTTTCAGAGGGTCCTTATGATAAAGAGGTGCTCGTCGAGAACGGCCTTTTGTACGAAGAAGTAAGGGCCGGCAAGATGCGCAGATATTTTTCTCTGAAAAACATCTCGGATGTTTTCAAAATGTTTTTCGGCGCAATCGGAGCCGTGTATAAGATTTTTTCCATTTATCCGGATGTGATTTTCGGCAAAGGCGGGTATGCGTCCTTCCCAACGGTTCTGGCGGCCAGGATTTTGCGCATACCGCTGGTTATCCACGAATCCGATTCGGTGCCCGGGCGAGTAAACAGGTGGGCCGGCGGTTTCGCCCAAAAAATAGCGGTTTCTTTCAAAGAAGCGGCGGAATTTTTTCCAAAAGAAAAAGTCGCCTGGACGGGACACCCCATTCGGCAGGAAATAGAGCATCCGTCTTCGCGCGAAGAAGGCCTGCAGTATTTTAAACTCGAATCTGATTTGCCGGTTATCCTGATACTGGGTGGCTCACAGGGAGCGGAAATAATAAACAACGTTGTCTTGGACGCGCTTCCCCGGCTGATAAAAAATTTCCAAATAATCCACCAGACAGGAATAAACAATTTCAAAAATGTAGCCGGACAGGCGCAAGTCATTCTGGCTTCGAGTCAAGAGAAGGTGCGCTACGTGCCGATTCCTTTTTTGAATTCGCTGGCAATGAAAATGGCCGCCGGCGTGGCCACCATCGTGGTAACCAGAGCCGGCTCGCAGCTTTTTGAAATAGCGGCCTGGGGGATTCCTTCAATCGTTATACCGATAACTTCCTCGAACGGAGACCATCAGAGGAAGAACGCTTTCAGTTACGCTCATATAGGCGCCTGCACGGTTATAGAAGAAGCAAACATGACCGCGAATATTTTAAGCTCGGAAATAGAAAGAACCGCGCAAGACAAAAACATCTGGAATAAAATGGCGCAAGCCACCAAAATGTACAACAAACCCGACGCGGCTTACAAAATCGCCCGCGAGCTCGTAGATATTGCCTTGGGTCACGAAAAATAAAGGTTTTGGGGTTCAGCCAATAAATGCTAAAATAGGTAAATGAGCGACAAAGTAGTCACCAGATTCGCGCCTTCTCCCACGGGATTTTTACACGTGGGGGGTGTGCGTACGGCTTTATACGCGTATTTGTGGGCCCGAAAAAACAAAGGGACGTTTATTTTGCGCATAGAGGATACCGATAAAGAAAGGGAAGTGGAGGGCTCAATTGAACACATACAGGAGGTTTTGAGTTGGCTCGGCATCGAGTGGGATGAAGGGCCCGGGATTGGCGGCCCGCACGCGCCGTATTTACAATCGGAAAGATTGGAGCTGTACAAAAAATACGCGAAAATTCTTGTAAAAAAAGGTTTTGCTTACGCCGACCCGTATTCTTCGGAAGAGGTGGACGAATTTCGCAAGAAAGCCGAACTTGACAAAAAACCTTTTCTGTATCGTGAGTACAGACCGGAAAATCCGCCCATGTGGGACGAAAGGAAACCGCTCCGTTTCAAAACTCCGGAAATAAAAAGCTACCACTGGCATGATTTGGTCTATGGCGACTTGTCCGCGGGGCATGAAGCGCTGGATGATTTTATTCTTATAAAAAGCGACGGCTATCCGACTTATAATTTCGCGCACATAGTGGATGATATTGAAATGGGCGTGACGCATGTGATGCGCGGCCAGGAATTTATTTCTTCCACACCCAAATTTCTTTCTCTGTACGAAGCGCTCGGTCTAAAACCGCCTCTGTTTGCGACTCTGCCGCCGATTATGGGCCGCGATGGTAAGAAAAAATTAAGCAAGCGCGATGGCGCCAAGGACGCGCTGGAGTATCAAAACGAGGGATACCTGCCCGATGCCATGGTTAATTTTCTGGCTCTGCTCGGGTGGCATCCCAAGCCGTTTCAAGGCGTGGAAAAAGAAGTGTTCGCGAGAAACGAGCTGGTTGAAAATTTTGAGATAGAGAGGGTGCAGCACTCCGGAGCTCAATGGAACGAAGAAAAACTCGATTGGTTGAACAAAGAGCATATCAAAAAACTGCCAATCGAAGAACTGAAGCAAAATATTTTTGAGCGCCTGCCGCAAGAACTTCGCAAAGAGAAGCTCATACCTCTCGTATCCGAGAGAATTTCAAAATGGGGCGACATAAAAACCATGCTCGAAGAAGGGGAGCTTGATTTCTTCCACCAAGCGCCGAAAATTGAGAAAGAAAAGCTCGTTTTCAAAAACACTCCGCCGGAACGTATTTTAAAAAATCTCGCCGGCGCAACGGCAGAGCTAGACAAGCTCGATGAAGAATCTTTTACGGCCGAAAACGTGAAGAGCGCGCTTATGCGGCTGGCAGAAAATTTGGAAAGCAGGGGAGAGCTCTTGCATCCGGTGCGTTATGCGCTTTCCGGTTTGGAAAAATCCCCCGACCCGTTTATCATAGCCGAAATTTTAGGAAAAAATGAAACATTATCGCGTCTGCGCAGGGCAATTTAAGAATCTGATTCTATCCGCGCTTATGGCGATGCTACTGGCGTTGCCGATTTTTTATCTGCGCGCCGAGACGGCGGGTGAGCTTCGCGAAAAAATCGAACAGAAAAACGAAGACATACAAAAACTCGAGGAGGAAATAGAAAAATACCAGTTACAGCTCGATTCACTAGGTAAGCAAAAAGATTCATTGAACACTTCCTTGAAACAGTTAGATATAACTAGGAAAAAATTGACCGCCGACATGTCGGTCACCCAGAAAAAAATTGACCGCACGAATTTAAAAATAGCCGAGCTTTCCCTGCAAATTACGAACAAACAGGGAGTCATAGCGAATAACATGCAGGCGCTCGCGCTCGACATGCGGAGAATAAACGAAATAGAGCAGGATGGTTTTCTGGTTACTATGCTTTCCGAAAAAAATTTCACCGACGTCTGGAACGATATTGACAGCACTTCCGCCGTCTCGGAAGAAATCCGCGAAAGGACAGCCGATTTAAAAAAAGTGAAGCAGGAACTTGAAAGTGTAAAGACGGAAACCACCGCCGCGAAAAACGAACTGGTCGCTCTTAAAACCAAGCTTTCCGACCAAAAAAGAATTGTCGACCAAAACACCAAAGAGAAGCAGAAACTCCTTGCTCAAACTAAATCAAGCGAAGCGAATTATCAAAAAATTCTGCAGGAACAGCAAGCCAAAAAACGGGCCTTCGAGCAGGAATTGCGAAACTATGAATCGCAGCTTAAATTTATATTAGACCCGTCAAAACTTCCCGGAAGCGGGGTCTTAGGATGGCCGCTCGACCAGATTTACGTAACCCAGCAATTCGGCGCCAAAACCGGGCCGCACCGCACTTACGTTTCGGGTCACAGCGGAACCGACTTCAGGGCGAGGACTCCGTTGCCGGTGAAGGCGATGGCAGACGGGGTGATAAAAGGTGTGGGCGATACTGACTCTGCCTGCCCGGGAGTGTCTTTCGGAAAATGGATTTTTATAGAATACGGAAATGGTCTTTCCAGCACTTTCGGTCACCTTTCTCTGATAAAGGTTGCGGAAGGAAAAAAAGTACGCAGAGGTGAAATAATCGGCTATACCGGGGGAACTGGCCGCGTTACCGGCCCGCACCTGCACGTCTCACTGTACGCGTCTCAGGCCGTGAAGGTAGAAACGATACCTTCTAAGTCATGCCCGGGCAAAATTTTGAAACAGCCGGTAGCCCCGATTAATGCGTATCTTGACCCGATGTATTACTTGCCGCCATATTCTCAACCGGGTTTGAATGGAAACTAACTCATCTAGGCAAGGCCTAGATAATTGAATAATTACATTTTGTTGCGACAACGTGAAAAGGAGTATAAAATCATAGTATGAATCAAAATTTAAAAAATCAAGAAGAAGGATTCCTAAAAACAATTATCCTCGTTATTATCGCTTTGTTTATACTAAAATACTACGGTATAACGATAAGCGACGCGATTAGTTGGGTCAGAAATCTATTTGAGAGCGTTTTTCAATAAAACAATATTACTTCGCTTTACATATATTGTGCGAAGTATTATAATAAGAATATGACAGCTCAAAAAAGCGCGCAGCCCATTGCCCAGTACATTCTTCCCTTCTTGGATTACTGCGAGATTGAGAAGGGTCTTTCGAACAATACTCAGCGCAACTACAGGCAATATCTAGGGCTTTTTGTCGCTTGGCTCAAAAAAACCGGCAATGAAAATATTCTGCCGCACGAGCTTACCGCGAAGCATGTCTGGGATTACCGCCTATATCTGGCCCGCGGCTACAAAAGCCAGTACGGAGAATATTTGGGTAAAAAATCTCAAAATTACTACTTAATTGCCCTGAGGGCCTTGCTCGATTTTCTAGCCGAACGGGATATGGAGACCCTCCCCTCCTCTAAGGTAAAACTGGCCAAACAAAAAGACGACGAAACCATTTCTTTTTTGGACGTTGATGATATAGAAAAAATGCTGAAAATTCCGGACATCAAAACTCCTACCGGCCTGCGTGACCGGGCAATCATGGAACTGTTTTTTTCTTCCGGCATGCGCATCTCGGAACTCGTGGCGCTGAACACAGACCAGATGTCTTTTTTGAAAGACAAAAACCCTAAGCGTACTTTCGAGCTTTCAATCGTGGGAAAAGGGCGTCACATACGGACTATTTTTATCTCTCCACGCGCGGCCTCGTGGCTGAGAATTTATTTGGCTTCGCGCAAAGATATCCAAAAGCCCCTTTTTATAAACCACCGGGGTAAAGACATCGACGAAGACCACCGGCTCACTCCCCGCTCGATACAAACAATGATTTCGCGTTCGGCAATGCTGGCGGGAATCTCAAAAAAAGTCACGCCTCACACGCTTAGGCATACGTACGCCACCGACCTTTTAAGTCATGGAGCCGATTTGCGAAGCGTGCAGGAACTTTTGGGTCATAAAAACGTAGCCACCACGCAAATTTACACGCATGTGACCAACAAGCGGCTTCGCGACATCCATGAGAAATTTCACGGAGGCAAAGAACTCGAGCAATAGAAATAAGCTCAACGGCTATCTGCACGAGCTGGATAATTCATACCCGGCTTTTTCGGCTTCGGCTCCCGTGGCGAAATAAATCCTGTTTTCTTCTTTGATGGTCTTTCCGCCGGAACAGCCTAAAGAATAATATTTGCTTCCCCTGCTTGAAGCAAAGAATTTTTTCGTCATACTCTCCCCCGCTTCCGCGGCGTAAATCCCGGAAGTATTTGACAGAAAACCGCCTTGAAGCGACTCGACGACAGCCGCCCCTTGGTCTTCGTATTCAATGCGAATACCCGCGTTTTGGCCGTCTTTCGACAATCTGCCCAGCTCAAACGAACCCAAACCGACCAAGATTATGATAATTACCGTCAAAATATCCTTCCCCTTGTCGGACTCGAGAAATTGCTTGATTTTTTCCATATAATAAATTATACTACCAAAACTTATGGCACATAGAAAAGCCGGCGGCGTCGCCAAAAACTTAAGAGATTCAAACCCTAAATACCTGGGGGTCAAACTGGCAAACGGCCAAAAAGCCCTCCCTGGGGCCGTAATCGTGCGCCAGAGAGGTACTCCGATACTACCCGGTCTGAATGTCGGTTTAGGAAAAGACCACACCCTTTTCGCCCTCAAAGAAGGTACCGTTAAATTTGGCTCCAAAAGGAAGACCTCTTTCAACGGCAAGACATCGGTCAAAAAAACTGTAAGTGTCGTCTAGAATTTCCTCTGCCTTACCTGCTCTGCCCAAGACAAAGCAATTTTTATTCTTTTTCTACAACTAGTTTGAAAAAAGATTTTTTGCCTGTCACCATTACGGGAATTTCAAATTCCCCCGTCTGTTTCACCGGCTTCTCTAGTAATATGAATTTTGAATCAATCTGCACGCGGCATTGTTTGTAGAGTTCTTCGGCCAAGGTCTTTTCGTGTACGGCGGAAAAAAGATGTCCCTTCTCGTCGGCCTTGGCTTTGATAATTAAGGTCTTGCCTTTTATGTCTTCCAAGTTTTTCTCCAGAAGATTTTGCTCCACTTCCCTTTCAATCACGATTTCTTTTTTTCTTCTCTCTACCTCGGCCACAGCTTTGGGTGTGGCCGGTTCGGCCAGTTTTTTGGGGAAAAGAAAATTAACCGCGTAGCCGTCGTTGACTTCTTTTATGTCGTACTTTCTGCCCACTTTTGGCACATCCTGTAAAAGTATTATTTTCATAATTTTCTTTTTTTATTCTTCTTTTAAATCATTTGAAGAAATTATTTTATTCCCGGCCATGTTTTCAAAAGCTGTACTGCTTTTTCCATCTGCGGGTCTTTGTTCTTATCGAGGTCTTCTTTGGTAATTGATACCGCGTAGTCGGGCACCAGACCTTTTTCGGAAATTGATTTGCCTAATGGGGTGAGCCATTTGGCAACGGTAATTTTAAGGAGGGTGTCGGGCGTAATCTTAAGGGCCTCCTGTACCGAGCCCTTGCCGTAGCTTTTCTCGCCGACCAGAAGGGCTTTTTTGTAATCCTGCATAGCTCCGGCCAGAATCTCCGTCGCGGAAGCTGAACCCCCGTCTATCAAAATCACAAATCTAAGGTTGTTGCCGAAGAGATTGTATCCTCGGCTCCGGTACGTCTTCGGCTTTTGGCTATTCCCGTAATCTTCGGTAACTACGATTTTACCTTGTTCTAGAAACCAGCTAGACATATCCACTGCTGATTCCAAGTATCCGCCCGGATTGCCGCGCATATCGAGCAAGAGTTTATTTGATTTTGAAGAAGCAAATTTTTTGATGGCGTTGCGGAAAAGACGGGCGGAATCCTCTGAAAAAGAATAAAGTTTTATGACAAAAATTCCGTCTTTTCTCAATTCCGTATCCAGGGTAGGCACGGTTATGGTATCTCTCACCACTTTTACTTCCTTAGAAGTTTTCTCCCCTTCCCTCGAAATTACGAGTGTCACGAGAGTTCCCGGCTTTCCTCTGATTAAGCTAATTGCTTTTTCTATCGAAATATTCAAAGTGTCGGTGCTGTCTATCTTTAAGATTTTGTCTCCGGTCTTTAGTCCCGCCCGATAAGCCGGAGTGTCTTTAATCGGAGCAATTACGGTCAGCATATCGTTTTTCATACCAATTTCCACTCCTATGCCTCCGAATTTGCCTTTGATGTCGCCTTCGAAAATTTCCTTTTCTTCGGGTTCAAAAAAAACGCTGTAAGGGTCGCCCAACGATTCTACCAGTCCCGAAATTGCTCCGTAGATTTTTTCCTGGTCGGATATTTCTTTGTTCGGATATTTTTCATTAATCGCATTCCACACTTTCCAAAATGGAGCAAGGTCAACCTCTGCCGCCTGGACAGTATCGCGGCTGAACAGATTATCGAGTTTGCTCGCGATTTCCGATTCTTTGCTGACACCTATATAAATCCCCACACTAAAAAACAAAATCGCGAGAAGCGCGACCGCCAACCCGTATTTTAATTTAAAAAATTTATGCATTATTGCCGTTTTCGTAAAAACTGTCGGGCGCCTTTTTACTCTCACCCATCCCCGACTTCTTATACAAGACGTATCCTAGTAAAATCAATGTCAGCCCGGACAAGGTAAACAAAATATTCTTCAAAAAATAAGGGAAGCCGAGATACGGCAACACCGCCGTCCATGCCCCTAGGAAGAGTAAAAGTTTTGCCTTGCGCATTTCTAGATTATATCAAAGCTTTGGGTTTAGGCAAATCTGTGCGTCAAAGATATTCTGGAGTATTTAAAAGCATATAATCTAGAAGTCCTCGCATCACAAAAGATGCACCTACGCTACCCCCCGAGGGTCCGGCTTCCATCAGCACCGCAAAAGCATATTTCGGATTCTCAAAAGGGAAAAAACCGGTCACCCAGGAATTTACTTTATCTTTGCTGACCCCGAGCTGGGCGGTACCGGTTTTGCCGGCTACTTCAACGTAGGGTACATTGAGGAGCGACGAAGTTCCTGAAGTCACACCGAGGCGCATGCCTTCACGCACCACGTCGAAATACTGACTTGGGGCTTCTATGCTTCGCGTTTCTTTTTCTTTGACTTCATCCCCTAAGACAAAGTGCGGAGTGGGAAGTGTCCCGTGATTGGCGACAGCTGAAACCGCCCGCACCGCTTCCATCGGGGTCATCTGAAAACCGTATTGCCCGATAGACGTATTGTACGTATCTCCCACGCGCCAGGGCTCTCCTTTGAAATTTTTGGCTTTCCACTCCGGGCTAGGTATCACTCCGTTTTTCTCGTCGGGTAAATCCACCCCCGTGGTCTCTCCAACCCCGAAAAGTTTTGCATATTTTTCTATGTTTGCTATGCCGAGACCCCGCTGGTCCTCGAATCCTCCTCCGATTTCGTAAAAATAAACGTCCGAAGATACGGCTAGCGCCTGCCGCATATCCACCCAGCCGTGCGCCTTCCAATCTTTAAATATGGTCTCCTGCCCTTTCAAGTAAGGATGCGGTATAGATATCGAACCGGTAGAAAGTATTTTCTTATAAGGGTCGATAACGCCCTCCATCAGCGCGCCCAAAGCAAAGAACGGCTTTACGATAGACCCCGGCGTGTAAAGTCCCGAGATTGTTCTGTCCAAAAAAACTTTTCTTTTGTCCGTCAGATATGCCTCAATTTTCTGCTTGTCTTTTCCCAAAGAAACAACGCTCGAATCGTATTCCGGAAAACTTACTGATGCCAACACCTCGCCGTTTCTTACATCCGCTAACACTGCGGCGCCTCCCAAGAAAGAATTACTCACGGAAAAATCGCGAATCAGCGAATACAGCTCCTTCTGCAAGCGCGAATCAATGGTCGTTACGAGGTCCCTGCCTCTTACCGGCGCGTTGACGATGTTTTCCGAATGAACAGCGCCTCGAGCATCCACCTCCACTATTTTTGAACCATTTTTGCCTTTCAGCAGAGAATCATACTGCTTTTCTAATCCGTCCTTGCCTTCAAAATAGGTCTGCCAGTAATTACCCGACTTATCCCGCATCGGATAACTCACATATCCGAGAGTGTGGGAAAATCCTGGTGTGAGATATGCGCGCACCGGAAATTCTTTGCCTTCTTCTTTGTTATTCCAGGCGAGTTCCACCTTATTCCGGTCGTAAATGATTCCTCTTTCGCTGAAAATTATCTGTCCTTCCAAAACGTTATTCTTGCTGCGTTCCAGATACGCCTGTCCTTTCTGTATCTGCAGATAACTTAACCTGACGGAAAACAAAGCCAGAATAAGAAAGGAAACAGCTCCGGCGACGATTATCGTGCGTTTAGGAATCGGTTTTTCTATTCTGCCCTCAAACTGCTGACGGTCGAAATTTTCCAGATTCGTGGCATCCAAAAATATTTCGTCCGGCTCCACGAAAAAATTTTCTTTGCGGATATTTTTTAATTTCGGTCTTCTGACTATCATGAATTTAATTTCTGATTTTTTTCTTGATCAACTCGAGCAAAAGCAGAAACACGACAGAGAACGCGAAAGAGACAAAAGCAAAACCAAAAAATCTTGCCTCGCTAACCCCAAACAAAAGGTCAGACACCAGAAAAAGGGCTGTCGCCTCGAAAAAATAAGGGAAAAAGAACATTCCGACAGCCGCCAGAAGGGTAAACAGCCAGAAAGGCAAAAAAAGCGCAGAAAAAAGAAGAAGCAGAAAAGCTGAAAAGCGCCACATGTGATTCTATCTTACACGCCCGAAACTCTAAACACAAACCCGGTTAATCCAAAAACCAATTTAAAAAAAGACGCAAGATAGAAAAAGCAATAAGGAAAAGCAGCACATAAAAAACTGTCTTGTTCCCTACCGCAAAAAGAAGAAGGGAGTAAGCGTAAAATTTCCCGTACTTCAATAGATCAGACGGAGTCCTCCCCTGCCCTCCATTGTCTAATTCACTCGCGGCTTCCTCCTTCTTCTCTTCCAACACTACTATCATTCTTGCCCTGAATTCCTCGGCCTTTCCAATCGCATAAGTCGCCCACCTCTTCACTGTATCGGGCAAATATTTTTCAAAAGTTCCTCTGATGTCCGAAACTAAAACCCCGCTCTCTTCTTGCGCCCGCACGCCGGGCGTGGGAAACAAAA
Organism: uncultured Candidatus Saccharibacteria bacterium; assembly: GCA_964596395.1. Lineage (GTDB taxonomy): Bacteria > Patescibacteriota > Minisyncoccia > Phycocordibacterales > UBA9973 > UBA9973. The sequence goes on from CAZQSY010000004.1 coordinate 85,925, forward strand.
AAATAAACAGGGCCGTTAAAACAAAAATCTTAATTTTCATATTTTTAAGTATACAATAAAAATCTGCCTGCTGGCGAGACAAGTCAATAAACTTCTTGTTGATAACATCTCTCACAATAAACTATCTCTGGCCTTTCGGGTGAATATGATGTCTCGAATTCATTAGGACAGTTTGGTTTCATACACTTTCTGTGCCAGAGCTTTAAGGGGTTTCTTTGCTTTAAGCGATTGTAGTGCCTGCAATTGGGGCATAGGTGCGGTAAGGGTAGATTCATACGCTTGTAGAAAGAAAGCTCGTCTGGAATGATTTTGAAGGCCTCAGTGCAGCTTGCCCCGCAATTGCTAGGGTGTTCGTTCTTGGCTTCATGTTCGCATTCTATGACTTTGTTTATGATTGATTCATTTACGTCTTTGATGTTATCGGGAATATCTTTGCTGTATATGTCTATCTGGTAGTTTCTTTCTTCTTTTTCTTTCCATTTGTAGCCTTGGTTTAAAGCTTCTTCTTTAGTTAAAGGAAAATACTCCTCCGCTATGGTTTCGTTGTAAGCAAAGGGTGACAGTTCGGAGGGGAAGAATTCGCCATACTTGTATATTCTTCCTTTTTGGTCTATGTACGGCATAGTGTTCATGTGCTCGATGATTTTGGGGACTAGATTTTCGTATTCTTCTTTGGTGTATTGTTTGTTTAGGATGCAGTATTGCTTGTTGCGGAGGCCGATGCAGGCGAAGAGGTTAGAGCAATTGGTAAGACAAATATACGTATAATAAGAATTTACTGCCTCCCCCGAGCCTACTCCAAATTTTGCACAATAACTTGATCCGGTACCCACGCTTTCATAATTAAGTTCAGGTTTAGTTGCTATGGTTACATCGTAATTATCCGACCCTCCTTTCTCCAGCAAACGCAAAACATATTTTGAATTTTCGGCCCCTATAACATCAAAAGCTTGGTGACAATTGTGCGAGAACTCTATATTTTCTCCGGTTGAATTTTCCGAACCGATAATGCCCGCGTATTTGTGTACTGTTTTTTCAAGCAATTTGTCAAAGGCGCCCCTCGCTTTTGCCAAACCGGCTCGGGAATCTAAACCCAAAGATAAAACAACCTTATGATATTCTGATTCGGAGTACGATTTATTGAAAATATGGTAACGTTTGTTTCGCAAATTTGAACATCCGACGCAGTTTGAACAATTCCGACAATCATACAGAAAGATTGAATCAATGCAGTCCGCAGATTTTGCGCCGAAAGCGACGTTAAAACAATTTCTGCATTCAACACAAGAATACACATACTCGCAATCATGTGAAGCCAGTAAGTCAGAGCAATGTTTGCACTTACGTATGCCTTCCGAGTAATAACAATTTTCATTATCAGCAGCAGAAAAAGTTAAGTAACAATTTTTTGAATTTATGGTTACATTTGTGTAATCGGTATTTACCGGATTTAAGTTAGACAAATTAGGCAAAGGAACTTTTTCAAGAAGATTCCTGAATTGCGTAAAAAACGGCACAGAGAAGTCATACTCCATACCGAAATCAAGCGGATCCCACTCGTCTGACCACCAATATTTTTGGTCGTAAACCAAAAAGGGCTTGTCTTGAGAATATGTGGAAATCATATTTTCGCCATGCGAAGGAGCCCCACACGGCGTTTTATATAAATTACGTACGTTCCTCCAAGACATCCGTCTCACCAGCCGGCACTCCGGGCAAAAGGTCGGCGGAGGGACGCGGATTTTTTCATAGAAATTAAAGTCTTCCGGTTCAATTACAAAATCTTTCTTGCAGTTTTGACATATTCGATTTTCGCTCATTATGTTCATTTGGTAATTTTGCAAAATGACCAAATATTATTTCATTCTGACATTCTTAAGAATGTTAGAATAATTTTGCCACGTCGTGGTAGGTGACCAAAAGCATCAGAATTATCAGAATGGCAAAACCAGCCATGTTCGCGGCGTTGGCGAAAGCAGGACGCAGCCGCGAACCTTTGATTTTTTCAATCAGCACAAAAAGCAGACGACCTCCGTCGAGCGCCGGAAAAGGAACAAGATTTATGACCGCCAGATTCACCGAAATCAGCGCAGTGAAAGAAGCAAGGTAAGCAAAACCGAAACGATAAGCGTCGCCGACCATGCCGGCCAGGCCCACCGGCCCGGTTACCGAAGAAAACCCGCCGTTTCCCGAAATTCCGGCCTTTATCAGATTATAAAAACCATAAATGGTGCCTCTTGTCACCGACCAATCCAAACGTATTCCTTCGAGCAAAGCGCGCCCCAATGGCAATTTGAGGGTTCCGATTTGGTCCATAGACACGCCTATCATGGGGGTTCCGCCGTCCGCGCCCGCGGGAATTACCGTGGCGATTTCCTGTTCCGCGTCTCCGCGCAAATACCCGAACTCTATTTTTTTGTTTCCGTGCGAAGCAATGAAGGATTTCATTGTCTCCGGATTTATTTCTGAAACCGATTCGCCACCGCTTTTTATGAAAACAATTTTGTCGCCCGAACTCAAACCAGCCTCTTCCGCCGGGGAGCCGCTCTGCACCGAAATCAAGACCAGATGTGCGTTTTCGATTTTATACCCTTCAGGTTCACTGCCGACGGAGGCCGGTAATCCGGAAATAAAACCGAAGGAAAACAAAAGCCAGGCCAGCAGAAAATTCGCGGCTACTCCCGCGAATAAAACCACCGCTTGCTGCCATTTCGGCTTGTTTATGAAGCTTCTGACGGAATCAGGTCCGGCCATGCTTTCTCCATCGGGATTCTCCCCAAAAATTTTCACGAAGCCGCCAATCGGCAACAAATTTATGCTGTATTCCGTCTCCCCTTTCTTTATGCCGAAAAGTTTGGGCGGAAAACCGAAGCCGAATTCGTCAACTCTGATGCCGAATCTTTTCGCGGCAAAAAAATGTCCGAACTCGTGGACCAATATCAGCACCAAAAGAATTATTAAAAAAATAAGTATGCTCATTAGCCCATTACTTCGCCCTGTTTTTTCTCGAATAAGACCTCGAGCTTTTTATTTATTTCGTCTATGATTTTCTGCAAATCATCTTTTGCCCTAAATTTTTCATCTTCCGTAATTTTTCCACTCTTTTCCAATTCCTGAATTTCTTCCCAGACCCTCTCGCGCTCTTTACGTACGGTGATTCTCTGTTCTTCTAATTTTTCCCTTAGAACTTTTACCAGGGAACTTCTGTTCTCCGTAGTGAGCTGCGGAAAAATCACTCTGATGCCCGATTCATCCGTAGCGACCGAAAGACCCAAATTCGAAACCGCTATCCCCTTCTCTATTTCCTTAATCTGGTTTTTGTCCCACGGAGCGATGCGCAGGGTCTTGGGGTCTTCAATCGAAATCGAGGCGATATTTTTTATCGGCATCTTCGAACCGTAAGAATCAACCATGACGCCGTCGAGCACAGCCGGCGACGCTCGGCCGACATTGAGCCCCGCATATTCCTTGCCCAAAAACTCGGCGACTTTGGCTATCTCGTTTTTAAAATTCGTGAAATTATATTGCATGTTCTTATTTTAGCACAGGTATCGCAAGCGCCAAAGATTCCATCAAGCTCTTAGCCGAAGAACCCGGCTGATTCAAAAACTCCCTAACCTTAAAAATCTGCCTAAACACCCCCGTGTCAAGGACGGTCCTTGACACTTTTGTGTTGTTAAAGGCCATCTTTGACATAGCAATTTCCAGTGCATTCAGAAACTTTAGGGCTTTTGCCCGACTATTTAGTACTCCGACTACTAAGTCTTCGTTTTCTTCCTCATCCTTGTCTTCAATAAGTAGCTCTTTGATAAAACTAATTCTTTGTACTATAGGCATCTTAATAAAATCCTCTGTTTCTTTCTCCAAACTTTCATCTATACAAGGCTTAGATGAAATTACATAAAATCTAGAAAGCAGGGTTTTGAGTAATATGCCCTTGTCTGGCAGAAGTACGAAGAAATACGTATTTTCTTTTGGCTCTTCAAAAATTTTAAGTAGAGCATTCTGTGCCTCCAGTAAAAAAGTGTTTGCAGAAATTACAAATACTTTTTTGCCCTCGGAAAAACTCCTTTCACTCTCCATTGATTTCAGCTCATATGCATTTTCAATCTTAAAAGAATCAACCAAGACAGAATAAAAATCCGGATTGCCGGAAGTTTTTACTCCCAGAGTTTCAACAAATTTGAGTATCTCGGGAAAAGTTTTTTCTCTTTCCCCTTCTACCAGGTACGCGTGATGAAGTTGTTCTTTCTGGATACCCGAGAGCATTATTTTGAATTGTTTTTACTTAAGATCGCTTTTTTGTATACATCCAAATGTTCCAAAGCTATGCCTGTGCCTTTTGCCACGCAATATAGAGAATCTTCGGCCAGCATCGCCTTGACGCCTGTTTTTCTGTAAACCAAATCGGTTAGGTTGCGCAACTGGGAAGTCCCTCCGGTCATGATAATACCGTAATCCATAATATCTGAAGCAAGTTCCGGCGGCGTTTCCTGCAACACATCCTTAATCGCCTTGATTATCTGCCGAAGTTCTCCTTCTATCGCCTTGACAATTTCGTTCGTGCCTATCTGGGCCGAGCGCGGCAGGCCCTGGATAAAATCGCGTCCTTTTATGGTGGCCCGAAGCTCTTCTTCGAGCGGGACAGCCGCTCCGATTTTTATTTTGATTTCCTCGGCCGTTCTGTCTCCGATTGCCAAGTTGAACGTCTTTTTGATGTAATCGGCGATTGCCTGGTCGATTTTGTTACCGGCGCATTTTACTGATTTTGAAGAGACAATTCCGCCCAAAGAAATAACCGCCACATCGGTCGTGCCTCCGCCGATATCAACCACCATGTAACCTTTTGATTCGTAAATGGGGATGCCTGCACCGATGGCGGCCAGAATCGGCTCTTTCACCACGTAGGCATTTCTGGCGCCCGCCCGTATCGCCGCTTCGACTACCGCTCTGCGTTCGGTCGAAGTCACCCCGGCGGGAACCGAGACCATCACATCGGGTTTCCATACGTTGAACTTGCCGAGCGCCTTGTTTATAAAATACCGGAGCATCGCCTCGGTCACGCGGTAATCGGCGATTACCCCGTCTTTCATCGGGCAATAGGTGATGATTGATTCAGGCGTTTTGCCTATCATATTTTTGGCCTCCATGCCAATCGCCAAAATTTTGTTATCTTGTTCAAGCACCGCCACCACTGAAGGTTCATTCAGTACTATCCCCTTGCCGGGCATGAAAACGAGCGTGTTGGCCGTGCCCAAATCTATGCCGAGTTTTCTTGAAAAAATGCTCATGTCAAAGTCAAATATAGCACATTTGTGCTAAAATAAAAGGAATGAAAAAAGAAGAAGATGGACTCAAAAATCCTTTTGCCGGCTACCTGGAAAAACTGAAAAGGCGCAAACAGGCCGTGAATCCGGTGCATGAAATCGTAAACGTCTATTACGAATTGCGGGGCTGGGACAACAAAAGAAAAAGTTTTTACAAAGGCAAACGAAGCTACGGCAAACTCGCTTATGAAGCGAAAGAACTGTACAAAGTGCTTGACGAAAACCTGGAGGACTGCCTATGGGCGCTTGACCGCATGAAATATCTGGCCGAAAAAGGCGATTTTGAGTGGACGATTAGCACTTGCCTGAAACATAAGAAATTGTAAGCGATTTTTAACTAACCAGAACAGTGAACTCGCCTTTTTGATGGATGGGGTTCTGTTTTAGGTAATTTAGAAGTTCTTCCGGAGAACCTTCTTTGAATTCTTCGTAAATCTTGGTGAGTTCGCGCGCCAGACAGATTTTTTTCTGCGGACAGAATTTCATGAGCGATTCAAGCGTTTTTAAAATCCGGTGCGGGGATTCGTAGAAGACCATTGTTCTTTTTGAAGCGGCAATTTCTTTAAAAAGCGTTTCCCTACCCTTTTTGTGCGGTAGAAAACCGAGGAAGGTAAATTCATGCGTAGGTAAACCCGAAGCCGATAAGGCGGCAATCAAGGCCGTCGGCCCCGGGATTGGAATTATTTTCACCTCACCCCCGAAAACTTCTTTGATTTTTGAAATTAGGATTGCGCCGGGGTCGGAGATTGTAGGCGTGCCGGCGTCAGAGACCAAAGCAATATTCTTTCCTTCTTTAATCAATTCAAAAATTTTCTCGATTTTCGTAAGCTTGCTCTGGGCATGATAACTCATGGTAGGCGTGCGCACTTCGTATTTATCTAAAATCTTTTTTGTCTCGCGTGTATCCTCGCACAGTACCAAATCCGCACTCTTAAGAGTATCAATCGCGCGAAAAGTTATATCGCCCAGATTGCCGATAGGTGTGGCTACGATAAAAAATTCAGGCATATTTTTTATTTCGGATTTTCCCCGCTTTCCGCCGATTTTTTCAAAGGCGAAAGTCCGGCAGAAATAACCGCGGCCAATGCGGCCAGCAGTATGTTTTTAATTATATACTGACCTTCCAAGGTCGGCACTAGGAACCCCTGCCAAGTTGCCTCGGGGACCAAAAAAAGCGGCATGACAGTGGTAACGAGATGAAGCACGAGGAAAAGTATCGCCAGCCGTGAAAGCCGGGGGAAAAGGAAAACAAGCCCGATGGTCATTTCCAAAATGCCAAACAGGACTATGAAACTTTCAAAGGAAATGAAAGGCAGGGTTCTTTCAAGGAGCGAAGCTACCAGGGGATTCGCCGGACTCAAGGAAAAAACTTTCAGCAGGCCGAACCAAAAATAAATCACGAATATGGAAACACGCGCCAGATATGGAGCGTAACTTTGGCAGCTTTTTATCAATGCTTCGTCAAAATCGTGGACTTTTTCTTTAATCCTTGGCATGCGGTTTTATATTTCTGTATTTCCGGCTGCGCCATTTGTCGGCAACCTTGATTCTGGCCAGCGAGCGTTCAAGCTCGGATTCAAAATGCTCAAAATCAATACGTTCTTTGTTCTCCATCTTCTTGCGCAATTCTTCGGCTTTCTTTTTGGCTTCTTCGATTTTTTCTTCTGAAAGTTCCGATACGTGTTCGGCAAAATCGGCCAAGACGGCGACGTTAGTTACTCCTTCGTCGTCTTTTTTCACTTCCAAGAATCCGCCGGCCACGGCCATCGGCACATACTCGCCTTTGGATAGGGCTACAATATCACCGGATTCAATTTCAGTAATAAGCGGAATGTGATCGGGCAGGATTGTGATTTCGCCAAGCGTGGTTGGCAAAGAAACCTGTTCAACTATTTCTTCCAACACCAGCCTTTCCGGCGTGATTATTTTTAGTTTTAACTGTTTTTTAGACATCTATATCTATTTTACAATACCCCTCTCATATAAAATTCATCTTCCGGCTTGCTATCATGCTTACCTTCCAAAATCTCCTTGAAACAGCGAATTGTTTCTTCAAGCGGCACATATTGCCCCGGCCTACCGGTAAATTGCTCAGCCACGAAGTTCGGCTGGGACAGGAACTTCTGAATTTTTCGCGCCCGGGCCACCAGCTCTTTGTCGGCCTCGGATAATTCTTCCATGCCTAAAATCGCGATGATATCCTGCAGGTCTTTATATCTCTGCAAAACGCGCTGAACTTCGCGCGCCACGGAATAATGTTCCTTACCCACGATATTCGGGTCAAGAATCGCGGAAGAAGAATCCAGCGGGTCGACGGCCGGATAAATGCCGATTTCTGAAAGCGAACGGTTCAGCACAACGGTAGAATCCAGGTGCGAGAAAGTGGTGGCCGGAGCCGGGTCGGTAAGGTCGTCGGCCGGCACATACACCGCCTGCACGGAAGTCACCGAACCCTTGTCGGTCGAAGTGATGCGTTCCTGCAAAGTTCCCATTTCGGTAGAAAGCGTCGGCTGGTATCCTACGGCTGAAGGTATGCGGCCAAGCAGGGCCGACACTTCGGAACCCGCTTGAGTAAAGCGAAAAATATTGTCGATGAAAAGCAGAACATCTTTGTTTTCTTTATCGCGGAAATATTCGGCCATCGTAAGACCCGAGAGAGCCACGCGCAAGCGCGCCCCGGGCGGTTCATTCATCTGGCCGAAAACCATGGCTACTTTGTCGATAACTTTCGATTCTTTCATTTCGTGGTACAGGTCGTTTCCTTCGCGAGTCCTTTCACCCACTCCCGCGAATACGGAGTAACCGCCGTGTTTTGAAGCGATGTTGTGTATGAGCTCCTGAATCACCACCGTCTTCCCCACCCCGGCACCGCCGAAAAGACCGACTTTGCCGCCTTTCAGCACTGGACAAATCAAATCAATCACCTTGATGCCGGTTTCCAAAATTTCAACCTTGGTGGATTGTGAAGTAAAAGGAGGGGCCTTGCGGTGAATCGGCGATTTCTCTCCCGAGACGGGCTTCCCGCCGTCGATTGCTTCGCCCAACACGTTAAAAATTCGTCCGAGAGTATTTTTGCCTACCGGCACCGAGATGGGCATGCCCGTATCAAAAACCTGCATTCCCCGCGCCAAGCCGTCGGTAGAATCCATGGCCACAGCCCGCACCGTATTTTCTCCCAAATGCTGTTCAACCTCTAGAACCAGCGGTTTTCCTCCCAAATCAACCGTAAGCGCGGTGTATATTTCGGGCACGTAATTTTCTCCGCCCTGAATGGAAAAATCTATATCCACGACCGGGCCGATCACTCTTTTCACCAAACCTGTTTTTTGCATAATTTTTAATTCTTATAATAATTCCTAATAATTTTTTAATTCACACTCGCCATTCCCGCGCTGATTTCCGATATCTCCCTGGTAATGCCGGCCTGCCGGGCCTTGTTGAACACCAGCGTTAGGTCTTCAATCATTTCACCCGCCGCCTCGGAAGCGTTCTTCATGGCAAGCATACGGGAGGATTGTTCTGATGCTTCCGACTCGAGATACATCTGATAAAGCTGCATCCTAACAAGTTTCAGGGCGAGATTGCCGACCATAACGTCTTTCTCTCCTTCGAATAAATAATCCACGGTTTTTTCTGAGGCAATCTGCGCATCTTTATTTTCGCCAATGCTTTCTATCATTTCTTTCAGGCCTGTTCTGGTTATGGGTATAAGCTGGCGGATGTTCGGCTTCTGCGACAAGGCAGAAACAAAATCCGTATAGGCAACAAAAACTTTGTCATAGCGCCCCGAACTAAATTCCTCAATCGCCATCTTTGAAATGGGCGAAATTTCAGATAAACTCGCATCATCCGGGAGCTCAAAGAAACTCGCCAGAATACTTTGCCCAATTCGGCGCATTGCCACATCCCCCTTTTTCCCAACGGCCACGATGTCAAAGGGCACCTTTGACAAGCTTGTCAAAGGTGCCCTTTGACTTACTTCTTGTTCTTTGAACATGGCAAGAACTTTTTTTATTATCTGCGCGTTGTAGGCGCCGCACAACCCGCGATTCGAGGTAAACAGAATAAGCAATATTTTTTCTTCGGCATTTGCGAAAGTCGGACTTCCGCCGTCTTGCGGAAGTCGGACTTCCGCGGTCTTTTCATGGCCGGCGAAAAACGGGCTTTTGATTTCCGCGCCGTTCTGTCCGTTCTTTCCTATTGAAACGAGCACTTCCCAAGAGTACTTGGCGTACAGGCGCGAAGCAAGCGCCGCGGACACTGCTCTTTTCATTTTTGCCGCGGCTGTGAGTTCCATCGCCTTGGTAATTTTCTTGGTGCTCTTGACCGACTTTATTCTGTTTTTAATTTCTTTCCCGATTGCCATATCTAGAACTTGGTGTTTGGATTACCAAGTGACTATGCTTTGCTTGAAAAATTATTTTTAAATTCCGCAATTGCTTTTTTTAGTTCTTCTTCGCCGGCGTCCGTCCACATTTTCTGTTCCGTAATTTCTTTTATGAACGTTTTCGCGTTTTTCTCAGCATAATTTACCAGCCCTTCCTCGAATTCTTTGATTTTCTCGACGGAAACATCATCCATGTATCCCTTGGTGAGGGCGTACAGCACGATGACCTGGCTTTCAGTTTTCATCGGAGAATATTGCGGCTGTTTCAAAACCTCCACCGCCCGCTTTCCGCGTTCGAGCTGTCTCTTGGTGGCTTCATCCAGGTCTGAGCCGAACTGCGCGAAGGCCTCGAGCTCGCGGTACTGCGCCAAATCGAGTTTTAAAGTACCGGCGACTTTTTTCATGGCTTTAATTTGCGCCGCCGAGCCCACGCGGGAAACCGAGCTTCCGACGTTTACCGCCGGGCGTATGCCTTTATAGAAAAGGTCGGTCTCGAGAAAAATCTGGCCGTCGGTGATTGAAATCACGTTCGTGGG
>CAZQSY010000005.1:0-72113 GCA_964596395.1 uncultured Candidatus Saccharibacteria bacterium
AAGAATCCACCTAAGGGGTTTATAAATTCGTGGTATAATAAACTGTTTTGTGGTATAATGTTATGGTATAATATTTACATCAAAACTCCCCTTTTTAAAGGGGGGTCATTAAAAATAAGTAAATCTAAAAAATAGTGCAAAAAGCACCAATACCAAAGTTTGAGGGGGAAAGATTATGCGCCCTGGAAGGGCTCAAACTACTAGATACGGCCACGGAAGAAAGATTCGACAAAATCACCAAGAAGGCGCTTGAGAGATTCTCGGTGCCTATATCGACTATTACTTTGGTCGACAAGGACCGTGAATGGTTCAAATCCGTTCAAGGCCTGACCGCCAAAGAAGGTCCTAGGGATATTTCTTTCTGCGGTCATGCTTTGATGTCTGAGGTTATTTTAATCATCGAAGATACCTTAGAAGACCAGCGCTTTGCCGACAACCCGATGGTCAAGGGTGAGCCGTTTATCCGTTTTTACGCCGGAAAATCTCTATACGAAAGAAAGAGCCATCTGCCCGTGGGTGTATTCTGCATTAAAGATACCAAACCGAGAAAATTTGGCTTAAGCGATATGAATGATTTCCTTGACCTGGCCAGCCAAGCCGAAGAAGAAATAAACAGGAAATAAAAACAAAGGCGAGAGCATGACTTTAGCAGCAAACTGAGTTTCCCTGAAGATTAGGCGGGGTTTCGATTACTTTACTCCGAACAAAACCTAACTTTTCTTTTTCTGAATTACCTTTATCTGGCAAAGCTCTCTCAATCCGTGAATCCCCCGCTCTCTACCTATTCCAGAACTTTTGAAACCGCCGAATGGATCGCATGGCAGAAGACGAGATTCATAATTTATTGAGATTGAACCGGCCTCAATTGAGGCCGCTACGCGTTCAGCACGATCAATATCGGCAGACATGACTCTAGCCCCCAGGCCGTAGATAGTGTCGTTAGCCATTTTTATGGCTTCTTCTTCGGTTTCAAAAGTGACAATGGGTAAAATAGGGCCGAAAACTTCTTCGTTCCAAACACGCATACTGTCGTTAACTTTTGTCAACAAAACCGGCCGAAAGAAAGCGCCGCTCAGGTTTTCACCTAAACTTCCCTGCGCGACTACTTCTGCTCCCTTTTCAAGGGCGTCTCGAAACTGGCTATCTAACAGTTCATGCTGGCGTTTGGCAACTAAGCTACCTAGATTCGTATCATTATGCAAAGGGTCTCCAATTTTTTGTTCCTCAACCATTTTTTTCAGTAGAGAAATTACTTCATCGGCAATCTTTTTGTGGACAATCAAACGCTTGAGCGCGGTACAAACCTGACCATTATGCCTAAATCTGCCGTTAAATATTACAGGAACTGCCTGCTCGACATCTACATCATCAAAAACCACGCACGGATTAGACCCGCCCATTTCAAGTACTGATTTTATTAATTTTTCGGCTGCGATTTTGTAAAGCGTCTTGCCGGTCTTAGTGCTACCTGTAAACCAAATAAGATTTATGTCGCTTTTTGAGAGTTTCTCTCCGACATCTCCAGCGCCATACACTTCAGCGAAAACGCCTTCCGGTAAATTATGACTAAGAATAATTTCCTCGATAAATTTCCCCACCAAAGGACATTCCTCTGATGTTTTAAAAACAACTGTATTCCCGGCAATCAAATTTGGGAAAATCCCCCAAACAGCCATACCGAAAGGAAAATTCCACGGCGCGATGGCAACCACTACCCCATGGGGTTCATACCTTATTCTATGTAAAGACTCGTGGTCTTCGAACGTTACCTCATCAGCCAAGGCTCTCGGTCCATTTTCTAAAAACCAGGTAAGTTCTTCATCTGTGTATCTGGTTACTTCATAAAAAGCTTCCGTTATGGTTTTACCCGTTTCCAAACTAACAAGTTTCGCGATTTCCTCCTTTTTGTTTCTGAACTCATCCCGAATCGGTTCAAGCATTTTCACCCGTTCCTTTACGCCAAGTCCTTTCCAAACTACAGTCGCCTTTCTTGCCTTAGATACTTTCTCCTCAATTTCAGTATCGCTTGATGTTTCCACCTCGCCAATATTTGAATACCCGTCGGCTGGATTTGTCGAAAATAACTTAACCATGTTAATTACTTTAATTTCTTACAAACTCTTCTTTATATGTTTCCACGAGGCTTTGGCTTCGCGGGCGAGTTTTTGGAGGTCTTTTTTATCCAACTTGCCGTCTTTGTTGTAATCAGCCAAAAGCTTGTCGAGCAGGCGTCTATACTCCGCTTCGCTCACGTTCTTCAGATTCTTGAGCTTCGGCGCGGCGAAGGCGTAAAATTCGGCAGTTCTTGCCTTCAGGTCTTTAACTGCTTTTTTGCCGGTCTGGGAAGTGGCAAACAGGCCAGCCGCGATGCCGAGCGCCGCGCCGACCAAGGCGCCAGTCAAAAATTTTCCCCCTTTATTGCTTTCTTTTTTCTTCATTGTTTTTGTCATTTTTTCCAGGTGTTATTGAACTGATAATTTTTTTCACTCCCTTTTTGGTTTTAAAATATGTCTTTGCGATATCTTCTGATATTTTTCTGGTATTCCTGATAATGCTTATCAGATAATATATAAGCGTCGCGAGTAAAACCGCAATCACTATAATTGCCAGAGATGAAACTATGTAGAAAACTGTTTGTGATATTGTAAGCGCGTTCATCTTTGTCCCAAGGCCATTATTATTTTAATTACCGTGTCAGGGTTTAATGATATACTCTCAATCCCCTCTTCTTCGAGAAACTTCGCGAATTCCGGATAATCCGAAGGCGCCTGCCCGCAAATGCCGATGTATTTTCCCTTCTCTCTGCATTTATGAATTATTTCTTTTATCATCTTTTTCACCGCCTCATTATTTTCGTTCGCTATATGCGTGACAATGCCCGAATCGCGGTCGAGACCCAAAACGAGCTGGGCCAGGTCGTTTGAACCAATCGACATGCCGTCAAAAATTTCCAGGAACTCATCGGCGAGCAGAATGTTTGAGGGTATCTCACACATCACGTAAATTTTTAAATTCGCGTCCTTTCCGCGGTCTAAGCCGTATTCTTTCATCACCTCTACCACCTTTTTCCCTTCTTCTGGCGTTCGGCAAAAAGGAACCATCGGCGTGGCGTTCGTAAGCCCCATTTCTTCCCGCACGATTTTCATGGCCTTACATTCCAAGCCGAAAGCATCTTTGAATTTCGGGTCATAGTAACGCGACGCTCCGCGCCAGCCGAGCATCGGGTTTTCTTCTTTCGGCTCATACAATTCCCCGCCGAGCAAAGTGCGGTATTCATTCGTCTTGAAATCGCTCATGCGGATAATTACTTCGTGCGGGTAGAAGGTGGCGGCAATTTTGGCGATTCCTAATGCGAGTTTTTTAACGTAGAAATCTTTTTTCTCTTTGTATAAAGGAGTCAGTACTTCGATCTCCTTCAGTACTTTGTTTACGTATGGGGTCTTTCCTGCCTCGCCGGCAGGCAGGTTCCCTGCCTTTAATTTTTTATAATCAATAAGGGCATTCGGGTGAACACCGATATGCGAAGCAATGATAAACTCCAGCCGGCCCAAGCCCACACCCTCCGCCGGCAGGTTATGGTGTTTAAAGGCCTCGTCGGGAGAGCCGATATTCACCATAATTTTCGTCTTTGGCTTCGGCATTTGGTCTAAATGATGCTCGATAATCTCAAACGGTATGATTCCTTCATACACATTACCCACCAGACCCTCCGAAGAATCTACGGTGACTTTTTGCCCATTTTTAAGCTTCTTGGTGGCGTTATTCGAGCCCACAATGCAAGGGATGCCCAGCTCGCGCGAAACAATCGCCGCGTGCGAAGTGCGCCCGCCTTTGTCGGTCACGATCGCCCCGGCGATTTTCATAATCGGCTCCCAGTCGGGGTCGGTAATTTCGGTTACCAGCACTTCTCCTTTTTTAAACTGCGAAATATTTTTGGCGCTCTTCAAAATACGCACCGCACCTTGGCCGATTTTAGAGCCCACGGCAATTCCCGAAACTAGCACTTTGCCTTTTTCTTTAAGCTTGTATTCCCTCAAAACGTTCTTATCTTTGCCCGAATGCACCGTCTCGGGTCTGGCCTGCACGATAAAAAGCTCACCGGTGCGCCCGTCTTTGGCCCACTCGATATCCATCGCCTGGTAATGCCCGTGCTTTTTGGAAAAATATTTTTCTATTTCAAGGCACCATTTCGCCAGTTTCGTAGCTTCTTCGTTTGTAATGCAAAAATTTTGCTGTTCTTTTGCGGGAACCTTTACCGTTTTTGTCCCTTCCTTCGCGTAAATCAACTTGATGTTTTTCTTTCCAAGATTTTTGCCGATGATGGGATGCGGGCTGCCATTTTCAAGCGTCGGTTTGAAAACCACGAATTCATCGGGTATAACTTTACCCTGCACGATAAACTCGCCGAGGCCGTATATGCCGTTTAGCACGATTACTTTATCAAAGCCGGACTCGGTATCTATCGTAAACGCCACGCCTGAAGAAGAAATGTCCGAGCGCACCATCCTCTGCACGCCCACCGACAAGGCCGCGTCAAAATGCGAGAAGCCCTTGTCGGCGCGGTAAGAAATCGCCCGGTCGGTAAAAAGCGAGGCGATGCATTTTTTGGTAGCAACCAAGATGTTGTCAATACCATGGACATTAAGATATGTTTCCTGCTGGCCGGCGAATGACGCGCCGGGCAAATCTTCAGCCGTCGCCGAAGAGCGAACAGCGGTGTCTACATTTTTCCCGTATTTTTCCTCCAGTTTTTTATACGAAACGGCAATCACATCCTTCAAATCCTGCGGCAAGGCAGATTTTAGAATTTCTTCTCTTACTTTTTTGCCGCGAGTCTGCAAGTTGCGGATATCTTTAGTATTTAGGTCGGCTAGAATTTTTTTGATGTTATCGTCCAAGCCGGTACTTTTGAAAAAATGCCGGTAAGCCGAGGCGGTCAACGCGAAACCGTCGGGAATATTCACCCCGAGCGGCACCAAGTTCTGGTACATTTCCCCGAGCGCCGCGTTTTTCCCGCCCACGCTTCCCACATCCCCTATACCAACCTCGCTGTACCATTTTACGAACTCTGCATCTTTTTCTTCACCCATAAATTAGAAATTAATATAAGAAAATAATGATAATTATACTAGTGGTATTATAGCATGTACACAAATTTAATTACCTGTGATTTTCATCAACCTATCGTATTTCACTTTCCTTTCGGATTTCGTGGGCGCGCCGGATTTCAGGCCGAAACATCCGAAAGCGTAGGCCAGGTCGGCGATGAAATCATCATCAGTTTCTTCTCCTCTATTGCTCACAATCAATTCTATCCCGTTTTCCCGGGCCAGTTTCATCGTCTGCAACGTTTCCGTAAGCGTGCCAATTTGATTCGGCTTTATAATCATCGCACTGATGCTCTTTTTATCTAAGGCCTTTTGCAGAAGTTCTTTGTTTGAAACAGTCAGGTCATCGCCGACAATTAAAGTGGCTGGAATTTTTTCTTTGAGGAGCGCGAAACTTTCAAAGTCCTCCTCTTCAAACGGGTCTTCAATGGAAAATAAATTAAACTCATCGGCTAAACTCAAGTACAAGCCCATGAGTTCGTCTTTTGACAGGACTCTGCCGCCAACTTCATACACCCCGCCTAGGCGGGGTGTATTTTTGTAAAAAGACGAAGCGGCGGCGTCAATAGAAAAACGAACTACCCCCTCTAGATTATTTTTCCTGACTGCTTCTTGAAGTAAGAGAAATGGCTCTCGCGGGTCGGTAGTTTTTAGCATAAACCCCCCTTCATGGCCAAGATTTGGGTATTCTCCCGTTTGTTCTTTGAGCATTTCTTTCAGCGTATTCTGAATTTTTATTCCCACCGAAACAGTTTCTTCAACGTCATCAATCATCGGCACAACCAGATGTTCCTGAAAGGCCAGACCATTGTTAGCATGCTTCCCGCCCTCCAGTAAGTTCATGAAAAGGTACGGTGTCTTGCGTGATGGTTTTATTTCCGCCAAAGCACGCAAGTATTCAAAGGTTTCCAAACCAGAAACTTTCGCCGCCGTTTTGGCGCAAGCGATACTCGCACCAATCATAGCGTTGCCGCCCAGATTGTCTTTATTCTTGGTATCATCAAGCTCAACCATCAGCCGGTCTATTTCTTTTTGGTCTGAAACTTCTTGGCCTACCAAAACACTGGCAATTTTTTCATTCACGTTTTTTATGGCACTTTGCACACCTCTGCCGTCAGAATCGCGCAATTCATGCGCCTCATGTGCGCCCGTAGACGCCCCCGAAGGCACAGCAAAACTTCCCAACATCTCCCCTACCCAAACTGTAACTTTCAAAGCGGGACTTCCCTTCGAATCTCTTACTTCTTCGGCTGTAATTTTCGTTATTTTATTTTCCATGATTTTTCATTCTAAAGTTCGTTAGAATGTTAGAACAATATTCTGTCATTTTGTTATTTTGCAAAATATTTAAATGTCATTTTTTGTTCAAAAATATCATCAGGTCTGATACATTCGCGCCGGTTGAGCCGGTAATTATTAAATCGCCGGATTTTTTAAAAACGCCGTAGGAATCAAAATTTTTGAGCGCTTCTTTGGTATTTATGTCAAGTTCCTTTATTTTTTCCGCTGTCAAGAAATCTACGACAGCCCCGGCAGCATCGGTATTGTCTATGCCGTCCGAGGCAAAAGAGATGAAAACAGAATCCTTGTCACTCTTCATTTTTTCAAGAGCCAAGAGCCCCATATACAGATTTCGGCCGCCTTTTCCATGGCTTTTAGGCACTGCGACAGACGGCTCCCCGGCGGCCAGCACCACGGAATTTTCTTTGCCGGCCGAAAAAATTCTTTCAAGAACCTTTCCTGTTTCTTTATACAGTTCGGCGGAAATAATTTTTGCGTCAAACCCCAAACCCTCTGCCTCTTTTTTCATAGCCAAAAGCGCCAGCTCATTCGAGACAAGGACAAAATTGCGCACTTTCTCGAAATATTTATCTTCTTTCGGTGTCTCTATCAGTTCAAATTTGCCTAATTTATTTTCTTCGATTATTTTTTCTGCATCTGCCACGGTCGTGCTGTCTTTGTAGGTCGGCCCTGAGGCGACATTTTCAAAATGATTCCCGGGTATATCCGAAAAAACAAGCCCGATGATGGTAGCTGGATAGCAGAGCTTGGCCAGGCCGCCACCCTTGAGCAGAGATAAATGTTTCCGCACTGTGTTGATTTCGCCGATTGTCTTGCCCGAATGAAGAAAGGCATCATAAAGTTTTGCCCCCTGCTCGCATTCTTCTTCGGAATAACACAAGAGAGCCGAACCGCCTCCAGAAACTATCACGAGCACCAGGTCGTCTTCACCTGCCTCTTCAGCTATCTGATATATTTTTCTTCCCGCTTCTAAATTATCCCGGGTGGGCTTCGGATGGGAGCCGGTAAAAATCTCCACCCGCCCGAAATTCCCGCCGTTTACGTCTATCACCGCCCCTTTTTCAATCCTGTCGCCAAGTATTTCTTCGAGCGCTAAAGCCGCTTCAAAAGAGGACTTGCCGAAACCTACAATCTTAATTTTTTTGAATTTAGAAAGGTCAAACTCCGCGCCCTGCACACGCAAGATGTCTCGGTCTAAGGATACAAACGCTCTGACGGCATTCCTTGTCGAGATGGCGCCGATGCCGGCTTCTGCCAATTCAAGCGCGATTCTGCGATTTTCGGTCTGCGCAATACTCTCAAAGTTTTTTATTATTCCTCTATTCATTTAAACCAAATTTATGGGTTTACCGGAAATAAATGCTTTAATGTTTTCAACCGTCGTGTTGATGATATTCTGCACCGCTTCTTTTGAATAAAAAGCGATATGCGGCGTGACAATCACATTCGGCATATCTATGAGGGCGTGGTCTTCAAGTAAAATCTTAAATTTTTCAACGGCATCGCCTGAAGGGTTGGCAAGTGTCTTTGTTTCATCCTGCAGGTCTCTTTCTTCCTCCAAAACATCAAGCCCCGCGCCGGCAAGAATACCCTCCCGAAGACCCCAAACGAGCGCGTCTGTGTCGACGAGCGCCCCGCGCGCCGTGTTTATGAGATACGCGCCTTTTTTCATTTTTGCTATTCTTTCTTTATTTATGAGGTGATGATTTTCTTTGGTATAGGGAGCATGCAAGGTTATCACGTCGGAGGTCGCCAGTACTTCATCTATCGATTTGTATTCAAATCCGTTTTTTTGCGCAAATTCGGCGTCCGGATGTGAATCGCACGCGAGAACTTCCATACCAAACCCCCTGGCGATTCTTATGGAATTTCTCCCGATTTTACCAGTACCAATTACGCCCATTGTTTTACCGAACAAGTCAAATCCGTATAGGTTTCTGATATTGAAGTCATCTTCTACTCTGAGTTGATTGTTCGCTTTGATGATTTTCCTAGAAAGGGCAAGCAAAAGAGCAAAGGTGAACTCGGCCACAGTGTTTGAGCCGTAAGCCGGCACGTTGGATACCTGTATCCCCTTTTGTCTGCAGTATTCTAGATCTATGTGTTCAAAACCTGTAGAGCTTGTGTTTATGAACCTTAGATTTGGCAGGAGATTTATCATCTCCTTGTTTACTATTGAACTGGTAAAGACGGAAATTATTTCCGCGTCTTTCGCCAAAGCAATGCTCTCTGGGCTAAGCTTCTCGTTGAAATAAGACACTTCGTCGCTTGTAAAAAATTTCTCCAATACTTCTTTTTCTCCATTGTAAATCTCACTGAAAAGCTCGAAGAATGCGATTTTCATACCAGAATTATACACCTTAAAATTATTTAAACCAATTCTTTAAAAAACCCCAAAAGCCCGCAGAGTCCTCGTCTTTTTCACCTTCGTCGACTTTTTCTTCTTCGGTGATGATGATTATATTTTCACCCTCCTTGGCTACACCGTAATTTTCTCGTATGATTTCTTCTTTGCCTTCTTCGGTTTTCAATTTTTCTATATCGGAAGACAGTTTTTCTTTTGATTTTTCGAGTTCTTCCGCTTTTTCAGCCAAGGCATCTCTCTTTTCTCCTGTTTCCTGCACTTTATCAAGCAAACGAAAAATATTGAACAGAAAAAAAGCCAGAATGAGTCCCAGGAAAGACAAGAAATACTTTGATTCCATGAAACGTTTGAAACCTCTTTCTCTTTGAAAACCTCTCATATCGTGTTAGTATTATGTCATGTTTTTCAACAAAAAACACCGAAAAAAGATTCAGGCCGCTTGGACGATAATCACGGTGCTTATCATAGTGAGCATGATTCTACTCTACGCGCCGGTCTTTAGGTAAAAAGAAAAAACGGCGCCATACTTTTTGAACCGAAACGGTAACATGCTTTTGCGAGCTGGTCTGGTTGAGCCCTGAAGGGGCGACCCGAGGACCCGAGCAAAAGCATGTTGCCGCGGAGGCATTTATAAAAAGTATGCCAAGAAAAAATTTCGCGGCCCTTTAGTCGTTTGAAGACCGCATCATCTTCAAAAACACGTCCTGCGAAATATTCACCTTCGCGTTTTCTTTCATGCGGGCTTTGCCGCGTTTCTGTTTTTCCAAAAGTTTTTTCTTGCGCGAGACGTCTCCCCCTCCGACAACCTTGCTCCCGTGCATAAGTACGTCTTTGCGGTATGCCGAGACCGCTTCTGACGCGATAATCCTGCCCAGGGCTTTGCCTTGAACTTTAAAGGCAAACTGCTGGCGCGGGATTATACTTTTCAGTTTTTCCACTTGGCCACGCGCTTCTTCTTCGACTTTGCGGCGGGAAACCACACGGGTAAGCGCGAGCATCGGCTCGTCGGCCACCAAGATATCGAGCCGCGTGACATCAGCCTCGCGGTACTCGCCGATTTCGTAAGAGATAGAGGCATAACCCGAGGTCAAGCTTTTCAAATCGTCAAAAAAGTTTCGCATCAATTCGCGTAGCGGCATTTTCATGCTCACCACCGAACGATTATCACCGAAGCTTTCGGTCGTGCTCATCTCTGCTTCGTGGTCGTACAGAAAAGGCATGAGCGCCGAGACATACATCCCCGGAACGATTATTTTTACCGACACCCACGGCTCTTCGGCTTTTACAAAATTCCCGTCATCCGGGAAAAAATGCGGGGAATATACCATCTGCTCCTTGCCGTTTTTCAAAGTTATTTTATAGGTGATCGAGGGCATGGTTATGACCAGATGCAAATTGAATTCACGCTTCAAACGCTCGGTGATGATTTCAAGATGAAGCATGCCGAGAAATCCGCAGCGAAAACCTTTGCCCAAAGTTCCAGACGCCTCTTCTTCGTAAGAAAAAGCCGAGTCGGAGAGTTTCAGCCGCCCGAGCGCGAGCTTGAGTTCAGGAAAATCATCTGCGTCTTCGGGATACACCGAGGCCCACACGACCGGCTTGGGGTTCATGTATCCCGGAAGCGCCGGCGCGGGCTTCTTGCTCCCTGTCACCGTATCGCCGACCGAAGCAATGCCGGGCCTCTTGATGCCGGTGATGATATAGCCGATTTCCCCTGCATTTATTGAATCCTTGGGGGATTCTTCGGGAGAAAACGTGCCAACCTCGAGCGCGATGAATTTTTCGCCGGAAACCGAAAAAATCAGGCTGTCGCCTTTTTTGACCGAACCGGCAAATAGCCGAACGTAAACGATAACTCCGCGATGGTTGTCGTATTTAAAATCAAAGACCAAGGCCTGCGCGCCGTCTTTCGCTTCTTCGCTTAAAACCGGCGCGGAAATTTTTTCTATAACCTCCTTTAGCAGATTCTCCACTCCTTGGCCGGTTTTTCCGGAGACCTCTAAAACCGAATCGGGGTCAACATCGAGAAGCACCGCGACCTCCATTTTTGTCTCTTCGATTCTAGCGAGCGGCGAATCAACTTTTGAAACAACCGGAATTATTTTGAGCCCGCTTTCTCGCGCCATGTGCAAAGTCGTCAGGGTCTGCGCCTGCGCGCCCTGTGTGGCATCCACGAGCAAAATTGACCCCTCAACGGCCTTCAGAGCCCTGGAGACCTCGTAAGAGAAGTCGATATGCCCGGGTGTGTCTATAAGGTTGAGCACATAATTCTGACCCTCCAGGGCGTATTCCATGCGTACGGGCTGCATTTTGATGGTAATACCCCTCTCCCGCTCGAGCTCCATCGAATCAAGCACCTGCTCGCGCATTTTGCGCTCGGGAATCGTATGCGTCACCTCGAGCATTCTGTCGGCCAGCGTTGATTTCCCGTGGTCTATATGCGCGATAATGCTGAAATTTCGGATATTTTTCAAATCCATCTTTTCAATATAACAGAAATCACGACAAAAATCCCCCGGTTTGATGGTTCCAGAGATTGGCGTAAAAACCGCCCTTAGCCAAGAGTTCTTTATGCGTGCCTTCTTCGGCGATTTCGCCTTTGTCTAAGACGATAATCCTGTCCATTTTTTGGACGGTCGAGAGACGGTGAGCGACTATCAACACGGTCTTGCCTTTCATTAATTCGTTTAAGGCCTCCTGAATATAATGCTCGCTCACGCTGTCGAGCGAGGATGTCGCTTCGTCTAAAATAAGTATCGGAGAATTTTTGAGCATCGCCCTCGCGATTGCCACTCTCTGTCTTTCCCCGCCGGATAGTTTTACCCCGCGCTCCCCCACCAGCGTATCGTACCCCTGAGGCAGTTTTGAAATAAATTCGTCCGCATGGGCCTTTTTGGCTACATCAATAATTTCTTCCATAGTCGCCTCTGGCCTGCCATAATTTATATTTTCTTTGATTGGCCTATGGAAAAGTATCGGCTCCTGGGGAACGTAAGAAATCGCACCGCGCAGGTCGTCCTGGGTAATGCTTCTGATATCTTGGCCGTCAATGTAGATAGAGCCATTCGTCACATCGTTAAAGCGCAGCAAAAGCCGCGTGATGGTTGTCTTGCCCGCTCCGGAATGCCCCACAATGCCCACCCTCTCGCCCGGCTTCACTTCAAGATTAAAATTCGACAGAACCCCGTCCCCCAGTTCGTACTTGAAAGAAACATTTTCAAACAAAATACGCCCTTCTTTTATTTTGCATACCTCGGGGTGTTTCGGGTCTAAAATATCTGGAACCTTTTCAAAAATATCAATCATCTCTTTCATATCCGAAGCGCCCTTCATGAATTTCGTCAGCGCGTTGGAAAGGTCCCACAATCTGACGGTTATCATCACCATGTAGGTCTGTACCAACACCACCGTACCGGCAGAAATTTCACCCTTTCCCCACAGGTAGACCGCAATAGAAAGCAGAGAACCCTGAATGAGTATGGAGAAAATGCTTTGCATGAGGTCAATTTTCCCCCCGAAATAAGAGGCCCTCTTGCTGCGCAGCGCCCCTTCGTCGACATATTTGCCGAAAGATTCTATCTCGCGCCCTCTCGCAGAGAAAAATTTGACGGCCAGTATATTGCCAAACACATCAGCCAACCGTCCGCTGATACTCGAGTCCTGTTCCGCTTCGGCGATGTCATACTTCATTTTCTTTTTTATGAAAAACGAAACAGTAGAAACATATAAGATGGTCAAACCGAAAAAGCTGGCGCTGATGATTTTCGATTCTTGCGACAAAATTACAAAAACGCCGGTGAGAGACACGAGGATGGGCAAAAATTCGAAAATAAATATGCCAAACATCGTATCAAAGGCGTACACAAAACGCCTGGATTTTGTTACCAAGCTGCCGGCGAAGGTGTTGGCAAAAAAAGTCGGAGAATTCTTTTCCACCGCCTGAAAAGCGAAGTTCCTGAGCCGGCGCACGACATTCACCGAAAAATTGTAATAAATAAACTGCCGACTGCGCGCGAAAAATCCGGTCAATATGAAAAACCCGATGATTTTGGCAACCTGCCGGAAAATCTGTTCCGACGCGGAGGCGCGGTCTGCCCCGGCGCTTGAGATTGCATCTATTATATTTTTGAAATAGAAAGGTACGAGAACCGAATCAATCACCACCCGAAAAATAAGCAGTACGATAATGCTCCAAAAGGCAAGCTGGTGCGCCCGCATGTGCGGCCAAATATATTTCCAAATCTTCCTAAATAAAGACATGGTGTGGATTCTAGCAAAAAAGCCCTATTTTTTAAAGCTCCTCCTGCGGGGGCAGAAGCACTTCGGCTTTTGAGAATTTTGTTCTGAAAGCCAAAGAAAGTTCCTCGAGTTCTTCATTCTTAAGCAGGCGCAAGATTATTATGCCGGCGCCAATGCCTAAAATCCCCGAAAGCAGGCCCTGCAGGAAAATTCCCCAGAAAGTGGTGGTGCCGAATATCGGCGAGAAAAAATTCAACCCGATGTAAGCGACGAAGCCAATGAAAAAAGACGCGCCCAGGCTCTGAAAGAATGTCTTGGTGATGAACGACTCGCCCTGCATAAAATCCTTTCGCACGAAGTACCACCCTAAAATTGAATTCAGTATGGTACCACACGAGTACGCGAGCGGGAGCATCAGCACTTCCGTGCCTGAGATATCCTCGACTTTTAGCAAGGATTCCATGAAATACCGAAAAGACAAGATGTTCTGAAAAGCGTGAGTGAATAAATAAGCCAGAAGAACTATCAGGGTAGAACAAAGAAGATTTATAGCGAGCGGGCGCCGGGTGTTGCCCATGGCGTAATACGCGCGGGAAAGAAGCGCTACCATGCCCTGCGCGAGTACCGAGACCGAGAAAATAGCCACCGAGGCCGCGACTAATCTTGTATCGTCCCAAGAAAACGAACCCGAGCCGAGCGCCACGCGCACGATCTGCGCGCGCAACACGATAAAAAGAAAAATAACCGGCAGGGACCAGAATACTATTTGCCGAGCCGTCTCTTTCAGGTGATTTTTGAAAAGAATCTTGTCGCCTACCCCGAAAGATTTAACCAAAGTCGGAAAAGCTGCCACCGCGTAGGAAACCCCGATTATCGTAACCGGCACCGATTGCAAATTAAAGGAAAAATTAAAAACCGAAATTGAACCGCCGACAAAATACGAAGCAAAAGCGATGATGAAGATAAGAGCCATGTTATTGAAAGAAAGCCCCAGGGTCCTGGGGAGAGAGTTGAACGTAATTTCTTTTATCTCCTTCCAATCTATACGCAAAGAAAAAGCGGGCCTGAATCCACACAGGAAAGACGATAGAAATTGTACGACAAAATGCATGAACGCGCCTAAGACCACGCCCAAGGCGAGCCCCTTTATACCGAAACTCGGGTAAAGCAAAATCACCCCGATAATTATTCCGAGGTTGTAAAAAATCGGGCTCAGAGAATAAAGAAAAAACCGGCGGAAAAGCTGGGTGACTGTGCCAAAAAGATTCGAGAGCCCCAGCAGAATCGGAGACACCAGCATTATTCTCGAGAAAACGACCACCCTGTCCTGCATTACTTCGCCGAAACCGGGCGCAACGAAAGAGACAAGCATCGGCATAAGCACGAAAACCAGAGCCGAGATTACCGCCAAGGCCGCGAAGAAAACCGTAAACACGTTGTTGAGGAGAACACGCGATTCTGCCGTCACTTCGTTGCCGCGCATTTTCTTTGCGATAAAAGGCACCAGCACGGTGACCGAAGCGAGAGAAGCAATCGAAATAAAAATGAAATCGGGAACGCGAAAAGCCGCGTAGTAGGCGTCGAGCTCGGGAGACGGACCAATGAAATGCGCGATTGCCCGGTCGCGAAAGAGCCCCAAAATCTGGGACAGAAAAGTGAAAAAACCGAGCAGAATAGCGGCTTGGTTTATGTTACTGTATTCCCTGCCAAAGATTCTTAAAATTCTCTGCATCTGCGGACTTTTATTTTTACGCCAAAATATTTATAAGTCTGTTTTTTACGTAGATTGCTCTCTTTATAGGATTGCCAGCCATGTGTTTTGCTACATTTTCATCGGCCAGCGCCTTGTTTTTTACTGTTTCTTCCGAATCGCCGGCGTTTACCAATATTTCCGAACGTACCTTGCCGTTTACCTGCACGGCGATTTTTACTTCTTCGTCTTTGAGCAATTTTTCTTCCCACTTCGGCCATGGAGATAAATGTATACTTTTCTTTTCGCCAAGTTCATGCCAAATATATTCTGTCACATACGGCGCGAAGGGAGCGAGAATTTGCAGAAATTTTTTGAAATCCTCCGTTGAAATATAATCTGCTTTATCCATTTCTCCGGCTAGCACCATCATAGCCGAAACAGCCGTGTTAAAACGCATGTTTTCAATATCTTCCGAGACTTTTTTGATGGTTTTATGAAGAAGTTTTGAAAGAGGGGAAGGCAAGGAATTTTTAAGAGTCGTGGGTTCCCTGCCCTCATGACTCCGAGGGCGAAGGCTCAGAAAATTCTTTGCATTCCCCTCTTTGACCTTTTGCCCGATTCGCCACACTTTTTCTATAAACCTGCGCGGGCCGATGATGCTCTCGGTACTCCAAACCGCCGCTTCTTCGAACGGGCCCATAAACATTTCGTACACGCGTAGAGTGTCCGCGCCGTAAGTTTTGATGATGTCGTCAGGATTCACCACATTACCTAAAGATTTAGACATTTTTACTCCCCCTTCGCCTAAAATCATTCCGTGCGAAGTCCGCTTCGCGTACGGTTCCGGCGTCGGCACCAGCTTAAGGTCATACAAAAACTTGTGCCAGAAACGCGAATACAGAAGGTGCAGTGTAGTATGTTCCATGCCTCCGTTGTACCAATCTACTCCGCCAGGACCCAACTTGGAAGTCCGACTTCCAAGTGACTTGCCAAGCCAATATTTTAAATTTTTCTTGCTTGCGAATTCTTTATTATTTTTCGGGTCGGTGTAGCGCAAATAATACCAGGAACTCCCGGCCCAGTTTGGCATTGTGTCTGTTTCTCTTTTAGCCGGGCCTTTGCACTTCGGGCATTTAGTGTTTACCCATTTTGAAATCGAAGCCAGTGGCGACTCGCCGGTATCTGTCGGCTTGTAGCTTTTCACTTCCGGCAATTTCACCGGCAAATCTTTTTCCGGCACAGGCACCCAGCCGGCATTCAACTTGGAAGTCCGACTTCCAAGCAAGTCCTTCTTCTGGCAATTTTCACAAAACACTAACGGTATCGGCTCGCCCCAATATCTCTGCCGCGAGAAAACCCAGTCGCGCAGTTTAAATTTGGTAACAATTTTGCCGTCCACAAAATCCGTTATTTTTTTCTTCGCTTCTTCGGAATTTAAGCCGTCAAACCTGCCGGAGTTTGCAAGAATACCTTCTCCCGCATAAATTTCTAAACCATTCTTAAAAGCCCGCCAATCTCTAAGCGCTGCTCCTTTTAAGACATTCTCTACCTCTTCCGGTAAAAGCCATTTGGGTTCATGTTTTTCTTTTTCTTCTTCCGATAACTCTATATGTTCACCATTCTTCAATTCAAAATAAAGATGGTGAAAATGGGCAAAACGATTTTCTTTTTTCAGAACATGAAAAAACTTTTCGTGAGAACGATACAATTCTTTCACGAACACAGGATTCAAGTACCCCGTTTCTTCTTTTATCTCTCTAATGGCCGACTTTACCGAGTCTTCCCCTTCTTCAATTCCCCCGGTTATGAAAGTTATCCATCCTCCCTTCTTCCAAAACAAAATTAAATATTTATCAAGAGCCCAATGTTTGACAATCGCGTGCGTTGCATTCCTCTCTATAAACTGAAGCCCCTCCTTCGGCTTATCTTCTTCGCTGATAAAAATCGGTTCAATGACATTCTTGATTGGCAAATTGTATTTTTTCGCAAACTCGTTATCCCGTTCGTCGTGCGCCGGCACAGCCATGATGGCGCCGGTGCCATATTCGGGTAATACATAATCCGCGATAAAAATCGGAATCTCCTCATTGTTTGCCGGATTTACCGCCTTTATTCCTTTG
This sequence comes from uncultured Candidatus Saccharibacteria bacterium, assembly GCA_964596395.1. Classification (GTDB taxonomy): domain Bacteria; phylum Patescibacteriota; class Minisyncoccia; order Phycocordibacterales; family UBA9973; genus UBA9973. Next base: position 16,828 of record CAZQSY010000005.1, read on the forward strand.
AGTTCAACGCCGGTTTTTTCTTTGCTCTCGGCTGTACGTTCCATTTCTGTTTTCGTTTTGTTCGCCAGGATGTACTGCCACACCTCGCTCCAGTTGGAAATATTATGCCGGAGTTTTTGCACCACCTCGTGCTCGGGCGCCAGCACCAGATAAGTCGCGCCGAAAAGGGTATCCGCGCGAGTAGTGAAAACCTCTATGTCAAAGGGCACCTTTGACACTTTAAATTTAATCAACACGCCTTCAGACTTTCCTATCCAGTTCCTCTGCTGAATTTTTACCCGCTCCGGATAATCCACCAAATCCAAATCCTTATCGAGCCGGTCGGCGTACTTGGTAATCGCGAGCATCCATTGCTCTTTTTCCCTTTTTTCCGTTTGGCTGCCGCAGCGTTCACAGACACCCCCAACCGCTTCTTCGTTGGCAAGCCCGATTTTACATTTCGGGCACCAATTTATGTATGACTTCGCCTTGTACGCCAAACCTTTTTTGAAAAGCTGTAAAAATATCCACTGCGTCCACTTGTAATATTTCGGGTCAGTAGTGTTTATCTCGCGGGGCCAGTCAAAAGAAAAACCAAGTGATTTGAGCTGCCGGCGAAAAGTATCCGTATTTTTCTTTGTTACCAGCGCCGGCTTCTCCCCCGTTTTTATTGCGTAATTTTCAGTAGGCAGACCAAAAGCGTCCCATCCGATGGGATACAAGACATTCTGGCCTTCCATTCGCCTTTTTCTGGCGATGATATCCATCGCCGCGTAGCTCCGAATATGGCCGGTATGCAACCCGGCGCCCGAAGGATACGGAAATTCTACCAGCGGGTAAAACTTTTTCCCCTTATCTGTCGCTCGATAGATTTTTTTCTTTTCCCATTCCTTCCAAACTTTCGGCTCAATTTTTTGGTGGTCGTAATTTTTCATACCCCTGCGGATTATCTTGCCGGCTTAGGGTAAGGCGGATACATATCCTTGTCTATCGTCCTTTCGAAACACGTTCGGCCGGCTTCATGGTCCCAGGATTCATTAACCCCACCCCCAGGATACGGGTAAGAAACCGCGACATCTTTTTCTGGATAACCCATCATAGGCACTGTCCTTCCTCCGCTATATTCTCTCCAACCCTTCGGCATCGGCAAAGAGAAAGCGGCGCAAAGCTCAAAAGTAAGTTTCTTTGCATCTTTAACAGCGTATTCGTAAGCCATGCCCTTTTCAAACTCCGGGTCAACCGGCAAGCTGTAACCCGAAAGAGGGTTAGCCAGGTCAGAAAGTTTTTCGGGCAGTTTCTCTTTTTGCTGCCAGTAGTTTATCACTTGATATTGCATATTCATAAGGTCGTTCACCCGCCGGTCGTCAAGACGGAGCTGTCTTTGTTTAAAAGGACTGCCCATTACGGTAAAGCTCCAGATAATCACCAGCAAGACCAGCGCGCTCGACTTGATTGAGGCAGAAAGTCCGATGCCGACGCCGAAAACCTTTTCTTTCTTTTTGAGTTCAAAAATAAAATAAAAGCCCACATACAAAGCGACTATCAAAACCGCTGTTACTTTCAATATAAATCTCGTGGTTACTTCGCCCGAGATGAAGTACCTTATCAGGGCCACCAGGTCTACCGCCGCCACAATTGAAGACAGAAAAAGTATGACGTATATCACCCACCTTCGCACAATTTCATCGCCCGCTCCTATCACCCCCCTCCCGTACTTCTTCCAAAAACGAGAGACAATCAAAAAAACCGGAAAGAAAATAATGAGCGTGGCCAGCGCGAAGCGCATCCCTTCGTAATCGTAAACCGAGTATCCGTACTGGTAAGATGAATTCAAGACATCCGGGAAACGCTTGTTGAGCGTCTCAAAAACGAGATTAAGGAAAGATGTTACGGAAGTTATTAAAGTTATGAGTAATCCAAGAGACAGGAAAAAGAATCCCGCAGAAACCTTTTGCCTGACTGGCTGCAAAACTTGTTGTGTTTCCATAAGGAATAATATATCATATTTCCGCGAGTATATTAAGGTGCAAAAATATGGACAAGAAGTTTGACGATTTTTCTAAAAAAATAACAAGATGGATAGGGTCCCCTTCTTCTCTGATAATGCACTCTCTGTTTTTCGCGGGAATTTTTTTCCTGAAAATATTCGGGGTATCTTCCGACGAAATTCTCTTGATCCTCACCACGATTGTATCGCTCGAAGCGATTTACTTGTCGATTTTCATACAAATGACCGTAAACAGGCACACCAAAGAGCTCAAAGAGGTCTCTAAAGATGTTGAAGAAATCCAGGAAAGCGTGAGTGAAATAGAAGAAAGCGTGGAAGAAATTGAAGAAGATGTCGGGGACATTGTGGAAGATATCGAAGACGGAGACAAAACAAGAATCATCGAGAGCTCCAAATAGCGGTATTGGCCAGCGGGACAAAACGACTGTTTGATTTTTCAAAAATACACAACTCGCCTGATTCGGTTTTACCGCCGAGTTCCCGCATCGCGTCTTCCAGCGCGTATCCTAAGGCGAGCGAAGAAGAATCGGTAGCGTAAGAAGTAAGTATTACAAAAAGAGGATTGTCGCTCAAGACTTTTCTAGCATACGCGAGGAGTTTCGGTAAATCTTTTTCTATCTTCCACACTTCTCCCTTCGGCCCGCGGCCGAATTTCGGCGGGTCCATCATCACGCATTCATACCTGTTGCCGCGCTTCACTTCTCTTTCCAAAAATTTCAAAGCGTCGTCCAAAATAATGCGCATCGGCATTCCCCCAAGCCCGGAAATTTTTTGGTTCTCCTTTACCCATTCCAGTATCTGCTTTGAAGCATCCACATGCGTGACCTCCGCCCCAGCCCGCAGAGCAAACAAACTCGCCACTCCGGTGTAGCCGAACAAATTCAAGAATTTAATCTTGGGTTGCCTCGGGGAAGAATTTTTAAGAAACGTGTGGGTTCCCTGTCCTTTTGTCTCCGAGGGCGCAGTTTCAAGAAAATTCTTTCCCGAGGCAATCCCTTTTATTTTTTCTTCTATAAAATCCCAATGGCTGGCCTGCTCGGGGAAAAAACCCAAGTGGCGAAAGGGCGTGGGGGAAGCGAAAAATTTTGTGCCCTTGTAATTCATTTCCCATTTTTTGAGCAAGGACTCCCCTTGCTCATTTTTACTCCTCATTTCCCAGCCACCTCTCGCACCATCCTTCCCCGCCAAAAATTTCCCATCCGCCTCTGCCCATTCTTTTACAAAAGTTTTCTGCCATAGAGCGCTTTCATACGGCCGCGCGAAAGTATACGGCCCAAATCTCTCGAGCTTCTCCCCTCCGCCGGTATCTAACAATTCATAATCCCGCCAGTCATCGGCGCAGAAAATTTTAATTTCTTTTTTCATTCTAATATTATGCATAATGTTATAATGTCATATTAAGAACTCAATCACATCCCCATCCTTCACTATATATTCCCTCCCTTCGGTACGTACCAGGCCTTTCGCGCGGGCATTGGCGTAAGAGCCGGCGGTAAGCAAGTCTTGCCAGCCGATTACTTCAGCGCGGATGAACTTTTCTTTGAAGTCGGTGTGAATGGCGGCGCCGGCCTCGGGAGCAGTGGAATTTTTCTTAATCGTCCAAGCTCTCGTCTCATCAACGCCCGTAGTGAAAAATGTTTCAAGCCCCAGGAGTTCGTAGCTCTTTTTTATGAGCTCGTCAAATCCTTTTTCAAAAACAGGGTCTATTTTTACCGAAAGGCCTGAAATTTCTACCGGCAAGTTCTCGCTGGCTTCCGAGACATTCAGCACATAAAGCACCGGCTTTAAGGTAAGCAAGCCGAGTGATTTTATCTTCAGTTTTTCCTCCGGAGAAACCCCCGCTTCCGCGGCCATTTTCCCCTGTTCCAATTTCTCCTTCACCTTTTTCAAAACACTTTCCTCGGCCACCGCGGCCTTTTCCCCCCGCTTCACGTCTTTTTGCAAGTTTTCGATTCTTTTTGAAACGGTTTCCAGGTCGGCCAAGGCGAGTTCAAGATTTATCACTCCGATATCCTGCGCGGGGTCAACTTTGTTGGCGACATGAATTACCGAATTGTCTTGGAATGTCCGCACCACGTGCGCGATAGCGTCAACCTCGCGGATATTGGTGAGGAATTTGTTCCCCAGGCCCTCTCCCTTCGAAGCCCCGGCCACCAGGCCGGCGATATCCACAAATTCGACAACCGCTGGAATTGTCTTGGCCGATTTTGAAAATTCTGAAAGCTTCCACAATCTTTCATCCGGCACAGGCACGATGCCGACCGAAGGGTCAATGGTGCAAAAAGGATAATTCTCAGCGGGCACGCTTTTTTTCGTCAGCGCGTTGAAAAGCGTGCTTTTCCCCACATTCGGCAGGCCGACGATTCCGATAGATAGCGACATACGAAGAGAAATATAGCAGAACCAGGGTGAAAAGTCATTTAGATTGAGTTATAATTAAAATTATGAAAAATGCGATTCTCCTGCATGGCAGCTCGTCAACGCCAAACCACTTCTGGCTACCTTCGATAAAAAAATTCTTGGAAGAAAGAGATTATAGCGTGTGGGCGCCGCAACTTCCGGTGCCCGAGGCGCCGAATTTAGAATACCAGTTGCCTTTTGTTTTAGAGAACGGAACTTTCAACAGCGAAACAATAATGGTCGGTCACTCTTCGGGCTGCCCTTTGATTTTGGCGGTTTTGGAAAAAATAAACGTAAGAATTAAAAAAGCTGTTTTGGTGGCAGGCTTCGGTAGACCACTTCATAAAATGACCGACCCCGTACTTAAGAAATATGAAGGTGCTTTGCGTATAGCGAAGGAAGAATACGATTGGAAAAAAATAAAAAACAATGTAGAAGAAATTATATTCATAAATTCCGATAACGACCCTTGGGGTTGTAATGATGAAGAAGGAAGGTATATGCAAAAACATTTAGGCGGCAAGCTTATAGTAAACCACGAAGGTCATATGGGTTCAGAAATGAAAAATCAGCCATACAGAGAGTTCTCGCTTTTGGAAAAATTGCTGTCTTAAATTAAACGAGTTTCTTCAAATCCTCCTCGTATTTTTTCATTACCTCCATGCCGGCCGTTTGCTGGTCCACGCCACTTTTTATTTTTGCCTGTATTTCTTCAGCGATTTTTTTAAAAAGCTCGGGATTCTTTTCCATCATTTTGATAAACATATCAATCTGCGCCTCGGGCACACCCTGTTTGGCGAGCATCTTTTTTAACAAAAAATTTTTGAACATTCCGCCAGTATAACACAATTATTCATCCAATATCTTGAAATCACTACCGGGGACTATTTCGCGGCCGTGTGTGCGGATATAGTAAGCAAAAACGGCGCCTAAAGCCAAGAACGCGCCAAAGGCGACAATCGGCCAATAATTTGTTTTTCTTTCTTCTTTGCCGGAATTAATTTCTCCCACCTGCGCCAAAAGATTTTCGGGGGAAATTTCTGGTTCTAGATTTTCACGCAAAGGCTTAACTTCTGTATCCGCAAGAGATATCTTTGCGGACCTGGCGGAAGTCACTGCTTTCTTTGCCGGAACATACGCAAAAGATGGGTAATCAAACACCGTCTCGCCTAAAGAATTGGAAAGCACGAGAGTATCTTTGTCTCCTTCGGAAAAATTAGTAAGTTTTGAAGATACCGTTATTTTCGTTTTGGGCCTTATTATCGAATTTTTAGGAAAAACAAATTTCTTCCACGCGCTCGACAAAATCCAGCCGGAAACATCAGCTTCTACCGAAGTGTTGTTGGCAATTTCCACGAAGACATCCGCGCCGCTGCCGACATTTGAAATGACGATATCGTCTGAAACAACCTTCAAGGTAATTTTATCCGAAGTGTCGGGCGTTTCCGACATATAACTTTCAAAACAATCCAGAGTAACCACGTACTCGCCCGGGTACTCGTAAACATGAAAATATTTTTCCGGAATCATGGGTTTTTTAGGCGTTTCAATAAAAGCGCCATCGCCGAAATTCCAAAAATATTTTCCGCAAAAATATTTCACGGTGTTTTCGGCTTTGAATTCCGTCGGCACGCCTGCGACCACCGAAGATTTGACGATAATTTTTGTTTTGTTCGGCAGGGGCTTAAGCGTCGGCTCTGTCTTGCCGCCGGAAGAGCCAGAGCTGCCACCGGAACTACCGGTGGTACTCTCGGTTTCATTTTTGTTTTCATCCCCACTATTATTCTCATTTTCCCCAGCCCCATCGCCCGAATCTGTATTTTCTTCCCCCGGCGTTGGCGAAGCGGCAACCCAAGACCCGTCTATAAATTGAGAGGAATTGCCGTCTGTGGCAGAGCCGTCTATATTTACCGAACTTACCTCTTCCCCCGAAGAATTTTTCAGAATCACCGTGTCTGCCGAGACCTTTATATTAAGAGAACTTTTGAAAACCGGAAATGCCGCCGAGCTAAAGTCGGCCGGCACTTTGGCTACAATTCCAAAACCTTGCTTGGGAATCAAACTGGCGCCTGAATCGACAGCCGAAATCCCGTGGCCGTTGACCTGCGCGCCTGAATCCAAAATTTTATAAGTTGTTATATCTATATCCGAATCGGTATTGTTGTAAACCTCGACCCACTGGCTTGAGGTCGGAGAATATTTGACCTCGGTTATAACAATACCCGCCCAAGCGACACCCCACCAAAAGAACAATGCGCATCCCACGACAAACGAGAGAATTCTTTTAGACATGGCTTTTAAAGGTTAAATTGTATGGTATAATAATACCATGTCTAAATTAGATTTTCTCGCAATCGGCGACACAGTTATAGACGCTTTTATAAGAATCAAAGACGCGCACGTGCATTGCAAGCTAGACACGGCAAACTGCGAATTATGCTTCCGCTTCGGCGACAAAATACCGTATGAATCGCTCGAGGTTGTCCCGGCTGTGGGTAACAGCGCAAACGCGGCTGTGGCCGCGGCTCGGCTCGGGCTTTCTTCGGCATTAGTCGCAAACATCGGCAAAGACCGCGATGGCGACGACTGCCTTGTATCCCTGAAAAAAAACAAAGTGCTGACCAAATACATCACGGCAGAAAAAAACAAGAAAACAAATTACCACTACGTGCTGTGGTACGACACCGAACGAACAATCTTGATTAAACACACCGAATTTACATACAGCTTCCCGAAGATTAAAAATGTCTCTTGGGTTTATTTGAGTTCTCTCGCCGACCATTCTCTACCCTATCACGGGGAAATCGCGGAGTTTTTGAAAAAGAATCCAGAAACCAAGCTCGCCTTCCAGCCCGGTACCTTCCAAATGAAATTCGGCACGGAAGATCTCAAAGAAATTTACGAAAGAACGGAAGTATTTTTCTGCAATTTGGAAGAAGCGCAAAGAATTCTAAAAACCGAAGAGAAAGGTGTTTTAAAACTCTCGCAGGGCCTCGCTTCGCTCGGCCCCAAAATGGTGGTAATAAGCGACGGACCGAACGGAGCGTACCTGTACATGAATGGCGAGCTCTGGCACCAGCCGATTTACCCCGACATCGCCCCGCCCTTTGAACGCACCGGCGCGGGAGACGCTTTTTCCTCTACCATAACCTGCGCGCTCGCGCTCGGCAAAACCCCGCTTGAAGCTCTTGCCTGGGGACCGGTAAATTCAATGTCGGTAGTGCAAAAAGTAGGCGCGCAAGCCGGCCTCCTTTCCCGCGAGAAATTAGAAGAATACCTCCGCACCGCGCCGGAGAGTTATAAACCGATAAAAATAAGCTAGCTTGCTGGTTTTCGTTTTAAAATATTTTCTACCGCCTCTTTTATGTCTTTCACCCCCCATCCCATAATGCTCTATAAGTTCGTTGGATACGTTGACCTGTGTGCAAGAAATGTATTAAAATCATCTTATGGACTTTAAAAAACATCTCGAAATTTTCTTACGTAACCCCCACAAAAAAAAAGAGGAATCAAAAGTATTAGATTGGGGTAGTTTGAAACTAGGCCCAGCGCCAGAAAATTTTAATCTTCCAGAGAATTATCTTTACAATTACGGTGCAGCACTAAATTTTTTAGAAAGAAAGTGTGATAAAAGCTGGAGACAAAATGAGGAAACCGGCAACTGGGAGGGCAAATATAAAGATTGCAATGTGATACTTTTTCCACCGAGAGTTCCGGAGGAGTTAAGTGACGGGAGTAAAGCTTTTCTGGATGAAAAATTCATGCAAGGAAATTATTTTCCAATGCTTAAGCATAAGGGCGGTAGTCAGGAGGATTTTTTTGAGCTGCTGAGTATGCTAAAGAAAGAAAAACGCGCACTTGTTGACTTTGAAGTTCCTGACTAGCGGGACTAGCGAAAAATTCCTAAAAATAACAGGGTTGGGGCTATTTTTTCTTTTTCAAAACCTTACCTACCGCCTCTTTTATATCTTTCACCCCCATCCCGTAACACTCGATCAGTTCGTCGGGGGCCTGCCCGCAAAACTTTGGGACTAAAATTTTTTTCTCGTTATAACTTGCAGAACAACCCTTTTAATATCAACTATGTCCATGTGGTAGTGTGCCAGAAGTTCGGCGGGTAAACCGGATTGGCCGAACTTGTTTTGTACGCCGACGAATTCAATAGGTACCGGATAATTTTGCGCTAGAACTTCTGCTACAGCCCCACCCATGCCTCCCCTTACCTGATGCTCTTCTACTGTCACAACGGCTTTGCATTCTTTGGCCAGAGCTATCACAGCTCCTTCATCTATCGGCGAAATCGAAGACAAATTCATAACTTTGGTTTTTATTCCCTCTTGCTCAAGCTCTTTCGCCGCAACTAGCGCGCGGTAAAGTAACGCGCCGGTGGCGATTATACCCGCATCTGCAAGTCCGGCATCAGGTAACCAGTAAATTTGCGCCCTGCCGACTTCAAAAGATGTCTCTTCGGTGGTGATAATCGGCGTCTTTTCGCGAGCCAAGCGTAAATATGCCGGTTTTCTTGTTTTTGCCAACGCGATTGTCGCCTTTTTCGCTTCTATCGCATCGCACGGAGAAATGACGTCCATATTCGGGAGCGCCCGCATCATGGCAATATCTTCGAGCGCCTGGTGACTGCCGCCGTCAGGGCCCACCGAGATGCCGGCATGGCTCCCAACAATTACCACCTTCCTATCATTGTATGCGATCGTCGTCCGTATCTGTTCCCAATTTCGCCCGGGCGAAAAAGTCGCGTACGAAGAACAAAAAGGAATTTTTCCCATTGCCGCCATACCCGAGGCCACCGTCACCAAGTTCTGTTCGGCCACGCCGATTTCTACAAATCTTTCGGGGAATTTTTCTTTGAACAAATGCATCTGGGTGGACTCTGTCAAGTCCGCGCAAAGCGCGACGACATTGCCATCCGCCTCCCCCGCCTTGAGCAACCCTTCCCCGAAACCTTTGCGTATCGGCGCCTGCTCAACATCATTACTGAAAATTTTTGGATTTAATTTTAATTCCGGGTTTAACATTCCATATATTCTAACACGTCACTTTTTTTATACTTGGAAGTCCGACTTCCAAGTGGTATAATTTGGCTATGAGGAAACATAAATTCGTGGAGGGAGAATACTACCACATATATAACCGTGGAACAGAAAAAAGAAAAATAATCCTAGACGAATACGACCTAGACCGTTTTCTAGAAAGCATGAAAGAGTTCAACACATTAGAACCTATAGGAAGTATTTACGAACAATCTTTCATAAAAAAGGAACTTGGAAGTCCGACTTCCAAGTCCAAACTGGTATCAATAATATCCTACTGCATAAACCCAAACCATTTTCATATGCTGATTACTCCCCTAGTAGAAAAGGGGATAGAAAAGTTTATGCAAAGAATTGGTGGTTATACTAAATATTTTAACGAAAAATATAAAAGAAACGGGGTTCTGTTTCAAGGTAAATTTAAATCAAAACATGTCTATACAGATAATAGATATTTGCTTCACTTAAGCGCTTACATAAACATGAACAACCGCAACCGACTTGGAAGTCCGACTTCCAAGTTGAGTAAATCGAGCTTGGAAGAATACACTAAAGGCGAAAAGGGTATCTGTAACATGGATATAGTCTTGGGTCAGTTTGAAAACGGAAAAGAGTATCTAAGGTTTTCTTTGGAATCCTGGCAAGATACGCAGGAAAGAAAAAAAGCTCTTGAAATGTAACTTAGTACTTCGATTACTAAGTACTTAGGTATGATATCCCTCCTGTATCTTCCGACCTTTTTTCAATACAAATACTTTACCGGTAACCGCTTTCTTGCTTATACACAAACGTATGACAAACTTCGCTATTGCCTCGGGTGCAACCGTGTCACCAAGGTACTGTGGAAAATATTTTTTGTAGGCTTCAGTTGCAGTGTCAGAAGGAGAAATACAATTCACGCTTATTTTTTTATTTTTGAGTTCTTCCGCTAATCCAACTGTTAAATCTTCAATCCCTCTCTTTGAGACAAAATAAGGCAACCAACCCTTAGCACCGTTTTCAAATGTACCGGATACATTTAAAATTTTTGACCCTACTGGCATTACAGGAATGAAAGCATGAGCCAGAAGTGTAGGAGCGATCAATCCGACACAATACGTGTCAACTATGACTTGAGGATTAAAAGTTTCAAAATCTTTATTGGCATATACTTCATTTGCACCATGCCAAATACCCGCGACATTAATTAAAAAACTAACATCTTTGTTTAATTTTTTAATCTTTTTAATGGTTTTATTAATTGAATCTACTCTGCTTAAATCTGTAACAAAATGTACACTTTTTCCGCCAATATTCTTTATCAATTTATTAGTTTCCACCAATTTTTTCTTTGTTCGAGCGATAAGAATAACCTCGATCCCCTCTTTTGCCATGGCAACAGAAACAGCCTTGCCAATTCCTGTACTGGCACCTGTAATAATCGCTAACTTATTTTTAAATTTCATAAATCTAGTCACTTGGAAGTCGGACTTCCAAGTACTATTGATGCTCGCTTTTAATTTTGCCGCCCAAAGTGCGGAGCTCGGCGAGCGCCATTTCGGCTTCTTCTTTCGAAGGCGGTTTGCCGTGCCACTTGTAATCCCTTTCAAATTCTTTCACGCCTCTGCCCGGAATCGTATGCGCGATAATTACAGTCGGCTTTTCTTCTACAGATTGCGCTTCACTTACTGCTTGATTCAAAGCCATAAAATCATGCCCTGAAACTTCTATCACGTGCCAGTTAAAACTTTTCCATTTGTCCGCCAGCGGCTCAAGCGGCATGATGTTTTCGGTAAAGCCGTCTATCTGAATGTTGTTTCTGTCAACAACCGCGATTAAATTTCTCAACTTATTTTTCCCGGCAAACATAATCGCTTCCCAGGAATTCCCTTCATCAAGCTCACCGTCAGACATGAAGCAATACACGAATCTGTCTCTGTCTTTGCCGTTCATTTTATCCGCCAAAGCCATGCCGGATGCCTGCGCGAGGCCCGAGCCGAGCGGCCCCGAAGAATTCTCGAGCCAGGGCATAAATTCCCGATGCGGGTGGCCCTGCAGGCGGCTGCCGAACTTGCGCAAAGTTGAAAGCTCTTCAAGGGGAAAATACCCTGCGTGCGCCATAGTCGCGTACAAAACTGGCGCTATGTGCCCGTTTGAGAGCACAAATCTGTCCCGCTCCTCCCAGGAAGGATTCTTCGGGTCATGTTTTAAGACGTGAAAATAAAAAAGGGCGAAAATATCGGCCATCCCGAGCGGCCCGGCCGTGTGCCCGCTCCCCGCTTCAAGGAGCATTTCAATTATGCTCTTTCTGATTTCGTTTGCTTTCTCCTCCAGAAATTTAATTTTCTCATCGGTCAACATTTATAGATTCTTAAATTCTTCAATCTTCTCAATTATATCATCCGCCCTGAAAATCGCCGAACCGATGATGAGTTTCGTCGCTCCCGCGTCTATCAGTTTAGGAGCGGTTTCTTCGTTTACGCCGATATCAACCGCCGCGGACATATCCGGAAATTTTTCCCTGAAACTTTTAATCTTCTCGTACACTTTTTCATCGAGTTCTATCCCTACCCCTTGATACCCTATTTTGTCGTTGCCCATAAATTGTACAAAGTCAATCAGCGGAACAAGCGAAGAAATTTCTTCGTTAGGGGTAGCAGGGCTTAGAGCCAGACCAAAATTAATGCTGTCTCGAACATAGTTATCAATACTTTCCAAAAAATTTCTGAATTCTTTCTCGTCACCCACTGCTTCCATGTGAAAGACAACCGCTTTTGGTCCAAGTTTTGCGTAAATGTCAAAATTTTCTACTGCGTCTTTAACCAACAGATCAAGCTCGAAATCAATATCTTCCCAAAAAGGCATACCTTCTTCTTCATTCAGGATTTTTTTGAAATGCGGGTCGGCGTCTCTTTCAGAAGCGAAGGGCCAGGTCCTAGAAGGCACGAAAATCCCATCGCAGATATCTATCTGCACAGAGGGAACCAACCCGCGCACCAGCGCAATTTTGTTTTTCAATTCTTCGTAGTCCCTGACCAGAATGGAAGGAATTATTTCCGCCATGGCTAATCAAATTTTATCGCGTCAATCTTGGCAAGCCGGCGCACATGCCGCTCGTCACCTGAAAAAGGAGTGTTGAGCCAAAGCTTGACCGCTTCAATCGCGTCTTCTTCGGTGAAATATCTGGCCCCGAGCGAAAGAATGTTTGAATTGTTGTGCTGTCTGGAGCGAATTATAATATTTGATTCGTCGTCTACGACCGGCACGGCGTTCCCGTAATCAACGACAGCCCGCACATACGGAAACCTGTTCGCGGCCATGGCCTCGCCTTCGCCGGTTCCGCCCAGAATTATCCCGCGGAGATTTTCTGGGTCTTTTGACACCTCTCTGGCCACCGGAATTATAAAGTCGGGATAATCATCTGCCTCATTGTATTCGTACGCGCCCTTGTCCACGACTTCGTGCCCCTCCCCTTTCAAAAAAGACACGATTCTCTCTTTGAGCACATATCCCGCGTGGTCGGTGCCTATGAAAATTTTCATACCGTTATTTTATCATTGCGCAGTTCAGAAAACAAAGCCACCGTTCTTCCGAAGTCCTTTTCGGCAACGATAAAAATGAATTCAGTCGGCGTCGACACGAGCTCTTCTATGTTGATGCCGGCCCGGGCAGTGACGGAAAGAAGGGAAAAGAAAGTGTTCGGCATGCCGAACACGCTGGGGAAAAGGGATATGCCGATGGCTGCCAGCCCGCGGTTTTTTATTTTCGGCTTCATTTTGAAGTGTTTCAAGATTCTGCTTTCCAGATTTGAAGAACAGATGATGTCGGTCTCGGTCGTGCCTATGGTAATCGTGAGAAAATCTTCTCCGGAGACGGAAATATTTTTGTGGAGCGACTCAAGCTCGAGTATAAACCGGCCGGTTTTTTCGTAAACCAGCTCGGAGAGGGGCAATCTGGTTGAGATATTTTTTATGTCCACGCTGTATATCATCGGCGTCCCCCGCTTGAGCTCCTTCTTGAGTCGCGACAGGGATACCACCAAACTCGCAATCGTGACTTTTTTTCTGGCCAGGGCTTCTACCTTTTCACGAATGCGATACGCGTAACTCGACATATTCATATAGCCGTTGGTAAGCGCGAAATAGGCCTCGATTTCCCGAAGCATTGTTTCCCGTACGGCCGATTGTATCTTTATCACACCAGATATTCTAACATATTTAACAAAAAGTTAAAAAGGAAATATTAATGTTAAAAAACTTAAACAAAGAGAAAAAACCCGTATCATATAAAAAATGAAAAAAATAAACGAAGACAGGGGTCTGCTCGATACCATAGGCAACACCCCGCTGGTGAGAGTTCCCTTCGGCGGTCCGGCCGATATTTTCGCCAAGCTTGAATATCTGAATCCCGGCGGCAGCATCAAAGACCGTCCGGCTCTTTTTATGATTGAGGAAGCCGAGAAAAAGGGCCTGCTCAAACCGGGCGGGACGATTATCGAGGCCTCTTCGGGGAACCAAGGAATCGCCGTCGCCATGATCGGCGCGGTCAAAGGGTACAAAGTAATCATCGCCGTTTCGGAAAAAGTGAGCGAAGAAAAAGTGAAAACCCTCAAGGCCTACGGCGCGAAGGTCGTCGTATGCCCCGCCGTACCGCTCGAAAACCCCGAGAACTATCACAACATACCAGAAAAATTAAGCCGGGAAATTCCAAATTCGTTCGTACCGAACCAATATTACAACCTGTCTAATCCGAAAGCGCATTATTCTACTCTGGGCCCCGAAATCTGGCGCCAGACCGAAGGCCGCATCACTCACCTCTTTGCGCCGGCCGGCACCGGCGGCACAGTAAGCGGCACGGGAAGATTCCTGAAAGAACAAAACCCGAAAATAAAAATTCTGGCGGTGGATGTGGATACGTCTTTCCACTCGACCGGCGGGGAGCCGAAACCCTACCAGATGGAAGGCATCGGCATTGATTTCGAAACCCCGGTACTCGATGAATCCGTCATAGACGAATTCCTGCCCGTTTCAGACGAGCAGAGCTTCGCGATGCTTAAAATCATGGCCTCGAAATACGGTCTGCTTCTCGGCGGGTCGGGGGGCGCGGTAGCGCACGCGGCCTGGAATTACCGGGAAAAATTAAAAGAGGGCGACCTAGCGGTGATGATTTTTAGCGACTCCGGCCGAGCGTATTTGTCAAAGAATTATTTTTAAATCATGGTTGAATTCTACAAATACCACGGCGCGGGGAACGACTTTGTCATGATTGACAATCGTGACGGGAAATTCAACATCCAAGATGCTGAAAAAATAAAATCGCTGTGCCACCGGCGCTTCGGTATCGGTGCCGACGGCGTGATCGCTCTGAGAAATCATCCCAATTATGACTTCGAGATGGAATATGCAAACAGCGACGGCAGTATAGGTGCCATGTGCGGGAACGGCGGGCGTTGCGCGGCGCATTTCGCGCACTACGTTTTGAAAATCACAAAAGACACGAAGCGCGTGAAGTTTTTAGCGGCCGACGGAGAGCACGAGGCGGAGATTCTGGCAGGCGGCAAAATAAAATTAAAGATGCTCGATATCGGCGAAATCGGGGAACGCAGCGGCCTACCCTTTCTTCATTGTGGCACGACGCCGCACAGCGTAATGTTTGTGGAGAACTTGGATAAATTTCCTGTCTTTGAAACAGGGCGAAAAATCAGGTACTCGCACCCCGAAGGCACCAATGTCAACTTCGTCGAAATCGCGGGCAATATCGTGAACGTGCGCACGTACGAGAGGGGTGTTGAAGACGAAACGCTCGCCTGCGGCACCGGCGCGACGTCGGTAGCCGTGATATGCCACGAGCTCGGCAAAATAAAAGGAAATTCATGCCGCATCAAAATGCCGGGCGGCGAACTGACCGTAGAGTTTGAATATTCATCTTCATCCAGGCAAGGCCTAGATAAAGATAAGCGTGAATACAAAAACATCTGGCTCACTGGCCCAGCCGTGTGCGTGTTTAAGGGAGAAATAAAATAATTTCTAAACTTGTCCTGTTTTAATAACATGCTCAACCAAGGTGTACGTATACCCCATCTCGTTATCATACCAGGCGAGGACTTTGACTAGGTCGCCGTCAACCACGCGCGTCATTTCAAGGTCGGCAATCGAAGCGTGCGGTTCGCCTAAAATATCTGAGGATACTAGCGGTTCTTTGGTAACGGCAAAAATATTTTTCCAGCGTGCTTCTTTTGATGCTTTTTCTAAAATTTCATTCACCTCTTCTTTGCTCGTTTTCTTCTTGGAAAGAAAGGTTACGTCCACGATAGAACCGGCCACTACCGGTACGCGAATCGAAATGCCGTCAAAAAGCCCCTTGAGCCCCGGGAAGGCCTCGGTAACGGCAATCGCCGCGCCTGTGGAGGACGGTACGATGTTCTGCGCGGCGGCCCTGCCTTCGCGCAAATCTTTCTTTGAAGGTCCGTCAACCAGCGCCTGGCTGGCAGTATAGCCGTGTACTGTATTCAATACCGCTTTTTCAATCCCCAACGCTTCGTGCAAAATCGCGATTAGGGGAGAAGCCGCGTTCGTGGTGCAAGACGCGTTTGAGGTTACATCGCAAGCGCCAAATTTTTCTTCATTCACACCGAGAAGAATCGTTTCCCCTTTCACACTGCTTTCTCCTTTGGCGGGGGCTGAAATAACTACCTTCTTCGCGCCTTGCGCTAAATGAAAACTTGCTTTGTCGTAAGAAGCGAAAAGACCAGTTGATTCAACCACGACATCTATATCTAGGTCCTTCCAAGGAAGCTGGGTCGTGTCTTTTTCTGACAAGAATTTCACCGTCTTGCCGTCAATAACCAAATCAGAGCCCGAAGTTCCGACTTCATGTTTCCATTTTCTGTAGACAGTGTCGTATTTTAGAAGATAAGATAAACTTTCTAAAGAACCAAGGTCATTTACGGCTACTATTTCTAATTCAGGCCTGTCCCAAGCAACTTTTAAAAACGCCCGCCCGATGCGGCCGAAACCATTGATGGCAACTCGTAGTTTTTTCATATTTTAAATTATATCAAAAGCCCCAAAAAGTGCTATCATATTGCCAATGGAAACTTCAGAAGTAAGCTTCATTCACCTCCACACTCACAGCCATTATTCCCTGCTGGACGGCCTTTCGAAGCTCAAAGACCTCATATCTCTAGCTAAAAAAAACAAAATGCCGGCGCTGGCGATTACCGACCACGGCAACATGTACGGAGCCATTGAATTCTATAAACTCGCCAAAAAAGAAGGTATCAAGCCGATTATCGGCGTTGAAGCGTATATGACGGCCGGTTCGCGTAAAGACCGCACAACCGAGGCCGGAGGAACTAAAAGGTATTACCACCTAACCCTGCTCGCTAAAAACTTAGAGGGGTACAAGAACCTTATCCGGCTGGTAACCATCTCAAACCTGGAGGGTTATTACTACAAACCCCGAATGGACAAAGAAATCCTTCGCGAGTACAGCGGGGGCGTCATCGCCCTCTCGGGCTGCATGGGCGGGGAACTTTCGCAGACGGTGCTGAAAGGAGATATGGAAAAAGCAGACAAGCTGGTGCGGGAATACCAGGATATTTTCGGCAAAGAAAATTATTTTATAGAAATACAGAGCCATCCTTCGGTTGAAGGCGACAAGCACCTGCGAGACGCGTTAATCGAGCTCGGCAAAAAACACGGCATACCGGTGGTGGCCACGCAGGATTCGCACTATCCCTGCAGCGTTGACCACGAAGCGCATCACACGCTTCTTAAAATCAACACGCAAAGCTACGACAGCGAAGCAAAGTTTGAATTTTCGGAAGATGATTTTTCGCTAATCAGCACCGAGAAGGCCGTGGAGGTCTTCAAAGAAATCCCGGAAGCGGTGACAAACACTATGAAGGTCGCCGATATGTGCAATCTAGAACTCGAACTCGGCAAATGGGTCTTCCCGGATTTAAAGATAGAAGAAGGAAAAACTTACGACCAAAAACTGCGCGAGCTGGCGTACGAAGGATTCGAGAAAATCGGCGCCGAAAAAACGCCGGAAGTCCTGGAGCGGGTGGAGTACGAACTCCAAATAATACAAAAGAAGGGCTACGCGCCGTATTTCCTGGTGGTGAGCGACCTTTTGCGCTATGCCAAAGAGAACAATATCCTCACGGCGATTCGCGGCTCGGTGGCCGGTTCTGTGGTCACGTATCTTACCGGCATTACCAAAATTAATCCGATTGAATACAAACTCCCGTTTGAAAGATTCTTAAACCCCTTCCGCCCTTCCCCGCCCGATATCGACATGGATTACGCCGACAACCGCCGCGACGAGATGATTGAATACGTGAAGAAAAAATACGGAGAAGACAAGGTGGCGCAAATAGGAACTTTCGGCACGATGATGGCCCGCGGCTCCGTGCGCGATGTGGCCCGCGCCCTGGGCTACGAATACTCGGTCGGCGACAGAATTTCAAAAATGATTCCGCTCGGTTCGCAAGGCATGCCGATGACCATAGAACACGCCATGGAAATCGTGCCGGAACTCAAAGAAGCGTACGAAAAAGAAAAAGATACGAAAAAAATCATAGACCTGGCAGAAAAACTCGAAGGGTGTGTGCGGCACATCTCGGTGCACGCGGCCGGCGTAGTTATCGCGCCCAAGCCGCTTTACGAATACGTGCCGACCCAACTCGACCCGAAGGGGGGAAAAATCATCACTCAATACGACATGTATAGTGTGGAAGATGCCGGGCTTTTGAAATTTGATTTTCTCGGCATTAGAAACCTCGCCATCCTAGGAGACGCGATTAACCTGGTAAAAAAATTTTACAATATTGATATTGACATTGAACGCATCCCGCTGGACGACAAAAAAACATTCGCGCTTTTAGCCCGCGGCCAGACCGAAGGACTCTTTCAGCTAAATGGCGCGGGTATGACCAGATTCCTCAAAGAGCTTCGCCCTTCTTCCATCCACGACATCAACGCGATGGTGGCCCTTTACCGGCCGGGGCCGATGGAATCAATTCCGGAATACATCAAGCGCAAGCACGACCGCAAATTCGTGAAGTACCTCGACCCGCGCATGAAAAAATTCCTGGGCGAATCCTACGGGCTTATCGTGTACCAAGACGACCTCTTGTTCTGCGCCATAGAACTGGCCGGCTACAACTGGGAGGAGGCCGACAAATTCCGCAAAGCGGTCGGCAAGAAAATTCCCGAAGAAATGGCGGCGCAGTATGAAAAATTTACCAAGGGGATCATCGCCAACGGCCAGACCCCCGAATTTGCCGAGAAACTGTGGAAACTTTTTGAGCCATTCCAGGCCTACGGTTTCAACAAAGCGCACGCCGCGAGCTACGGCCGGGTCGCCTACCAAACCGCTTACATGAAAGCAAACTTCCCGGTGGAATACATGACCGCCATTCTCACCGCCGAATCGGGCGACGTGGAGAAAGTGGCCGTTATCATCAACGAATGCAAGAACATGAAAATTCCGGTGCTGCCCCCGTCGATAAACGAAAGCTTCGGCGGATTCACGGTTATCGGGCACGAGAACGGGGGCGAAAAACCCACGCCGGAAGCCACGGCCAAGGCGGGGAAAATACGATTCGGGCTGCACACGATTAAAAATCTCGGCACCGACATCGCCGACGCGATTATCGCCGAGAGAAAGACGGGAGGAAAATTCAAATCAATCGGGGACTTTCTAGACAGAATCAAACACAAAAACTTAAACAAAAAATCCATGGAAGCTCTCATAAAATCCGGCAGTATGGACGAATTCGGAGAAAGAGGCGCGCTCTTGGGAAACCTCGAAGACATGCTCGCCTACCACCGCGAATCGGCGAACCAAAACAAAAATCAGATTTCCCTTTTCGGCGGAATGCCCGAGTCGCAAACAGTCACGTACAAACTTAAAGATTTCCCCGCCGCCAAGCCGCAGGAAAAACTGGCCTGGGAGAAAGAATTATTAGGGCTTTATATTTCGGGCCACCCCCTAGACCGCCTGCGGGAAAAATTGGAAAAAAGAGAAATCAATATACGAAAAATAAAAGAGGAGCTCGGCAACGGCATACCAGTCACCATCGCCGGCATCATCGACGACGCGCGGGTAATTATTACAAAGAACCAGAGTGACCGCATGGCCTTCCTCAAAATTAGTGACCTCACCGGCACGATCGAGGCCGTGGTCTTTCCTTCGATTTTCAAAGAATCCGCCGAGATTCTCGTCCCCGAAAAATGTATCGCGCTCTCGGGCAAGGTCTCCTTGCGCAACGGCGAAAAAAGCATAATAATAGAGGCACTTAAGGAGGTCTAGTTAAATAAACTCATTGCTTTTTCTTTGCCTTCATCTACCCCACAGGCAAGACCTGTGGGTCAGACTTTTGTCCTATTTTATTTTGCCGTAAATATTATTTAACCGAAAAAAAGAATCTTTTATAGCTAAAAGATTGTCTAAAAAAGAACTGGCAGCTACCCTATTTGTACTTCTGGTATCAGATAAATAAGGATTTGTGCTAAGAGCACTCTCAACATCTAAAATGACTAAATCCCATGTGCCATCAGGATGGACAACTAACTCAAAAGCATCATCAACTGGTAGTCTTATTTTGCTTTCATTTGCTAATTTCTTATATTTTTTGACTTTTTCCTCTATCTTCCTAAACTCCTCTTTGTCATTAACAATCTTTAAAAAATTTTCCTTGTTTTTCATTCCTTCAAAAGCTTTTAAGGTAGTACGAGGAGGTGGAAATAAGAGAATATTTTGAAGTTCATAAGCCAAGGATTTTCCAAACAATTCACTTCCATCAGCTTTTAAATCTGTCATGAAAACACGCCCATCATCTGTTTCTCTTAAAGTAGGCACGACTGGAAAACCAATTCCTTTCAATATTTTCCATTTCTCGGAAATTTTCAGACCTCCTACATTGATATTTTCCCTTTCTACCAGCTTTACTTTTTTTACTTTGTTTTTGTGGTGTATCTCTGCGTGATGTACATACTTTTTAGCAGTCCCGTACTCTATATTTTTTTTATCCTTGGAAAAAATTTCAACCGGATTCTTTTTTGACCTAAGTACAGATCTAAGAGAAAATTTTTCCATAGAAAATTAGTTATACAAACTCATTGCTTTTTCTTTGCTTTCGGTGAAAATTGTTTCTACCGCTTCGGCCACTTTCTTGGAAATTTTTTTTATTTCTTCCAGTTCGCTTTTCTTGAAATCGCCCAAGAGGAATTTCAAAACCGCTTCCTCCCCTTTCGGCTTCTTGATTTTACCGGATGGAGTCGCCGGCGAAATGCCCACGCGAATGCGCACGAATTCTTCGGATTTCAAGGCCTTGATGATAGAGCCGAGGCCATTGTGCCCGCCCGACGAACGGTTAAAAGAAATTTTCATTTTGCCCAACGGTAAATCAATATCATCGTAAATCACCACAATATCATTCAGTTTCAATTTGTGTTTTTCTTTTACGTATAGTACCGCTTTGCCGGAATTATTCATGAATGTCGTTGGCTTTAGATATTCGGTTTTCTTGTTCGCTGGAAAATCCTTCCAACAAAACAAAGCTTTAGTGCCAGAACTTTCTTTCCATTCGGCATTTTTACCCAACATGAAATCAAGCACGATATAACCCGTGTTATGCCTAGTGTTTTTGTATTCTTCGCCCGGATTCCCCAGACCGACTAAGAGTTTCATGCCTCTCATAATAGCAAAGATTGCTGAACGGCAGTTTCCGATTTTTAATTAGAAAACAATTATAGCTGTTGTGTCAATACTTTTGTGTGTTATAATCGGCAAAATATGGAGGAAGGAAACAAAGAAAAAACGCGGGGACAATCTTTTTGGGAAGCCGCACGTTTCGCCATTCTCGCGCTTTTAGTGGTTATTCCCATCCGGGCATTCGTGGCCCAGCCGTTCGTGGTTTCCGGCTCTTCTATGTTCCCTACTTTTGAAAACGGGCAGTATCTTATCATAGACGAAATATCCTACCGGCTAAACGACCCGCAAAGAAACGATGTGGTGGTTTTCCGCTACCCCGACGATACAAAGAAATTTTTTATCAAGAGAATCATCGGCTTGCCGGGAGAAATAATCGACATCAAGGGAAAAACCATAACAATAACGAATGATAAAAATCCGGATGGTCTCGAGCTCGTTCAACCTTACGTAAAAAACAACATGGAAAACAATATGCACTTCGAACTAAAGAAAGACGAATATTTCGTAATGGGCGATAATCGGGCGGCAAGCTCGGATTCAAGATATTGGGGGCCGGTGCAGAAAGACCTTCTGGTAGGCAGAGCCCTGCTAAGATTACTGCCGGTAAACAAAATAAATTTCATGCCCGGGGAATACAAACAAGCCGAATAAAAAAATATTAAAAAAATAATTTCTAACAGGATGAAAAAAACAAAATCAAACAGCGCGGCAAAAGGAAAAAATCCGGTTTCACCGAAAGGCATGCGAGACCTTTTTGACGACGAATATTACAATTTCCAGGGATTTTTTGAGAAGGCACAAGAAGTCGCGGTGTATTATGGCTTCAAACCGATTTCAACGCACATTTTGGAAAACGAAGACATTTTTACCTCAAGCATCGGCGAAGGGACAGATATCGTGGATAAAGAAATGTACACCCTCAGAACAAAAGGCGGGGACCATCTGGCACTTCTGCCCGAACACACCGCGCCCGTAGCGCGCGCTTACATAGAGCACGGCATGCAAAACATGCCCCAGCCGGTGATGCTCTACCATTACGGGCCGGTCTTCAGACACGACAACCCGCAACGCGGGCGCTACCGCCAATTCTGGCAATTTGACGCTGATGCCTTAGGTAGCGACAAGAGCATCATGGATGCCATGGTAATAAAAATGTGCATGAGTATCCTGGAAGAAGCCGGCTCGCAAAACCTGAGCGTAGAGATAAATTCAATCGGCGACAAGGAATGCCGAAACGCGTACATACGGGAACTCTCGGGCTATTACCGCAAGCACATAAACGAACTCCCGCATATAGACAGAGAGCGCCTAAAGACAAACCCCCTGCGAATCTTGGATTCAAAAGAAGAAAAAACGCGCGCCATAAACGAAAATGCCCCCGACTCGGTGAGCTTCTTGTGCCCGTCCTGCAAAAAACACTTCAAAGAAGTGCTCGAATACCTAGAGGAAATGAATATTCCCTACAACATAAACAAGCTCCTGGTGCGCGGACTATCTTACTATACCCGCACCGTGTTTGAAATTCTGGAACAGGAAGGCACCGAAGAAGGCACGTCTCTGGCGCTCGCCGGCGGCGGAAGGTACGATTATCTGGCAAAACAAATCGGCGGGAAAAAAGACGTGCCGGGGGTGGGCTTTTCTATCGGCGTAGACCGGATTGTCTCAGCGCCCTGGTATAAAAAGCTCTCGCCGCGAATTCTGAAAAAGCCGAAAATTTATTTTATCCAGCTCGGCGGCGAAGCAAAACTAAAAAGTTTGAACATAATCGAAATTCTGCGCAAAGCGCATATCCCGATTGCCCTGTCGCTCTCGAAAGACAGTTTGGGTTCCCAGCTGGCAATTGCAGAAAAATTGAATGTTCCCTACGCACTGATTTTCGGGGTCAAAGAAGCGCTAGAGGATTCAGTCATCGTGCGCAATATGGCCAACAGGTCGCAAGAGACCGTAAAACTCGCCAAGCTCCCCGAATATCTGAAAGAACTAAAACAAAATGGTTAAGATCCTGCAAAGAGAAGAAGGGGTCTTGCGGATGGCTGCCGAAGAAATACCAACGGTAAAAATCAAAACGCTGAAAATTAAAAAAATTCTGAAAGAGATGTCGGCAGCCCTAGAAAGCCAGAGCGACGGTGTGGCTCTGGCCGCGCCGCAAATCGGCTACCCTCTTTCTATTTTTATAGTTTCCGGGAAAATTTTTGACAAAGATTTTTTGACCAACAGAAAAGAAAGATTTTCCGGCGAGAAAAAAGTAGACGACGTAAAAAAAGTAAAAAGCAAGGCAAAAGACTGGGTCTTTATCAACCCAAAAATCACCAAACTCTCAAAAGATAAAGAGTGGTTGCCGGAAGGGTGCCTATCTGTGCGGTGGCTTTACGGCATGACTTACCGTTCAAAAAAGGCGACTGTCTCAGCCTATGACGAGAACGGAAAAAAATTCCAACGCGGAGCGTCCGGCCTTCTGGCTCAAATTTTTCAGCACGAGACAGACCACTTGAAAGGCATCCTCTTCACCGACCACGCGAAAGATGTGAAAGAGGAACTACCCAAATAACTACTTTTTTACTTTCACCAACGCTTCAACAATTTTCGCTATATCCGCAACTGCCAGAGAAGCAGCATTCTCCAACGGTGAATTCGCTTCGGGTTTTGCAATCATAATAAGCTTGTATCTATCTAAAATTAGTCCAAACAGACGATTAATTGATGTCGGGTGTTTTTGAACAAAATCAGCCGCCTCTTCAAAAAGATTTTTAGGCCTGGATTCAGTTTCAGTGGTTGTTATTTTTTGAAGTAAATTTTGAATCAAACCTTCAACATTTACTACTTGTGCAGACTCATTTAATTTCATGTTAAAATTTTATCTTGTAAAAAAGGCAGAACAACTATAAAATATATAATATCATGGAAAAACTAATCAATACAAGCAGAAGGCTAACCTTTGCATTTTGGGGAACGCCGAAGATAGCGAGCGAAACTTTAGAAATTCTGAAAGAAAGCGGTTTTTTGCCGTCGCTCATAATTACTTCGCCCGACAGGCCGCAGGGGCGGAAAATGACCGTAACCCCCCCGCCGGTAAAAGTTTGGGCGGTGGAAAATAACATTCCATATCTGCAGCCGGAGAACTTCATGTCAAGGACGGTCCTTGACACTTTGTCAAAGGGCACCTTTGACATATCTGTTGTTGTTGCTTACGGAAAGATAATTCCGGAGGAAATTTTAGACATGCCAAAATTTGGCTCAATAAACGTGCACTATTCCCTGCTCCCAAAATACCGCGGGGCCTCGCCTGTCGAATCTGCAGTATTAAATGGTGAAACAGAAACTGGCGTAAGTATTCAGAAGATGGAATACAAGATGGATACCGGCCCGATTCTGGCCGCAGAAAAAACGGAAATTGGCAAAGACGAAAAAGCGCCGGAGCTTAAAAAACGCCTGACAAAAATCGGCGGAGAATTGTTAATAAAGTTATTGAATACCACCCCCACCCTTGATAAGGAGGGGGGCTGGGAAGGGGTCAAACAAGACGAATCCCAAGCCACTTACTGCAAAAAAATAAAAAAAGAAGACGGACTAGTGAATCTGGAAGCTGAACTCCCAATTACGCTGTACAACAAATTCCGCGCCTACGCCGAGTGGCCCAGGATTTTCTTTTTCAGATGGCACCTGCCTGCCGGCAGGCAGGAAAGAGTAATCATTACCGATGCTTCGCTTGAGGACGGAAAATTCGCAATCAAAAAAGTTTTACCCGAGGGCAGAAAAGAAATAACCTGGGAAGAATTCAAGAAAAACTATTCTAATATTCTATAGAATTGTAGAATAGATTGTTTTTAGTATTTCGAAGTGAACGGGTTGCGGTCAGAAAGACCCTTTAGCATCTTTTTCACGCTCCGCGCGCCACGGATAAATAAAGTATTGCCGCGCTCTTTGTTCCTTCTAATCTCTTCGTACAGATTCTCCCTTATCTCGTCTATGGCTGCGTATAAATCTTCTTTGTCTGAGCTAGAATAAAATTCTTCGCCGTTCACCGTTATGTGGCAATCAGTATGAAACACAGCCCCCGATTTGTGGTGCTGGGTATTTTTACCTACTTCAAAAAGTATCACTACCTCCCCACCTTTTTCTTCCATAGATGAAAGCAGTTTTTCTAAATTGGTCACCCTCTTGTGAACGTAATCCTTGATTTCCGGTGTAAGTTCTAAATTTTTTGTCTGTAAATTAATTTTCATAAGCCGCATTATACCACATAAATTTATAATTTCGTGCCGTGAACAAGCGTCTTTAAAAGTATCTCTAGCTCTATGGTGGCCACACCCACCACCCTGTCCCCGCCGCCGTAATAAATGTAAAGCTGTTTTCCTTTTTGAATCATCCCGCAAGGGAAAACCACGTTATTCACAATGCCGATTTTTTCATACTGTTCTTCTGGTTCCAAAATCGGTTCGGTGCTTCGGGCAAGAACTATTGCCGGGTCCTTTAAATCAAGCAAGACACAGCCGATACGGTAGGTGCTGTGACTTTTAGAAACCCCGTGATAAAGCATTAGCCATCCGTACTTTGTTTTGATAGGCACCGAAGAAAGACCGACCTTTGCGCTATCCCAAGTATTCACGCGCGGCCCTAAGATGCTTATGCATTTGCGAGCAACCGCTTTTTTCGGGTCAAGTGAAGGAAAATAATCCCCGCATATTTCGCCCCCGATGCGGTGCAGGAAAAAATATCCTTTTGAAAACTTTTCCGGAAGAATGCACGCGTCTTTGTCGTCGACACCTTCCGGCGTAGCCAGGAATGGCTTCTCCCAGTTCCATTTTTGAGCAAGAAAATCTTTTTCGGCAATTGAAGAAATTGCCACTCGCGGCGGACCCGCGCCGTCAAAAGCCGTGTAGCACATATAAATCCTGTTGCCGATTTTTGAAAGCCGCGGGTCTTCACAGCCGGAATTTCCCCCGGCACTTTTCTTGTTCTCAAAATCCTCGCGGGGCGCGTATACCGGTCGGGCAGACCTCTCTAATATATCACTCCCATTCTTCGTCATGGCATACCCCAGTACAGAAGTATTATCTTCCCCCATCGCGCGATAAAGCAGGTGAATCTTGCCCCCGAGCGCAATGGCCGCCGGATTTAAAACCGCCTTCGATTCCCAGTTGTTTTCTTTCATCGGCGACAAAATCGGGTTTTTGAGCGAGCGTTTAAATTTAAAACGCTCTTTGCGTCCGAAATGGATGCTTTGCGCGAAATCGTCAAGATTTACCCGCGCCAGGCAAGAAGTAGTGTCGGCCGCGCCATAATACACGTTCAAGATGTTTTTAGCTATTAGCGCGCCGGAAGGGAAAACTATGTTCGGCACATAACCAGACCTCTCGTAAAGCTCTTCGGGCACGAGCATCGGCCCGGTGGTACGGCCTGTTATCTTTCTCGGGTCTTTGCGGTCGAGCAAGAGCGCTTCCACACCGAATATTTTGTCCAAGCCGTGCGGGTTCGGATAATAATTTTGGATGTGAGAATAAACAACAAGCCAGCCGTATTTTGTCTTGAGGGGCGGTGCGCCGACTTCTATCTGGTCATACTCGGTGCGCCTCAAGTCAAGAGTGTAGTCGTCTATCTTTTCTTCCCACTTTCGCCAAAAACTTTCAGACCATAAATCTTCTATCTTGTCAAGCATGACAAAGCAGGTGCGCGCCGGCGGAGTGTCGGTATGAAAGGAAAAAAGCGCTACAATCTTGCCGTTCACCCGCTCGGGGAAAAGCGCCATTGCTTTGGCATTGAAGGGCGTTACGAGATGCCTTTCAGATACTTTCACGAGGTCCTTTGAAACAGCCACGGCCACCCGTATACCTTCCGGCGAAAAAGGGTATCTGGAAAGGGCGGTGTAAAAAATATAGTATTTTCCTTCAAAGAAGGTAACCCTCGGGTCCTCGCAGCCATACTTTTCCCATTCTGCTTCGGGCGTAATAAAAGGACGCCGATTTTCAAAATGAATCCCGTCTCGCGACTCGCCCGCTCCTATCACCGAAATTTGTTTTTCCTCCTCCAGCGCGTCCCGTGCGGAAATCGCCCGATACAGGCCGATTATTTTTCTGCCCTTTCTCGCCGGACAAAGATTGAAGGCGGCGAACGCCTCCCAGTAATGATTTTTATCCGGGACAAGTATCGGATTGTGTTCTGACCTTTTTACGACAAACATGCGGATTATTCAGATTCTACCATCAAAACCTTTTTTTTCTCCATCTTTACTGCTCCGTCTCTCTTCATACTCTCGAGTAAAAGAGAAAGCTCTATGGTAGCGACATTTATGCGCTTATCTCCTCCACCGTAATACACCAAGAGCTTGCCGTCCCTTACCACCGCTCCGCTCGCGTAAATGATACCCCTTTTCCAATCATTCTCGTACCATTCGTCCGGCTCGAGTATCGGGTGCTCTGCGCGATACAAAACTTTTTCAGGATTCTTCAAGTCAAGGAGCATCGCCCCGAGCTTGTAGCGTCCGTCGCCGTTTTTATCCATCGCGTGATATAAAAGAAGCCATCCGTCTTTTGTCTTAATCGGCGGAGCCGCAGCGCTCCTAGTTCGCTTGTGCCAGGCTACAACATGGTCAGGTAGAGTGTGTGGGTCGGGGGCACCGGTCTGTCTAGTTGGCATTTCCGCCCAATCAAACCTGTTCGCGTAAGCAATACCCACCCGCGAAGGGTCGCCTAAATCCAAATTACAGAACACCGCGAACTTTCCGTTTATTTTTTCCGGGAACAAGACCCAATTCTTCTGCCGATCCCCGGGGTGTGAAAGATACGAAAAATTTATCCATGACCATTTTTTATTCAGCAAGTCTTTTTCTTTGATTGAAACCACCGCCACCCGCATTGAATGCCACCCGTTAAACATATTGAAAGTCATGTATATGTAGCCGTCATCCATCAAAACTGCGCGCGGGTCTTCACAGCCGCCCCATCCGCCACCCGAAGAGTAAAGAGCCCTGTCGTATTCGGGGCGGGCCGGCGAAGTGTACGGCCAATGCTTTTCCAGTTTTTCCACATCTTCGACGAAGTACACCGGCCAGAGTAGCCGCTCGTCAAAATTTATTCCGTCCTTGCTCGAAGTGTAACCGATGCGAGAAATACCATCTTCTCCTAAAGCGCGATAAAAAAGATGCACGCGCCCGTTTAAAACAATGGCCGCCGGATTGAAAACCGCCTGCGATTCCCAAAAATACGGGCGCGGACCGATAATCGGATTGCGCGGGGAACGCCTAAGCTTTAAAACCTTGACTGCTTTTTTCCGGCCTTTGACGGATGTACTGCGAAGCTTTTTTTTAAGCGGCATTTTTTTCGTCTTGACGCCTGTTTTAACCTTTATTTTTATGGGTTTTTTGGGTTTCTTAAGAATCTCTTTTTTCTTCGTTTTTTTCGGCAATCCTTTCATGAGAATGTAAAAATATCAAATATTATTATACTCCTCAACAGAACGGTCTGCTAATACACCTCCTGTTGATAACATTTCTCGCAATAAACTATTTCGGGTCTTTCTGGGGAATATCCCGTTTTAAACCTTTCACCGCAAGGATTATTCCCGTGCAGATGCGCGGTAGTGTTTTGATATTTGCCGGCAATATCGCCTCTGCCCGCGCACATACAAGACCTTTCATACAAGGCGACATTAAGGCGGTCAGAAAGGCGGCGCTCTAGGCGACAGTCGCTGCACATGCGCGGTATCGGAATTTTTTCATTGCGCAAAAAGTTAAACTCGTTTATTAAAATTCGGTATGGTTTTTTGCACTTTTCGCATTCAATAACCTCTTTTGTAAATTCTTCGGAAACGTTTTCTATTGAATCAGGCAATTCAGAAGATTTTTGGGTTATTTCATATTCACCCCTTTCAACTTCCGTCCATGGATAGCCTTTTTCCAGCGCCTCTTCTTTAGCAAGCGGGAAATGCTGCATGGCAATAGTATTGTTGTACCCAAAAGGAGAAAATTCAGCAGGGAAAAACTCGCCGTACTTGTATACTATCCCCTGCTTATCTGTGTAAGGAATTTTGTCCATCTGTTTTTTGATTTTCATCACAAGCGCTTCGTAATCTTCCTTTGAATACTGTTGGTTGAAAACACAGTGTTCTTTTTTCTTGAGACCCACACACCCGAAACAATTTACAGAACTGAACATATCCATGCAGTACTCAAGTCCCCGATTGGTCGGCCAGCAGTTTGAGCAAAATTTAAGATTGTAGGAGTGCTCTCCGCAAACTATTGATTCATAATCCATCTCCATATGTTCGCCCCAGAAACACGAATCATAGCAGTCTTTGTTCCCCGGCACCTGCATGTACTGGCAGTAACGCAGATTTTCGCTCTCTCTCACTAAGTAACTGTCGTTAACGTTTTTGCAATTGGTCACGTACGAACCAGTAGAATTCAGATTTTGCAAACCTTGGTGATTCTTATTCGGCCGGGTCAGCCAAAAAGCCCGTGCCGCCTCTCGTGCCTTTTGCAGACCAGAAAAAGTATACAATCTCATTTTCTCAATTTCTTTTTCATAGGTTTCCTGGGTGTACTGTTTATTAAAAATGCAGTAGGAAGATTTGCGCAACCCCATACAGCCAAAGCAATCGTTGCATCCTAAACAACTCCGGCAGAAATAAAGATTAAAAGAGTCCTTGCATATGGTTGAAAAATAACATTGATAGCAATCTTCCAGCCAGAAACATTCATAACATCTCTCGGAATGGCTGATATGCGAAATATCCACGCAATCTTTGCAATAATCAACCGCGTTCCCGTACATGCAACTTTCGGAATTGTTTGAATTGAAGCAAAGATAACAATTTTTTAATGCAGTGGCGTTTCCAGAATACGGGCTTCCCACCATGAGCTTAACGTTCAGATTGTAAATCGGCACATCTTTGTAAAGCTCAAAAAACTGTTCAAAAAAGGGCCTTTCAAAATTGTATTCACGCCCGTAATCCAGCCCCTCCCAGCTGTCGCCGTGCCAATTTTCTTGGGAAACAATCTTTCTTCCGCTTTCCTCTGGAAAAAGGGAAAAAATATTTTCACCCGTAAAAGCGTCTTTCACCCTGAAAAGCTTGTATTGGTTTCTGTACACAAATCTTCTCTGTGCCCGGCACAAGGGGCAAAAGGTCGGCGGAGGGACTTTTATTTTTTCGTAAAAACTAAAATCCTCTGATTCAATCGTGAAATCTTTTTTACAATTCTGACAAATTTTCGTCTCGCTTTTTGTCATTTTAATATTTTGCAGAATGTTATAATGTTCTTGTTCTAATATTCTATAGAATTCTAGAATACTTTATAATCATAAAGAATTTTCACAACCCAAAATAAACCCTCAGAATTTTCTTGACTTGCCGGATATTCTCACCGTCCAACTCCCCTATTTTACCCAATACCACCGCCTTATCCAAAGTGGCAATTTTCGCGACTTTTATTACCGAGCTCACTTTTAACCCATTTTTCTTAAAGTTCTTTTTTTGGTCGCTCACAAGAACGTCAAGCGGTTGAACTTTCTTTTTAAAAACCGAAGAAACAAAGCAGACCGTGATATCTGCTCCCCCCTTCTGTGCTCCCAACACCAGCGCGGGACGGACTTTGTTGCCGCTCATATCGGTAAACGGGAAAGGCACCAAAACCAAATCCCCGAACTTAGGCATATTTTTTCTTTATGTCTTTTTTTGAATAAATCTCCAGCTCGCTATCCAAAAAATCAAAACTGTTGGAATAGGCATTGATGTTGGTAATTTCCGAAACCCGGCCGTTCCAAAAATGAGGATATGGAATAAGCACAACTTCCGGAATATTCCGGCGGCCTATTACCACCGGCGTGCGCTTTTCCCTTACAATATCCACCAAATCGCTTATTTTCTCCCTAGCTTCGGTTGTAGAAAGTGTTTTTATATTCATATCCTTATTGTACAAAATGTACAAATCAAAGGCAAATTCTAGAGTGGATAAGCTAATCTACAAATCTAAAAACCAGAACGTTTTTTAGCCCACCACTTTTTCACAAAAGGCAGGGACTGCACAGACAGGAGGTAGCCGGCCGCCGGCACAAAGGCCTTAAGCCACGGCAAGGTGTCTTCTATAACCACCAGCCATACCCCGGCCACTATATACGTCACAACCGCGATAAAAAGCTGCCTAGCCCAGCTTATCTCCCAGGCCTTGTCGGATTCAACTCTAAAATTCCTTTCCTTGATGATTTCTATTTCTTTTTCCAAATTTCTTATTCTTTCTTCCATGTATAAATTATAGCAAAATAATGCTGCATTTTGTTATAATCCCTGTATGTACATAATATACGCTTTACTCGGAGCCGTGATGGCAAGCTTGGGAACTATTTTTGCCAAGCTGGGGCTAAAAGGAGTCGACGCGAACCTGCTCACCGCTATCCGCGGCATTGTGATGGCTATAATTGTCTCTATTGCCGCGCTATCTTTCGGTAAACTTACAATAACTTCAATATCTTCCCTTTCTACTAAGCAATGGGTTTTTGTGGTTCTATCAGGTATCGGAGGAGCACTGTCATGGATTTTCTTTTACCAAGCTTTGTCGGTAGGCCATACCGTCGCTGTGACAGTGATAGATAAATTATCTGTGGTATTGACAGCAATTCTTGCTGTTGTAGTTTTAGCGGAAGGAATAACGTTCCAAACAGGCATAGGCCTCGCGCTCGTATTCATCGGCACGCTTCTGGTCTCTGTCCCGTGGGAGAAAATTCAAAAAATTTTTACTTGAGCAAGAACCTCAAACTTGAGACGACGCGGATTTTTTTGTACTCCGGCGAACCGGGGTCTTTGTCGGTAATATCGAAGACGCCTTGATTGCCCCGGGAGATGCCGCCGATATCCGAGCCGGATGCTTCCGCGAATTGCTGAGCAGAGGTCTTGGCGTTTTTTATTGCTTCGGCCAACATTTCGGGCTTGATGCTGTTGATGTCGGAAAATTCAAAAGAAATGGAATTCTGATTCATTACTATTCCCTTCTTCACCAATTCCAAGGTGTTTTTTGAAACAGATTTCACCAAATCAACTTTCTTGGTATAAACCGAAAGCTGGGTGTTTGAATTGTAGCGGAAGAGCGCTTCGCGGTACGTGTCTTGGTAAATGTTCACCGGAGCCACGTTTATTTCCGATTCTTCAAATCCTTTTTCTTTCAGAAAGGATTTTATGGTCGTAACATTTTTATCTATATCGGCGTAAAGAGAATCAACGTTGTTTGACTTAACTTCGAAGTTGATTGACCAAATGGCTGTATCGGCCTTGACGATGCGCTCGGAAAGGCCTTTTACCTCTACGAATCTGCCCTGTTCGGAAAAATTGCCGGCAGCAGCGAAAAAGAGCAGAGAAAAAACCAGCAGAACCACGCTTATAATCAAAACACCGTTATTTTTTAGTTTTTCCATATAAATAAAAGTTATAATGTATTATATAAAGTATTATAACTTTTTATTTCTTAATCTCCAAGTTTTCTTCAATCTCCCGTAAGCGCCCTGAAATTTCTTTCACTTCTTTTTTTATTTCGCTGATTGCGCCGGTCTCTATCCTGACTTCTTCTTCCGTCTTCTCGGCCAGTTTCTTTTCGCCCTTGAGGCCGGTAACGATTACTTCGCTTCCCAAAAAGTCAAACACGAAAAGGCCGGTGGAAAGAAGTAGGGTTGAACCGATCAAGATTGACAGAGGCCCATCCCACCACAGGAGTGTGCCCAAGTCAATGCTTTCGTTCTGCTGATACGTAAACAAAACATCAGTGAAAAAATCGGCCGTGTGCCAAACGCCGCGCCAGAATATGACTATCCCCACCCCGCCCCAAAAAGCGTATAAAATCGGGTAACGGGAAAGCTTGCCCCTGATTTTGTCTTCAAGTTTGTCGAAAAATCTGTATATTACCTTCACATTCCTGATTTTAGCAGATTAAGAAACAAACCCCAAGTTCTTGGCGAGTTTTCTGAACACCAAGAGCGACACCAAAAGCGCAACCGTGAAAAGAGCGACATAGGGCGCCGAAGAAGAATTTACCGGGCCGGAAGATTTATCTTCGGGCGCCGAATTTTCTTCAGACGGATTTTCCGCGGTTTTTTCAGTTTCCTCGGAATTCTTAGTGACAGAACCCTGCGCGTTTCCGCCGTTCAAAGAAGAAAAAACTGACTTGGCGCCCCCGCCAGCCGAAGCTGACAATCCGGCGGGCGGAATGCTGGCCGGTTTCAAAATCCTTTCAACCTGCGAATAAACATTTTTGAATTCTTTGTTGGCGCTTTCCTTTCCGTAAATTTCAAGTTCTTTTGCCTGTGCGCGGCCCGAAGACACACCCTCTACTCCTCTACCCCGAATTTCAACTCTGAAATAACGCGCGGTAATATTCATCGTTTGGTTCGTCCAGCCGTTTATTTGAGCATTTTTGCCAGAAAAAAGGCGTGTCCAAGGAGCTGTCGCTTCATTCTTGTAGCTCGCTGACCAGGACTGGCTCACCCAGGACCCGTCGGCATCGCCAAACAATCTAACTTCGTATAAGTCATACGGCTTTCCGAAATCAAATTCAAGCCAAAGAGGATCCCCGTCCCGCGAGAGCGAGGTACAGCCGCCGGTGCCGTATGAGTCCCCTTCGTAACACCCGTCCCACAATTTTTCGGGTCCGTATCCTTCAGAAAAATTTTTTGAATTTCCGAAAAGGGTCTCACTGTTTACCAAAGATTTTATTTCTTCAATATTTTCTTTTCCTTCGGCGCCAGTTTCGGAAACACCGCTCTCTTCCCCCGCTTGCGGCGCCGGCTCTGCTTCTGAATTTGCCGCAGGAGAAGCTAACATGTTGCAGTTTTCCGTTACGTTGCCCGAAATTTCAGCACCGCCCGCCACATTCCGCAAATTCAGGCACTCGCTTCCGGCATTTTTAAGAGTCATGTCGATTATTCCCACGTTCCTAAGACCGGCCACGCTTTCTGCCAGAATAAGAGTGTCCCGATAACCGTTTTTGCCCGAGTATTCAAACAATCCATCAATTGTAAAACCTCTCAGGGTGTAGTACCCGTAGCTAATTTCTGCCACGGCTTCATTCCCGGCGCCCGTCACAATCGCGTCCTCCGGGCCGGCGACAGTTATAGGACGAGAATCCTCGCCGGGTCGTTTCGTCACAAAATCCTGCGGATAAATTCCTTCGGCCAGCTCTATACTGTCGCCGGCCTGCACCAAATCCAGGGCCTTTTGAATCGTCTGAAAAGGCCTTTCTTTAGACAGGCCGTCGTTTGAATCATTGCCACCCGGACTCACGTAGTAAATTACCTCCGCCGAAAAAGCGGAAAAAGGAATCAGAACCGACAGAATCAGAAAAAACAGGAAAGAGCCGAAGGTAAAATGTGAAAATTTTTCCATGCTCGTATATTAATCATATCACATAGTACCTAAAACGCGAGGCAAGTGTTAAAATCACTTTTTCCCCTTTAAAAATTAAGCTAGGTTATAACGGCAAGCGGAATAAATCGGGAGGTTTTTTATTTTCCAGAGTGTCCCTTCTTGAATTTTCTCCAAGCAACAAAACCGAGGGCTATCAAAAACAAAACTGCTATCGAATAGAGAATATTTTCTGATGTCAAAAATTCTGCGCCGAAAAGGGCCGTGGCTGCTTGGGAATTAGAATCAGCGGCACTCTCTTCTTGATCAGTTGTCTCAGGCGCGGCCTGATCAGATTCGGCAGAATCTTCCGCTTCAGAATCTTGGGAGTTCCCTGCAGGCGTGTTTGTCTCCGAAATTTGCGCGGCGGGCGCGGAGGGCTGCGTAGTGGGTACAATACTCGGCTGTTCGGCTGCTTCATTTACCGCCTCTCCTATTACTACATCTGTATTGTTCAAATCCCCGGAAAAAACATTTTTGTTGCCGGCATTCAGAATTTCAGTGTCTTCGGAAAGAGAGATGCTGACCACACCGTTACTTTTAGCTCGAAGGGTCAAAGTGCCGAATAATTGACTGCCGGTGAATCCGTTAGGATAACCCGCTGTTTTTATCACCGAACCACCCGACATGACATTATACCCGGGCTGTGAAAGCACCAGCCACTCGGGAGCAAAAACAAAAGAAATCGGCTCAACTTTATCTTCCGGGTACGACAATACTGCTTTCACTGTATAAACCTTCTCTCCTTCCTCTGGTATAACAGTAAGAGAAACCGCAAACTCTTCCCCCGCTGTCACGTTTTTAGAAGAAGAAAGAGTTATTCCCGCATCTGCAAAAACTGATGTAGAGGAAAAAGCAGTAAGTAATATTATGGCGATGATAATTGATATTTTTTTCATATGTTTTAATTGTTAACCTTCCAATTTCTTATCATCAGGTCAAAGTCGCGCGTATCCACGACATCGTCGTTATTAAAGTCTGCCGGATTTCCATTTCCTGTTTCTCCCCAATGAACCAAAAGCAGATTGAAGTCAAGAATTGTGTATGTTCTATCGTTTTCCCTCGTGCGAGAACGGCCTCCGCTAGAGCTAGTACTCCCCCCGCTGTTAACGGTACTTTGGCTAGGAGTAACCAAAATAGTTCTTTTAACTTCAGAAGCTTTATTGCCTGCGGAATCTGTGGCATTATAAGTAACCTCGTAAGATCCGGGCGTGGAAGAATCTACAGTATCACCCCCCAACACAACCTCTACTGTGCCGTCCTTGTCATCAGTGGCGGTCGCGCCTTCTTCGGTGTAAACATCACCAGCGGTAAGACTTACTACAGAAGAACCATTAAGGGTAATTATCGGCGGAGTTGTATCGGGAGATTCGGTCACATTTACGGTGCGTATAACTTGTTCTGCTTGGTTGCCAACGCTATCTGCGGCGTCGTAGGTGACTTCGTAAGCACCCAGAACCCCTGTATCTACCGCATCACCTCCAATTGATACAGAGACACTCCCTTCAACCGCATCTTGGGCAACTGCCCCTTCTTCGGTATAAGTTGAACCGAGAGCTATATTTAGCGTGGCGCCCCCATTAAGAGTTATAACTGGAGGAGTCGTATCAGAAACGGTAACCGTGAAAGAAGTGGGGACTGCGAAATTGCCACTCTGATCGGAAGCTGAGCACTCAACTATCGTTTCCCCCAGAGTGAAGGATGAACCCGACCCAGGAGTACAGATAGCTACTAAGTTAGTATCTATGTTGTCGGTAACCGAAGGCAGGGTGTAAGAGACTTCCGCACCTGAAGAAGAAGTGGCCTCGGCAGTCACGTTTTCATGAATCGCAATTTCTGGAACTTGCGTGTCTATAATAAGCGAAGCGCTCTTTTCAGCTTGATTACCAAGTGTGTCGGTTGCCACCGCAGTGATAGTATAAGTACCATTAGTGAGAGTAAGGGCGCTAAAATTATAAGACCAGGTGTTGTCTCCATCGAAAACATTATCTGAAGAAGGATTACCGGAAATTGTGACAACTACGGACTGAATAGTCACCTCTTCGGAGGCACTAGTAGCACTGACCGTGCCGGACACCGCAGTACTATTCGGAGCGATGGGCACGTTTATCTCTAAGTTTGGAGCACTAGTATTTATAACGACTGAACCAGAAGCCGTGCCGACATTGCCTGCCTCATCCGTGCCAGATGCCTCTACCGAATAAGTGCCATCACTTAGCGAATCGGTGATATCAGCCAACCAAGTACCGTTGGTTCCAGAAGTCGGCGTAACCTCGGCGTCGTATTCCACATCATTTATCTTTACTTTTACGGAAGCAGAGCTGTCGTTCGTGGTACCAGTAATAGTCGGAGTGCTGTCATTAGTTGTCTGCGAATTCACTGTAAGTTCGGGCACAGTAAAGTCAATCGAGAAACTTACATCTTTCGAAGCCGTGTTCCCTACTTCATCAAGAGCGCTCACGAGGAAAGTATAAGAGCCTTCGGCGTATTCTGAAATATCAATCGGCGAGGAAGGACACGGGGCAGGTGAAGCGCTGTTTAAGGAACAAAGCGGATCGCCGGTAGCGCCGGAAACTGCAAATACGATTTGCGCTTCGGCAAGAGTTTCAGAATTTATGTTATTATCGGGTTCGACTGAAAGATCAACAACTGGCCCTGTCGCGTCAACAGTAAACGAATCACTCGTACCTTCCGCAGAATTGCCGCCTTCATCGGTGGCCTTGACTGTAACGGTATGTGAGCCATCTACAGTTATTGTGGGAACAAACGGGCTAGAGCAAGCTTCGAATGAGCCGTCGTCAACCTTGCATTCTGTAGTCGTTTCTGTGTTGTCGGTTACAACAAACTCGATAGACGGGGCGCCTGAAGTTGGGCTGGAAGGAGTGCTTACTGAAACAGACGGATTTGTGGTATCTGTCACAGTTGCGGTGAAACTAGTCGCCAAGGCCTCATTCCCACTCGTGTCAGTGGCCGTACAGTTAATGGTCGTATCACCAAAGTCAAACAAGGAACCGAAAGCAGGTGTACAAACTGCCGAAAACTGAGAATCATAGTTATCATCTACCAGAGGTGCCGTATAAGTTACCACGGTGCCGGAAGTAGAAGTAGCTTCAACCGAGGCCAAATTTTCATGAGCCTGGATAACAGGTATAGTCGTATCCACCACATTTACTGTGCGAACGACTTCAGTAGCAGAATTGCCGTTTGAATCAGTAACGTTATACGTGACAGAATACTCCCCGACAACCGAAGTATTTACAGAATCTACCGTGACGATCGAGGCCGTGAGATCGCCATCCAAATTATCGCTTGCTGTGGCGCCAGAGTCGGTATAGGTGCTTCCTACCTCTACGGCAGTTGTGCTATCGCCAAGCAAAGTAATCACCGGTTTAGTGCCGTCTATTACGTTTACGGTTCGTACTGCCTCATCAGCGATATTGCCGTTGGCGTCAGTGACGTTATACGTAACCGTATATGCCCCTAAGACCCCAGTGTTTACAGAATTTACCGTGACGATCGAGGCCGAGAGGTCGCCATCCAAATTATCGTTTGCCGTGGCGCCAGGGTCGGTATAGGTGCCAAACACTTCTGCAGATGCAGGGTTATCTCCAAGGATTGTTATCGACGGCTTAGTCGTGTCTATCACATTCACGGTACGGGTAACTTCTAGAGCTGTATTGCCGCTCGAATCAACCGCATTGTAGGTAACAGTATACGAACCAAGCACAGAAGTA
Organism: uncultured Candidatus Saccharibacteria bacterium; assembly: GCA_964596395.1. GTDB lineage: Bacteria > Patescibacteriota > Minisyncoccia > Phycocordibacterales > UBA9973 > UBA9973. Next base: position 55,077 of record CAZQSY010000005.1, read on the forward strand.
TTTACAGAAGAAGAATCTATGGTGGCTTCAAGGCCTGTATCATAATTATCTGTTACTGTAGCCCCTAATTCAGGGTACGACGAACCTGCCTGTATAGTTTGAGGATTATCGCCATCTAGAGTTATAACCGGCGGAGTGGTATCGGAAACGTTTACATCAAATTTGGTTGAAGTTGCAGCATTGCCTGCGTCATCTGTAACATTACAAGTAACTTCTGTTGACCCTAGAGCAAATGTTGAACCGGAAGCTGGTGTACAACTAGCAGTAAGACCGACACTAATGTTGTCAGTAACTACAGGTAGGTCATAAGAAACTATCGCCCCAGCCGGAGAAGTCGCTTCGGCTGAAACATCGGCGTGTGCGACAATTACCGGCGCAGTAGTGTCCACTTTCCAAGTGAAGGTAACTACTGTCCCGAATGCTGATCCATCGGTAGATTTTACACTCACCGTATGGGTACCATCAGCAAGATCATTGTAATCCTTGGGACTCGTACAAGCCGTATACCCTGCCCCATCGAGATCACATTCTGAAGCTATCACGGCAACAGAATCCGTAGCAGAGAAAGATACTGTTGCGAAATTAGATTTAGTGGTGTCACCACTATCTAGTGCTATATTGTCACCGTCTTTCACGGAAGTTATGGTAGTAACTGGCCCTAAGGTATCTACAACATTTATGTTGAAAGTTTTAGTGCCTAAGTTTCCCCCCGTGTCAGAAGCAGTGCAAGTCACAGTGGTGATGCCAATCGGAAAAGTATCTCCTGAGAGAACGACTTTGGGGAAATTCACTCCCCAGACTGGGTGACCTTCATCCGGATAAGTAAGCGTAGGAATAGTACAAAAAGCACTAAGAGGAGAAGGCAAGCCAGTATCATCATCAGTTACAGAAGTGGTGAAGGATACAGGAGCACCGAGCGAAGAGGTTGCCTCCACGGTAATAACCCCTGAAACTTCTTCCGTAATAGTGACAACTGGAGCCCCGGGATTCGACACGGGGTTGCCATTCATAAGAGCCAAACCCTCCTTTACTGTTACCACATCAACGCTAGACCCTTTATCTGAAAGATAATTAATTATTTCCGAGAAAGAGTCCAGATTTATACAGAAGGTTTCTGATCCACAGTCTGGTTTTACTTCATGAAAAACTAAGATAAGCCAATCGCCTTTTGCTATAGCTCCATCAATCCACTCCTCCACACTGCCGAATCCGTCGGGATCCGGGTCAGAAGCAGATATAGGTGTGTTTAGATTAACCTGGGCAGCAGAGAGCTTGTAGCGGTCACTTGATTTGTTGTTGTAAATAGGCTGACCTAATGCATCGATAAAATTCACAGTTCGTGCTCCGCCACTGATGCCGGCCGATTTTAATTTATCAATTAAAGCATCATCGAATTCTCCAAACGGATAAGCAAAAGTACTAAAATAAGTATTGGCAGAAACACCTACGGCTGACAAGAGATCGAAGCGTAAACCATCCACCTCTGAAAAAAGATCCCTGGGTGAGAGCCCTTTTAACCCAACACCAGATGCACAATTATCTGTCGGATCCTCGGGGTCATCTCCGGGAGCGCATGGATCAGTCCTAGTGTGTGGAGCAATTTCATGGCCTTCACTGTCCAAAGTGTTTAACTCGGCAGAAGTCATGAAATCATCACATCCAACTCCGCCATCAGCACAACCCACAGCACCCGAAATAATGTATTGAGTACTATCAAAACCAGCAGTGTTCAAAGTAGGACGGGCATAGTCGTAGATTGACTTTGTACCGTCGTCAAAAGACAAACTAACCATACCCCTTTCAAAAACGTTTGCATTGATAGTAAATACAGGAAGGGAAAGAACATTGCTCTGGTTACTAGATGAGTCTGTCACCTTTATAGCGCAGTTGCTGTAAGTACCTTCAGTTAGAGGTCCATAAGTCACCGTATTGTTGCCCACTACTGCGTTTGCAACGCTACCACTTCCGCAATCTCCGGTATAGGTCACAGCTCCAGCTTCAGTGGAACTAAAAACATAGCTCGGAGTTGTGTCGCTAGAAGTGGTCGGTACAACGGTAATTTGCGCTAGAACGGGAGCAGTAGCATCGACTGTGTAATAGACTTTTACCTGAATCTGGTCAATATCCAAATCCCCTGTTGCAGAAATTGGATCAATCCTCACTAAGAAGTTTCCATTATTAAAATCGCCTGGCGCCCATACATGGCTACCCCATTTGTCTGTAGGTGATCCCAATACAACTATCCTCTCGGTCGTTGTTAGATCTGTCCCATTTTTTGCGGTCGCGAAACTTGTTCCATTATTCCAAGAAAGGTTGGCACTGAAGGTGCGAGGCATAACTCCACCATCTCTTTTACCCTCTACAGAAACTTCTATGCCATCAATAGTAGCCGAGGCTGGTATTAAATACCCGAAGTTCTTGTAATCTACAATATCGTTGTTGTCGTTAAAGGTTGCGTAAGAGTTATTTGAAGTTAGGCCGTTGGCTTCAACAATATCACTGCCTCCATCACTGACCTCAGTAGCAATTGTCGGGGCATTCCAACCGCTTACCACAAACACGGCATTGGTCAGTGTAAGAGTGGACCCTCCGGAGGTGCATCCGTTACCATTGTAAGCTACAAAGTATGCATTATAGAGGCCAGGGGTACTAGGGGCATTTATATTAAAAGTCTCGTCAGTATCACCATTACTGTTGTCTGGTGTATCAACGCAGGTTAGTGAGCCTGGAGAAGTTGCAATTCTCCAACCGGTAGAGTTCCAGTCATTGCTCGTACCAGAACCGGAAGCATTTACAGTAAGGTTGACTGAGATTATTCCACTAGGTGCGACTGCGTTTTGTGTAAGCACTGCAGACTGTGCATCCGCTGCCGCAAAAACTTTCAGAGGCCCAAACAGGAAGCTTAAAACAAAAACCAGCACAGTAATCCCTGTATATAGAAACTTAATATTGCTGTTCATGTCCTTTACCATGTCCTTTATAAAAAATTCTCAGTTAGTTAAAATAATAATAAATTAAATATTAAGCCATAAAAAAAACTTTCTAAAAACGCTACTAAATAAAGGTTATCTCTGCTTTATCTTTACAAAAAACATTTGTGTATTAATTTATACAGGAATATAAAAAGAATGTCAAGGGACTTATAATTTTCGACCTAAAAGAAAAAGGTCGAATGAGTGAATATTCTTGAGGAGAAAGAGTAAAATAATCTTTCTATGTAGAAAAATATTTACGGCCAGTTGATTTGAGAAGTTGTGATGATGTTCTTCCATGGACCTTCAGGAACATCAGTAAAGTCCACGAACTGCCAATCTACCTTGTTATCAGCATTGTTGAGGCCAGAAAATTTTAAACAATCTCGAAGTGCCGGAGAGACATCCATACCAGCGTTGTTTGCAATCTTGCTTTTTGGTCTTGCATCGATCGTACTGAAAACATAATTATAATCATCGTACACATACGGCCCTGCGTCTTCTATCTGCCCAAAACATGTGTTACCATTTCGAGTAATTTTTACCCACCGGTTTTTCATCATAGATTCGAGGGAACCCCAAGTTTTTTCTTTAGCCCAAGGTACAACTTGGTAAGCATTTGTTTTTCTAGTACCATTGTTGTTGAAATCATTGTAAGGGAGGTCTAGATAAAAGGGGTTCTCTTTCGGCGTGAAACCAGCCGGGTAGTATCCATTTCTATTTACATAGTCATCATAACCTCCGTAATTCTTTTGCCACTCATCATCCCAAGCAGAAAGCGCATTGTCTTCAGAGGAACCGTTACCAACTGGCTCCCCTACCCAAAAAACAGTAGCGGTGATATTTGTATGAAGTGGATATTTTGAAACAGGGACAGGTGCTGGCACCGGTGTTGGTGTTGGAGTTGGTGTTGGAGACGGTGTAGGTACTGGTACTGGAGAAGGTGTTGGTGTCGGCGGCGGAACTGGCGCCGGTTTGGGCGCAGGTGCTGGAGGATTTACAGGCGGTTTAATAACACGTCCGTGCTTTTTAAAACTCCACCAGGAAAAAGCCGGCATATCATCCTTCAAATTCACTACCCCGCTTTCTGAGAGAATAAAAGAACCCGAAGCAAAGATAATAAGAAATAGAGCAACCCCAAGTGCGAAAACAAAATAATTATTTTTCATACTATTAAATATAGTAACAAATTTAATTCCGGCGTCTAGTGGGTGAAATCCAGGACCCATTTGACTTAGTAAGATACGCTTTAGGTATTGCAAAAAGGATAGCAACCGAGTCAAAGAATCTTATGATTGGAAAAAATATCCCAGTTAGTAGATATTCGGGCCTTTTTTGTAAAAGTGCCACTATCAAAGTAATAATATAGTCGAAAGACCATATTAATATAAGAAGAATCAATAGAAAATGATAGAATTGCATGAAGTTTGGAAAAAATGAAAAGATGAAAAAATCATAAAATAGAGCATCAGCCATTAAAAGGAGCGTAGAAATAATAAAGAGTACCGGCACCAAGAAAAAGATTAAACTGCTAAGAAATACTTCAAGTAAGGTTAAAGATAGCGACATCCAAAATTTACTCGCCCAAAATCCGTGCAGTCTGACGGTTTGAAATAAACCCAAGTTCCATCTTTTTACTTGACGAAAATAGTCTCTAAAATTATCAGGGTCTTGGGTGTATGCAACAACCTTAGGAGTATGCACTATTCTGCCTAATCTTCTATGGTGTATCTCAAAAGTAACATTATAATCTTCAATTACAAGACCTGGTGGATTCATGTTTATTTGCCTAAAAATGGATGTCCTGTAGGTGCTAGCGAAGCCAGGTATAATACTGGTTACATTAGCGTGTTTCCACGCCTGGCCAAACTTCAAAATTCTTTGCATCAAAAAATATACACGATCCCTGTGTGATAGAAACAAAGTCTGCCTCCAGGATTGTTCCTTGGGATTCCATATAGTCGCGGCGTATCCAGCGACCGCTACAACTTTGGAATCATTAAAAAAAGGTAAGCAGTTTTTCAAGTAATCATAACGAAGTCTGGTATCAGCGTCGAGAATAATCAGGGCTTTAAATCTATCAGCAAGACCGAAATGTTTGATTCCCGCCTCTAAGGCACCTGCTTTCCCTTTACCAGGATTGAACTCTAGAAGACTAAAACCTAATTCTCTTACTATATTAGGAGTATTGTCTGTAGAACCATCAGAGACAACAAAGACATTCTCTTTTTTTATAATCTTAACGACAGCATTAAGCATGTCGCCTATCACCAGCTCTTCGTTGTGGGCCGAAGTAATTACCGCAACTTCTTCCTCTCTTATGGAGTTTTTATTTAGATCAGTCCTGTCACGCCGGAATGGGTATACAAGACTCTCGTGGAGAATACGCACAAAACCGAAAAAACCCCACAAAATAAAATTAAAACTTAAAGATAGTAAAACAACCCCAAGAGTTAACCATTCTCCCTTTTTAAATTCGGTGATATCTTGATAGAAAAATTCCTGAAAACTTACTTTTGTTTCTAGTGGAAGTTGTTTCCTTTTAATGCGTTCTCCATTTTCTCCTATTGCTAAGGCTCTTTCATCTCTCAAGTCGTTAGAAATGGCTAGCATGCAAACTTTTTTAAGCTTAGTCCTCGTAAGAGGACCTATGTGGCCAGTTCCTTTAGTAAGCCCTAGGGGATATAAAATCTCTGAAGCATATTTTTCCTGAAACCTAATGACCGCATTATAAGTAAGAAAACCGAAGTAGGTGGATTCGTTTCCCTTCGAACCACGACCATATTTGGCAACTTTCGTGTCTTCGGATGAGTTTAATGTTTCCTGCAACTTTTTGACTCTGGAATTTTTTACCCCTGGATATAAATACTCAAAAACACACACTTTATCATCTTCTGTGTTTGTGTAAATGCCACTTTTAGAAATACTATTAAAATCAAAAACAAAAAAGAGAGAGGATAAAAACAAGAACGCCACACTGAATAGCAAAATTTTAACCAACAACCTTAACCTAAGAACTAGAAGAAGTTTCATTTGATAAAATTCTAGCTGAAAAGTTCTTTATAGTCGCTTCGAGCCCATCATCGAGAGGAATTTTCTGGCTCCAACCAAGCGCATGAATCTTGTCTAAAACTGGCATTCTAGCAGAATGGTCATGCGCCGGTCTCTTTACGAATTCTATGTGGCTCTCCGACCCAGTAAGTTCGATTATTTTTTCTGCAAACCTTCTAATGGTTATTTCTTTATTACTGCCTAAGTTATAAACTTCGCCTGGTATTCCTTTGTCTATCACTATTTCGAGTCCATCAATGATGTCAGACACAAAACAAAACGTGCGGCGCTGGCTACCATCGCCGGTAACAGGCAAGGGTCCACCTTTTAAAGCTGATACCACACATCTTGATATCACCCTAGTGTCTTCCAATGCCATATTCGGGCCATACGCATTAAAAAGCCTCACAATAGTCGCGTGCACTCCATACTTTCTTACAAAATGTGAAACGATAGTTTCCGCAAACCTTTTCCCCTCTTCGTAGCTCGCCCTCCAACCGGTCGTCTCTACATTTCCGGTATAAGTTTCGGCCTGCGGAGTAACCAGGGGCTCTCCGTACACTTCAGAAGAGCTGGTGAGTATAAACTTAGAGCCGTGCTTTCTGGCAACTTCTAGAGTATTCCAAGTACCGATACTACAGGCAAGAAGCATTTCTTCACTTAAACGCTCTATGTTCGGCACGCCAGTCGCACAAGCTAATTCGAAAATTTGGTCAAATTTAACTCCAACATTGTCGCAAAATAAAGAAAAAGCTTTTTCTTCAATTCCACATTTAAAAAAATCAAAATTGGGGTATCTAAGCAAGCCCTCAACATTTTCTTTGGTACCGGTTAGCAGATTATCAACCCCCCAAACATTGTGCCCGTCCTTCAAGAGCTTCTCGCTCAAATTTGAACCCAGGAATCCAGCCGCCCCAGTTACCAATATATCCATATTTTTACCTACCAATACCTTGGTATACTATGCCAAAATTAATAAAGCTTTCTTTGTTTAGACAATTTCTGCCATCTATCAAAATTTCTATGCCGTGCTTCTTAAAAGATTTTGGGGTAAGAATTCCAAACTCATCATGGTCAGTGGCAATAACCACAGCTTTCGCTGAAGAAAGTGCCTCATCGAGACTTGATGTGCTTTTCTCTTTTATATACGGATCATAGCAAGAAACCTTAATCCCCTTTTCTTTTAAAACCTCAATTATTTTATACGACGGACTTTCCCTATCATCGCCTGTGTTTGCCTTATAAGACAAACCAAGCAAGGCCACTTTTGTACCTTTACACGGAAGGCCTTTCTCTTTTAATTTTTTAATCAAAGTGTCTACGGTAAAGCGTGGCATACTGTTATTAATCTCACGAGCCAGAGATAGAAACCTATGGTTAAAACCATTCTGTTTTGCATATTCTATAAGATAGTATGGGTCTACCGGTATACAGTGCCCCCCCACTCCGCAACCCGGGAAATGAGGCATAAAGGCAAAAGGTTTAGTCGAAGCGCCTTCGATCACATTCACTACATCTATTCCCAGATGCGAAAAAGACTGCGCTAATTCGTTCACAAAAGCTATATTTATATCCCGGAAAGAGTTTTCTACCACCTTTACCGCCTCAGCCTCTTTTATGGAATTCATGGGTTTAACGGGCGCAGAGATTATTGAGGAGTAAAAATTTACCGCCTTTTTTAAACCGACTTTTTCCAAACTCCCCACAACACGGGAAATGTTTCCAACATGCCATTTTTTGTCTCCGGGATTAATACGCTCCGGACAATGCGCTAAATGAAAATCAATGCCGGCACGGAGACCTGTTTCCTTCTCTAGAAGTGGCACAATAATTTCTTCGCAAACACCTGGGTTTACGGTGGATTCTAATATAACAAGCTGGCCCTTTCGAAGGTGCCGGGCAATACCTCTGCAGGCCATTTCCACGGGTCTTAAGTTTGGCATGTAATTCTCGTAAACTGGGGTCGGTACGCAAATGACGATAATAGACGCATCAGCCACTACTCCAAAGTCATCGGTTGCCTTGAGAGAGGTTTTTTTTATATCCTTAGAAATTTTTTCATCTGGAAAGGGAGGTACACGCCTGTTGATAGAATTTATCCTCGATAAATTATTATCTATTCCAACAACCGAATACCCCTTACGGTCTGCAAGTAACGCTAAAGGCAATCCCACATAGCCCAACCCGACGATTACAACAACCGAAGATTTTTTTTTCATCCTTCAGGAAAATATTAAACCTAATAAAAAAAACAGCTTCAGAAAAACTGATAATTGAGACTAACATAACAAAAAAGGACTGTCAATACTCGAAGGAAAATACAAACGAAACGAATACATAAAAAAGCATTCTTATATAAAAGTCTTAAAATACTAGTCGATTCCGGTTTTATCTCTTCTTCGCGAGTTTCTTCGCAAGCATTTGGTGTTTTATCGCTAGGCGCTTCTTGGTTTTGTGCGAACGCCTGGATTTTTTCTTCGGGCTTAATGTTGTTCCTCTTTTGGCCATAAAAATTTTCCTTAATTAATAATTTATAAAACTCAAGCTTCATTATATCATCGAGTCCCCTTTCCGGGTATAAATTTCATTGATATTGAATTTACGCAATACCTTTTGTTTTTATCAGTTAAATGTTCGCCGACAAACAGGTGCCCTAAATGTCCGTTGCAATTAGCGCAAGTTATTTCAGTACGAATTCCGTCGGCATCCAAACTTTTACGCACCGCCCCTGGCATTTCATCATCAAAAGAAGGCCAGCCGCAATCGGATTCAAATTTGTCTTTTGAATTATATAAGGGGGCCTCGCACTGCCGGCAAACATACACGCCTGTTTCTTTGGTATTTACATATTCCCCCGTAAAGGGCGCCTCGGTACCCTTACCGATAATTATTATTTTTTCTTCCTCAGTTAATTCTTTCATATATTTTTAATTTTCTACTATATGAAAGCTTTAGTTTTTCGAATCGAGTCTAAAATACCTTCATGGGTAATTATCCTTTCCGCTTCTTCTGGTGTAGCCCACTTATAATCAATCTGTTCGTTTTTATCTAGAACTATATCCCCAGAAACATATCTGCAAATAAAGCTCACCCCTAGATGTTCTGCTCTTTCTTTCCCCCTATAAAAATGGAAAGTGTTGAAGGGCTGAATTATTTCAATTTCAAGTCCTACTTCTTCCTTTACTTCACGCTTCGCCGCATCCTCTAATGATTCATTTTGATTTACTCTGCCCGTTAAAATCTCCCATTCGCCAGGCAAGTGATCCCTTTCAAACGAGCGCTGGGTAATAAGAATTTTGCCATCTTTAATGATTACCGCCTCTATTGCTACATTAAAAGTTCCTGGTGGTTGCCACATAAAAATATAATATCATACCTATTTTTCTTTCAAAACTTCTTCTATCCTGTTTGTCGTAATTGGGTTATTTACATCATCTAATATCATTCGATTCTTCAACTTACCCCATAGAGTATTGTCCCTTTTAAAGCCGAAAGATTCTGCGTTTTTTAGAGAAGGCGCATTTTTTTTATTTATAAAAATACGTACCTCTTTTCCTCCCCGCGTCTTTATTTCAATTAGACGTATTGCCGTTAATCTTGCACCGATTCTTGCCCTTCTAAATTCGCTTTTTACGCCGAGATTGAACAAATGCCAGATTCCCTTTATTTTTTCTGCACGACCCATTCCTACTACTTCAGAGCCCCTTAAAGCAATAACAGAAAATTTATCTTTACCAAAAAGAATATCTTTCCATTCTTCCTCTGTCCTTTCTTTTATTTCTCTAATTTGTCTAGGGGAAGCAACATGGCGGTTACCGCCTTCATTATTCAAGAGATTTAAGCGAAAATCTCGAAGTTCTTTCCATTCTTCGGGCAAGGCAATCTTTACCTCAACATACAATTTTTTGCTAGAGTTTTCTCCTTTCTCAGAAAGAGGGGGAGTATCGAATTGATCCTTTCCCATAGTTTTATTTTATCAAAGCGGAAGCAATGGTGCGATAAATTTCTCTCATACTATTAATTTGTTTTTACTTTTACATTCCCGACCATATATTCTGTTCCTATGAAAGAAAGCGCGTCGATATCGGGGTCAGACAATCTAATCAGGTCTAGGTCGGGACGGTCTAATATCTCCATTCCTTTTATTTTCGTGCCGCCTAGTAAAGAACTCTTTAATTCCGAGTATTCTTTACTATCTAAAACTAAATCAATGTCGCCCACTTCCGGCCTGTCGGGGTCTGGTCTGCGAATATAGAGATAGGTATACGTGGTAGTGGGGACATCCCCGCGAGCAGGAATTACTATTGGATCATTTAGCCGAAAATATTTCTGATTCCAATTATCCGAAGCTTCCGTCATTTCTTCTCGCAGTTTCGTGAGAAATTTATATTCATCATCATAATGACAAAAAATTCCGATATTTCCTGCGACAGGAAGAAGCTTCCCGAAAACTTTTTTACATAATTCAAAACAAGCAAAGTGTGTATGCCTTACGGCTTCAAGTAGTTGTTCTTTACTTTCTATTGGGCTAAATCGGTATAGTTTCATCTTGGCTCCGAACTTGCCTGCCCGCCCTTGGCGTGGGGACGAAGCTTAGAGAGTTATCCTATAAGTGTATCAGGGTAATCTGAATCTTTGAGTGTGTTATTAACTTTTATCCCCAGCTTTCTTGTGTCCTGCCACCATTTTCTTAGCATCTTCTACAGCATTTTTCCCAACAAATCCACGTGTCGCTAAATATTTCCTCGCTTGCAAAGCTAGCTCTGTATTTTCCTCTATTATCTGCTGAACAGCAAAAGTAAGTCTACCATCAAGCGATTTGATTGGATTGTTCCAATTGTCTATAAATCTTGAATCGGTAATTTCAACCGCAGATAATTCTGCAGGGATTCCTGTTTTCAAATCTATTTTCTCTGCCATGGCTTACATTATATTACAAATCTTTACTTTAAACAACTAAAAACACTAGCTCCACTGGATAGAAGAGCTAATAGTGACTGCCCTCATTTTCTCAAACACGTAGCTTTGAAGTAGCTGTTTTTTCATATTGCCCTACCCCGAGTTTTGTTTGAGGTAAAATTTTGAGAGCTACAAGTTTACTTCTCCCCCCTGATTTGCGAGCCATCAGTATTGGTGCGATATTTCTCTACTGCGCCACTCACCTGCACAGTTACCTCATACCCCGGAGTAATAACAGCGATGCATGATTCGGCAGGACCACCGAGCCCGAGACATCCGTCAGACCACTCCTTTTCAAACACTGAAAGCACGATGACGAGTCCTTCGCTTACTCCAGATTTTTCGGCAACGTGTTTCTTCACAGCCGAGACCGCTTCGGGCACAGGTAAGTTATGAATGCTCCCCGGAGGGGCGTTGTCTGCAGAAATCGGAATCTCTGGCTCTGGCTTGGACTGCATTACAAAATAAAGCGCACCAAGCACCACCACTACTGCCACAATTATCCAAATTTTTTTCATATATATTTTTTGATTAATTAATAATTTTTTTATACATTATAACATTTTTTTAAAAAATTTCCTTTTCGTTTTTTGAATTTAATTGGGTGGCCTGCCTGAGCGGTTCATCCTGAACGAAGTTGAAGGAAGTCGAAGGGGTGGGGGTTAGGTTTTATAGAATCTTTTAAAATATTCGTCTATTTCATCTCGAAGCTCGATACCAACTCTCTCAAAACAGTCGAGTAAATCTTTGTATGTATTTTTACCACCAAGAAAATCCCAAAATTCATCGGCCACCTTAAGCTCATTTTTCAAATCTAACATTCCTCGCATTGTCCAGCGGTTATACGGCTCTGGATCATAAGGGTTGTATGGTATAGCGACTAAAGTCACTACGTCTTTCCTATTGACTTCTTCCAAATACTGTGCAGCTGTCCATTCAAGAAGGGTTCTCTTGAAGCCTTTAAATTCTCCGAAATTAGGTTTTGCCGCTTTCAGGTCAATCATATAAACCGTATCTTTGGATTCAAAATAAACATCTATTTTCGTGAGTTTTACATCTTTTATAATCCCCTCATTCGCAACTTTCCTGATCTGCTCATTTTCTTTGTATTTGTCCGGTAAGACAGTACCGGAAATAAGCTCGTCCATTATGCCCTGAATTGTCCTTTGTGCTTCGGAAGAAATTTTTTTCGGTGCCTTTTTACCAACTTCAACATTACTAAATTTAGTCTGCGCTATTGTTCTGGCGACTGGTTCAAAAACCGTGGTACCAAAATTTGTATTCAATGAGTGGATAAATGCATACAGAGCTAGTCGGTCTTTTCCTAAAAGACGGGTTTGAAAGGGCTTTGAATCTGCTTCCGGTTTGTAAGTTTCAAACTTGTTACGAATGCTTGCCTTTAGAGTATCCTCAACATCTTTAATTTGTTCTTTAGATAAAGCCATAGAATTTATTGTGATTTAAAGTGAAAAATAATTTCGGAATATGGGTTCCTGTCTCGTTCTGTTCGATTCAAAACAGGTCTTTTAAATTGATTAACAATCTTCATTCCAGATTTTTCGGCAATTTCAGGATAGAGATTATATTTATCATTCGCCACAAGGAAAATATCAAAATCAGCTTTTAAATATTGCTTACAATTATTTAACACATCAGCAATTCCTTGCGCATAAGACCTTCGCGCTTCTAATCCTTGCCCTTTGTATAACGGGCCTATCTCAAGATCATCCTTTCTCTTAAATCCGAGCAAGTCATAAGCGTAAGCATGCTGCTCGTGATAGTCAATTTGCCCGACATATGGAGGCGAACAAAAAATACCCGCTATCTTTTGTTTTTTGAGGATTTTAGAAAATTCATGATTTTGCTTTTCTACTTTCTCAAAAATATCCACGGTTCGAGAGTCTCCGGTTATTGTGGAGTAATGAACAGGCTTGCGCAAGGTGTTAAATTCACGAATCCTACTTAGTGTATCAAGTGCGTAGCGATTGAGCATTGTCTTAATTGAGAAAAGTGGTTTGCAAATTTTCTTATGTTTATAGCAGTAATATGTCGTAAACTGTGGTTCCTTAAGTGTTGCCAAATCGCTATGCGTTGTTGCTCGGCATGATCTAATCGTTCGACTCAAAATAAGCGCTAGGATTTTGCGTGTCTTAACATCTTTTTCTTGTTTGATTGTCTTAAAGACATGATCTATTTCTCGGCGAACATTATCCATAAACCAAATATCGAGGAAAGAGTCTGATTTATCTTGTTTTAGTTTGATTGCGTACTTTTTTAACAATTTTTGGTATATAGGCAAAAACTCGCGCTCTTTTTCGATAGAGAAATTCTTTTCGTTAAAATTTCCCTGATTTAGTTTGTACTTAAAATCATACCCAGGGAAATGTACATTATTGAACTTTGCAAGCTCGGCTAAAAGCTCATTCTCAAATTCTTGAATCCTATTATCATGTTCAAATGTGTCTAGTGCAGAGAGCATTTTTTTGATTGCTTTATGCAAATACTCGTAGTCATAGCGTGTTGCTTTACAGCTAGCAATCATGCAATTAAATTCTGAAACATCTATACCCACGGAATGAATGCCCATTTCCAATGCTTGAATAAGTGTTGTCCCCGAACCCACAAACGGATCAAGAATAATATCGCCAGATTTGAAGTATACCTCCTTTTTAAAATCATCTGTATGTGTATCTATAAAATACTCAACAAGCTGGGGAATGTATTTACCTTTGTACGGATGAAGTCGGTGCACATGTTTTGTGGTATCTTTCTCGCGCAAGTTATCGAACGAAAGTATCCAATTTAAATCATTGCCGAGGTTTTTTTTCCAACTTATCTCGCGCTTTCCATTGCAGGATTCATAGTATTTTTTGAGATCTCTTAAATCAACCATGGTAGAGCCGTTCTCACCATACTTTTTCACCCTGCCATATTGCACAAGATAGGAAATATTTGTCGGGGATACTTCTTTTTCAAGATAATCTGTAGCCCATTTTGATGCTTCGGGGATAGTTACTAATGACATAATACAATTATAGCAAGACTTGAGATGAAATATTTTTTATAAATTTATTTACCAGGCACGCCCTCCTTCGCGCTAGGCTTCGGACGGGCACGTGTTTTTGCCGACTAATTGATTAAGCGCGCACCAACTAAAGATCGCTTCGAACAAGCAGAGTCCAGAAATGAATATGATAATCGGATTCCATGTTGTGGTCATTGCTACGAGGAGCAGGATTACACCCAGAGCAAGACGAATTATTCTATCTCGCGTGTTGATGTTTTTTGAAACTTTGCTTTTCTCTGACTTTGCAAATTTTTTCACGATAAAGCGATACAAAAGTCCAATGATGAGCGCAAGAAGATACATCACCACGATGAGCCCCCAGCCGAAGGGAGATTTGATAAAGCTGATTGGAGATTCGTCAAAAAAATTCTTTTTTAGCTCGGGAATGATGGTGAGTGCGTTTAACCCTTCTTTGCCGTCAAACGCTTCTATCTCGCCAATGGCGAGTGAATACTTGCTGTCGTTGTTGCTACTCCAGACACGGATCTCGTAAGTACCCGCTTCCGCCCGCGCTTTATACTCTGGCCCCATCCAGTAAGTGTCTGCGCCAAACGGTTCATAAAACTTTTTCCATTCAAAATTCATGCCATCCAATAGCGCGACTTGTCTGCTACCTGTCTCGCCGACAGGCAAATCTTTCAACACCACTGCCGAGACATCCTTTTTCTGTCCTGCAATATCCGGCACCAAAACATTTACATACAAATCAAAAGCTTCAGTCGCTTTGATGATATACACATCCGGCTCGCCCGTGAGGCGGCCATAATACGCTTTAGAGATTTCTGGGCTCGGCACTTCTGTCAGTCGGCTCTCGGTAATGCGTGGCTGATGCGCCGAGACGAGAGACGGCATGAGAAAAACAGTAAGGATAGAAAGTACAGCAACTTTTTGAGACATTGTCAGTATCACGGTTACATTATCCCATTTTTTGTTGAAAAATCAAAAACCCACTTTCGTGGGTCTAAGATTTTTACGAACTCCACTGGCTACCTGTCCGCCTCTGGAGGAGAGGATGTTAGAACCTGTTTTTCTGCGTAAACAACCATTTCTGTTGCTCGTCGTGCAAAGCAAATCTTTGAAGGTTCTGAACCACACGAAAAAAGAGCATTTTTGAATTACATACTTCAGAACCCGATGGTAGATGGGAAAAAGCTAGAGTTTGCAATAGCTTCTCCGTTTAATTTAGTGCTAGAACTAGCTGAAAACCCTAACTGGCTCCGAGCTGTGCGGGAACTTAGAACCGTTATTTTAAGCGGTTGGCATTCCTACGAAATGAACGCGGCCGTCAAAATGCTCCGGGGAGAAGAACCTTTCAATGTAATCAATTGATTACTGATTGACTGCAAATTCCACCAGCGCAAAAACAAGCCAGAATATGAACAGCATCCACGCTTCACGCTTGGATAGTGTCCGCCCGGACTGCATAAAGTGAAATAATACGAACGAAGCTATGACCATAAACAACCCTGTGATGTAGATAATCTTTATAGGAAAAGAGAATGGATTAACAACAGCCAGAATACCAACAACGATCGTGGCATCCGCAAGTACAGTACCAAGAATGTCGCCGACTGCCAGCGAATCATCCCGTTTTTTAACTGATTTAAGAGAAAAGAATAGTTCCGGCATGGTCGTGCCAAGTCCCACAATAAGCATACCTATAAGGATCGGGCTGACCCCTGCATAATTGGCAATCGAAGTAGCTGACGTAACCGTAAAGTGGGCACCGGCAAGCAGAACGATCATACTGAAAATCAGCATCAAAAAGCTCTTCCACCGGCCATTGCCATTATTTGAGGGGACCGCGCCGTCAATACCGCTTCTTAACGCAAGATAATAAAAAATTCCTCCCGTAAGGATGAGAGCAACTCCTTCAATCCTGGAAAAGTGGCCATTGAAGCCCAGCACAAGCGGCAGCAGCAGTATGAACGGATATACTGTGTGGTTCTTTAAAATTTTACTTTCAATTTTCAATCCTCTTCCAGCCAGGAAAATAATAATGGCAAAGATGAGAGTTAAATCGGCGATATTTGACCCGAATAACATGCCCAGACCGAACGACGGGATACCTTCAATCGCGGCATTGATGGAGATAAACGTTTCCGGAAGTATTGAAATGATCGCAACAATAATAAAACCAACGGTGTACTTGGACAGCCGGTAGCTCTCCGCGAGCCGTGCCGCATATTTCGTGGCCAGCGTTGCTCCCTTGATGACCATCAACAGCGCGACTATGAAAATGAATAAGTTATTGATCATGAAATATGTATTTGTTTATTTCATTCCGGACAGTATCCCCAATTTTTGTGTTATGTCTTCAATTTTTAATATTTCTAACCCTGTAAGTTGAAGCGAATATCTTACCCCGGTTATCCTGTGATCAGGCGGGTTAACAAAACTGCTCTCAACAATCCTGGGAAATCCATCGTTCACCAAGAAGACAGAACCATTACTGTGATCGAGTCTGAAGTTGTTGTAGACGGATTCCAGCTGACGCGAATAGCCTGCAGACATAAGCCGTTCATAGAATTTTTCAAGCCCTGCTTCATCAACTATCAGCTTTTCAATATTCCTGATCAGATCAGGCAGAGTTATCCCGTTTTCTGACGAAGTCAGGCGGTAGCAGACAATGTAAAGGGTCTTAAATATTGCAGAATCAAGCTGCCGAAGATTGCAGTTTATCCTGAACGGCATCTCAACCGAGGTCTTAATTTCTACAGCAAGTTTGTCTCCTCTCTGAAAGTCATGGTCCTTACCCATAGGACCTTCCCATGAATCAATTACGCCGGGTCCGAATCGTTCAATCATATCTTTTAGGAAAACAAGTTCGCCAAACAGTCCATGAACCCACTCTTTTGTGACATCTGAATCTGTGTCCGGACTCCAGAATTTTCTCCATCTGTTACCGGTTTTATAGACAGCCTCCGGGGGTAGGGATCGAACCTACGACCAACCGCTTAACAGGCGGCCGCTCTACCGCTGAGCTAC
>CAZQSY010000006.1:0-65297 GCA_964596395.1 uncultured Candidatus Saccharibacteria bacterium
CAGTTCGGATTGAAGTCTGCAACTCGACTTCATGAAGCCGGAATTGCTAGTAATCACAGGTCAGCTAAACTGTGGTGAATACGTTCTCAAGTCTTGTACTCACCGCCCGTCAAGTCAAGGGAGCCGGGAATACCCGAAACGCCTCGCTATGAGGTTCTACGGTAAGCTCGGTGACAGGGAATAAGTCGTAACAAGGCACGGGTAGCGGAAGCTGCTCGTGGATTAATTCAATTGAAAAACTCGGTTCGATTTCGGTCGAACCTTAGTGAGTCGGTATTGTGTACTAGAATTCTGTACACAATGGTTTGGGTAAGACCTACAATACTCTGGCATCTTGGGAAGACAAGAAACCTGCCCGCAATGCTATAGCATAGCTTTTGCAGGCGGGTAAAAAAGTTTAGAAGAACGAAACAAAACAAAGGACAGCACATAAGCAAAAGTCGCCACGTTTTACGTGGCGACTTTTGCGTTTTTTGGTTGACTTTTTTGAGGGGGGGGTAGAATTAGGTTATTAAAAATTTAACCTAACATATACATGAGTGATGAAGAATTAAAACAACTTGCCGAAAAGGTCGCGGGAGGCAAAGCCTCTGAAGAAGAAAAATTGGCTTTTATGAAAAGGTTCAATGAGCTTCTTGAGGAATTAAAAAGGGAATTAAGAAAATAATTTTATGATAGCAAAAGAAGAAATGCCGTTAAGCTGGTCATCTTTAGATCAACAATTAGCAAAAGAGGGAAAGAATTTAGCCACAAATGCTCATGAGGTTTTGGAACTTTTGGGAAAAAATAAAGAAAAACCAAATGTTTTTTCACTTGAACTAAGATCACTTTTGGCAAAAATTGGGGCGACATGCTGTAAGTATGTTCAATTTGCTGGAATGGCAGCTGGTGTGGGGGTAACTGTTCCACCGTTCATATATGCGTTTTGGGAAAAGTTTGCCTTAAATAACAATAATCCGCCGTTTTCAGAAAGAGAAGTGATTATTGGGACCCTCGTTGCGTTTCTTGGGGTAGTAGCAACTCTCGGGGGAGATTTGGGAAGACGTGCACTTGAAGAAAAGTCAACCGAGTTAAAGATTAAGTTAGAACAGATGGCACAACTGGCTTCAAAAACAGAAGGGGTAAAATAATTTTAAAAAACAAAAAACCACCTAGCATGTTGGTGGTTTTTGTGTTTTTGGATTATAATTCACGCATGTCAGACGCCTCGGTAAAAATACGGGTTGGGGTCCTCCGCGGCATGGCGGGGGAGCATTATGGCGACTCGCTTCAAAAAGGCGCGGATTTGATTTCTTTGATTGCCGAAAATTTGGCGGAGAAATTTAAGACCAGCGATATTTTTATAGACAAAGATTATATCTGGCACTTGAACGGCCTGCCGCTCACGCCGGGCGATTTGGCGCACAAGGTTGACGTAATCTGGAACACCTCGCATCCGAGTTTAAACAACATTATCGAGAGTTTGTATATTCCGCATGTCGGAGTTCCCGCTTTTTCTTCTGGTCTAGAAAAAAGCCGGGAAATGCTTCGGGAGCACATGAAAAAAATAGGGGTTAAAATGACTCGGCACGTTTTGATTCCGCCGTATCAAGAAGATTTCGATGCCCGCCCGCATACGCCTGAGCGTAGCGATGGCGGGCGGGGCCCCAAAGAAAAATATTCAATCAAAAAATCAAAAGAAATTTTTGAAAAATTCGGCGCGCCGTGGCTGGTGAAATCCGTCGCGCCCGACCCGAATATGGCCGTGCATTTGGCGAAAACTTTCCCAGAACTGGTCGAGGCGATAGAAGACGGAGTAAATCATGAGAGAGGTTTATTGGTAGAAGAATTCATATCCGACAGAAAAGTTTCGGTTCACTCGGTACCGACGTTTAGAGGCCAAGACATATATCTCTTTTCTCCCGATAACATGAGAGAAGACGAGAAAAAAAGCGCTCACGATATCATGCGGGGTTTGCACGAGCACACCGGCGCTAGGTATTATTTAAAGTCCGATTTTGTTTTTCACCCGCGAAGGGGGGTGTTTCTCTCGGGCTTGTCTTTTTCGCCGGAATTTAAAAAAGATTCCCATCTTGAAAAATCTTGCGAGTCCGTTGGCGCCAAGATGCACCATGTGGTAGAACATATACTAGAGAGTGCGTTGAATTTAAGCAAATAAGTTTTCGGGGTAGAGTATAGTGGCAGTACGCGAGCATGGGGTGTTTGTAGCGGCGGTTCGATTCCGCCTACCCCGACGAGTTAAAGGTCTGGAAAAAATTCTATTTTGTGCTAATTTAATACTACTGGGCCTGTAGTATAGTAGTAACACGCGTCCATGGCATGGACGAGTCGGGGGTGCGATTCCCCCCAGGTCCACAAGCGCCTGAAATTTGCGCGACCACAAGATATATCGCATCCTTAGCTCAGTTGGTTAGAGCGTGCGATTCACATTCGCAAGGTCGGAAGTTCGAGTCTTCCAGGATGCACACAATTTAATAGTGCGGGCCTATAGTAAAGTGGTATTACGCTACATTCGCATTGTAGAGGCGCGAGTTCGATTCTCGCTAGGTCCACAGCCGTTTGTAAAATCTCCCCTGCGTTATATTTTTAGATTAACGCTTCCTTGCCCGAAGTGCTATTATTAGTGGAATATTATTAGTAATATAAAACTTCTATGCCAACTTTTTATCTCATTGTTGCGGTCGTTGCGATTATTTTGTTCAGCATTAAGCAGATAAATCAATATGAGCGGGGTGTGAAATTCACCCTGGGGCGGTTCAGTAAAATAATGGAGCCGGGCTGGCGGCTCGTGGTTCCCGTTTTCCAATCCTATCAAAAGGTAGATATGCGGGTAAAAGCGGTAGATGTGCCCGACCAGAACGCCATCACCCGCGACAACGTATCTGTCGCCGTAAACGCGGTGATTTACTACAAGGTTGCCTCGGCCGAGAAAGCCATCATTGAAGTTGAGGATTTCTTTTACGCAGTGTCTCAATACGCGCAGACGACCATGCGAAACATTGTCGGCGAAGTTACTTTAGATGAGCTCTTGGCCGGGCGGGAGAAAATTGCGGAGAGAATCAGGGAAATCGTGGACAAAGAAACCGACGAATGGGGACTCAAGGTAAACAACGTGGAGTTGAAAGATATCAAACTGCCCGAGAATATGGAAAGGACAATCGCCAAGCAAGCCGAAGCCGAGCGTGAAAAGCGGGCCGTGATTATCACTTCTGAAGGAGAGCTGGCGGCCGCGAATAACATGGCGCAGGCGGCGAAAATTTTGTCTGCTTCCGACGGGGCGCTCCATCTGCGGACCCTGCAGGCGATTAACGACATTTCATCTGATCAATCCAATACCGTTGTCTTTACTCTTCCTCTAGAAATAGTAAAGGCCTTCATCGGTTACAAAAAAGAGAAGTAAAATGGGGGACGTGATGTAGATATTCTTATAGTATTTAATTGATTCCTGTTTATCCACAACTGTTTTGTTTTTTGGCTTGCGGTTTTGTATAATTAGAGAGGTCGCTTAACAAGGATAAAAGAAGAAAATTTCATGTCCCTTGGAGGCCACTAAAAATACGGGGTTTATCCCTTCTTAAGAGACAGCGCGAGCTGTCTCTTAGTGATTTAGGCATGTCTATAACACCGGAAAGCGAAGAAAAAAAAGTTCTAAATAAAAAAGTATGCCCTTACTGCGGGGACGCGCCGATGAGTCACGCCTTTTCGTATACGGACGGAGTTTTATCGTACCTTTTTGATTTTCTTCTCGGCTGGACCCCGCGCATAACCCCTAGGTTTGTCTTGCGTTTGATAGAAAAATTTTTGCGTTTGTGTCTTGACGCCCTTATTATCGTCGGGGCTGTGAAATTTTCAAAAGACCCCGAGAAAGCGGCTACCTTGCGCTCAAGGGTTATTTGGGATGAAGCCAAAAAGAGAGGTAAAGATATGGAGCAACTTATAATTTTCGGGAAATATACTGATAATTATCGGGCGCGGATAAATGGAAAGTTTTTTTATTTCAACAGCTTGCCTTTAGATGTAGACCCCGCGGGTAATTCAGACAGATGGGATGATAAATTTTTCTTGAAAAAGCGCCTGCGTGAAATTTCGGCGCCGGTTCCCCGGTGCGAGAACGTGCCTTTTTTGAAAGCGAATAGACGGCGTCTCTTTGAGAAGCTTACGAAACCTCTGGTGGTGAAGCCAAGGTCGGGTTCTAGAGGCAGGCACACGACCACAAACATAAATACCTTTGAAGAATTCGAAAAGGCGGTCAAAGTGGCGAGAAAGTTATCTCCGCATACTGTGGCTGAAGAATATCTCTCGGGTTACGTGTGCCGAGCGACCTGCGTAGACGGTAGGCTCGCGGGATTTTACCGCGCAAACGAGCCGTATGTGACGGGAGACGGCGAAAAAACTTTGCGTGAACTGATTCAGAGCAAGAACGATAAAAGGCCCGAACGGGTGAAAGAAATTTTGGTATCGGACGAGATTCTGCAATTCGTGGGGCGGCTGGGCCTAACGCTCGACGGCATCCCTCAGAAGGGGAGAAGAATTTCTCTCACGCATCGGACGGGCAGATATTTCGGGGGCGGTACCAGAGAGATGCTCGACGAACTGCATAAAGATTTTATTCCCATACTTGAATCGGCCGCCCGGCTGACTGGTCTGCCGGTTGTCGGGCTTGATTGCATAGTACCCGACCCGGAACATGCGCCGAGTGCGCAGAGATGGGGAATCATTGAGTGCAACACTCTGCCTTTTATTGATTTGCATTATTTTGCGCTTGAAGGAAAGCCCCGAAATATAGCGGGTATGGTGTGGGACATGGTGGAAAAGAAATAAACCGGTCGCTTTCTTTTTTTGCCGTTTTGGGGTATATTTTCCTTGTTCATTTTCAATATCGGGCTGTAGTATACCGGTAGTACGTGCGCTTCGGGTGCGTAAAGACTGGGTTCGATTCCCAGCAGCCCGACAGGATATCTTGTCTGTGTTATAATACTCGTCAGATTGTTTCTATCTGCGGCGGGTGGTCGCACTCACATAGGCACATATGTTGGAGTTTCGCCATCACCCGCTTCAAATGGGAAGAATCAAGCCCCGTCGCTCTAAAGCGACGGGGTTTTGTTTTTAAAATCTTCCAGCAAAAATAAATTTCTATAACGCACGGATATTTTTCTGCTGAAAAATTCCTCGTGCTCGCGTCGCCGCGCTCGCAAGGCGTTCTAGAAATTATTTTCGCTTGCAGATTAAAGTTATCCACAGTTTTGTCTTGAAAAGTATTGTGCTTGCGTTTGATATGCGGGATAATTATTAGTAGAGCAATAATTATCAAAAATATTTTTCAATAAATTTTTTTAGAAAGAAAATATTTTCGGGTCGTATTATTGCAAACTAAAAATTAGAAGTTTAATTGCAAAAAACTAAAATGGCAGCTAAAAAGAAGAAAGCTAAGAAGGCAGCAAAAAAGGGAAAGAAGCGAGCATAGTTTCTTTTTCCCACTTCTAAAAAATCCTCCCCCCCAAAAAAGGAGGATTTTTTAGTTTTGTTTCGGCGAGGCCGGCAAGGTTTGCTCGGGTCCTCGGGTCGGCCTTTCAGGCCTCAACCAGACCAGCTCGCAGACCTTGCCGGCCTCGCCTTGATTGAATGTATGCTAATATAAATAGTATGGCTTTTTTAAGCAGCATATTTGGTGATACCAGTGCGCATTTTGCCAATAAAGCTCGGGGAATTATAGCTAAAATAAACGACCTAGAAGGGGATTTTTCGGCTTTGCCGGATGAGGATTTTCCGAAAAAAACCGCCGAATTCAGGGAAATGCTAAAGAACGGGAAGACCGAAAACGACATCTTACCCGAGGCCTTCGCTCTGGTGCGGGAAGCCGCCAAGAGGACTTTAGGCGAGAGGCATTATGATGTACAGCTTATCGGCGGGATGGTGCTAGACCAGGGGAAAATTTCTGAAATGAAAACCGGCGAAGGCAAGACCTTGGTGGCGACCTTGCCGGCTTACTTGAACGCGCTTTCGGGCGAGGGTGTGCATATTGTCACCGTAAACGACTATCTGGCGAGGAGAGACGCGGTTTTGATGGGACAGGTTTACAATTTTCTGGGCCTTTCCGTGGGCGTGATAAATTCGCAAAATGTTTCTTATCTGTACGATGCGAAACATACCGAAGAAGACAAAGAGCGAGACCAAGTGGGGGAATATAAAATTGTCTATGATTTTCTGAAACCGTGCACCCGCAAAGAAGCGTACGCCGCTGACATAACTTACGGCACGAATCATGAGTACGGCTTTGATTATTTGCGCGACAATTTGGCAACCCGGGTTGAGGACCTGACGCAGAGGGGGCACAATTTCGCGATTGTGGACGAGGTGGACTCGATTTTGATAGACGAGGCGCGCACACCGCTTATAATTTCTTCGGCCTCGGCGGATTCGGGGGATTTTTACGTGAAATTTTCGCAAATTGCCAGACAGCTAAAGAGGGATACGGATTACGAGGTAGACGAGAAGCTTCGCGCAATCACACTGACGGATGCCGGCATCAGCAAGGCAGAGAATCTTTTGGGCATAGAAAATATTTATACCGAAAAGGGCATAAAATATGTGCATCATCTGGAAACGGCGGTCAAAGCGCAGGCGCTTTTCGAGCGAGACAGGGATTATGTGGTGAAAGAAGGCGAGGTAATCATCGTGGACCCTTTTACCGGGCGGCTGCAGCCCGGCCGGCGCTGGAGCGAAGGCATACACCAAGCAATCGAGGCCAAGGAAGGAGTGAAAATTGAGAGAGAGACGAGATCTTCGGGTTCGATTACTTTCCAAAATTATTTCCGTTTTTATAAAAAACTTTCGGGTATGACCGGTACAGCGGCGACTTCGGCTGAGGAGTTTTTAAAAGTTTACGGCCTGGATGTGATTGTGGTACCGACGAACCGGCCGATGATACGTCGCGACCACGGGGACCTGATTTTTCAGACCGAGAAAGGCAAGTTTCAGGCCATTGCCAAAAAAGTGAAAGAACTCAATCAGAAAGGTCAGCCGGTATTAATCGGCACTATTTCGATTGAGAAAAACGAACTGCTCTCTGTATATCTAAAGCAGGAAGGCGTGCAGCATGTGATACTGAATGCCAAGAATCACGAGAAGGAAGGCGAGATTATCGCGCAAGCCGGCAAACGCGGGGCGGTGACGATTGCCACGAACATGGCCGGACGCGGAATCGACATAAAACTTGGCGGCAACCCTATCGTAAAAGAAGAATACGAATTCGTGAAAAGTGTGGGCGGGCTTTTCGTCCTCGGTACCGAACGGCACGAAGCCCGCCGCATTGACAATCAGCTGCGGGGACGTTCGGGCCGGCAGGGCGACCCGGGCGAGACACAGTTTTATGTTTCGCTTGAGGATGATTTGATGCGCGTTTTCGGTTCGGAGCGGATTAAGAATATGATGGGCAGGTTCGGAATTCCCGAAGATGTGCCGATAGACAACCGTTTCGTATCAAAGACGCTTGAGAGTGCGCAGGCGAAAATAGAGGGGTTTCATTTTGACGCGCGCAAGCACACGCTCGAGTATGACGACGTGATGAATCATCAGCGCAATGTCGTGTATGACCGGCGCCGCAAGATGCTTTTCTCGGAAAAAGGGGAAATCGAGAATCTTTTGAATAAAACTCTGGAGGGCCTAGAGGCTGAAGCAAAAGAAAGATTTGAGAAAATTATCAAGGAAAAAAGAGAAAAACTCGGCGAAGAAGCATTTTTTGAGACCGTTCGCCGGATCGCGCTTTATACCAATGACTCTCTTTGGATGGAGCATCTGGAAGAGATGGATTATCTACGAAGTTCGGTGAATTTGCGCGCTTACGGCCAGCGCGAACCGATTGTGGAATACAAGAAAGAAGGCCTATCGATGTTTAAGGCGATGGAAGAGGCGTTTAAAGAACAGGTCTTGTCGCTTATTGAAACGATTAATGTTGAACAGAAACCAAACTTGCAGGCCGAGGAAAAAGCGCCCAAGCAGACCTTAATCACGAGCCATAGCGAGCCCTCGGAATTAGGAGGGAAAAAGGAAAATTTGCCGAAGCATGAAGCCAAAGTCGGCCGTAACGACCCGTGCCCGTGCGGAAGCGGTAAAAAATACAAGAAATGCCATGGTGCGTAAGAGATGAAAGAGCTCGAAAAGAAAATTTACAATCATCTGAAAGACAGGAACTGGCATAATTTGCGCCCGGTGGATTTGGCGAAATCAATTATGATAGAAGGTGCTGAACTATTGGAACTTTTTCAATGGGAAAATTTGCCGCTCCATGAAGTGAAAAAAAATAAAGAAAAGGTAGAGGAAATTAAGAACGAGCTTGCCGACGTGCTGATTTATGCCATGGAAATGTCAGTTTTGCTCGGCCTTGATACTGAAAAAATCATAAAGAAAAAGCTAGCCCGCGTGGAGAAGAAATATCCGGCCAAATTAATAAAATCGGCGAAACAAGAACCCGACAGTGATTTGAGTTTGTATTGGAAGATTAAAAAGGAACACAGGAAGAATAGGATAGCATAGAAGTATTATGGCTTTTAAACCAGACACAATTCGGGTAAAAGCAATGTGCCTAATTATTGATGGGGAGAAAGTACTTTTGGGCGAGGGCTACGATAAAGTAAGAAAAAAACATTTCTATAGGGTTTTGGGCGGGGGTATGGAATTTGGGGAAACTGCCGAGCAGGCGGTGCGAAGGGAAATTAAGGAAGAATTAAATTCTGAAATTGAAAACTTAAAATTTCTGAAAGCCCTAGAGAATATATTTACCTATGAAGGCATGAACGGGCACGAAATAACTTTCATGTTTAAGGGAGAATTGAAAGACAAAAGCCTGCTCAGAGAAGATTCTATCTTTATTGACGAAGGCGATTATTCTTTTGACGCTAAATGGGTTCCGGTTTCCGATATTCTGGAGAAGAAAATAACTTTGTATCCAAGCTGTGATTATAAAAAATTACTGAACCTATAAAGCAAAATGCCAAGCAAAAGAGTTTTCACGCTTTGTACTATAATTGACGGCTCGAAGATTTTGCTTGGCAGGAAGAAAAAAGGTTTGGGTAAAGGGAAATGGAACGGCTTTGGCGGGAAGGTGGAGAAGGGGGAAACAATTAGAGAAACAGCAGTAAGGGAAGTGAAAGAAGAATGCGGGCTTTTGGTAAAGAACTTGAAGAAGGCAGGAGTTTTGGATTTTAAATTTGAGAATATCCGCGAAATTTTTCAGGTGCATTTTTTTTGGACAAGTGATTTCTCGGGCAAGCTCAAAGAAAGCCAAGAAATGAAGCCGAAATGGTTTGATATAGAAGATGTTCCCTACGAGAAAATGTGGCCAACTGACAAACATTGGCTGCCGGTTTTGCTCAAGGGCGGTAAATTCAGGGGTCGGTTTCTCTTCGACAAAAATGAGGTTATACTAAAAGATGAATTAATAGAAACTTAAAAAATATGCAAAACGAAAAGGAAAAAATGCAGATGTTGGTTGTTTTGGCTTTGATTCGCGACAGAAAAGGAAAAATATTTCTGCAGAAGCGGCATGATTCTTTAATACCAAGCGCTCACAACAAATGGGAATTCCCTGGTGGAAAAGTCAATTACGGAGAACGTCCCGATAAAGCTGTTGTACGGGAATGTTACGAAGAAACTGGTTTTAAGATAAAAGCATTGAGATTGTTACCTTACATTGCATCGAATGTTTGGAACAGGAACGATGGTAAAGAACACCATGCCCTAGTGTTGTGCTATGAAGCTAGGTTAGTAAAAAAGATTCCGAGACACTTGCACAGAAAAGTTTCTGAGGCTAAATGGTTTCCTGAAAAGGAGATTAAAAAATTAAATACACTTGCGGGTACAAGCGAGTTTATTAAGCTGTTTAAATATTAAACCCCGGTTTGTGCTACAATATTCAACATATGATAACGGCCGGCTTCCGAAAGGCAAGGCCTTTCGGAAATGCGGAAGGAAACAGTAAAAAATACAAGAAATGCCATGGAGAGTAATAAGACAAAAATAGAAGAAAGAGGAGGAATTATTAGAAAAATCCGTGCCGGATGGAGTTTACTTAATTTGGAAGGTCGGGGAGAGGTTATTAAAGTGTACTACACCCCGGAAGATGAAGTGTTTGAAGATGATGGCCTTTCGCGCCAAGTAAGAGAGGAAATGGCGCAGTTGCCTGATTCTGTGAGGGATACGATTGAAAATGAAGGTAAGAAAATTTTATCTGAAGTTACTCAAAAAAGTTTTAAAAAAATCATTAAAGAAGCATCCATTGACGACCTGGAAAGATTTTCTAGAATCATTTCCAAAGTACTTTTAGAAGAAAGGTTTCAAAATTAAGATATATTTTATCGGGAAGCAAAATAGGAGGACACGATTAAGTTTTTTTTATTTACTTTAAAAGTATAGGTAAAGGGTAACAATAGTATGGTCAGAAGAATCAACTACAAAAACATCTACAGGCGAGCGGTGAATAACTGGACAGGTTTTCATTTTTTCCGCGACCCTTTCAAGAACCTGAAAATAATCGGGGTGACGGGAACTAGCGGAAAGACGACCACGGCGACCCTGTTGTACAGAATTGCCACGGCGCTTGGCCACAAATCGGGGCTTTTGGGTACGGTAAAAAATGTTATCGGTCCGGAGAGCAACGAAATTCCCCAGAAGGGTCCGCACGGCACGCCGGACCTTGCCGATTTGAACAGATATTTTTCTGAAATGGTAAAGCAGGGGTGCGAATACGCTTTCATGGAAGTCACTTCTATGGCTTCAGACCAGGATAGATACGCTGGCATAAATTTTACCGGCGGTATTTTCACCAATCTCACCCAGGACCACCTTGATTATCATGAGACCATGGAAAAATATTTTCTGGCCAAGAAAAAATTCTTCAGCCGGCTTTCCAAAAATGCTTTTGCTCTTTCAAATTCGGATGACGCCCGCGGCATATCGATGATAGAGGGCATCAAAGCGAAAAAATACCTGTACGGTTTCGGCGACATAAAGCTGGAGTTGCCGAACGGCAAGCGTACGCCGGATTGGCGCGACTTTCACGGGAAAATTTTGAAGTCGGATTTTTCAGGTCTGGAACTTGAACTCGGCGGAGAAAAAGTAAAATCAAAGTTGCTCGGCACATTCAACGCTTACAATCTGCTTGCCGTCTGGAGCGCCTGCAAACTGCTCGGTTTTGACATGGAAAAGGTTAAAAAAATCATCGAAGGCGTTGAGCCGCCCAAAGGCAGGTTTGACCACTTTATGTCGCCCGCCGGGGTAATGATAGTAATTGATTATGCGCACAAACCCGACGCGCTTAAAAACGTCCTCCTCACTGCTAGAGAGATAAACCAAGGAAACGGAAGAATCATTTCCGTGTTTGGCTGCGGAGGTAACCGGGACAAAACCAAGCGGCCAAAGATGGGCAAAATAGGAGCGGAACTTTCCGACATCGCTATTTTTACCTCGGATAACCCGCGCGACGAAAACCCCGACGAAATAATCGAACAAATGAAGGGTGACTTGTCCCACGACGAAATAAAAAAAGTTATTACCATAGCTGACCGTCGTTTAGCCATACAACAGGCCGTAGAAATGGCCAAGAAGGGTGATGTGATTCTTTGCGCCGGCAAGGGACACGAAGACACTCAAGAAGTCAAGGGTATAGAAACCCATTTCAGCGACAGGGAAGAATTCCAAAAAACATTTTCACAAACTAAGATTATCTAGGAAACTTTTTTTCCGCCCAGACGGGTATTTCTTCCATCAGTCCGCCGATTCTTCCCGAAGACATCAAGATTATCAAATCGTCCGGTCTGACGATGGCGGACAATTTTTTCATTGTTTCTCTTTTGTTCTTCGCGCCGTAAACATTTTTCTTGAATTTTTTGACCCGCTTCAGGATTTCTTCGAGCCCAACCTGGTCGTGGGTGCTTTTGCCGTGTTCCGGCGGAGAAAATACTATGGTTTCGTCGCTATCTTTGAATATATCGTCATACCAGAAAATAGCGTTCCTGTTTCTCCAACTGAAAGTGTGCGGTTCAAATACAGTCACTACCCGTTTGTTCGGAAAGTGTAGTTTTATCGCTTCAAAGTCCGTCCTAGCTTTGGCGTACGAAGAACCAAAGCTTTCGTAGACGAGGACGGAAGATTTTTTGGTTTTTAAATCCAGCCGGCCCGATAACCCTTTGAAACTCTCTACCGATTTTTGCAATTCTCTCGCTGAAATTATTTTTTTCTCTAGCAGGAAGGCGCTAATCCCGGTGATGTTCTCAATATTATGTTTACCCAGCAAAGTCGTTTTGAGCCCGATTACTTTCTTTTTGTTTTTGAATAAATCGAAAGAGGTTATCTTGCCGTAAATTATGTTTTCTGGATGCCAGCCGGATTTTTCGCCGAGCCCGTATTTTATTATCTTGCTTTTTGCGTGTTTGATGACTTTGTCTACGTTCTTTCCGCTACGCGAGGCCACGATAATGCCGTTCTTCGGCAGTATGGAAACCAAGTCTTTGTACGGTTTGATATATTCTTCTTCAGTCGGAAAAACATTCACATGGTCGTGTTCGGCCGAAATTAAAATCAAGTTTTTCGGATGCAGATGCAAAAATTTAGACCTGTTGTCCCAATTCGACGAAGGGTATTCGTCGCCTTCCATGACGAAATATTTTCCTTTGCCTATTTTGCCGCTGGTTTTCAAGCCGAAAGGTATCGCGCCGATAAAATAAGACGGCTTCTTGCCGTTTTTCTCGAGGCACCAAGCCAGCAGGGAAGTCACCGTGGATTTGCCGAAGCTTCCGGCTACGACAATATTTTCGGTATTTTCAGCCAGCTGTCCCAGTGTTTCCGGCAACGATTGTATTTTGATTCCGGTTTTGAAAGCCTGAGCCACCTCTTTGTTGTCTTCCGGCGTCAAATCCGCAGCTTTACTGATTACGATTAAATCTGCGTCTTTGGGGATATTGGCGGGGGAATACCCGATAGCAAAATTTTTAACGCCGTTTTTTCTTAGGAAGTTTATGAACGGGTTATGCGCCAAGTGGCAGGAACCGCTTACGGCAAATCCCTTTTGTTTAAGCATCAAAGCCAGGGCAGACATGCCTCTGCCAGCGATTCCTATCAAATGGACTTTCTTTTCGCGCATGGGGTTTATTTTACCATGTTGGCCGAGTAATTTTGTTTGAGTATCGTGTCTCTTATCGCCAGAATAGTTTCCCCGAAGAGCGTGTGTTCGTTCGCTTCCAGATTTGAATCTGCGCGCAAGTCGAGAGGCCGGAGTGAACTGTTTTTCGGGAAAGCTCCGGTTGTTGTCAGGTTTTCCGTCGGCGCTTCTAAAATGGCGCGCCCGTGCAGGCACGGAATTTCCGAGAAATTTTTCTTATACACGGGCAGGTATTCCGTCTGTGCGAAGGAACCGAAACATTTAAAGCGATTTAAAAATGTCAGCGCCAGAAATCCCAGCGGCAATCCCGGACAAAGCCGGTTATTTCGCATTTCCTCCTCCAAAATTTCCGGTTCAAGTTTTATTTCCCTCTCCGAGCTTTTCAGGCACTTGTTTTTGAGATAAAAGGCCTCCATGCGGCCGTACTTTCCTTTTTTTGCGCTGCCGTAAAAGAAAACTTCTTTGCCAAAAAATTCGACTGTTTTTTTATTGTCTTTTTCCGCGAATAAAATCTTATAAACGGGATGGCTGGCGTCTTTTACGGCAGACAGCAGGTAATTTGTCACAACCTCATTGAAGTCAAAAAAAACGGGTTTTCCGCGCAGGTACTTTTCATTAATCATCAGGGATGACTGAACCGCCCATTTTGTGTAGGACTCGCCGATTTTCGCGTCGGGTAAAAGTTTTTTTACTTTCGGCGGGGCGGTTTTCAGGGTATCAATCATTTTCTCGGGGATGACGCTCCTGTACACAAGTTCATCCTGCATTACGGCCGGTACCAAATTTATTTCTGTGTCATGAAAGCATATTCGGCCCGGGCGGGTTTTGTTTGAGAAGGGAACACCCGAGAACATGGCAACTGGGTAGTATTCTTCCTTTTTTAGGGCAAGCGCTCCCAGCCAAGTAAAAAAGAAATGGCGCGGAACATTCACAGGGGAAAGAATATGCGGTCCGGTCTGCAGAATTCTTCTTTTTTCCAGAGAGGAAAGTATTTTTTCGCGCGAAGTGGTGTCAAAATCAAGTCGAGCAAGCTCTTCATCAAAGGCATCTTTAAGTTCCGGCTCCATCGGCCGGTCGGGGGAGTAAGTATTTAGCTCTTTTGAGTATTCCAGGCAGGTTTTGTCCCAATTTTCTTCGATTTGCCGGGCGAGGTTGATTTTTCCGTCACTTTTCAGCTTTTCTGTCAGGCCGAGAACCTCTTTTTGCAGGGAATCGCGCATCCCCTGATACTAAACGTTTTCCACATGTTTTGCAATATGGCCCAAAAACCTTTATTTTACAAGGATTTTTGACCTTGACACAATGGAAATTTGTTGTTTAACTATTGACTTTTTCTCGCAAGTATGCTATCATATCAATATAACCTTTATTAGAGGACTTAGGTCTTTTAATAGAGGTTTTTAGTTTCCTGCGGTAACTAATCCCAGAAAAATAGATGAGTTGGCACCCGCCCGCCTCGCACACGCGAAGCGTTGCGGGCGGGGAGCAATAACCGCTCAATATGAAAAATAACAATATAATACGGTTCGCCCAGTCCCTTTTTCTCTTGCCGTTTGTTACAGGGACAGTATCGCTTGGCGGTATTGAGATATTAAACAGTAATGCCACCAGCGAGGCCATCAAAGCCGTATTTGAGGAAAAACAAAATATGATAGGGGTTTCCGGGACAATCGTTTTTAACCAGGCGATGGACCAAAAGAAACTCGATTTAGATGCCCGTCTTGATTTAGCGAGACAGGCCAAAGCTCGGGCGATTGACGATTATTTCAAGGAATACGACATGCCCCTTCACGGCATGGGAGAGAAAATGGTTTTAGAGGCCGAGAAGAACGGCATCGATTGGCGGCTTCTGCCCGCGATTGCCGTGATTGAATCGACCGGAGGCAAGTTCGCCTGCAAGGGTGCCACGCACAGCTTCTTCGGTTGGGGTTCCTGCAAGATTAACTTCAAATCAAAAGAACAGGCCATCGAGATTGTGGCCATGAATTTGGGCGGCAACAACCCGAATACCGACCATCATTATGCCGGCAAGACCGTCAAAGAAATTCTTGAGGCCTACAATCCTCCTTCTATTGTTCCGAATTACGCCAAAAAAGTTATGAAGGTGATGAGCGTCATTGGTCCCGAGGAAATAGATACGGCTATAACTTTGGCTAAATCATAAAAATAAAAAAGGCCAGAAAAAAGTTTTTAAGGGGTTTGGCGAGCCCTGCCTGCCGGCAGGCAGGGACGGCGAGCCAATTTCAGGAATTTTTAAGCTTCAAAAATTCCGTACCGACAAAAACTTTGTTTCTGGCCTTTTTCTACTCCAGATGCACCAGAGTCATTTTGTGCTCTTTTGGCTCAAAGAGCGTGATTTGGAAGTTGTAGTTTTTTCCGAGTTCCAGTTTTTCACGCAGTTTGACTTCTCCGCCTAAAGTAGAATTGTGCACTAGGCCGGCCACGCCTTCTTTGATCGAGACCAGCGCGCCATGCTTGTTGTATTTAATCACCACGCCCTGCACTATGTCGCCTTTCTTTAGTTTTCCTTCGAACTCTGTCCAGGGGTTTTCTTTGAGCTGTTTGATTGATAGCGATACTTTGCCTTCTTTTATTTCAATCACCTTGGCGCGAACCTTTTCTCCGATTTTAAAGAGCGCCCGTGGGTCTTCCACCAGTCCCCAGTCAAGTTCCGAGATGTGCACCAGCCCTTCCAGGCCCTCTTCGAGTTTTAAGAACACGCCGAAATCCACAATGCCGGCCACCGTGCACTCCAGCTCGTCGCCGATTGAATATTTCGAGAGAATTTCTTTTTTCTCCTCGGGGTTATTTTCCTTTTCCGAGAAAATCAGCTTGCCTTCCTTGGGGAGCGTCGAGATTATCATCACCGACAATTTTTCGCCGACCAATTTTTTCAATTCTTTCAGGATTTTGTCCTTATCCGAATCGAGCACGCGGGGGTAATGTTCAGCTTTGAGCTGAGAAGCCGGGAGAAATCCCGAGAGTCCCTGCCATTCCAGAATCAGCCCGCCCTTGTTCGCGTCTTTTACCTCCAATAGAAAGGCGATTTTTTCCTTGATTGCTTTTTCCGCTTCGCTCCAAGTGAGCGCCTGCTTGGCTTCTTTAAGCGAAAGCTCCACATATCCGTCCTCATTTTCCGCCTCAACCACCTTTGCCTTGATAATGTCGCCTAGGTTTATTTTCTTGATGATGTCCTTGGCGTTGATGAATTCCCGTCCGTAGATGATGCCCGTGCCGAAAGGCGCGAGGTCCACGAAGACCGAAGATTTCTCCACCAGAATCACTTTTCCTTCCACCAGCGAATCAACCATCGGCTTCGCGATGCTTCTGTCCACGACGGATTTTAGAACCGGGTTCTCGTTTACGTCTTTTTGGGCTCCTCCGCGGGTTACATGTGTTTTTTCCTTTAACATAAAATTTATCTAAAAATCTGCTTCAAAATAAAATATCCGCTCTGAAGCGGACATAAGGTCTTAGGTTTCCGTCCTTCTGTCAAAGACCGTCTTTGACATCAAAACAGAGGTTACCCTAAATCCGTGCTTTTAAATATTACAGGACACTCTACCTCAATTTTTCCCAAAAAGCAACTGCTTTTCGGTTTCATTTTTTCCTTATATTTGTTATACTGTTACCAATGATAATCACATACTTCGGTGAAGAGTTTTTTAAGGTAACGCAGGGGGACCTGGTGCTTGCTTTTAACCCCGTTTCCAAAAACTCCGGCTCTCAAGCGGCGGCCCATTTCGGCGCCGATATTGCTTTCGTTACAACCCGCCATCCGCTTTTTGCGGGGGTGGAGCAACTTTCGCACGGCGAACGAGAGCCGTTCGTGATTGACGGCCCGGGGGACTACGAAGTGAAGCAAATTTTCGTAAAAGGCGTGATGTCCGAGGCATTCATCGGTGGCAAAAAATATATAAACACTATTTACTCTTTTGAACTTGAAAATATAAATGTTACCTTTTTGGGCGCGCTGGCGAATGGGGAAATTTCTAAAGAGGCGCGCGAGGCGCTAGACGGGCCCGATATTCTTTTTGTGCCGATTGGGGGAACGGGGGTGCACAAAGGGGTGAATCTCTTGGATGCGAAAGAGGCCGCCAAGCTCGCGCTTTCGTTCGAGGCGAAATTGGTGATTCCAATGAGCTACGACGAGAAATCGCTGCAGGTTTTTTTGAAGGAAATGGGCGAAGAAAAAGCGCCGGTTTTAGACAAGCTCACGCTTAAGGCGAAAGAATTGGAAGGAAAGGAAGGTGAAGTGGTAGTATTAAAACCAGTTTAATAAAAATCATAAGATGAAAAAAGTAATTCATCATTTAAGGAAACAGCCGGAAGAAGTCAGGAGACATGTTTTGCATCTCTCTATGATTGTTATCACCGCGATTATGTTCGGGTTGTGGATTTTGAGTTTAGGTAAAAGCTTGGGCAACGCGGAAACGGCCGACAAAATAAAAGAAGACCTGAAACCCTTTTCCGAATTGAAAGAAGATTTGGTTGAAAGATACAATCAGCAATAATTTATGCCGAAAAAACAGAACGACACAGAAGACGTGAAGCCGCGCGCCGAAGGAATAATACCGGTAGATGTGGTGCGGGAAATGAAAGATTCATATCTCGCTTATTCCATGTCGGTCATTACTGCGCGAGCTCTGCCCGACGTCAGAGACGGTTTGAAGCCCGTGCATCGCAGAATTTTGTATGCCATGCATGAAATGGGGCTTGCTTCGACGGCCCGGTTCAGAAAATCGGCGGCGGTGGTCGGCGACGTTTTGGGTAAATACCACCCGCACGGCGACGTGGCCGTTTATGACTCAATGGTCGGCATGGCGCAGGAATTTTCTTTCCGCTACCCGCTCATTTTAGGGCAGGGCAACTTCGGCTCGATCGACGGCGACGGTGCGGCAGCTATGCGCTACACCGAAGCGAAAATGTCTAAAATTTCTTCCGAACTTTTGCGCGACCTTGAAAAAGAAACGGTTGACTTCCGTCCGAACTACGACCAAACCCGCAAAGAGCCGGCAGTGCTGCCGGCCGCCGTTCCCTCGCTTCTCTTAAACGGTACTTTGGGTATCGCGGTGGGTATGGCGACGAATATCCCTCCGCACAATTTGGGCGAGGTCTTAGACGCGGCTGGGTATCTCATACAAAACGAGGATGCCACTACCGAAGACCTCATGCAATTCGTCAAAGGGCCCGATTTCCCGACGGGCGGAGTTGCTTACGGCTACAAAGACATGTTGCACGCTTACGGTACCGGCCGGGGCGGGGTGGTTTGCCGCGGTGAAGCCGAAATCATAGACCAAAAGGGCGGAGGGAACCAAATCATCATCACTTCCATTCCTTACCGGGTGAACAAGTCAACGCTGATTATGTCGATTGCCGAGCTGGTGCAGGAGAAGAAACTCGAAGGCGTGAAAGGCCTGCGTGACGAATCGACCAAAGACATCCGCATAGTAATCGATTTGAAAAACACGGCCGTTCCGGAAAAAGTTTTGAATTACATTTACAAAAATACCCAGCTTGAATCAAATTTCAATTTCAACATTGTCGCGCTGGTTGACGGCGTGCCGCAAACGCTCTCGCTCAAATCCATCCTTTCGCTTTTCATACAGCACCGCAAAGAAGTGGTGCGAAGGAGGAGCGAGTATGATTTGCGCAAGGCAGAGGAACGCGAACATATTCTGCTCGGTTTGAAAAAGGCGCTGGATAAAATAGACCGGGTGATTTCCGTGATTCGCGGCTCCAAAGACGCTACGGTGGCTAAAGTGAATTTGATTAAAGAATTCAAGTTTACCGAGCTCCAGGCCGTTGCGATACTTGAGATGAAACTGCAAAAACTCGCCGGACTCGAGAGAAAGGCGGTGGAAGACGAGCTCTTAGAAAAACAGAAATTTATCAAAGAAATGAACGAGCTTCTGGCCAGCCCGAAAAAAATTCTGGGGGTTATTTCCAAAGAACTGAAAGAAATTCGCGACAAATATGCCGACCTACGCCGCACGAAAATCATCAAAGGCGGCAGCAAGGAATTGAGCGACGAGGACCTGATACCAGACAAAGAAACGGTGCTGGTGTTTACCCAGGGTGGATACGTGAAGCGCACCGACCCTTCCGAGTACCGTTCGCAAAAGCGCGGCGGGGTGGGCGTGGTTGACCTTGAGACCAAAGAAGAGGATTTCGTGACCATGCTCGTCTCGGGGTCCACCCATTCGGACCTTCTTTTCTTCACGAATCTAGGCAAGGCGTATCAGATGAAAATGTACGACCTGCCCGAAGGACGCCGCGCGACTCGCGGAAAATCAATCATGAATTTCCTCCAGCTTGGCGCCGAAGAAAAAGTTACGTCCATCTTGACGATGCCGAAAGAACTCAGGAAGTCCCCGATTTCGCTTATGCTCGTCACTAAGCAGGGTACCGCCAAGAAAATGTCCGGCGAGTCGTTCAAAGACGTGCGCAGGAGCGGCATTATTGCCATACGTTTGGATAAGGGAGACCAGCTTGTTTCCGCGCTTTTGGTTGAAAAAGGCGATGAGGTGATGGTGGCGACGGGCGGCGGCCAGGCAATCAGATTCAAAGAAGGGGATATCCGGGAAATGGGCCGTACGGCCGGAGGTGTCCGCGGCATGAAGCTCGGCAAAGGCGACGAGGTAATCAGTGTGGATGTGGTGAAGAAAGAAGGGAAGGAAGGCACATTTCTCACCATGAGCGCGAACGGCTTCGGCAAGAAGACCGCTCTCAAAGAATACAAAGTGCAGAAACGCGGCGGCTCTGGCATTAAAACCGCCAAAGTTACTCCAAAAACCGGCAAGCTTATTGTGGCCAAGGTTCTTTCGGGCGAAGAAGAAGAGCTGATTGCTATGTCTAAAAAAGGTCAGGTGATTCGCACCGCGCTCAAAGATATTTCCGTGCTTGGCCGGCAGACCCAGGGCGTTACCATCATGCGCCTCCGTCCAGGCGACAATATCGCTTCCCTTACGTGCTTTTAGAAGTAAAAAGCAACATGTCAAAGGGCACCTTTGACAACATGAAAAACATATGGGTTACGAAAAATCTAATAAATTGCACATAGTCACACCAGTTGCAGTAATCATGAGAAGTGATGGACGCATTCTTTTGCTTAAAAGACGCGATGATGAAGTTGTTTACCCAGGGTTTTATACTTTTCCGGGCGGAAAAGTCGAGGGTAACGATACTATCAGCCAGACCTTGATTAAAGAGGTAAAAGAAGAATGTGGCTTAGATTTAAAAACAGGTTTTATCCTGATAAAAGAAAAGGCGATTTTTCGACCCGATGGTCAAACTTCCAAATCACTCTCTTTTTTGTGTGAAGTAACCGACCCCGAAAAAGTTGTCTTGGATACTAAAGATTTTACTGATTTTAGATGGACCAATTTAGAGGAGTTGAAGACGATAAAACATGTGGGGATTGAGGCTGAATTTATAAAAGCCCGAGCTATTTACGACTCAAAAATTGATAGAAATTTATTTTTTACGGATACCGACCAAGTAGACTTTAGTAAAAAGTAATAGTGTCAAGGACGGTCCTTGACATTTGTTGATAACTTGGCTTGAAAATTGAGAAATTGTTTCGCTTTTAGTTTATAATTATGGCGATGTTCACCGACCCGGTAAAAAATTTGAAGGCCCTTGGTCTCGCCGAGGATGCCGTAGTGGCTGACCTCGGGGCGGGAAGCGGTTTTTATTCTATTCCGCTCGCCGGGCTCGTCCCGAACGGGCGCGTTTACGCGATAGAAGTGCAGAAAGATTTTCTGGCGACCGTAAGAAATAAAGCCAAAGAAGCGCGCTTGGAAAATCTGGAATGCATTCTCGGAGACGTGGAGAAAATAGGCGGCACCAAGCTGGCGGACGGAGTGGCCGATGCAGCGGTGGCCTCGGATGTTTTTTTTCAGCTGGAAGAAAAAGACAAATTTGCGGAGGAAGCGAAGAGGATATTGAAGCCGGGAGGTAAGGTGCTTTTGGTTGATTGGTCGCCTGATTCTCCGCTTTCGCTTTTTCCTAAAGAAAGAGCTATTCCCAAATCGCGAGCCCGCGAAATATTTGAGAGCAAGGGGTTGGTATTCACACGGGAGATTGATGCCGGAGCGCATCATTATGGTATGATATTTCAAAATGAGCTTAGCGCGAAATAACGGAAGCTTTCAAGTTATAGTTGTGTTTATTTTCATGGTCGCCGCAGTGGCGGGCGTGCTTACCTTTGCCGGTGTGATTAAGCTTGGCGGAGGAGGAGACGGCAATACCGGTTCTGGCTCGGTGGTTTTGTGGGGTACCGCCAAGGCCTCTCTCGTAGAACCCTTGATAGTTGGTTTTAACCGCGCGAACGGCAATTTCACCGTAAAATACGAAGAAAAATCAGCCGATACTTTCGATAACGACCTCCTAGAGGCCTTGGCTGCCGGAAAAGGCCCTGATATATTTCTGATTTCCAACGAACTTTTGTTCAAATACAGCGACAAGATTTTTACCGTGCCTTACCAAAGCTACCCCCTGAGCGTTTTCAAACAGAATTTTCTCTCGGCCGGCGATGTTTTTTTGAGTTCAAAAGGCATTCTTGCTTTCCCGCTTGCGGTTGACCCGCTTATGACGTATTACAACCAGAATTTACTGGAGGCGGCGGGCCGGGCCTATCCGCCGGCCACTTGGGAAGAGATTGCCGAGACAGTCCCGCTTTTTCTTGAAAGAAACGAAAAAGGTTTTTTGTCCCGTGCGCCCGTGGCCATGGGCCAGTTTACAAATGTTTTAAATGCCAAAGACATTCTTTCTGCCTTATTCTTGCAGACGGGCAATTCTCTGGTGGCGGAAAATAATTTAGGCGCGAATGTTTCGCGTTTGAACGAAAAAGGCGGGCAATACGATTTGTCTCCGGTCCTGCGTTTTTACACCGATTTCGCTGACCCGAGCAAGGACGTTTATTCTTGGAACAAGTCCATGCCGGATTCGCGGGACGCTTTCGGCTCAGGCGCGCTTGCGTTTTATTTCGGCTTTGCGAGCGAGCTATCGGAAATCATAAATAAAAACCCGAATCTGAATTTTCACGTTGCTTCTTTCCCGCAGGCCGAGAGCGCTCCTTTCAAGCTGACGCTTGCTCGCGTTTCAGGCATCGCTATTTCTTCCGCCTCCAAAAATTTCAACACCGCTTTTACCGCCGCGAACCTGCTTACGAGCGGGAATTCCAGCTTTGCCAGGGATTTCAGCGTTGCCTTAGGCGTGGCGCCGGCCCGCCGCGAATTTCTGAAGGCCCCCTCAGACAATCCCTTCCTGCCGGCTTTCTACGCCTCGGCTCTTTTGGCGCGCAGCTGGCTCGACCCTTCCCCGAAAGAAACGGAAAAAATTTTCCAGTCCATGGTTGAGAGGGTGCTTTCCGGTAGCGCGACCCCATCACAGGCAATAGAAGATGCGGACGCCAGGTTCCGCTTATTATTAATCAAGAACAGTTCTCGCTAGGCGGCAAAACAAATGAAAATAAAAATAATTTTTCTTCTCTTCCTGCTTGCCGCGGCTTTCGGCGCGTCCGCCCAATCCGGCGCGCCCGAAGACGACATCATAATGAATACGCTCGGGTACAGAATCCTAGGGCAAAGTGCTTACGTTTTCAGGGGATACTATTCAGGCAATTATTTGAGAAAGGGTTTGACTGTTTATTTTGAATACAAAAAAGACGACGCTAATTTTAACTCTGGCGCACAGAAGACCATAGTGATTGAAGACAGTGGCGCGGATGAGTCCAAAGA
This sequence comes from uncultured Candidatus Saccharibacteria bacterium, assembly GCA_964596395.1. Taxonomy (GTDB): domain Bacteria; phylum Patescibacteriota; class Minisyncoccia; order Phycocordibacterales; family UBA9973; genus UBA9973. The sequence goes on from CAZQSY010000006.1 coordinate 22,897, forward strand.
TTTTTATATAAGTCCAGAGCTCAACATGTTTTCGGTTTATCATTTTCGCGCGGTCGGTTATTTTAATGACAACCCGAATGTGAAATTTTACGGGGGCACTATTTCTGTAAATACCGGCACAGGTGTGAGCCCTTCTGGCTCTTACCCGTACACTCCGTCGGTGGAAAACGGAGGATGGAGCAGTTGGACGCTGTGGACGGCTTGTTCGGCGGTGGGGGAAGGGGCGACGGGTACGCGCTCCAGAAGTCGTACTTGCACGAATCCGATACCGTCGGCGGGAGGCAGGGGTTGTTACGGGTCTAACGGAGGAGAGATGTTTGGAAAAGAAACAGTGTCCAAACCTTGTCAAAACGGAAAATGGGGCGCGTGGACTCCGCCGGCAAGCTCTTGTACCCCTCAATGCAATCAAAGGTGTTCGGATATCTATACCCGCCAATGCGATAGTCCTCCTCCTTCAAACGGCGGGCGCACTTGCCCGGGGGCCAGTACTGATTTGAGGTTTACAGAAGGGGCGCCCTGCGGTATACCCTTAGGCGGGAATGGAGGAGGAAATCCTCCCGTTACTACACCGCCCACCGGCACTCCCATTACAACACCGACTTCGGCTTCTGCTCCAACAGGGGGTCTGGTCACTTGCGCTGGTGATAACGTTAATTGCGGCTTTAAAGAACTGATGGAAATGCTAAAGAATGTCATAGATTATCTTTTTAAATACCTCGTTTTGCCGATTGCCGCCCTGATGTTCGCTTATGCCGGGTTTGAAATGGTTTTTTCGGGGGGCGTGCCTGAAAAAAGACAAAAAGCCATAAGTATATTCACGAATGTGGGCATCGGTTTGGTACTCGCCGCTGGGGCATTTGTCATTATCAGAACAGTACTTTCAATTCTCGGCGCACAACCGGGTTATACCGACTGGTTTGGAATTTTTTAGGGTTAAATGTTACAATTTAGAAAAATGAAATTTCTAAAAAAAAATTTTTTGCTTTCGTTGGCCTGTTTTTTTGTTTTAATTTTTCCCTTGATTTCTTTGTCCGATAGTACTGTGCCTGTTGACTCTGGCGTCACCATAACAAACCCCATAAATTCCGGCGACATCACCACTCTTGTCACGGCCGTGCTCCAAGGGGTTGTAAAAATAGCCCTGCCTATACTTGCCTTGGCGATTATCTATTCGGGATTCTTGTTTGTGGCCGCCCAAGGCAAACCCGAGGACTTGGATAAAGCGAGAAAGTCGCTTCTCTACACCTCAATCGGCGCGGCAATACTCCTCGGGGCGTATGCCATAGCCGAGCTTATATCAGAGACCGTGAAGTCATTATAAATAAAAAAATTTTGATTTTCGAAATGAAAAATTTTCAAAAAACAATTCTCTTCGCGTCAGTGCTTGCCTCAATATTCTTACCGTTTTTTTCTTTCGCCCAGTCACCTCAATGTTCTGGCTTGGACGGAGCAGGACTCATAATTTGCAAATTCGGTTCTATCTTGGCATCGATTATTCCGGTGCTGATTGCGCTCGGCGTGGTTTATTTCATATTCGGCGTGGTGCAGTATGTGATAAACGACGATGAAGAGGCCAAAACCAAAGGCAAGGATCGCATGATTTGGGGCATTATCGGGCTTACTGTCATTTTCGCCATGTGGGGGCTGGTATCCCTCGTTATCACCACTTTTGGCTTAGACCAAGGCGACTCTGCTCTCGTACAGAATTTTATTCAAAACAATGCTCAGGCCGTTTCAGGCAGTGCGAGTTCGTGTCAGAACGTCATTGTACTTAATAAGAGTTTAGGCAGTTACATTGATTATGCTACTTGCCTTATTGGCCGCTCGGTAATTCCTCTTATTATTGGTATCGCGGTAGCGACTTTTTTGTGGGGAGTGGTGCAATATGTCATAAATACCGACGATGAGGCCAAGCGGGAAAAGGGCAAACAATTTGTGGTGTGGGGGCTGATTGGTCTTTCGGTGATGATTTCGGTTTGGGGGCTCGTGCGGATTGTCGGCGTGAGCTTGGGCATTGAATATGCCATCCCCCAGCTTAAGAAATAAGTATCCACACCTGCAATTGCGCTTTTTATCGGGTTCCTAGTATAATTATTGAAACATTATCAGGTCGTTCGCCGAATAGGCGAAATTATTAGAAAATTTTAAAAAATTTAATGAAGAAAACTTTAATTGGTTTGTCCGGCTTGACTGCAGTTTTCCTGCCGATGGTTGCTTTCGCGCAAGGGGGATGCGGCGGAACCGGCAATGTTCCGGGAACTATTGAGGGAATGATTTGCAAAATCGGGGACATCTTGTCCATAATCATACCGATATTGATTGTTTTGGGCGTGCTTTACTTCGTCTGGGGTGTTGTGCAGTATGTTATATCCGATGACGAGGAAGCCAAGACCAAGGGCCGCGATAGAATGATTTACGGAATCATCGGTTTAGTGGTGATTGTTGCCATGTGGGGTTTGGTGCGGCTGGTGATTTCTACTTTTAGTTTAGACGCTGACAACACGCCTCTTCCGCCCCCAGGAGTGCAGTACTAAACCACCTCTCATGCTCGGTTTATTCTTTCCAAACACAGCTTACGCCAGTGTTGATACGTTCGTCGCGAACATCAACAGGATGATAATTAATCCGTTGATAAAGTTGCTCTTTGCGCTGGCGATTGCGTATTTTCTGTGGGGGGTGTACAAGTATTTTGCCAACCCCGAAAGCGAAGAAGACAGGACACAAGGCAGACAGCACATGCTCTGGGGCATTATTGGTATCGTGGTAATGATGGGGGTATTCACGATTATCAACCTTATTACTTCGACCTTCGGTTTGCCCGCGCAAAATCCGTAGCAAAATTGGAAAGATGTATGTGAACAAAAAAACGCCCGGCTCTCGCCGGGCGTTTTTGTTTTTAAAAAGTTTTATATAAAAAATAAATTCCGTTAGATACTGTTCAAATCAATATCTCTAATAGGATAAATCACTCTGAAATAGAAAAACGGCAGGTCCACCAAGGTGAATCTGCCGTTTGCCGTTCCCTGCTTTAGGGGAGCGGCTAATAAAACAGCTCGACACCCGTCGCGGACGAATCCGCGGGGGTGACGAGAATCGTGCCGGGGCGCTGCTTTGGCCCCACTACATCGACTCCCGGCGTGTCGATGTAGCTTGTCCCGTCGGGCAAACCGATCCATGTCGGCCCGCCTTTCGGGAAGAACTTCACGGTTCGCCGTACCGTGAAGCGCAGGGTGTCCCCGAACCCTGCAAATTCGTACAAAGTGAACCCGCCTGGGGGGACGATGGTTCCAGCGGGGGTTGTTACGGTAGCCGCTTGGGGAGCGGTTGCCGTGTCGCTCTGGGGGGATTTGGAGCTGGGGACGATTTTGCTCTTGGTTTCAGGTTCTGGTTTGAAGCATGTGTAAACACAGCTTCCAAACCAGAAAATCAGGCCTAGAGCAATCGCCCCCATCAGGAAGTTTTCCCAAGGGAATTTCTTACCCGACTTCCTGTAACTTCCCAATACCAGCAAGAGAATCATGCCGGCGATGAGAAGTATGAACGCTACACGGGCGTACATCATTTTTTATCATCTCCTTTCTCCGGTGGTTTTTGGCCACCGCCAACAGGAAGGACGGGTGGGGCACCTGCACCGTCCACCAGAGTTGTGAGCTTCGACTCTGGTCCCGCCAGGCTTTCGGCGCGGAGGGCGTCGGCCACAGCCCTGGCCAGAACATCTCCAGATGCGCCAGATTTGGCCAGTTCGGCAACGGTTTCGCGAATGCGTGCGCCGCGGGCCTTCGCAAGGCGTTCCTGTGCTGCCGCCTGGCCCTCAGCCTCGGCCATCACTCCCTTTGCTTTCGCTTTTGCGACTGCCTCGGCCTGCATGGCTTGCTTAATTGTCTCGTCGCTCGGGTTGTATTGAGCAACAGAGACGGCAACAAGACGGGGGCCTACCTGCCCAATGAGTTCTGTATTGAGGGGTCCAGAGGAGTCCTTGAGAGATTTTAGGATTCCACTTTCCCCTTTGTCGGCCTTGATAAATTCATCAAGGTCAAACCCCTTCAACACATCGTTCACCGAAGCGCGGATGATGGACCCTGCAAGTTCGAAGAACTTGCCTTTAAGTTGAAAAACCGGAAGATAGGGGTCCACTATCTCCATTTTTGCGACGAGCAGTAGGTCGACCGACTGCCGGTCCTTCAACTCCACCGCCCTGAGGACAAATGGTCTCGGAAACGCAAAACGGAGAGACGAGACCATCTCCTCTCCGCCTTCCGTTATCCAATCCTCCGGCCCTTTGCCAGCCGGATTCTCCTTCTCCTTGGTGATAAGGAAGGAGTGAATGGACAAAAATGGCGGGATCCCAATCCAATATATTCCAATGGACGGGAAATCCAACCAGTGCCTCTCGGGTTGTGTAATCGAGGATTCGAATTGCCCGGCACTAGACAAGACGAAACCCCTGACATCATAGATTATCCTCCAGGGGCTCTCGCCCCTGACGATAAACTTGATATCCCCGCCCTGGACTCGCGTCCAGAACAGATCGAGCCCAGATAGTGCATATGCGAAAAACGGCAATATGACTATCACGAGCCCTAAATAAATCAATAGCTCTAACATCTTGCCTCCTTGTTTTGTTTTTTTGACTTCAGTTTGTTGGCTCGAAAGATTAGGCACAATCTGCCAAATCAACAAACCAAGTCGTCATTGTCAAGGTACATTCTTACCCCACAGGCAAGGCCTATGGGGTGGCGGGACTCCCGCTCACCTATATATTATAGCATTTACAAACCAAAAAGTCAAGTCAAATCTTGACTTTTTTCTCTCAAATGTCTTTATTTTCCAACCTTTTTTAGAAACTGTCAGTTAAACTCGTACGAACAGCAAAAAGTCCATCTTACGCGCTAACCGTAGTTTATCCGCAAAATATCCGCCAAAACCAATCTCATTAAAAACATCACCTTAAAACTCCACCCAATTTCCCTACAATATACTGTAGCAAATACCCTGTAAGGCAGTTTTTAAAAAACAACCCACGCTAAAACATACCCCGAAAGAACTCCCCAAAAAATAATCAAATTTACTACAATATACTGTAGCAGATTATGGTGAAGCTTTTGCAGACGATAAAAGACGTAATATACAAAGATCAGAGAAATAAAATAAAAAAGAAAAAACTTTTTTATTTCTTTGAGCTTTTCTTCCAGTACTTTTTCCCGTATTTAGGCGGCATAAACCCCCACAACAGCAAAATATCCTCAACAATTTTCAGAATATCGGTCTTTTCTTTTTCGGAAACTTGAAGTATGGTGTCGTATTTTCCGATTTCCAAATTCAAAGACATCCTGGCAACGGTCGTAGGGCTGACCTTGAGCACGTCCGCGATTTTGTCTTGAGGCGTTTCGCTTTGAAGCATTAGGATAATGGCCAGACGCTTAGCCAGCATGATTTTTTCCGTTTTGGTAAAGAGCTCCTGCATTACCTCTTTGGCGAATTTTCTACTGTGAGCTTTTTCAAAAACAGCCAAAAATTTTTCCAGCAATTTTCCTAAAAGCTTCGGTTTTATTTTTCTTTTCGAAACGTGCGGCATAGGGTTTGTTATTCTTGGAATTTTATCTCCCAGTATTATGTTATTTGCTACAATATATTGTAGCAAATCTAAGATTGGGTGCAAGGGGCTGGTGCAAGCAGGCGTAAACAAAACAATATGAATTATGCAAGTGATTTATGTTGCCGTTGATTAAAAAATAGAAACAAAAAAACGCCCGGCTCTCGCCGGGCGTTTTGGTTTGTGTCTTACGGTGCGAGTTACGCGTGTTTCAGCGGCTTTGACTGATAATCTTCTTCGCCGTACACGTAGCGGAAGAGGAAGATTATGCCGAAGATTATAACAATCGCCATGAGCCACTGCATAAGACCGGAAGGCAGGAAGCTGTCGTAGCCGAGCATCGCGTTCGCGGTCACACCTTCGTATTCTTCGTTAATGTCGTCTTTGGTTTCTATCCGGTTGGACGTTTTCTTGACGGCAGTATTTGTATTTGCCGTAGTTGTGACAGCGGCGGTTTTGTTTACGCTGTAGCTCGTGCCCGAGGTTTTGTAATTGTAATTCGTATCCGTGCTGTAATTACTGTAGCCGTAGCTCGTTTTGCTCTTGGTGTCTTTGACTGTATCTGCGTTTGCTTTGATAGAGAAGGAAGCCGCGTTCGAGTATTCTCCCTCGTCGCGGTTGTAGACCGAGACGTAGAATTCTGCCTGGTTGTCGGCGATTTCGCCCGGGCGGATATCAAACTGCATATGTCTCGGGTCTATGAACCTGCTCGAGTGGTTTATGCCGTCGATTTTTACCACCGAGCTCTCGTTGAAATTGTCGCCGGTAATCGTGATTCTCACCCTTTCCGTAAGTTCATCTGCGCCTTTCGGGTTGATGTAGGCGATGTAAGGTGTATCTTCTTCACCTTCGCGCACGTACCTGCGTAAATAAGCCCCGTTGTCGTCGGTTGCGAAATAATATTTATCGGCGGCCTGAGCCCTGGTAGCCATGAAGGTAATCAATCCGAAGCCCAAAATAACCAATATTTCAAAGCCCCAAATTATGAATTTTTTATTTACCTTAAACATATTTAAATTATAGCATACTAGGGCTTAAAAGTCAAGGTGCCCGAGGTGGGGGTCGAACCCACATCCCTTGCGAGACACGATTTTAAGTCGTGCGCGTATACCAATTCCGCCACTCGGGCTTTTTAGAAAACATATTTCATGTTTCCTGTTTTGCAAAGCAAAACCAAAACCCGAGCGTCGGCCTCCTCACTTCGTTCGGATGAGAAACAAAGCAGTTTGTTTTTCATCCACTCGGGCATTGCTTCGCAAAGAGGCCTGGGTGGGAATCGCACCCACGTATAAGAGTTTTGCAGACTCTTGCCTTACTACTTGGCGACCAGGCCTTGTTTTTTTAAAAGAAATAAACAAGATATAATCTAACATTTTTTTCACAACTTTCAAAATAAAAAAGAATGTGTTAAATTTAAAAAAACCGCCCGTAGCTCAGCTGGTAGAGCAACTCCCTCTTAAGGAGATGGTCCTCAGTTCGATTCTGAGCGGGCGGACAGTTAACCGAAATTGATTGGCCGAGGTGGCGAAATTGGCAGACGCACTTGCCTTAGGAGCAAGCGAGAGAAATCTCTTGGGAGTTCAAATCTCCCCCTCGGCACCGCTTATTTTCCCCGCAACAGTTCGTCGATTCGTTGCCGTCTTTTTTCGCCCGCGTCTATGGCGAAATCCAGGAAGGGGAGATTTTTGGTTTTCAAGTTTTTCGCCAGAACTTCGCGCAGCTCGCGGCGCTTGCGTTTTACAAATTCAAGCGCGAGTTTTTCTTTTTCCTCAGGTAGCACGCTGATGAGAATAGTGGCCCGTTTCAGGTCGGGGGAGACATTTGCCGAAGTGACAGTGATGAGAGACGATTTGTCCGTCTCCCGCTCCAAAAAATTCGCCGCGAGCTCTTTTATAAGGTTTGCCACTTTGTCTTGTCTGTCTGACATATTTTTCTTAAATCACGAAACCCTTTCTTGGCGTACTTTTTGATAGACACGAAAATTTTCTGCTGAAAATTTTCTCTGTCCGGCGCCGCCGCGCCTCCCAAGGTCTCTCAAAAAGTACGCCCGCGACGGGTTTCGAGGTAGGTTACCTTTGCGTTATGCTAAACGCTTCGATTACATCACCTTCGGCGATTTCAATTTTCGATTCCAGCATCATTCCAAATTCCACCCCTTCTTCGACTTCGCGTACTTTCGTTTTGCTTTTTTCCAGGTTCACGATTTTTCCGCGTCCGATTTCAAACTCCCGGCGCAGGATTTTTACCGTACCGTCCATGGTTACCTTGCCTTTTAGCGTTTTCGCCCCGACGATTTGCCGTTCTTTGGTGCGGCTGAAGGTCTTTAAAATTTTCGCCCGGCCCGTCACCTCTACCGTTTCAATTCTCGGCCGGCGCTTTTCCAGCTCTTCGGTGAGCCATTCGGTCATCTTGTAAATTATGTCAAAGGAATGTATGTCGATGCCTTTCTTGTTCGCCAGCTCGGCCGCGTTTTTGTCGGCTTTCACGTTAAAGGCGACAATAAGCGCTTCTTCGGAAGGCCCGATTCCTTTTATGTCTCCTTCTGAAACCGGCCCGACTCCCTTTTGGATTATCCTGAATTCCGCGTTGTCCGTTTTTATTTTTCCGATTTCCTTTTCAATGGCTTCGAGCGAACCGACAATATCGGCCTTCAGCACCATCGGAATCATTTTCTTCTGATTTTCGCTTTCATTCAGATGGATGGCCGGGCTTTCGTCCGAGCGCGTCTTCTCTTTGCATCCCTCGCAATATTCCGAGGCATCTCCCTTTTTTTCAAAAGACCTGAATTCCGCGCCCACTTTCGGGATTTTGCTGAAACCGACCAGCCGCACGGGCGAAGAGAAAGTAGCTTCTTTCACCGGCTTGCCCTGAAAGTCCTCCATTATGTTTGTGCCCGCCATGCTGTCTCCAGCCGCCACACACATGCCTTTTTTTAGCGTGCCGTTTTTTATGACGAGCGTCGCCTGGATGCCACGGCGGGAATCCAAATTTGCCTCAAGCACGAAGCCCGAAGCGGGGAGGTTCTTGTCTCCTTCCAGATTTTCCATTTCGGCCACAATCGAGAGAAGTTCCAAAAGATTATCCACGCCGGCACCGGTCTTGGCTGATATTTCGGCGAAAGGAATTTTGCCCCCGTAGTTTTCGAGGTAAATTTCGTTTTCGGCCAGCTCTTGTTTTGTTTTCTCCACGTTCGCATTCGGTTTGTCTATTTTGTTAATTGCCACCACGCAGGGGATTTTGTTCTGGCAGATGCTTTTCCACGCTTCCACCGTCTGCGGCTTCGCGCCGTCTTCGGCCGATACGATGAGTATCGCGATGTCGGCAGTTTTCGCTCCGCGTTCGCGCATGCCCGAAAATGACTCGTGGCCGGGAGTGTCTATGAAAGTCACCCTTTCTTCTTTTCCGCCCGCGTTTTTGCGCGAGACCTCGTATGCCGAAATTCGCTGGGTTATTCCGCCGGCTTCTTTTTCGGTGATGTTCGTTTTTCTGATGTAGTCGAGCAGAGTCGACTTGCCATGGTCAATATGACCCATTACCACCACGATTGGCGGTCTCGAAATCTTTCCGTTGTTTTTTGTTTCTTTCTTGTCCATGTCATATTTTTGCCTTACTTAGCACTTCTCTTTCTTCGGCGGTAAGCTCATACTCGGATTTTCCGGATTTCACCGGTTTACAGAAAACGCTCATCCGGTCCCGGGCATACAAACTCGAAAGCACTAATCCGTTTCCTTCTTCGTCAAGCATTCCCACCGCGAAACTTTGGTTGCCGCCTTGGTCAGGGAAAGGGTTGAAACGCAGAACTTCCAAACTGCGCACGCTTTTTTTCAGTTTCTGGTTTATTCCGGCGAGCTGTGCTGCGGTTTCTTTTTTCGCCGATTCAAGATTTTCTATGTTTTTCTCTAAGAGTAGAATTTTTTCCTCGAGGTCTTTCGCTTTTTTGCCGGCGAAAAATTTTCGCAAGCGATGCTCTGTGCGAAGCGACCAGAGCAGGCCGATGAGAAAAGCGGCAACGAAAAAAACAAAAAGAAAAAATTGGAGCTTTGTATCCATCGCATTTTCACTATATACTATCTTTACGCCTAAATCAAATATGCCTGGCAAGAAAAAAAAGAGAATTATCCATATGGATTACGCGGCCGCCGCCGAACCGAATCCGAGTTCTATACATTCCGAGGGGGTGGCCGCCGGCGCGAAACTCGCGGAAGCGCGAAGCGCAGTTGCCCGCATTTTGGACGCCCGGCCGGAGGAAATAATTTTTACCAGCGGGGGGACGGAATCAAACAACCTGGCCATCCAAGGGGTTGTTTTAGCCGCGAAAGAAAAATTTTCCCCGTCGGCAAAATTTCATATTGTCACCACCAACATAGAGCACCCCTCGGTGTTTGAAACTTGCCGGTTGCTTGAAAAAAGGGGAATGGCCGAAGTTTCTTTCGTGCCAGTGGAATCGGACGGCCTTGTGCAGGCGAAGAAAGTAAAAAAAGCAATCAAAGAAAACACCGTGCTTGTTTCGGTAATGTACGCGAACAATGAAGTCGGCACCATCCAGCCGGTTCGCGAAATTGTCAGAGAAATTCGTCATTTTCGAAAGACGCGCGGCGCAGAGCATGCGACTCACAGCGTGTATCCGCTCTTTCACCTGGATGCGGTTCAGGCTACTAATTTTCTGGATTTAAACGTCGAGCGGCTGGGGGTTGATTTGCTCTCAATTTCTGGCGCGAAGTTGGAAGGAGCCGGCGGGACCGGCGTGTTGTATAAAAAGAAAACAGTTCCGCTCGCGCCGGTCTTCGGCGGAGGAGACCAGGAATTCGGTCTTCGTCCCGGCACAGAAAACCTGAAGGCCATCGTTCATTTCGCTTCGGCGTTTCAAAAATCGGAAAAGGCGAAAGAAAAAGAATTTAAACGGCTAGCCAAACTGCGGGATTATTTCATAAAAAAGCTCGTTTCGCAGACAGCCAATTCTCTCGGTCCTCGGGTCGCCCATGCAGAAAGTTTTAACAGGAATGGGCTCAGCCAGACGCTCGAAAATCGGCAGTCTGCTTTACTCGTTATAAACGGTGATTTGAAAGAGAGATTGCCGAACAATTTGAACGTGACTTTTCCTAAAATTCCGAGCGACCTTCTGGTAATCGAACTTTCGGCGAGGGGAATTATGTGTTCTTCAAAGAGCGTGTGCAAAATCGGAAGTTCCGAAGGTTCTTACGTAATCAAAGCGCTCCGGCCCGGCGCCGACCCTGAAGAGGGCGGCGTGCGTTTTTCTTTCGGTGCGGAAACGACCAAAGCGGATATTGACTATGTTGTCAAAGCGCTTGGCGAAATTTTAAAAAAGCTCGGGAGGTGGTATAAATAAAAAATCTATGAAATTTGAAGCGCTAAGCGGTAAAAGATCATACGGAATAAAAAAAGGTGCTAAAGCGGCTGTGATAACGGCAATGATGCTAGCTCCATTCGCAAAGGACGTTTTGGCTCAAGACAAAAACACAAACCCGGGTTACTCGGCTAACAGCGGGGAAATAAAACCGATTGATTTCGAATATAGCGCCCTACTGGATAGCACTGAAGCATACGGTAAAAAACTGAAGCTAGAAGAAAACCCTTTAAGTATAAAAGGTTTGGAATTAGCGCTTTCTCAGGCGAATATAAAATTTACTTTTCCCGAATACAAAAAATGGGCGGATTTAGCAAAAGAGAATGGATGGACAACAGCACACCTCGCGTTTGAAAGATTTAGACAGCCGGTTGGAGTCACATCGCAACCTTCTGGACTTCATAGAGTTCCTGAACGTATACCAAAAAATAAATATACAAATTTGGAAACAAGCGGTAATACTGGTGTAAAGAAGGTAGAGCTTAAAAAACCTTTTCCCAGAAACAAAAAGAAATAGAATTTTGTTAAACTTTTGAAAGTGTTATAATACCGCTATGGATATCAAGGATTTAAACAAACCTCAGCTTATTCTGCTTGCCCTGCTTATTTCTTTTGTCACTTCGCTGGCCACCGGCATTACCACGGTGACTTTGATGCAGCAGGCGCCCGATACTGTAACTACGCCGATTACCAACGTGGTAAGACAAACGGTAGAGAAGATAGTGCAGGTGCCGGGAAAAACCGCCGTGCAGACAGTGGTCATAAAAGAAGAAGACCTGGTGGTGGACGCGATAGAAAAAAATAAATCAGCTCTCTTTTCTTTGACGAAAGAATGGAAGGATAATGATGGGAATGCAATGCAGGCCTCCGCGGGGTACGGATTCGCAGTTTCTGAGGACGGGATACTGGTCGCCGACAGTTTTCTGATTTCTCCGGAAGAAAATTACTACGCGGAAAATGAAAGCGGAAAGTTCAAAGCGACTCCGATTGCTTCGCAGGGAAAAAAGGACTTTGTTTTTTTGAAAATCGGAGAGCCCTTGGACCCCGCGAGTAAAATTTCTTTTTCCGTACCCGAGGCGGGCGATATCGGCCAAATGAAAGCCGGCCAGAAAATTTTGATTTTGGGGGAATCAGTGTCCTCGCTCTTTCTTTCTGGAAGCAAAGAGCTGAAAATACCCGGCGCAAGCGGGGGCTCTCTGGTACTGAATCTTGAAGGGCAGGCGCTCGGCATGGTTTCTTCGGCCGGCGAAGTAAAGTTTGTTCCGATAGATAAAATTCTTGAATCCCTAATTTAAAATTTATTTATGCCACCGCTGCACAAATTCACAACCAAATCAAAAGACGCCATAAAGAAAGCGCATGAACTGGCGATTGAACGGGGACAGAACCATGTTTCTTCGACGCACCTTCTGGCCGCCTTGCTTTTGCAGGAAGAAAGCATGGTTGGCTCGATATTGGACAAGCTCGAAATAGACACTGTGTTCTTGACCGACTCGGTGATGGAAAGCATCGAGTCGCCCGAGCGCGCGAGCACCCTTTCTCCTTCGTATCAGATATATTTAAATCCGGACCTGGCGCAGGTGATTGAGCATTCGGTGAAACTGGCCGAGTACATGAAGGATGATTTTGTTTCGACCGAGCATCTTTTCTTGGCTTTGCTCGAAGTGCCGGGCGAAGCACGGGAAGTCCTTGCCCGTTTTCGAATACTGAAGGAACCGGTGGTAAAGGTTTTGGAAGAGCTTCGCAGTCAGAACATTACCGACGTCACCGAGCCGAAGAAATTCAAACTACTTCTGAAATACACCCGCAATCTGACCAAGCTGGCCAAAGAAGACAAGCTCGACCCTGTTATAGGCCGCGACACCGAAATCATGCGGATTGTGCAGATTCTTTCCCGGCGCACCAAAAACAACCCGATACTTATCGGCGAAGCGGGTACTGGCAAGACCGCCGTGGTAGAAGGGCTGGCTGAACGGATTGCCAAAGGCAACGTACCCGAATCCTTGAAAGACAAAGAGCTTGTTTCTCTTGATTTGGGCCTTCTTATAGCCGGTACTAAATACCGCGGAGAATTCGAGGAAAGATTGAAGGGCATCATGAAAGAAATAGAACGGGCCGACGGCCGGGTGATTATTTTCATAGACGAGATACACACGATAGTCGGAGCCGGCGGCACCGAAGGCACGATGGATGCCTCGAACATGTTAAAGCCCGCCCTCTCGCGCGGAGAATTGCGCGCAATCGGCGCGACAACTCTGAAAGAATATCAAAAGCATATTGAAAAAGACCCGGCGCTGGCCAGGCGTTTTCAGCCTGTGTACATAGACGAGCCGACGCTTGAAGATGCCATCACGATTTTGCGCGGACTCAAAGAGAAGTACGAGCTTTTTCACGGAGTGCGCATTACCGACGATGCCATAGTCGCGGCGGTGAACCTTTCCACCCGCTATGTTACGAACAGGTTCTTGCCCGACAAGGCAGTTGACCTGATAGACGAGGCCTCTTCGTCCCTAAAAATCGCGCTTGAAAATAAGCCGCCGGTTTTGGAAGACGCGCATAGAAAGGTTATGCGATTGGAGATAGAAAAGGAAGCGCTTAAAAAAGAAATCGAAAGCGACACAAAAGAAGAAAAAGAAAAAATCACCAGCACCAAGGCAAGAATCAAGGAGATAGACAAAGAAATTGCCGAGCTGCGCGAAAAAACGAAAGAATTGGAATTAAAATGGCAGAACGAAAAAGAGACGGTAGCTGAAATTCGTTCAATTAAAAAAGAGCTGGACACTTTGCGCCTGTCTGCCGAAGACGCCGAAATGCGGGCCGACCTAGCGCGCGCCGCCGAAATACGCTATGGCAAAATTCCGCTTCTTGGCAAAGAGCTCGAGACCAAATCGGCGCGTTTGAAAAAATTGCAGAAATCAAGGAGGATTCTGAAAGAAGAAGTTACGTCGGAAGATATAGCCGAAGTCGTCGCCCGCTGGACCGGCATCCCGCTCACCAAGATGCTCGAAGAAGACCGGGCCAAGCTTGCCAGAATGGAAGAAGAATTAAGGAAAAGAGTCGTCGGCCAAGATGACGCCATCGCGCGCGTTTCAGACGCGATTCGCCGCTCGCGCGCGGGTATCGGCGACCCGAACCGCCCGGCCGGTTCTTTCATCTTTCTCGGGCCTACCGGTGTGGGAAAGACCGAACTCACCAAGGCCTTGGCGCAGTTTTTGTTCAACGACGAGAGCGCCCTGATTCGCGTGGATATGTCGGAGTATATGGAGAAACATTCGGTGTCGAAGCTCGTCGGCTCACCGCCGGGGTACGTGGGTTACGACGAAGCGGGACAGCTCACTGAATCGGTGCGGCACAGGCCTTTCTCAGTGGTGCTTTTCGACGAGATTGAGAAAGCGCATCCGGAGGTTTTCAATATACTGCTTCAGGTTATCGACGAAGGCCGGCTTACCGACGGCAAAGGCAGGGTGGTGAATTTCAAAAACACCGTAATTATTTTGACGTCGAACATCGGTTCGCAGTTCATAGAAAAGATGCAGACCATCGGCTTTTCAAATAATTCAGACAAAGATAACTACGAGAGCATGAAAGAAAAAGTCATGGAGGCGATGAAAGACCACTTCCGGCCTGAGTTCATCAATCGTCTGGATGAAATAATAGTATTCGACATACTTTCCGAAGAATCCATCAAGAAAATCGTCGGTCTGCGCATGAATACGGTGAAGGAGAGATTGGCCGCCAAAAATATAGACTTGAAAATCTCGGAAGAAGCGCTGTCGTATCTGGCTCAAAAAGGGTATGACCCGAATTACGGCGCGCGTCCGCTTAACCGCCTGATTCAGAACAAAATTTTGAATCCCATCGCTTCGCACATAATTTCAAACAACGTGAAAGAGGGGGATACTGTCTTCGTGTCAATGAAAAATGATGAACTTTTGATAGAAGTTAAGAAGGGTAAAATCAAAAGCCCGATTCGCCTGCATTCAAGCTCGGGCGCGAAGGCGTAATATGGTGCAAAAAATTTGCTTTTGTGCTAGCTTTTAGGCAAGCGCCGATGATAGAGTGGTCAATTATAGCACGCTGTAAACGTGCCGCCTTCGGGCTACGGGGGTTCGAATCCCTCTCGGCGCACCAAAACAAAACTATTGAGGATTATTTGAAGTTCAAAAATTTTGGGCAAACAAATGCTTAAAAAGATTTTTCGGGTCTTGATACTGATTTATGGCTTTGCTTTTTTCTGTTAAATAAATTTAGCAAAAGACGTGAAATTCTGCAGTTGTGATATTTTCCTTGCAAAAAAGGTAATTTTTTTGTACAATTCCTATTGCCTTAAATGTGCTTTGGCAGAAGCCAGAGTGCTTTTGGGTCTTGTATTACAAGCTTAATTTAATTATTTAGCCATATGAAGAAAGAAAAGAAGCTTGCTCGCCGAAGCACTAGCGCAGGCGGGAAAATTTTAAGCAAGATAACTCCGCTCGGAGACAGGGTTTTGGTTTTGCCGCTTGAACTTTCAGGTGGCGAACACAAAAAAACCGAATCCGGAATTTACGTCCCGGATAGCGAAGCGAAAGAAAAACCCGAACGAGGCACGGTGATAGCCGTGGGCAAGGGGCATTACGATGACGGCAAGCTCGTGCCAATGTCGGTGAAGGTCGGAGACAAAGTCATGTTTTCGAAATACGGCTACGACGAGGTGAAAGAAGGCGAGAAGAAATTTTTCATTATAAAAGAAGAAAACATTTTAGCGGTTATAAAATAATTTAATTTTTCCGAAAAATATGTCAAAACAAATTCTATACGACCAGGATGCCCGCAAGGCGCTCAAAAAAGGCGTGGATGTCGTGGCAAACGCGGTGAAAATAACGCTCGGCCCGAGAGGAAGAAACGTAATCTTGGAAAAAAGTTACGGCGCGCCGACTATCACGAACGACGGGGTGACTATTGCGCGGGATATTTCGCTCAAAGACAAGTTTGAGAACATGGGCGCGGAGATTGTGAAAGAGGTGGCTTCAAAGACGAACGACAGCGCCGGCGACGGCACTACCACTTCGGTCATTCTTACTCAGGCAATCATCGCCGAAGGCCTGAAGCATGTTTCTATGGGGGTGAATGCGGTGGCTCTGCGCGTGGGAATTGAAAAAGCGGCGCAAGAAGTAGTAAAGGCGCTTCGCGAAATTTCCAAGGCCATAAAAAACAAAGACGAAATAAAACAAGTCGCCACTATTTCGGCTGAATCGGCTGAGATCGGCAAAATTATCGCCGACACGATTGAAAAAGTCGGCAAAGACGGGGTGGTGACAGTAGAAGAATCCCAATCCTTCGGAGTTGATTCAGAAGTGGTTGAAGGGCTTGAGTTTGACAAGGGCTACGTGTCTCCATACATGATTACCAATCCGGAAAGAATGGAGGCCGAAATGAAAGACCCTTACATATTGGTGACTGACAAGAAAATTTCTTCAGTGAAAGAGATTTTGCCGGTAATGGAAAAAATGGCGCAGGCAGGAAAGAAAGAACTGGTAATTATCGCCGAAGATGTAGATGGTGAAGCGTTGGCGACATTTATTTTGAACAAATTGCGCGGGGCTTTCAGTGTGCTGGCAGTCAAGGCGCCCGGTTTCGGAGACGACAAAAAGAGCCAGCTTGAGGATATCGCTGTGGTTGTCGGCGGGAAGCCGGTGATTTCCGACCTTAACATGAAGCTTGAAGACACGACGCTTGCTATGCTGGGGCGAGCGAACAAGGTTTTATCGGCCAAAGACAGCACCGTGATTGTGGGTGGCAAGGGTAAAAAAGTCGACATTGAAAAAAGAATCTCTGAGCTGAGGGTGCAAAAAGAAAATTTTGATTCAAAATACGACAAAGAGAAATACGAAAAGAGAATCGCCAAACTTTCGGGTGGCGTGGCGATTATACGAGTAGGCGCGGCTACCGAGACCGAGATGAAGTATCTGAAATTAAAGATTGAAGACGCGGTAAATGCGACCAAGGCGGCCATCGAGGAAGGTATTGTGGTGGGCGGCGGCAGCGCCTTAGTGAAAGTTTACAAAAAACTTTCCGGCAAGAAAGGTACCTCGGGCGAGACGATGGAATCCGCTTTGGGTTCGGAGATAATTCTGAAAGCGCTGCTTTCTCCACTTAAACAAATCGCGGTGAATGCCGGCAAGGAAGACGGTTCGGTAATCGTGGACAAAGTGATGAATTCTCTGAAGGAAAACGCCGGTTACGACGCGCTGGCCGACAAATTCGTGGATGACATGCTGAAAGCGGGAATTATAGACCCGGTGAAAGTGACCCGCACGGCGGTAGAGAACGCTTCTTCTGCGGCGGCCATCCTTCTTACCACCGAAGTGGCGATTACCGACGAGCCGGAAAAAGAAAAACCGGTTCCCCCGGCGCCGGAATACTAAAGTGAGCGAAAACAGCAATTCTCTTCTAAAAGTAACACCAGGAAAAAAATTAGAACCAGCGTTGGAAGTTGGGGATATTGGTTTAGAATTGACTGCAATTCAAAGTTGTCTCGAGAAAAGATTAGTGAATATAGCTAAATTACACACAAGAGATTTAATGGAAAGAATAATATCTTCTAAAAAAATACCAGAGGTAGACAAGCAGGCCTTAATAAAAAATCTAGAAGCGTTAATCTCCAATCATAAAGGTTCATGAAACTCATCCTTGGTTCTGCTTCAAAACACCGTAAAGAAATCCTAGAAAAAGAAGGATATATTTTTGATGTTCTTGTTTCAGATATAGACGAAAGAAAAATTAAGACAGATAACCCTCGCGAAAGACCTCTTGTGTTGGCTCGTGCGAAAGCTGATGCTTTGGCGGCGAAAGTGAAAGAACCGGCTTTCATAATAACTTCTGACACAGTTATAATAGCTGGCGGCGAGCTTCGCGAGAAACCTGAAACAGAAGGAGAAGCAAGAAAATTTCTTAAGGAATATAGTGCGGGAGTTGCACCAGAAGCAATCACAGCCGTAGTGATTATGAACACCGAAACTGGAAAGAGATACGAGGGCGTAGATACAGGTAAAACGTTCTTCAAACACCTTCCTGATTCTTTCGTAGAGGACTTCATAAAGTATGGGGAGCCTCTGACCCTTGCTGGAGGATTCGGTGTTGGTCATCCTCTCATGAAACCGTACATTGAGAGGATTGAAGGCGACGCCGAGGCCATTATTGGTATGCCGGCTCACTTGCTTAAGGACTTGCTTTCCAAGGCAGGATACAAAAATTAAATGGAAATTAGAAATATAGCGATAATAGCTCACGTGGACCATGGGAAGACCACGCTTACTGACGCATTAATGAAGCAGTGTGGGGTGGTTGAAGAAGGTGTGTCAATGGATTCAAACGCGCTTGAGAAAGAGCGCGGTATAACCATTTATTCAAAGAACACTTCTGTCTATTACAAGAACACAAAGATAAATATCGTGGATACTCCCGGCCATGCCGATTTCGGCTCGGAAGTGGAACGCGTTTTGCGGGCGGTTGATTCGGTATTGCTTCTGGTAGACGCGGTAGAGGGACCGATGCCACAGACCAGATTCGTGCTCAAGAAATCGCTAGAGCTCGGCATCAAGCCGATTGTCGTGATTAATAAAATAGACAAGCCGGCCTCGGACATCAAAAGAGTGCATGACGAGATTTTTGAATTGTTTCTGGAGCTCGGCGCGAACAATGAGCAGCTTGATTTCGAGACGGTGTACGCCATAGGGCGGGAAGGCAAGGCCTTTAGAAAACCCGGGGATGCTTCGGGGGACTTATCTCCGCTTCTCGACGTGATACTTGAAAGGGTGCCCGAGGCCTCAAGTCAAGGGGCATCCTTGACGAGCTCGTCAAAGATGCACCTTGACGCCGGCGCCGCCAAGCTTGCCGCGCAGGTTTTCAATTTGGCGTACGATAATTTTCTGGGCCGTATGGCCGTATGCAGGATTTATTCGGGAGAAATTTTTTCGGGCCGGCCGGTGGTGGTAAAGGGAGAAAATGGGGAGAGAAACGGAAAAATCAGCAAACTTTTCACTTTTGAAGGAGTGAGCAGAAAAGAAACATCTTCTGCACTGACAGGCGACATCGTTTTGGTGGCCGGCATACCCGACATCTATATCGGCGAGACGATTTGTGAAGACAAAGATGTGCCCGAATTACCCCATATCGCCATCGACGAACCCACTTTGTCGCTAAATTTCTTAGTAAACGATTCACCCTTCGCCGGACGCGAAGGAAAATTTGTAACCAGCAGACAGCTCAAAGAACGGCTTCTAAAAGAATTGGAAGTAAACGTGGGTCTGAAAGTTGATTTTTCGCCTGATGAGGCAAAAAATTCCGGAACTGC
This sequence comes from uncultured Candidatus Saccharibacteria bacterium, assembly GCA_964596395.1. GTDB lineage: Bacteria > Patescibacteriota > Minisyncoccia > Phycocordibacterales > UBA9973 > UBA9973. Next base: position 42,187 of record CAZQSY010000006.1, read on the forward strand.
TTTTTTCAAGGTCTACGGGCGGGGAGAGCTTCACATCGCGATACTTTTAGAAAACATGCGCCGCGAGGGTTTCGAAGTGCAGGTATCCCAGCCCGAGGTCATAATCAAAATTATTGGCGGAATTCAAAGCGAACCGTACGAAGAACTTGTGATTGACGTGCCGATGGAATACTCCGGCGGAGTCATAGAAAAAATCGGCAAACGGAAGGGGATTATGAAAAGCATGGCGGACAAAGAAGGCATCGCCAGAATGATTTTCGACATACCCACCCGCGGGCTTCTGGGCTATCGCGGAGAATTTATAGTAGATACCAAGGGCTTAGGCATAATGTCTTCGCGGGTTACGGGTTTCAGGGAATATGCGGGAGAAATCAAGCGCCGGGAGTACGGTTCTATGGTTTCAATGACTTCCGGCAAGGCGGTGGCCTTTGCTCTTGCAAATTTACAAGAACGTGGTATAATATATATTGAGCATGGGACAGAAGTGTACGAAGGCATGGTGGTGGGGAATGTCTTAAAGGGCGGTGATATGTCGGTAAATCCCACCAAAGGAAAGGAGTTATCAAACATGCGGGCGTCGGGTTCGGATGAAGCGATATACCTTTCTCCGGCTTTTATTTTAAGCATCGAACGCGGGTTGGAGGCAATCAGCGGAGACGAATACCTAGAAGTCACCCCGAAATCGGTGCGATTGCGTAAAAAGTATCTTACCGAACTTGACAGGGTGAGAGCCGAGAGGAAAAAACTTTGATATAAAATGAAACTGTTGTATAATACCTAGGTTTCACCCTAAGCAGAATATTTTTTCATGTCTACACTTTCCTTTAAACCAAAACAAGTAACTAAGAGAATAACTTCCCACCTGCAGGACCGCATGCGGGATATCATTCTCAACCGTTTCGGCTTGACGGCTGACGTACGCAAAAAAACGCTGGACGAAATCGGCAAAAAATACAGCATCACCCGCGAGCGCGTTCGCCAGATAGAGGATGTCGCGATTAAAATGATAAAAAAGTCGGCTGTTTATCATGAAGAGCAGAAAATTTTTGAAGAACTGAAAGAGCTAGTTCATTCCCTGGGAGGGATTGTTGCCGAACACGACCTGCTTTCGCACGTTTCCAAAGATAAAAACACTCAAAATCACATCCGTTTTTATCTGGAACTTGGGGACTATTTCAGAAAACATCATGAAGATGAACATTTCAAAGCCCGCTGGAGTGTAGATGACGAGTTAGCCGAGAGGGTGCACAGTTCGCTGAAAAAATTGTACGAAGGACTTAAAGACGAGGAGCTTTTGCATGAGACCGAGATGATAAAAAGATTTTTGGAGCACATGAAAGACGTGGCTGAAAAGTATCAGAACGATGAAATTGTAAAAAGGTGGCTGGCGCTCACTAAAACCATTTCCCGAAATCCGCTCGGCGAATGGGGCAAATCAACTTCGCCGAATGTTCGCACCCGCGGTGTCAAGGACTTTGCATACTTGGTTATGCGAAAGCACGGCAGCCCGATGCATTTCAAAGAAGTGGCCGACGCGATTTCAAGAACCTTCGGCAGAAAGACGCATTATGCCACTTGCCACAACGAGCTGATTAAAGACCCGCGCTTCGTGCTGGTGGGGCGGGGGCTCTACGCGCTTTCCGAGTGGGGTTATAAGACAGGCATCGCCAGAGACGTGATACGCGATATTTTAAAAAGGGAAGGCCCGCTTTCCAAGGAACAAGTGGTAGAAAAAGTGATGAAAGAGAGATACTTCAAGAAGAACACTATACTGGTAAATTTAGTGAATTCAAAGTATTTCAAGAAGCTGAAAAACGGCTTGTATTCCGCGGTCTAAATTCTCTAGTTTCTCTTTTCTAAGAAATGTACTAAAATATACAGGTGCGGCATTTTCTTGAAGAGATAAAAAACTTTTGGCCGATTATTTTGTTTGTTATCTTGGCCTATTTCATAACTGCCGAAGCCGGAGCGGTGGCTTTTCGCGTTGACCTGACTGCTTTGTGGGTATACAAGGTGGCGCTGGCTCTTCTGCCGTTTCTGGCAACGGCTCTTCTGGCTTATGCCGCTTACAAAATGTGGCTTCATTATGTGCAGGCCGACTTTATTTCGGGCATTGACTGGGTATTGTTAGAGATTGTGCCACCGCGCGATGTGGTGCGCTCGCCGAAGGCCATGGAGCTTTTTATCACGAACGCCTTATATCACTGGAGCGAAAAAGGCGGGCTTGAAACCTACTGGCAGGGAGCGGTGTGGTTTTGGTTTTCGCTCGAAATTGCCTCAATCGACGGGCAGGTGCATTTTTATATTCGTACGCCGACCCGCGTGAAGGGTTTGATAGAGACCCAGATGTACGCGCAGTATCCCCAAGCGCAGGTAAAGGTGGTCGAGGACTATACTTTGGCGGTTGATAAAATCACTGCCGACAGCCCTTGGAATTTGTGGGGCTGCGAATTCAAACTCAAGAGACCGGATGTCTTTCCCATTATGACTTATGTTGACTTCGGGCTGGATAAAGACCCGAAGGAAGAATACAAAGTTGACCCGATAACGCCGGTCGTAGAGCTTTTCGGCTCACTTCAGAAGGGAGAACAAATGTGGATGCAAATAGTGGTAAGGCCGTCTAAAAAAGAATACAAGGTGCCTGGCAAATGGTTTAAGAAGCACGACTGGCTTACGCAAGGCGAGATTGATTTGAAAAAATACATGCAGGAGTTCACCAGATTGAACAAATCTGAAGACCCCGCGCATCCGACTGCCAAAGAAATTCGTCTGCCGGATTATTTGCAGGAAAATGTGAAGAGAGCTGGCGCTAAAATGAACAAGGTCGGTTTCGACGCGGGTATCCGTGTGTGCTATGTGGCCAAGAGAGAGCTTTTTAACATGAACAATCGCCGTAATTTGCGCTTGATTTTCCGCCAGTATGCCGCGCCTTACCGTAATGAGCTTTGGCGCTTCAACGCTACCCAGGCCGATGCTTTTGCGTCGGGCCTGTTCAGCGGTTTCTTCTTGGCTTCTAAGAAATCAATAATTCGCCTTTGCGACAGAATGCTCGAAGAATATCGCGAGCGGGAATTTTACCATCCGCCCATGCGCCACAAATTACACCTTCCTTGGCCGATATCGCCTTACATTTTTCCGAACTATTTTCACCACCACATAAATATTCTGAATACCGAAGAACTTGCCACTTTATGGCACTTCCCGGGCCAGATACTGCGTGTCCCGGCGCTCGAGCGTATAGAATCAAAAGAGGCGTCGCCCCCTACGAACTTGCCCACGTAAAATATTATGGAGAATTTTTCTCAATCGGACAACGAATCTGAATACGATTTTGAATTCCGGCGGCGGATGTCCGGTTTGGACAGAAAAATCGCCTTGGGCGCTTTTCTGGTTGTTCTGGCTCTATTTCTGGCCTATTTGTTTTTTTTCAGCCCGCCTGGGGATTTTCCGGTTGGAGAGTTTGTGAGTGTGCAAGAGGGGGCGGGTTTGCGTTCCGTTTCGCAGAGTTTAGAGGAGAGCGGAATAATCCGTTCCCGGGCCGTTTTCGAGACCTTGGTGATAACTCTGGGCAGCGACAGGCGAGTGATTGCCGGGGACTACTTTTTCGAGAGAAAGATTACTGTTTTTGAAGTTGCCCGCCGGCTGGCCAAAGGCGAACAGAACCTTTTGCCGGTACGGGTGACTATACCCGAGGGTTTTACCGCTTTGGATATTGCTACACTGTTAGCCGAAAAGCTTTCGAAATTTAATAAAGAAAATTTTCTAAAGGAAGCGAGGGAGGGGTATCTTTTCCCGGACACTTACTTTTTTACGGTCCGCGACAGCGAGACCGACGTGTTGCGTTCGATTCAGAGAAATTATGAGAAAAAAATTTCTTTAGTGCGCGAGGACATAAAGAAGAGCGGCAGAACAGAGGGGGAAATAATAACCATGGCTTCCCTAATCGAGAAAGAAGCGAACGGCGACGGCGACCGAGAAATTATTTCCGGGATTTTATGGAAAAGGCTGGGGAAGGGTATGCCGCTTCAGGTTGACGCCGAGCCCAAGACCTACGAATCAAAGGGTCTGCCCAAGACGCCCATCGCGAATCCCGGGATGGACTCGATAAAGGCGGCCATTTACCCTAAAAGTTCGGCTTATCTTTATTATCTGCACGACAAAGACGGCAAGGTGCACTATGCCAGTACTTTGGCCGAGCATAACGCGAACATACGGAAGTATTTAAAGTAACATGGAAAAACGCAGTTTTGCTTTCGTGGACATAGAAACCACCGGACTCGACGTAGCAGTGCACGAGATTGTTGAAATCGGGTGCGTTATAGTTAACCCCGAACTCGAAATTATCGGGACTTTTGAAGCGAAAGCAAAACCGGAACACATAGAAAACGCCGACCCGGTTTCGCTCAAGGTGAATCACTACAGCGAGAGCGGCTGGGAAAATGCGGGGACGCTAGCCGAGGCCATGAAGTCCTTCTCCGAGAAAGCCAGGGATTGCGTGATGGTGGGCCACAACGTGGCGTTTGATTCGTGTTTTTTAGAACAGGCCTTCGCGAAAACGGGGGTGAAAAATACCATGCATTACCACAAGCTCGATACTATTTCAATCGCTTGGGCCAAACTTCACGGGCGCGAAGATGTGAAGCACCTTTCGCTACGCGACCTTACCAAACATTTCGGCATAGAAAACCCAAAAGCGCACAGCGCCCTCTCCGACGCTTATGCTACGTTCGAGCTTTACAAGAAATTGATGGAGGTTTAGTTTTATGTAAAGATAATTTGTCTATTCCTCACTTTTTATTATTTTGGCTCGCGCTGTGTTTACGAAATTATCTAACAATGAGAGTAGCTGAGGTGATGTAATTTCTCTACTCCTGAACTTTTGTAGTAGTTCTGCAAGTTTTGCTAAAATTTCCCGTTGACCCATTCTGTTGGCTACTTCAGCGATATTTGCTACTTCCCCATCGGCAAGTTGTTCAGGTTGTACGGGTGCTCTACTTTCTTTCACCATATGCTTTATTTATCAAATATGTTAATAATGTAATTTATTATACCACTTTTATGAAAAGCAAGAAGAAAACAATATTTGTCGGGCTTTCGGGGGGTGTGGATAGCGCTGTTTCCGCCGCTTTGCTCAAAAAAGAAGGTTGCGAAGTGGTCGGGGTTTTTATGAAGACCTGGCACCCGGATTTTTTGCCCTGCAACGAAGAAAAAGAGCGCCGAGACGCGATGCGGGTTGCCGCGCATTTAGATATACCTTTCCTCACTTTTGATTTTGAAGAAGTTTACAAAAAGGAAGTTGCTGATTACATGATTGCCGAGTATAAAGCGGGGCGGACGCCGAATCCCGACATAATGTGCAACAAATACGTGAAGTTCGGCGCTTTTTTAGATAAAGCGCTCTCTATGGGGGCGGATTTCGTGGCGACGGGGCACTACGCTAGGGTAGAAAAGATTTCAGCGGGAAATGCTTTTTCTCAGGTCCTCGGGTCGCCCGCGCAGAATTTTTTTAAGGAGCGGGCTCAACCAGACCGTTCGAAAAAGCATTTCCCGCTTTCATTACTAAAAGGCAAAGACCCCGCCAAAGACCAAAGTTATTTTCTTTGGACCCTGACGCAAAAACAACTGTCTAAAATTTTGTTCCCCGTTGGCCATTTGCCGAAGCCCGAAGTTCGCAAGGTTGCCAAAAAAATCGGGCTTCCGGTCTCAGAAAAAAAAGACAGCCAGGGAATCTGTTTTTTGGGCGAAGTGGATTTGAAAAAATTCCTGAAGCACTACATCAAAGAAAAGAAGGGAAAAGTTTTGCGCGCCGAAGACGGCGCGGAAATCGGATATCATGACGGAACGGTTTTCAGCACTTTGGGCGAGCGTCACGGATTCACCATTACCAAGAAAAACCCGAACGACGGGCCGTACTACATAGTGAGTAAAGATTTAGAAAAAAATGTTTTGATAGTTTCATCCAGGCAAGGCCTAGCTCAAAATCATTCTAACATTCCCTGCTTGCCGGACAGGCAGGTAACGAACATTAGAATAAGAAATATTAATTGGGTTTCTGATATTCCTGAGGCCGAAAAAAAATACACCGCCCAAATCCGCTACCACGGAGAATTTTTGCCATGCAAGATTGAATGCAAAACGCCGGATGCCGGGCAGGCGGTTTTCGATAGGCCCGTTTTGGTTGCGCCCGGGCAATCTTTGGTTCTATACGATCAAGATGTTTGTCTAGGCGGTGGAATTGTGCGATAATTAAAAAATGAACGAATTTTTTGTTCAAAACGGGGAAGTAGCAATTCGGCTCGCGATAGCCGTCGTTTTAGGTGCGCTTATAGGTGCCGAGCGCCTACTAGTACGCAAGGACGCGGGAGTCAAAACGCACGCACTGGTGTCTTTGGGGGCGGCGCTTTTTGTCATCGTTTCGGAAGCCATGGCTGCGAAATACAGCTCTTTTGGAAATTTTGACCCGAGCCGTATAGCCTCGCAGATAGTGGTAGGCATAGGTTTCCTGGGAGCGGGTCTCATAATTTTCCAAGACAACAAGCTTTTAGGGCTTACCACAGCGAGCGGACTTTGGGTGACAGCTGGCATTGGCACGGCCGCCGGTTTTGGTCTCTTTGGGATAGCTCTTATTGCCACATTGCTTGTACTTGTCGTGCTTACGATTATGTTTTTTGTCGAGAGACCCATAAGGAGAATTTCGGAAAAGAACTTTGAGAATTATAATTCTAGAAGTTGATTTTTTATGCAATCAGGCGAAATACGCTCAAGGTTTTTGAAGTTTTTTGAAGAAAGGGGGCATAAAATAATTCCCTCGGCTCCACTTGTTCCTGTTAACGACCCTAGCACCCTTTTTACCGGCTCTGGCATGCAACCAATGGTTCCATATCTGCTCGGCGAGCCACATCCTCTCGGTAAACGCATTGCTGATTCTCAAAAATCTTTCCGTACCGTTGATATAGACGAGGTTGGAGATAATCGTCACACTACTTTTTTCGAGATGCTTGGCAACTGGTCCTTGGGAGATTATTTCAAGAAAGAACAAATTAAATGGGTGTTTGAATTTCTCGTTGATGGTATCGGACTTAATCCCAAAAAACTCTATGTCTCTGTTTTTATTGGCGATGAGAAAAACAATATTCCTAAAGATCCGGAATCGGCCAGTTTTTGGAAAGCCCTGTTTGAAGAAAAAGGCATAGAGGCGAAGGAAATTAATATCGGTAGTGAAGAAAACGGATACAGGGTTGGCATGCAGGGTGGCCGTATATTTTACTACGACGTGAAAAAAAATTGGTGGAGCCGCGCGGGTACTCCGGATGATATGCCCGTGGGAGAACCGGGCGGTCCCGACTCGGAAGTTTTCTACGAATTTGAAGGAATTGAGCATAACCCTAAGTTTGGCGAGTATTGTCATCCTAACTGCGACTGTGGAAGATTTTTAGAGATAGGTAACAGTGTTTTTATGGAGTACAAGAAAAATGAGGATGGCACTTTTTCCAAATTACCGAAACAAAACGTTGATTTTGGCGGGGGCCTAGAGCGCATTACCATGGCGGTAAATAATAATCCAGACATCATCAAAACCAACCACGGTTACATTCTTGATTTTCTCGAAAGAATTTCCGGTAGGAAGTACGGAGAAAAAATCGAAGACACAAAAGCTTTTCGTGTTATTTCAGACCATATGAAAGCAGCCGTATTTTTGATTGCCGATGGTGTTACTCCATCTAATACCGAACGTGGTTATTTTATTAGACGACTAATTCGCCGCGCGGTCCTATTTTCCGATAAACTAGGCATAGAGCATAGTGGTTTAGCCCATGTAACCGATTCAATAGTTGAATCTTACAGAGATATATATCCCGACACGTATGAAAAAAGAGAACAAGTTAAAAAGGAAATTTCACTCGAAGAGCAAAAGTTTAGAGAAACACTTGCAAGAGGAATGAAAGAATTTGAAAGAGGTACCGACCCGTTCGTTTTATTCACTACTTACGGATTTCCTATTGAACTAACCCAAGAAATTGCGAAAGAACGAGGCAAAGAAATCGATATTGAAGATTTTCGCAAAAAGATGGCCGAGCATCAAAAACTTTCACAAACTGCTTCGGCTGGCATGTTCAAAGGGGGACTTGCGAACCACAACGAAAAAACAGTCAAATTGCACACCGCGCACCACCTTCTGCTTGCTGGTTTGCAAAATGTCGTGGGGAAAAGTGTAAAACAGAGGGGGAGCAATATAAATGAAGAGCGTTTGCGTATGGATTTCATATGCGACCATAAACTAACCGAGGAAGAAAAGAAGAAAGTGGAAGATTTTGTGAATGAAAAAATAAAACAGGGTTTAAATGTCGTGCGCCGCGAAATGCCGCTCGAGGAAGCGCAGAAATTGGGCGCCGAGATGGAATTCGGTGCTAAATATCCCGATGTCGTTTCGGTTTATTTTGTGGAGGACGGGGAGGGGAATATTATTTCAAAAGAATTCTGCGGCGGACCGCATGTGAAAAATACTTCTGAACTTGGCCCTTTCAAAATACAAAAAGAAGAAGCCGTTTCCGCCGGTATTCGCCGCATCAAGGCGATGTTAGCTTAGCCCTCCGAAGCATGCTTATGATATAATTAGCGTATGGGGATTTTTTCCAAGCGTGAAAAAGAAGAAAACCTTTTTCTCCTTTTTGATGTCGGTTCTGCTTCGGTTGGCGGGGCCTTGTTCAAGGCCGGTGGTTCCCGGGTTCCGGAAGTTATTTTCTGCGCGCGCGAAAGCATCGACTTTGAAGAAAAGATAGAGCCGGAGAAGTTTTTTTCTTCTACTTTGCGCGCGTTGAACGCGGTTACCGGCAAAATTCATCTCTCGGGTCTAGGCAGGCCGGAGAAAATTTTTTGCGTGCTTTCGTCTCCCTGGTACGTATCGCAGACCAGATTTATCAAGCTTGAAAAAAACACGCCTTTCGTTTTCACCGAGAAGGTCGCCGACGAGCTGATTCAGAAAGAAATAGAAATTTTGGAAAAAGAAAACACGGAAAAGTTTGGAAAAGAGTCGAAAAAAATCCGGCCGATAGAATTCAAGAGCATGAAGACCTTCTTGAACGGCTATCCGATTGCGAATCCTTACGGCAAGAAAGCCAGGATTCTGGAAATGCCCGCTTTCATTTCTGCCGGAGCGGAAAAGATTTTGAAGAAGATGGAGCAAACAATAAGGAAACATTTCCATACGGAAAATGTGAAGTTCATGTCTTTCGCCATGGCGCAGTTCGCGGTGGCGCGGGACGTCTGGCGCGATAAAGAAAATTTTCTTCTGGTGGATATTGCCGGCGAAGTAACCGATGTCTCGATAGTCAAAAAAGAAGTGCTACACAATTCTGTCTCTTATCCGCTCGGGCGCAATTTTATCATCCGAAAAATCGCGCAGGAATTCGGTTTTACCTTAAACGAAGCCGAGTCGGTCATATCGCTTTATATCCAAGGACACGCCGATAAATCCCTGCTCAGGAAGATTCTGCCTTTTATGAAAGAGGCCGAAAGCGATTGGCTCAGGGGCTTTCAGCAGTCCTTGATAAAAATATCCAACGATATTTCAATCCCGGCCGATGTTTTTATGTCGGCGGACAGGCAATTTGAAAAATTTTTCGGAGATATCATAGAGACGGAACAATTTAGCCAGTACACCCTGACCGAGTCGAAATTTCGGGTTGTTCCGATGAATACCGAAATACTGCACGGCTTGGCGTCTTTCAAAGAAGGAGTGAAGCGCGACCCTTTCATAATCGCGGGTATTTTTTATGCAAGCCGTTTTTTGCTGGCGCCCGCCTTGGGTAGCGGAACGAGGATTTAACTCTCCTGGATTTTGCGTCTCTGGAGATATAAAATAAAGTTATGACCAAAAGAATACTTCAGGATATGGTAAAGGTGAGAAAATCGCCGCCCGAGGCCATAAGGCCGCCGAGGGAAAGGGAAGAAAATATTTTCCCCGCGCGAGAGAGGCCGAAGGTTTTGAAGACCGATTCGAAATATGGAATTTATTTCGTCGCGCTGGTTTCCGTCGTTTCTTTACTTTTCGCGCTCTCATATCTTTTTTCCGGGGTGAAAATCACTCTGACCCCGAAGACGGAAGAAATACAGTTCAAGAAAAGTTTCTCTGCCTCTGGCGCGAACAGTTCAGCCGACCTTTCCTTCGAGACGGTGGTTCTCACCGGGGAACAGAGCAAGACCATTTTGGCCGGCGAGCAAAAAGACGTGAAGATTCCGGCTAAAGGCACCGTGGTTATCTACAATTCGTTCAGTTCTTCCCCACAGGCGCTGGATATAGATACACGGCTGGAGGGTTCGAACGGCAAACTATACAAGACCGACCAGAAGATAACGGTGCCAGGCATGAAAGAAGACGGCAAGCCAGGAAGTGTGGAAGTCGGGATACATGCCTCTGAAGGAGGTCCTTCATACAACAGCGGGCCGCTTGATTTTAAAATTTTTGGTTTCAAGGGAACTCCGAAATACGCGAAATTTTACGGCCGGTCAAAAGGCGACATAGCCGGCGGTTTCGAAGGAAAGTCGCCGGTGGTTTCTTCGCTCGACAAGAGTATTGCCGTAAACGATTTGAAGTCGAAACTCAAAGATGGTCTTCTCCCTAAGATCGGCGCGCAGATACCGCAGGGCTTTGTGTTTTTCAAAAACGCGGCTTTTCTCTCGGTGGATGACAGGCAAACCATCGTTTCCGCCTCGGGGGAAGATATGGCATTGGTAACCATCAAGGGTTCTCTGTACGGCGTGCTTTTTGACGAGAAAAAATTAGCCAAGAAAATCGCAGAGACGGTGGTTGACAAATATGACGGGAGTGAAATTTATATACCGAATATCCGTGAGCTCGAGTTTTCCCTGCCCGGCGCAGAGGACATAAATTTTGCCGAAGCAAAAAGCATAAACTTCTCTCTTTCCGGCACGCCGAAGATTGTCTGGAGAGTTGACGAGGGCAAGTTCGTCTCTGACCTGCTTCGAAAAGAAAAAAGCGAATTCAATAACATTCTCTCGAAACACACCAGCATCTCTACTGCCAAATTGGTCATACGTCCGTTCTGGAAAGGTTCTTTTCCGGAAAAAGCGGAAGACATACAAATCATCGTCAACTATCCGCAGTAATATACCTTTACTGTTGACTCTAAAAGTTTAATTTAGTATTATCTAACGAATTGATGAACGGGCAAAAAATTGAAAAGGACTTGACGGCGAGGGGAGTGGTTACCGAATCGCTTCCTTCAACCTTGTTTCGGGTAAAAATAAAAGAGAAGGACGGCGAAGAAAAAGAAATCTTGGCGTATCTCTCGGGTAAAATGCGCATGCATCGAATCAAGGTATTAATCGGCGACTCGGTTGAAGTCGTACTAGACGAGTACGGGGGGAAAGGAAGGATTGTGAAAAGGTTGTAATTTTTTTAGTTATAGTGTATTATACTGATTACAGTTTTATAAAAGGTTTTATACATTGAAAAATCAAGGGTTTTTCCCTTATTTTTTGTCTTGTTTGTTTTTATGCGCATAAGAGCAACCGTCAAAAAAATATGCGACAACTGCAAAATGGTGAAACGCGGAAGGCACCTGCGGGTTGTCTGTTCTAATCCGAAGCATAAGCAGAAACAGTAGAAATTTTCATGAGAGTATTTGGCATAACAATACCAGACGATAAAAGATTGGAATTCGGCCTCACTTGCCTTTACGGCATAGGTGTTTCTACTGCGCGCAAGATTTTGGCGAAGGTGGATATAGATTTAGGCAAGAAGGCCAAAGAACTTACCGCCGAAGAGGAAAACAAAATACGAACCATCATCGAGGGGATGAAAATCGAAGGAAACCTGAAGAGAGAAGTTTCCGCCAACATCAAGAGATTGAAAGACATCAAGACCTACCGCGGAGTGAGGCACGCCAAGAGGTTGCCCGTCAGAGGCCAGCGCACTAAGACCAATTCAAGAACAGTCAGAGGCAATGTCAGAAAGACGATGGCTTCGGGACGAAGAAAAGAGAGCAAGACCTAAAATAGTTATGTAGTTATGGGAAAAACAAAAATCACAACTAAACCCGAAGAAGAATCCGTCGAGAAAGGCGCAAAGCCGGCGCCGACCGAAGAGAAGGGAACTTCCGCGAAAACCCCGAAGAAAAAAATCACTTCGGGCACTTTATATATCGATGCCACCTTCAACAACACGAAAGTTCTTTTCGGAGACAAGATAGGCAATACTTTGTTTTGGTCAAGCGCCGGCAGTTTGGGTTTCAAAGGGGCGAAGAAAGGAACGCCTTTTGCCGCTTCGAAAGTGGGTGACCTGATAGCCGAGAAGGCGGCGGCTCTGGGTGTGAAAGACGCCGGAGTAGTGGTGCGGGGGGTTGGCTCTGGACGTGAACCGGCGATAAGGGCCTTCATGGCACGGGGCATAGACATAACTTCCATCAAAGATGTGACTCCGGTCCCGCACAACGGGCCGAAGCCGAAGAAGCCGAGGAGAGTTTAACAAATGAGCGGGCGGTATATTTTAAAAATCAGCAATGATAAAGAAACCAAAATTTAAAATAGCAAGAAGGTTAGGGGCAGGGGTTTATGACAAATGCCAGACCCCGAAATTTTCGGCTTCTTCCGGGAAGTTTGGCGGTTCGTTCGGGAAGCGTCCCAAGGCCCTGACCGAATACGGCACTCAGTTGATTGAAAAGCAGAAGATTCGCTATTCGTACGGGATTACCGAGCGCCAGCTGGGAAATTACGTGGGAAAAGCGACCCAAGCGAAAGGCGCCGGCGCGGCCGAGAAATTTTATGAAGAACTCGAATCCCGGCTCGATAATGTAATTTACAGAATGGGCTTGGCTCCATCCAGACGCGCGGCCAGGCAGATGGTTTCTCACGGACATTTCGTAGTGAATAAAAAGAAAGTAACGGTCCCGTCTTACGGAGCCAGAGTCGGGGATTTGATAGAAATACGCGAGGGTTCCAAGGGCAGGAAAATTTTTGACAATTTGAATGAAAGAATGAAGAATTACAATCCGCCGGCTTGGCTTGTTTTTGATACGTCAAAGATGGAAGGAAAGGTGCTGGCCAAACCCAAAAATACGGAGACATTTCTCGACCTAAACTCCGTGCTTGAATTTTATAGCCGTTAATTTTATTAATATTTAAAAGCAAAAAAATGCCCGAATATAAAATAATTTTGCCCTCCAAGCCCCGCGTTGTCTTGGAAGAGGAAAAAAAAGGAGTGTTTGAGATAGACGGCCTTTACCCCGGCTATGGTCACACTCTAGGCAACAGCTTACGGAGAATCATTCTCTCATCTCTCCCGGGCGCCAGCATTACCTCTATCAAGATAGACGGCGTAAGCCATGAATTTCAGACAATCGAGGGGATAAAAGAAGATGTAATCATTATGATTCTGAACTTAAAAAAAGTTCGTTTCAAGATGCTGTCTGACGAGCCACAGATGGTCACCTTGTCGGTGAAAGGTCCGAAGGAAGTCACCGCGAAAGACATAAAGACCGGCGGGCAGGTTGAAATACTCAATCCGGAAATGCATATTGCCGAAGTTACGGGCAAAGCGAATCTGAATATAGAGATGAGAATAGAAAAGGGGCTGGGTTTTGTTCCGAAAGAGGCCCTGCAGAAAGAAAAAGTGGATATCGGCACGATAGCGGTGGACGGCATTTTTACTCCGATTCGCCGGGTTTCTTATGAAGTTGAAAATATGCGCGTGGGGGACAATACGAATTTCAACCGCCTGCGCGTTTCGATAGAGACCGACGGCACCCTCACGCCGCGCGAGGCGCTGATGCGTTCGATTGATATAATGATAAACCAGCTCAAAGCCATAACCGGTTTCAAGGAAGTCGAAATTCCGGTTTCAGAGGAAACGGAGGTTTCGGGTGGAGGCGGAGAGCAAGAAGCAGAGGGAATGTCCGATAAAAAATCCGACGACCTCACCGACGTGCTTAAAACACGCACGGAAAGCTTAGACCTTTCCACCAGAACGATGAACGCTCTGGCTGCCAAAGGAATCCGCACGCTGGGCGGTTTGGCCAGAAAGAAACGGGAAGATTTGCTTGAAATCGAAGGAATCGGGGAAAAAGGAATCAGCGAAATCAAAAAGGTATTGAATAAATTCGGGCTTAGCTTGAAAGAATAAGAAACATGCGGCACCACAACACAAACAGAAAATTCGGCAGAACAAGGAATCAGAGAAACGCGCTTCTATCTTCTTTGGCGCTCAATCTTATCCTGCGCGAGAAGATAAAAACCACTTTGCCGAAAGCGAAAGAAACCAGGCCTCTGGCCGAAAAGCTCGTTACCCGGGCGAAAAAAGACAACATGAGCTCGCGAAGATTCGTCGCATCCAGGCTGTCCAACAGCGACAAAGGAGTGAAGAAGCTTTTCGAGAAAATTGCTCCGAAATACGCCGACAGAAACGGCGGCTACACTAGGATTCTGAAATTGGAAATTCGAAAATCCGACGGCGCACAGATGGCGCGTTTAGAGTTTGTTTAAAATAAAAATGGAGAAAAAAGCGAAAAAACAGAATAAGGAAAAAGTCATAGACGCGTCGGGGAAAGTGCTCGGCCGGCTCGCCAGCGAGGTGGCTGTGTCGCTCATAGGCAAAGACAAGGCCTCGTACGAGCGCCACAATTATTCAGGGAGCCCCGTCAAGGTCTTGAATGTTTCAAAAATAAAAATTACGCCGAAGAAACTCGACAATATAACCCACCTCAGATACACCGGCCATCGGGGCGGTTTGCGCTCGGCCGTGGCGAGAGAGACCGTTGCAAAAAAAGGGTTCAAAGAACTTTTGCGCTTATCGGTGTACCGCATGCTTCCTTCAAACAAGCTGAGGAGGGAAATGATGAAAAATTTAAAAATAGAAGAATAATATGGACAAAAAAACAGCAAAACCTGTTCGCCGAGAAGGCGGAGAGAAATATACCGAAGCCACAGGCAGAAGAAAGACCGCGACCGCCCGAGTACGCCTTTTTGAAGCGGCCAAATCGAGTTTCTCGGTGAACGGTAAGGACATAAAGGAATATTTCAAGACCGAAGAAGAAAGGCGGCTGGTAGAAGGTCCGCTTACAAAAGGAGTGGAAAAGAAATTTGATTTTAAATGGAAAATCGAAGCGAGGGTTTCGGGTGGCGGGCATCACGCGCAGGCCGAGGCCGTGCGCCACGGTATCGCTCGGGCGTTGGTTTTACACGATGGGGAATTGCGTTCGGGTTTGAAGTCCCTGGGATATCTGAAACGCGACCCGCGCGCCAAAGAGCGTCGCAAGTTCGGCCTAAAGAAAGCCCGCAAAGCTCCGCAGTGGTCTAAGAGATAGTTCTGAAACTCTTCGCAGGTGTACTTTTTAGAAGGCCTTGGGAGGAGCGACGGCGACGGACAGAGAAAATTTTTAGCAAAAAATTTTCGTGCCTGATAAAAAGTATGCCAAGAGTAGAGTTTCAGAACACTGACCTCCTTGAAGAAAGGAGGTTTTTTGTGTTAGTATAAAAACATGTCAGATGAAAAAGAAGAATCAAAAAAAGAAGAAAAGACCCCCGAGGAATCGGAGGTTCTTGAGTTTGAATTTAACGAAGACGGGGAGGAAGATTTAAAAAAGACAATCAAGAAACTCCGCGCCGAACTAAAAACCGCCAAGGCAGAACGAGACGAATACCTTACCGGCTGGCAGAAAGAGCGGGCCGATTTTGCCAATTACAAAAGAGAGGAGGAGAACCGCAAGGCAAGTTTTTCCGAATCGGTTCGGGAGCGCATTTTGACGAAATTTTTGGCGGTGCTGGATAGTTTCAGCATGGCTTTCGCCAACAAAGACGCTTGGGAGAAAGTTGACGAGGGCTGGCGCAAGGGGGTTGAATATATCCATTCACAGTTTCAGAATGTTTTTGAAGAATACGGAGTAAAAGAAATCGGGGAAATTGGAGAAAGTTTCGACGCCAACATTCACCATTCGGTAGGCGGTACCCCGACCGAAGAAAAAGAGAAAGACCACAAGGTCGCCCTGGTCGTCCAAAAAGGATACAAGCTGGGCGAACGCGTGCTGCGCCCGGCCAAGGTGAACGTCTACGAATATGTCGAAAACGGAGGAGAATAGAATTTGCGAGCGGTGCTATCAGCAAGAAGTGTATTAATTTTCTAGAAAGTGGTACAATTAAGTTAAACCCCGTCGTTCGCGAACGACGGGGTAAAGGTCGAGCATTAGTAAATATCACTCTATATGGTATTTATTCATACGACTTGCGCTACCTCCGAAGAAGCAGAACGCCTGGGCAAAATGATTTTGGATAAAAAGCTCGGCGCCTGCGTTGAATATTGGCCGGTTACATCTATATATCGCTGGAAAGGGGAATTAAAGAACACGCAGGAAGTCATGATGACTATTACCACGTTCGAGCCGCGCCTAGAAGACGTG
The DNA here is from genome assembly GCA_964596395.1 of uncultured Candidatus Saccharibacteria bacterium. Classification (GTDB taxonomy): domain Bacteria; phylum Patescibacteriota; class Minisyncoccia; order Phycocordibacterales; family UBA9973; genus UBA9973. Next base: position 58,596 of record CAZQSY010000006.1, read on the forward strand.
AACAATCTGATTTCACAAGAACACAGCTATTCTACCCCGATGATTGCCGGCATAGACGTGCGCCGCATTAACCGCGCCTACAAAGAGTGGATGATGGAAGAGGTAGTTCAATAAAATTTGTGCCCGTGACTATCCGTTTGCGCTTTTCAAAAAAGCGTGCCTGGTCTTTTCATCTATTTTATTTGAGACGATTATCATGAGTTCAGAGAGAAGCCCCATGTCTTTTTTAATATTTTCAAAAAGAAATTCGTACGGATATGGGGAAATCCAGACGGTATTTTTTACGCACCGGAAGCCGGCTTTTTTCAGTAGGTAGCGTAGCGCCTCGCGTTCGTTTTTTCTTTCTTCAGGCATGTCTAAAATAACGATTCGCCAAAAACCGTCCCAGGCGGGGGATACCAGAGCGCCTTCGCCTTCGAGTTTTATGCGGTCCAACTTTTCTTTGCCGGCCTTGGTAAGACGCAGGTAGCTTTTGTTGTCTGATTTTATTATTTCCACGCACCCTGCGGTGGCCAGGTTTTTTATCGAACGGTTTATGGCATATCTGGTTTTTTTGTCTGTCTTTTCCGCGATGGATTCTATCGAGACAACCCTTTTTTCAGCCAATTTTTTCAATATTTTACCGGAATATTCTTTTCTGCTTGACATGTGGATATACTATCATATATACTCTTATTATACAAATATTTCGTGGTCGCAAAATTATTGTTATCAACATATTATAAAATAAAAATCAAAATATGTCAAAAATAATAGGTATTGATTTAGGAACAACCAACTCGGCCTTTGCCGTTATAGAAGGCGGTGAACCGAAAATTTTAGAAAATGCGGAAGGTATGCGCACCACGCCTTCAATCGTGGCCATGGCCAAGAATGGAGACCGTCTGGCTGGAGTTTTAGCCAAAAGGCAGTCTGTCACTAATCCGAAAAACACCATTTTTCAAATCAAGAGATTCATGGGGCACACTTTCGACGAGCCGGGCGTGCAGAAAGATATTAAAGCTGTCTCTTTTGACATTCGTAAATCTGAAAACGGTGGAGTCGAGGTGAAGATGAGCGACAAATGGTACCGGCCGGAAGAAATTTCCGCGATGATTCTGCAAAAAATTAAAGCCGACGCCGAGGCCCGGCTCGGAGAAAAAGTAACCGAAGCGGTAATCACTGTGCCGGCTTACTTCAACGATTCGCAAAGAAAAGCCACCAAAGACGCCGGGGCGATTGCCGGTCTTGATGTGAAGCGCATCATCAATGAGCCGACAGCTGCCGCCTTGGCTTACGGATTTAACAAAAAGAAAAACGAAAAAATTGCCGTGTTTGATTTCGGCGGCGGAACTTTTGACATTTCGGTACTCGAAGTCGGTGAAGACGTGGTAGAAGTGAAAGCCGTCGATGGAGACGCGCATCTGGGCGGCAAAGACATCGACCAGAAAATAATAAACTGGCTGGCGGAAGGATTCCAGAAAGAACACGGGATTGATTTGAGGAAAGATACTCTGGCCCGACAGCGCCTAGACGATGCCGCCGAAAAAGCGAAAATCGAGCTTTCCACCGCAGTTGAGTCAGAAATTAATCTGCCTTTCATTACGTCTTCAGACGCCGGGCCCCTGCACTTGGTACGTACCATGAAAAGAGCTGACCTAGAAGATATTTGCCGAGAATTTGTGGATAGAGCGATGCAGATTACCAAGCGAGCAGTAGAAGCATCTCCATTTAAATTATCCGACATAAATGAAGTTGTCTTGGTCGGCGGTCAGACCCGCATGCCGATGATTCAGGCGGAGGTTGAAAAATTTTTCGGCAAGAAACCGCACATGGGTGTGAACCCCGACGAAGTTGTAGCTCTCGGCGCCGCGGTGCAGGCCGGAGTTTTGCAAGGCGACGTTAAAGATGTTTTACTTCTCGACGTTACGCCCCTGTCTTTGGGCATTGAGACCTTGGGCGGAGTCGCTACAAAGTTAATTGAAAGAAACACGACTATTCCGGCTTCGAAGTCGCAGGTTTTTTCTACTGCCGCCGACAATCAGACCTCGGTAGAAATTCACATCGTGCAGGGCGAGCGCCCGATGGCTTCTGACAACAAATCGCTAGGCCGGTTTATTTTGGATGGCATTCCGCCGGCGCCTAGGGGCATGCCGCAGGTTGAGGTTACTTTTGATATCGATGTAAATGGAATTCTCCACGTGAAAGCTGCGGATAAGGCCTCTGGTAAAGCTCAATCAATCAAGATTGAAGCGAGCTCTGGCTTAAAAGATGAAGACATCAAGAAGATGCAGCAGGACGCCGAAGCGCATGCGGAAGAAGATAAGAAGAAAAAAGAAAACGCCGACGCGCGGAACACGGCCGAAATGATTATTTATACGGCGGAGAAAGCGCTTAAAGACAATGAAGCGAAAATTCCGGCAGACGTGAAAGACGGCGTGAATAAAAAAATCGCCGTTTTAAAAGAAGTGAAAGACGGCGCGGACGCGGAAAAAATCAAAAAAGCCACAGAAGAACTTTCTTCCGAGATGTCTAAAATTGGCGAGGCGATTTCAAAATCTGCCGGAGCCGGACAGTCTGGTTCTAACCCGAGCTCGGAACAGCCCGGTAGTAACAATCAAGACGGCAATGTCCGCGACGCTGACTTCAAGGAAGGCGATAAAGACCAAGAGCCGCCGAAACAGTAAAGTTAAACCGAAATAAAAACTAGCGCAAAAAGCCCCAAATAATGTCGGGGCTTTTTGCGCTATCCTTTGTATGTCATAATAATATCATGCAGGCAGAAACCCGTATTTGTCAAAATTGTAGGCAAAACTTCACCATTGATTCCGACGATTTCGGCTTTTACGAAAAAATCCACGTCCCTCCGCCGACGTTTTGCCCGGAGTGCCGTAGACAAAGAAGATTGGCCTGGCGGAACGATTTTAATTTTTATAATCGTAACTGCGACTTATGTAAAAGAAATATTATCTCAGTCTATTCTCCCGATAATCCCCAGGTAATCTATTGCAACAAATGCTGGTGGAGCGATAAATGGGACCCGAAAGCTTACACCATGGATTTTGATTTTTCAAGACCCTTTTTTGAGCAGTTTGCCGAGTTCCGGATGAAGGTTCCCGCCCTGGCGCTTTTCAACGATAATAATATTGGCAGCGAAAACTGCGAGTACACCCAAGATTTTGCTTTCGGAAAAAATTGCTATATGTGCATGGTGGCTTGGAAGATACAGGATTGTATGTATTTCTGTTACGGAGCAGATGGAAAAGAGTTAGTTGATTCGATGGGTATATTCGATACGAGTCAAGGGCTTTATGAGGCGATGTATTCTGGCAAATGTTTCGGCTCTAGAAACATACATTATTCTTCTGCTTTGATAAACTGTGCTTTCTGTTATGATTGCGACGGCTGCGAATACTGTTTTATGTGCGTGAATTTGAAAGGGAAAAAATATTGTGTTTTAAACAAGCAGTATAGCAGGGAAGAATATGAGAAGATTTTACAATCATATCAACTAAACACTTGGAGTGGAGTTCAAGAAGCAGAAAAGGAATTTTGGAGATTTGTGCTTACACAACCTAGGAAATTTGTGTTTTTCAGGAATTGTAAAAATTGCACGGGTAACAATTTAGTGAATAGCAAGAATGCGAAAAATGTTTTCCATGGACGAAGGTCAGAGGATTCAAAATATTTGGAAAATGGCGATACTCAAAAAACCAGTTATGATTTGTCGGTCGGTGGAGAGCTCACGGAATGTTATGAAGGGCTTACCCCAGACCATTCAAACAGAGCTTTATTTGTTATTTACACATGGAGGTGCGTCGATGTAGCTTACTCAGAATCTTGCCAATCTTCCCAGAATTGTTTCGGATGTATTGGGCTTAAACATGGAGAATATTCTATTTTCAATAAACAATATCCTAAGGAAGAATATCTAGAACTCAAGGAGAAAATTATAGAGCACATGAAAAAAACGGGAGAGTGGGGAGAATTTTTCCCAATGAAATTCTCGCCTTTTGCATACAACGAATCCATGGCGAATTTATCTTTCCCGATGACAGAAGAAGAGGTGATAAATTTTGGCTTGCGTTGGCAGGATAATTTACAACGAACGAGGGGAAGGACAACGTTAGAAAGTATCCCAGACAGTATTGATAATGTACCAGAAAATATTACGGACGAAATTTTAGAATGTAAAAAATGCGAAAGAAATTACAAGATAACACCAAACGAATTTTCTTTTTATAAAAAGTGGCGGATTCCCGTCCCTAGGCATTGTTTCTTTTGTCGTTTAGAAAAACGTTTTTCACTTCGAACGCCTTCTCGCCTTTGGTACCGTTCCTGCATGTGTGAAAAAGGAAATCACGGGCATGCTGGAAAATGTCCGAATGAATTCGAAACCAGTTATGCTCCTGATCGGCCGGAAATAGTTTACTGCGAACGGTGTTACCAGCAGGAGGTTTACTGATAAAATATGCTATAATTTTACGGTATGGAGCTCCACGAACTGCCCAAGAACAAGGAAATAACTTACCTGGGTCTTACTACCTATAGAGACAAAAACACGCTTTTTGGAATCAAGCGCAAAGACCGGCGCCAGCATGTGTACATTCTCGGAAAATCCGGCACCGGTAAGTCGGCTCTCATGTTTAATATGATTATCCAGAACATCGAGAACGGCGATGGCGTGTGTCTTGTCGACCCGCACGGCGAAAATGTGGAAGCAGTGCTCTCGGCCATTCCGCCACACCGCATGAAGGATGTAGTTTATTTCAACCCGGCCGATACCGATTACCATATTGGTTTTAACGTGCTTGAGCTGATTGATCCGAAATACAAGCATCTAGTGGCCTCGGGTCTCATGGGAATTTTCACCAAGATTTGGGCGAATGCCTGGAGCGCCCGCATGGAATATATTTTAAACAACGCGATTCTGGCCCTCTTGGATACTCCAGGTTCGACCTTGCTTGGTATTATGCGCATGCTGGTGGATAAAGATTACCGCCAGAAAATAATCACCAACCTGAAAGACCCGGTGATAAAGGCATTTTGGATTCACGAGTACGAGGCCTGGCAGGATAAATTCAGGAATGAAGCTATTGCCCCGATTCAGAACAAAGTCGGGCAGTTTCTCTCTACATCTATCATCAGGAATATTGTCGGCCAATCCAAGAGCACGATTAACATTTTTGACATCATGAACCAGGGGAAAATTTTCTTGGTGAACGTGTCAAAGGGGCGCATCGGAGAAGACAATTCGTCGCTGTTGGGAGGAATTATCATTACCAAGATTCAGCTCGCAGCCATGGAAAGGGTGCGCATACCCGAAGAAAGCAGGAAAGATTTCTATCTGTATGTCGACGAGTTTCAGAATTTCGTAACGCAGGCCTTTGCCGGCATTTTGTCGGAAGCCAGGAAGTACCGCTTGAATCTGACCGTCGCCCATCAATACACCGCCCAGCTTATTTCTGAAAAAAATACCAGCGTGAAAGACGCGATTTTCGGCAACGTCGGCACGATGATAGTTTTCCGCGTCGGCGCGGACGACGCGAAGTTTTTGGAAAAAGAATTTGAGCCGGAATTTACTCCGCAAGATATTGTAAACTTGCCCAACTTCAAAGTTTACCTGAAGCTCATGATAGACGGGGTGTCTTCGCGCCCTTTTTCGGCCAAGACCCTTCCCCCGCTTATAAAAACGGGCAACAAAGAGATTGAACGAGAGGTGATAGAGTCCTCTCGCGCGCTGTATTGCCGCAAGAGAGAAGTGGTAGAAGCAGAGATAAATGAGTGGAGTGGGATGATGATAGGGGTAGGGGAAGAAGATTCTCCGGGAGCTGAAAAATTTCCCGCAGTATGCGCGACTTGCAAGAAAGAGACCACGGTGCCGTTTAAGCCAGACCCCAAAAGACCGGTATATTGCAAAGAGTGTATGGCTAAAATTAAGGCCGGCGAATTGAAACCGATAAACGGCTCGGGTAAGGAAATGAAAGTAAATGAAACCAGGTTTTACAAACCGCTGGCCGACTTGGGCATAGAGTTTGCGGCAAGTGAAGCACCGGCAGGTGCTACGCGGGCAGATGAAAAAACTGAAAAACCCGCCTCGCCAAAAGAGCCAATATTTTCAAGGATAAAAAAGGTTTTTGGCGGAAGTAAGAAGAAAATTTATCCGGCAAAAGATAACACGGCTCTGAAAGAGGTTTTGAAAAAGACCCTAACAGAAGGGGAAATGCGTTCGCCTAGTGAGCCAGAGACCCCCCATATTTCTTTAAGTGCCCTGGAAGATAAAAAGAAACTTTTTGCATCTGGCGTGAAGGAAAAAACGCCGAGCGACCGGGCCGCGGCGCCGGAGAAAATGGAAGAATTGAAAAATTTAATTTATAAATCGCAAACAGAAGAAGGTAATTTAAAAAAACCTGAAAACATAGATGACCTGATCGCTGGCCAAAAATTGAAAGACAACATAAAAGAAGTTCCAGAAGAGGTACTGCGAAAAATCTTAGAAGAATGAACCAAGAAAGGAAAATTTGCCAAAACTGCAAAAAAGATTTCACGATTGAGCCGGAGGATTTTAACTTCTACCAAAAAATAAAAGTTCCTCCTCCGACCTTCTGCCCGGAGTGCCGGATGATAAGGCGCATGGTCTGGCGCAACGAACGCTCTCTTTACAAAAGGAATTGCTCTAAAACAGACAAGGAGATAATCACCATGTTTCATCCGGATTCTGAG
>CAZQSY010000007.1:0-35484 GCA_964596395.1 uncultured Candidatus Saccharibacteria bacterium
TATTGATAAACAAAGAGAGTTTAACGCTTTGTGCGATAAAAATCTCGTAATGCGGAGGCGGTGAGATTCGAACTCACGATGCCTTTCGGCATACCGGTTTTCGAAACCGGCGCACTAGACCAACTATGCGACGCCTCCGTACAGCTATAAATCTAGCATTTCTTTGCCATTTTGCCAAAAAATGTTATATTATTTCAGTTCTTATTTGGCCCTATCGTCTAACGGTTAGGACATCGGCTTTTCAAGCCGGTAATCCGGGTTCGATTCCCGGTGGGGTCACAAAGCACTTAACACGAAAAAGAGCACACTGCTGTGCTCTTTTTCTGTGCTTTGTGAAGACGGAAGCATGTTTTTCTAGCAAGAAAAACGGCTGAGTCCGGGTCTGGAAAATTTGCTTAAGACGTTAAGCAAATTATTGTGGATCACGTAAAGCGTGCAACTCAACTAAAATGAATCCAGAGCAAAAATCCTCTCCCCTTGTGCTTTACCTAATGTATAATATAATAACTTTATTATATATTTATATCTAAAACAAAAACATTATGGATAATGCTCAACTTGAGAGACCCGTACGCTTAGATCAAAAGTTAGTAAAAGAACTTGAACCTTTTTTGAAACAGGTATTCCCGTGTTGTGTCCTTACTGTGGACAGTAATATAAGCGGATTAAGTGGTCCCATTTTAAGGTTGAAGCTTGAGCGTAAAAAGAAGCGTAAAAAGAAAGGAGGAGAAGAAAAATTTTATACAAATGAAGAAAAAGTGATTAAACTTTTTACGGATGCTGGTTATGAAGTTGCCAAGATCACAGATGGTAAAAATAAGATTGAATGCAAAAGAAACAGTGAAGAGTTCCGTGTAGAATTAAAAATATATGAAGATTCAGTTTTTATGTATCTGAATACGTTTTAAGTGATTAGCTTTTTGTGTCTCCTAAACTCATCAAAGTTAAAGTAACCGCCGGGGCGAAAAGGGAGGGGATTGAGAAGATTGGCGAGGGTGTTTTTAAAGTCAGGGTTTCGGCGCCGCCAGAGAAGGGGAAGGCGAACGAGAGGGTGAGGGAACTGTTGGCCGAACATTTCAGGATTGCCAAGTCGCGAGTTGTTTTGATAAGCGGGGCGGCTTTTCGCGAGAAAGTTTTTTCGGTAATTTTTAATTTATGAGCAAGACGAAACTTGCCGAGGGCGTGGTTCACAAAGTTCCGGCCGATTTGCGGGTTTCTCTCTTTTCCGCCAAGGCGGCGCTTTCCGCGTGGGAGGATATTACGCCGCTTGCGCGGAACGAGTGGATTTGCTGGGTTATGGACGCCAAGAAACCCGAAACGAGAGCTCATCGAATCGAGAGAGCGCGCGCGGAATTGATGGAGGGAATCCGCCGCCCTTGCTGTTGGGCCGGCTGTGTTCACCGCACGGATAAGCCGGTAAGCCCTTCAGTGCGGGCAATACTCAACAGGCGCTCTAAAAAACAAGAAATGGAAAAATAATAATTCGGTAGTATAATCCTAAAGTCGCTGAACCAAAAAACCAGTAAGTTTATGACCAACGGAAAAATTGCCAGATTTTTACTTGAACACAACAAGGAACAGAGTGAAATTTATCGCAGTCCCGACGAGACGCTGGCCCGCCGGCAGTATAGAGCGTCGCATCCGACCGAGATTGCCGCGCTTAAATGCATGGACGGGCGCTTGAATTTGCCGATTATCACCAAGACGCCGTGGGGTATAATTCAGCCCTTCAGAAACGTGGGAGGCGCTTTTGATTTTGGCTGGCCGTTTTTCGGACAGCTCATTCTTGATTGGGTGGGCTACTCTACGATGCGCGCCCGCGATTGCGTGCTGCTCATCACTTACCATTGGTCTAAAGGGGATGTACACAGAGGATGCAAAGGTTTTAACTATGACGTGCAGGCGGCGAGGGAACACACCGAAGGGCTGAAGAAACAAGCTGAGAGAATTTTTGGTGGTCGTCATTTTGTAGTTTATCCGATTCAGATTGGAGTTGAAACTGATGAGGACGCGATAACGCTTCATGGTAGAGATGGAGATGCTTTAAATCTGTCCCAGATTGGCAGTTTATCTCCAGAAGAAATGCGGATTATGCTTGAAAAATTGTACCCCGACATGAAGCCAAAAATGATAGACGACCTTTTGCCGCTGGTGCTGGGCAACATAAAACACATAGACGAGATTAGAAAACTCAACCGTCCGGCCAGGGCGGTCGAACACAGCGAAGACACCATCGCGCTCGGACGCGGATTCAGCTGGCTGCATATCCCGAATAAAGCGCTGATTATCGGGCCTTATAGCTATGATTTGGCGCAGCCGGTTGCCACCGCGGCAAAAATTGTTTTGGATAATTTGAACAAAGGACGGATTCCAAAAGGGGATGGAGCGGTTCTGATGGTGTCGGCTCTTTATCGCGAAGCGAGCGGCCCCGAGCGCCCCGCCGCCGTAGAAAAAGCGGATTCTCTGGCGCGTTTTGCGGTAGAGACGGTCAAAAGAGAAGTCCCCGAGCTTATGCCGCATCTTTCTGTCTTGGTCGGTACGGTTGATTCGGACACGATGTTTTTTACCAAGCAGGAATCGGTGAGCCGGTAACGGCCGGCTTATTTCGCGTGCAGGTATAGATATATATCCTCGAGCGCTTTCACCGCGTCGCCGGCGGCGATGTTGTTTTGATGATACAAGACGTTCGTACAGTCGCCGGCGGCCCAGACGCCCTTCAATTCGGTCTGTTGGTTGAGCGGATTTATTTTTATGTTTCCTTTTTCGTCGAGCGGCACGAGTTCTTTAGAGAATTCGGTGTTCGGTATATGGCCGATTTCCACGAAAATTCCGGCGGCTTTCAATTCGCTTTGCTCTCCCGTTTTTTTATCTTTAAAAATTATTCCTTCCACGAATTTGTCACCCTTGATTTCAAGTATTTCTACATTCCTCAGGGCTTTCATTTTTTCGTTTTTCAAAACTTTTTCCACCGTGATTTCATCGGCGCGAAATTTTTCGCTTCGGTTTAGGAGCGTTACCGATTTAGCATAAGCGAGGAGCTGAGCGGCGGTTTCAAAACCGGCGTTGCCTCCGCCGACGACGATAGTGTCCTGGTCGGCGAAAAGCGGGCCGTCGCAAGAGGCGCAGTAGGTAAGGCCTTTGTTTTCAAATTGGTTTGCGCCCGGCACTTCGAGCTTTCGCCGGTGGCTGCCCGAGGAGATCAGAATGGTTTTCGCCAGAAATTCTTTTTCATTTTCGGTTCTCACTTTAAACAGGTCTCCTTCTTTGGAAAGCAGGGTGGCCTTGAAACCCTCGATTACTTCCAAGCTCTCGCCGGTGTTTGCCGCCACGTGCGCTTTGAAATTCTTGGCCAAGTCGGCGCCCGAAATAGAGACCGAACCTATCCAGTTGTAAATCTGCTCAGAGACGACCGACTGCCCGCCCCACTCTTTGATGAGAAGGAGTGTCTTCAGCCGTTTGCGGGCGGCATATACCGCGGCCGCCGTACCTGCCGGCCCCCCGCCGATGATTATTAAATCGTAAAGCATAGGAAACATTATACACCAGAATCACTCGCGGGTGCAGTTTTTTCGAAACATTGCGCAGGAGCTTAGAAAATAAAAGAGGTAATCCGATTATTATTTTCTTGAGCGACGAGCATAGCAAAAAGCCAGCCGGCTTTTATGCGCGTTGAGAAAAAACTGCGCCAAGAGGGATTTAATTTTTCTTCCTTCTCAAAAAGGCCGGTACGGCGCTCCAGTCGTCTCCGTCATCGTCTATGATTATTTCCTCTTTTTCTTTTTTATCTTTGTCGCCCGTCTTCTTGATAAAATCGGGAATTTCCTTGTTTTCTTTTACGCCCATCCGGTCGGCTATGGCGCTGTGTATTTCCTTCACCGCCTGGTTTTTGTTTTCTTCCTTAAGCGTCGTCTGGTTTAAGATATTCGTGCCGCTAAAAAGATTTTTGCGGGGAACTTCGCCGGCGAAACTGGTGGCGATTACCGTGACTTTCAGTTCGCCTTTTTTCATGTTCTCGTCGTGTATTGTGCCGAAGATTACTTTCGCGTCTTTGTCGATGGATTCAGTTATGATTTTCGCTGCTTCCTGGATTTCGTGAATCGTTATGTCGTCGCCGCCCGAAATGGCAAAGAGCACGCCCTTGGCGCCGTTAATTGAAATTTCAAGCAGGGGAGAGTTGATTGCCTGGGTCGCGGCTTTGGATGCCCGGTCGTCTCCGGCGGCAAGCCCTATACCCATCAGCGCGCTTCCGGCTTCGGCCATGACGGCGCGAATATCGGCGAAGTCGACGTTGATTATTCCCGGGGTCGTAATTAGGTCAGAGATTCCTTCTACCGCCTGTTTCAATACGTTGTCGCATTGAGCGAAAGCGTCGCGGAAGTTCGTGGTTTTATCGGCGAGCTGTATCAGTTTGTCATTCGGGATTATGATAATCGCGTCAACCTCTTTTGAAAGTTCTTCGATTCCTTTCTCGGCGATTTTCAGGCGCTGGTTTCCTTCGAAGAAGAAGGGCTTGGTAACCACGGCCACAGTGAGGATGCCCTGCTCTTTAGCCGCGCGCGCCACTATCGGCGCCGCGCCGGTGCCGGTGCCGCCGCCCATGCCGCAGGCGATGAAAACCATGTCCGCGCCTTTCATTACGTCTTGGATTTCCGATTTTGTTTCTTCGGCGGCCTTCTTGCCGACTTCCGGATTCATGCCGGCGCCCAGGCCCTTGGTCAGGTTTTTACCGATGTGAATTTTCTTTTCAGCCAGCGAATGATGCAGGTCCTGCGTGTCGGTATTCATGCAGATAAAGGTTACCCCCTTGACCTTTGAGTTTATCATGTGGTTGACGGCATTCTTGCCGGAGCCGCCGATGCCGATAACCATGATGCGGGCGAAGCTTTCTATCTCTGGGTTTAATTTGGGCATATAAAATATGACTTAATTTATTAATTAGTTGCTTCGCCCTATAATAGCAGAAAAAATATTTAATACAACTTACGGCAGAAGTTCGCGCAGGTTTGATTTGATGGAATTTTTCAGGTTTTTAAACAGGTTTCTGGCGGAGCCCGGAGGGTAATATTCTTCTTCGCCGTGAGGCAGAGCGATGAGCCCCAGCGCGTTAAACCACGCCGGGTCGCGGAGCTTTGTTTTTATGCTTCCGAACATTTCAGTCGCTCCGATTTTCGAAGGAAGCTTGAGCGCCGACTTTGAAACCTCGATGAGCATTGGTATGTTCGCCTCGCCTCCGATGAAAACCACGCCGGCCGGGAGAAGTTCGTTCCTTTTTATTTTTTTCAGATGGTTTCCCACCAGTTCAAAAATATCGTACAGCCGCGCCTCGATTATTTCGTCTAGCTTTTTTTTAGAAAAACTTTCCGAAGCGCTGCCGAGTTTCAGATGTTCCGCCTCTTCGAGCGAGACCTTCATGCCGAGCGCTATGTCGTTAGTCACGTCTGACCCCCCGATGGAAAAAGTGTGCAAAGAAGAAAGCGTATCGTTTTCAAAGACCGACAACGCGGTGGTTTCCGAGCCGATGTCTACCAGAGCGCATCCGACAATTTTCTGCCTCTGCGAGAGAGCGATGCGGCTGCCGGCAATCGAAGGTATCGCGATATCGGTCGGCTCTATCCCGACCGAAGTGACTACCTCCAGAAGGTCTTCGAAATGCGAAGCCGAACAGGTGACAAAAAGCGCTTTTGTCTCAAGCTTAGTTCCCCGCATGCCTTCGGGGCGGCCAAGAATTTCTTTGCCGTCCAGTTTGAAAGAAACCGGAAAAGTCCCCAGAACTTTTTTGTTGTTCAGGTTCAAATTTGCTTCGCAATCCTCTAGGGCTTTGGCCACGTCGAGTTCGGTCACTTCGCCGTCGGCTTTTGAAACAATGCCCGTGCCGTTCGAAGTTTCTCCCCGTACCGTCACGCTTCCCATCGAAACAGCCGCGCGCCTTATCCTTATGCCCGAATTTTTCTCCGCCGCCGAGACGGCGGCGCGCAAAGAAGAGACGGCTTCATGTATGTCCGTCACATAGCCGTGCCGCAGGCCTCTGGTTTCCGCTTCTCCTGTGCCTATGATTTTAGGATTTTTTTCTCCCTTCAGGAACTCTCCCACCACTACTCTCGTTGCCGAGGTTCCTATGTCCACTCCGATGGAAATATTTCTTATCATAAATGTCTTCCGCTTTCTCCATTTTACTACCATGTCGCATTCCTTTCAAATGCAGCATGCCGTGGATAACGAGAAAGCCGAGCCAATCCGCGAAATTTTTGCGCTTCGCGGCCGCTTCTTTTTTCACAACCGAAGGGCAGAGCAGAATTTCACCGGAAGTTTTAGAAAGAGGGAAAGAAAGTATGTTCGTGGGCTTGTCTTTTCCGCGCCAGGCGTGGTTCAGTTCCCGCATTTTCGCCGGCCGGAGGTACGCCACGGAGAGGGAGTATCCTTTTCCGAGAATTTCGTTTTTCAGCGGCAAGAAAGAAATCCCCGGTATTTTTACCGCTGTCCTGTTTGAGATTGAAAGTTTTTCTTCCATCGCGGAAGCTTATTTTAGTTTGCCCAGTTTGCGCAGTTTCTCAACTTCTTTTCTTCTGCCCAGGCGCTTCAGAGTTGATTTTTTGACCTTCAGCTTTGAGTCCTTGCGCTGGCTATAGCGGGAATTTTTTATTTTCGGGATGATGTTGGATTCCTGCACCCTGCGGCTGAATCGGCGCAACAAGCTCGTGTTGTTTTCGCTCATACCCCGCGTCACTTCTATAACTGTTTTTGCCATGCGCTTAGGTTATCATAAGTTTACTTTTCCGTCAAAAAAAGTTAAAATCAAAATTCAATGAAGACCGCGAACGATTACATAACCAAAGAAAAGAAAAAAGCCCTAGAGGAAGAGCTGGAGGAACTGAAGGGTCCGAAAAGGAAAAAAATCTTGGAAGCGCTGGCTTACGCCAAGTCCCTAGGCGACCTGAAGGAAAATGCCGAATATCATCAGGCGCGCGAAGACCAGGCCTTGCTCGAAGAGCGGATTTTGAAAATTGAACAGATTCTGAGGTCCGCCCAGGTGATTTTGAATTATTCGGGCGCCGTGGCCGGGATGGGCTCGCGGGTAGTCGTGCAAAAAGAAGGCGAAAAGGAAGAAAGAACTTACCGAATCGTCGGCTCCGAAGAGGCCAGCATGCTAGAAGGAAAGGTCTCAAACAAGTCTCCGTTCGGGCAGGCTCTGCTCGGCAAAAAGGAAGGGGATACGGCCACTTTCAAAACTCCCGCCGGAGGGACGACAAATTACAAAGTGCTCAAGGTGAATTAGCCCAAATGTCTTCCATCGAGGAAATAAAAAACGCCCGGCTCAAAAAAATAAACCTTCTGAAGGAGAAAGGTGTAGAGCCCTACGCGGCTTTGTCCCGGAGGGAGATTTCTTTGAAAGAAGCCGTAGACAACTTTGATTCCCTCGAAAAAAGCGGGGAAGAAAAATGGGTAGCCGGCCGTGTCATGTCTCTGCGCGGACAGGGAGCGATTATTTTTACAACTCTTTATGACGGCACGGCGAGCTTTCAGGGGCTTCTGAAGAAAGACGTGCTGGGGGAAGAAAAGTTCGGCTTGTGGGAAGAGACGGCTGATATCGGCGATTTCGTGGAGCTACGGGGAAAATTTTTCGTAACCAAGAGGGGAGAAAAGACCGTTGAGGCGCGGGATTGGCGGATGCTTACCAAAAGTTTACGCCCGCTTCCCGAGAAGTGGCACGGCCTACAGGATGTGGAGGAAATCTACCGGGCCCGATACCTCGATCTCGTGATGGACCGCGAGGCGCACGAGGTTTTCATAACCCGCGCGAAAATCATCAAAGCGATTAGGCAGTATCTGGACGGCAAAAATTTGCTTGAGGTTGAGACGCCCGTTTTGCAGCACCAGGCCGGCGGGGCCATGGCAAAGGTTTTTGAAACGCGCCACAACGATTACCAGATGGACATGGTGCTGCGCATCGCGCTTGAGCTCGACCACAAGAAAATCATGGTTGGCGGATACGAAGGGGTTTATGAAATCGGCAAATGTTTCAGGAACGAGGGCTCCGACCCCACGCATATTCAGGAATTCACCATGCTCGAGTGGTATGCCGCCTACAAAGACCTTGAAACCAACATACGCTGGACCGAAGAGATGCTGAAAAAAATCGCTTTTGAAATTGCCGGCAAAAAGATTTATAAAATTTTAAACAAAGAAGGAAAAGAAATCGAAGTTAATTTTGATACCGTATGGCCGAGAGTAAAATTTGGCGACCTGCTTAAGGAAAACGCGGGTATAGATATAGGCGGCATTTCGCTAGAAGACGCGCGCCAAGAGGCGGTCAAATGGGGAATGCCCGAAGACGAAGCCCAAAAGATGGGCAAGGGGAATCTGCTTGACCATATTTATAAAAAATCCTCCCGCGCCAAAATAGTGAATCCGGTTTTTGTTACCGATTTTCCCGGCGAACTCAAGCCGCTGGCCCGGCAGAATCCCGACGGCACGGCGCAGGTGGCCCAGCTCGTGATTGCCGGAGCGGAGATTACGAACCAGTATGCCGAGCTGGTCGACCCTCTCTTAGAACGGGAACTTCTCGAGGCCCAGGCGCGGGCGAAAAAAGAAGGGGACGAAGAAGCGATGGAAGTAGACGAGACATTTCTTCTAGCCATGGAACACGGAATGCCTCCGATGACCGGATTCGGCATGGGCATAGACCGGCTGACGGCGATACTTACCGAGCGCAAAAATTTGCGCGACGTAATTTTCTTCCCGATTATGAAGCCGAAAGGGGAGTAACAAAGCACCGAGCCCCGGCTTCGGCGCTTTTTTGTTTGACATGAAAAATATTCCAGGCAAAAAACGAATCGTGGTGGTGGGCGGAGGGTTCGGCGGGGTATACACCCTGAAAAATCTTTCGAAATTCATCAGCCGGCGCGAGCGCAAGAATCTGCATATCACGCTCATCGGCGAGAAAAACCATTTTCTGTTTACTCCGCTTTTGCACGAGGTGGCTACCGGCGGCCTGTCTCCGGCGAGCGCAATCGAGCCGGTGCGGAAAGTGCTGAGAAAATGCGCTGACGATTTCTATTTAGGCCGCGCAAATAAAATAAACACCAAAAATAAAACTGTCGAGGTCGGCCCGAATACCGTGCCTTACGATATCTTAGTGCTCGCCCTGGGCGCCAAGACGAATTTTTACGGCATACCGGGAGCGGAAGAAAATTCTTTCACCCTTAAATCGGCAGAGGATGCCTTAAAGCTCAAGAATCACATAATCGAGCAGGTAGAAAAGGCCGCGCACACGGAGGATTTATCCGCGCGAAAAAAGGCGCTCTCTTTCGTGATTGTCGGCGGCGGCCCCACCGGCGTGGAGCTTTCCGCCGAAATATCGGAGCTTCTGAAGAAAAATTTTTCCCGCTACTTCGACAAAGATATGATTTCCTCGGCTTCGGTTACGCTGGTGGAAAAGGAGAGGGAGCTTCTGCCGACGTTTCTTTCACAGATCCGTCGAAAAAGTTTACAGGTTTTAAATAAAAAAGGCGTGGAGGTTTTGTTCGGCGCCGAAGTCGAGAAAATCTCCGATTCGCGCGTTTATCTGAAAAGCGGAGAAAAAATTGAAACAGAAACCGTCGTTTGGGTGGCCGGGATAAAGCCGGTAGAAATTGATTTCGACACAGAGGTCTCGGAATGGAAATACGGCCGGCTGATGGTAAACAAATTTTTGCAGCTCGCCGGGCACGAAAATATTTTCGCTCTGGGAGACGGCGCCGCTTTCAAAGCGGCGAGTGGAAGTGTTTTCCTTCCCGCTATGGCCCAAGTGGCGGTAGAAGAAGCGCGAGCAACGGCCGAAAATATTTCTCTCCTGCTTCGGGGAGAAAAAATGAAGCCCTTCGTGTACAGGCACAAAGGAGAAATGCTTTCGCTCGGGCAATGGTTCGCCGTCGGCGAGATCCGCCGTTTTGTCTTTTGGGGGCATTTGGCCTGGTGGGTGTGGCGGACTTTCTATCTTTCCAAAATGATTTCTTTCCGCAAAAAAGCGCGCGTGGCTATAGAATGGACCCTAAATGCCTTCTCGCCCAGAGATATTTCTAGGTACTAAGAGCTCAATATAGTTATCCACAACCTGCTGTTTGCAGGTTTTTTTGATTCCTTTATAATATTAACCAAGTGGGAAAAAGTGGGAAAAAAGTGTAAAAGTGTTTTTTGAATATAAATTAAAAGGGTTTTTGAAGGGCAGGAATCAACATGCTAATCGGGGAATACATCCACACGATTGACGACAAGAACAGGGTTTCAATGCCTTTCAAATTTCGCAAGGAGCTCGGCAAGAAAGTGGTCATAACGCCCGGCCTTGAATCGTGTCTCTTTGTTTTTACCGCCGCGGAGTGGAAGAAGGTCTCGAAAAAACTCTCCGGCTCTGATGCAGAACTTTCTTTCTTAAAAGCCGACCAGCGAAGTTTCAATCGGTACATGTTCGGACGCGCGGCAGAAGCCGAAATCGATTCAATCGGCAGGGTCTTGATTCCGGATTTTCTGAAACAAAAAATCGGGCTCAAGGACAAGGCGGCGATAATCGGCGTCGAAGACAGAATTGAAATCTGGAACGAAGAGGCCTGGTCGCAGAACAAGGAGGCCGTAGAGAAACAGGCGGCGGAGCTGGCAGAACATCTCGGCGGCGGAGAAAAGAATGAAAGAATTTACCGGAAGTTTGCATAAGGCAGTTCTTTTAAAAGAAACAATACAGGGCTTAGGCCTGAAAAAAGGCGCCAGGATTCTGGACGCCACATTCGGCGGCGGGGGACACTCGCTCTATGCGCTCGAGAATTTCCCGGGGACGGAAGTAACGGCGGTTGACCAGGATGCGGGAGCATGGAAGAGGGCAAAGGGAAAGTTCGCGGGTTTTGAAAAAAGAATTTTTTTCAGAAACATGAACTTTCGGGATATAGACAAGCTGGCCCAAGGCGGCTTTGACGCAGTAATCCTCGACTTAGGCATTTCTTCAGACCAGCTCAACCCGAATCCGGCGGCCGGAGGCGCTTCCGGGAGAGGATTTTCTTTCATGGTATTGAGCGAACCGCTCCTCATGACCATGAAAGAAAATCCTTCTCCGGAGGACCTCTCTGCCATGGATGTGCTAAACGATTGGAGCGAGCAAACTCTGGCCGACATAATTTACGGCTACGGGGAAGAAAGGTACGCCAGGCGAATCGCCAAAGGCATCGCCGAAGCAAGAAGAAAGAAAAAAATCGAAACGGTCGGCGACTTAGTCGCGATTATCGAAAGGGCCGTGCCGGCGGGGTACAAGCGAGGCAGGACGCATTTTGCCACCAAGACCTTTCAGGCGATTCGAATTGCGGTAAACGATGAACTTCGCGCCCTGAAAGAAGGATTGGAAAAAGGTTTTCAAGTTTTGAAAAAGAACGGGAGAATCGCGGTAATTTCTTTTCACAGTTTGGAAGACAGAATCGTAAAAAATTTTTACAAGCAAAAAGAAAAGGAGAGTGTCGGAAAAATTATAAATAAAAAGCCCTTGGTGCCCGGTGAAAAAGAGAGAAAAGAAAACCCGAGGTCAAGAAGCGCAAAACTTAGAATTTTAGAAAAAATATGAGAGTGGCAAGTTTAAAAATCAAAAATTACGCGGAGAACATGGTTTTTATAGACAGCGGCAACCTGAGAAAGAAAACCCTATACCTCCTGCTATCTGTCCTGTCTGCTTTGGCGGTGGTGTACGTGATTTCTCTTTCCAACGTCATCTGGAACGTGCTTGAACGGAAGGCTCTCGAGAAGCGCGCGGTGGCATTGGAAAGCGAAGTGACCAAGCTACAGTCGGAATATCTTTCCGCCGCCCAAAAAATAAATTTGAGCTTAGCCCGCGATATGGGTTTTAGGGAAACACCTTCGAGGTTCGTTTCCCGCAAAACTCTCTTCAGCGCTTCGGTTCAAAGAAATGAAATCTAATTCTCAGTTTCGAACCAGGATTATTTTCTTTTTCGTTCTGTCTTTTGCCGCGCTTCTGCTCGGCAAGCTTTTTATAGTGCAGGTGGTGCACAGCTCGCTCTACAGCGAAAAGGCGGACAGGCAATACTCGTCTCCGTCTTCGGGAGTGTTCGAACGCGGGACGATTTATTTCACCGACCGCGACGGGTCTCTTTCTCCGGCGGCCGCGCAAAATGCCGGTTTCAAGGCGGCGATAGAACCCTCTAAAATTTTGAATAAAGAAGAGGCCTATGAAAAATTGTCGGAGGTCTTGGATTTAGACAAGGAAGATTTTTTAACCAAGGCGAGTAAAGAAGGCGACCCGTATGAAGAGATAGCCGTTCGCCTGAGCAGGGAAGAAGCCGACGCAGTATCGGCGCTCAAAATTCCGGGGGTGTCTATTTTCAAGGAAAAGTGGCGTTTTTATCCTGGCGGCAGTTTGGCTTCGCAGACGCTCGGCTTCGTGGCATACAAAGGCGCCGAGCTTGCTGGGCGCTACGGGCTCGAGAGGCAATATGACGGCGTGCTCGACAGAAACGGCACAAACCCCTATGTTAATTTTTTCGCGGAGGTTTTTTCTGACATCAGCGACGCCTTGTCGGGCGCTCCCGAGCAGGGAGATATCGTGACTTCTATCGAACCTTCGGTGCAGAGGTTTTTAGAGGACACCCTTTCGGATGTCTGGGGAAAGTATCGCCCCGAATCCGTGGGCGGGCTCATCATGAATCCCGCTACCGGCGAGATATACGCGCTGGGTTCCGAGCCGAATTTCGACCTGAATAATTTTTCCAAAGAAAAAAACGCGTCCGTTTTCAGCAACCCCTTGGTGGAAGATGTTTTAGAATTCGGTTCGGTGGTCAAGCCCTTGGTCATGGCTTCGGCTCTGGATGCTGGAGCGGTGAAAGCGTCTACCGTTTACGAAGACAAGGGTTCGGTGACGGTGGAGAAAAAAGAAATTTTTAATTTTGACAAAAAGGCCCGCGGGACGGTGAACATGCAGGAAGTTCTGAATCAATCGCTCAACACCGGCATGGTTTTTGTGTACAAAAAGCTCGGCCGGGAAAAAATGAAAGAATACCTTTTATCTTTTGGCATCAGCGAAAAAACCGGCGTGGATTTGCCAGCCGAGGCCAAAAGCTTGGTTGATAATTTTTTAAAAAGTCCGCGCGAGATAGAGTACGCCAACGCTTCTTTCGGGCAGGGTATCGCGCTTACGCCGGTCGGCATGATTCGCTCGCTTTCTTCGCTCGGCAACGGCGGATTTCTGGTGACCCCGCATGTCGTTCGGGAAATCAAACGCAAAAGCGGGCTGTATGATTCTTTAGAGTACGATAAAAAACCGGTAAAAATTTCGAAAGAAACCGGGGAAGAAATTACCCGCATGCTGGTGAATGTGATGGATAATTCCTTGGGAGGAAAAACGAAATTTCCGCATTACAGCGTGGCGGCCAAGACCGGTACGGCGCAGGTGGCCGACCGGGTCGCGGGGGGATATTACGAAGACAGGCACAATCATTCGCTTTTCGGGTACTTTCCCGCGTATGACCCCAGGTTTATAATTTTTCTGTACGCCGAAAACCCGAAAGGCGTGCGCTATGCGGCCGAAACCTGGTCGGAACCATTTACTTCGGTGGTAAAATTTCTGATAAATTACTACGAGGTTCCGCCGGACAGATAGATTATGAAAAATTTTTTTAAAAAACTGGTAACAAATATTTTGCGGGCCGAATCAAGGATGGTGCTGAAAAAGTACAAGCCCAAAATCGTCGCCATTACCGGTTCGGTGGGGAAGACGTCGACCAAAGACGCGATTTTCGCCGCACTTTCGGGGTTTTCGTACGTTCGGAAAAGCGAAAAAAGTTACAACAAGGAAATCGGTCTGGCACTTACCGTTTTGGGCATTCCGAACGCCTGTAATAATTTATTTTTATGGTTTCTGAATATCCTGAAAGGCCTGTGGCTTTTTATCTACCCGCATCGCTACCCCGAATGGCTCGTGCTCGAGGTCGGCGTAGGCAAGCCGGGCGACATGGCGCGCACCGCTTTGTGGCTCGAGACCGATGCGGTAGTTATGACCTCTATCGGCGATCTGCCTTCGCACGTTGAATTTTTCGAGTCGCGCAAGCACCTGGTCGAAGAAAAAACCCTGCTTCTGAAGACCTTGAAAAAAGACGGCATTCTGTTTTTAAACGCCGATGATGAAACGGTCTTGGAACTGAAAGAAAAGACAAAAAACCGGACGCTGTCGTACGGGTTCGGAGAAAAAGCCGACGTGCGGGGTTCGGGGGAAAATATTTTATATTCGAAAGAAAATGTTCCGGCCGGAATTCTTTTCAGGGTGGATGAAGAAGGCAAGAGTTTGCCGATAACCATAGAGGGTGTTTTCGGCCGCAATCATGTTTATGCTTCGCTGGCGGCGCTGGCTTTTTGCTCGGGTTTCAAGTTGAACATGGTCGAAGCGATAGACCGCTTGAAAAACCACAGCGTTCCGCCCGGCCGCATGCGCCTGCTTTTGGGAATCAAAGAGACGCTGATCATAGATGACACGTATAATTCGTCGCCTCTTGCCTGCGAAGCGGCACTCAAGACACTGGCCGAAATAAAAAACAGCGGGAGGAAAATCGCCGTGCTGGGCGACATGCTCGAGCTCGGCAAACATACCGAAGAAGCGCATCTCAATATAGGCGTTTTGGCGAAAGAGTGCGCGCAAATTTTAGTGACAGTAGGCGGAAGAGCTGAGAAAATCAAAGAAGGCGCGTTACAGGCGGGAATGGCAGAGGAAAATATCCGTGAATTTTCAAATTCAACCGAAGCGGGGAAGTTTCTGAAGGATTTTGCCGAGCCCGGCGACTTCATTCTCGTCAAAGGTTCGCAAGCCATGCGCATGGAGCGCGCGGTTTTTGAAATACTTAAAGACAAAGCGAACGCCAAAGACCTCCTTGTACGCCAGGATGATGAGTGGCTTAAGAGATAGGTTGCGCGCAATGTGAACAGCGCTTGGCTTCAATAGGTATCTCTGACAGGCACTCTTTGCATTTTTTCGTCGTCGGGTCGGCCGGGGGTTCTTTGCGGGCGCGGGAAATGAGCACATTCATCGGTTTGACCACGAAGAAAAACACCGCCGAGGCGACCAGAATGAATGAGATTAGCGCGTTTATGAAGTGGCCTATCATAAACTTGCTGCCGTTTATCGTGAACGTGATTTCGGAAAAGTCCGGCACTTTCGCTATGGCCGCAATAAGCGGCGTGAGCAAGTCGGCGACCAGCGCTGAAACAATAGTGCCGAACGCCGCGCCGACCACCACGCCGACGGCGAGGTCTACTACATTACCCCTCAGCAAAAACTGCTTGAATTCTTTGAGCATAAGAATATTATAACAAATCTAGTTTTTTAATAAATCAAAAAATTCTTTGTGATATCTGTCTTTTAACTGCGCCCAAACTATAGGAGATTTTTTTTCTATAAAGTTGGCGTCTTCTCTGGCTGTTTTTATATCTTCCTCTAAGGTTCCTTTTGATAGAACTTTAGGTAAAAAAGGCGGCAGGATTTCTAAAAACGAACGTTCCGTTCCTATTGCTTCATGCAAGATTTTTGCATTGTTTTTTTCGGTAAGTTCGTTAATTTGGTCAGGATAATAACCGAAATAAGCAGAACATGCCTCTTTGTTTTCTTCCTCCAGCGCCGCTGCCAAAATACTTGCCACTCTTTCACTTTCCGCCACCAGAATTTTGCGTAGTTTTTTTAATTCTTTAAGTCCGAGGTATGTTCCTAGCCAATTATTTAAAAAACGAAAATCAAAATCTTTGTCGAGCGGAATGTCAAACAAGATCGCCTTGCGTCTTTTAAAGAATAAGAGAATTAACTCGGCCTTGATTACGGGGTCAAAATTTTGTTTCTCAATAAGGCCTACTATTCTTTTCTGTTCTTCCTCTTCTTCTTGCGGATTAAGTTGTTCGCGCATATTTTTAATGCTTCTGTGACCTTACTGGGAATCGCACCCAGGTTTGGAGCTTGAGAAGCTCCCGTCCTAACTACTAGACGATAAGGCCGGATTAAAACAATCAAGTTTCTATTTTTCTAAACTCCTGTTTTAAATATTGCTTAGATGTCCTTCTTGTCCTTCTGCTGTTTAATTTTTTTAATTCTCCCGCCTCTCTTCTCTGTGTCCTGCTTTTGTTTTTTTCAGTATGCAGTTTTTCGTTTAAAAGATGTTTTTTTGAAATCCAGGGGGTTTTTCCATTTTTTTGTACCAGTTGAAAATTTTCAAATCCCATACTATGGATTTTACAGAATTTTTTGTAAAAATCAAATAAAAGGTGGCGCGGACCGCAAGATCCGCGCCGTCTCACTAGCTAGTAGGAATTGCGCTTTTCGCGCCATTCCTTCCTAGCTGTCTTTTCCGCCTTTTCCGCTTTCTTCCACTCTTTCTTTTGTTGCTTCTTAACCGCCTTTACATCCGAGAGTGGCGCGGATGTTGATTTTTTGGAAAACAGACCCATAAGGTCCTCCTGTTTAAGGGTGATAAACAAAAATCACTACACAACAAGCATAGTGATTTGTCCATATCTATCAAACCAGAGAGAGAGTTCTGTCAAGTTTTTTGTGGATTTACTATTCCTCTTCCCTCGGCTTCTCGAGTGAAATCGCCGACAGTTCGGGCGAGGTGCCGGAGATGCTGAGTAGGTCTTGCCTAACGCAAACGCAAGATTATCTCTTCTTTATGATTGGCACGCCCAAGTCTTCGCATATTTTCCTTCCGGTATTGGTATTGATTTCCGAATGTCTAGGTACAGTAGAAGTTCTGCCGGTTGCGGGATTGTACCAGACGCTGTGAGCGCTACCTTCTCGCACAAAAATGCACCCATATTTGCGGATGTGTTTTACGAGATCAATGTGCTTCATCGAAAGTTAAGCGAATACCGCCAAATTTTCTCTAGTTACAGTAGATTGCTTCTCAAACTTCCTGGATAGAAAACGGTTGGTTTCAAGTATCAAAAGAAGCGCCTCTTTCAGGTTTTCTTTTGTTTCTTTTATGGTTCGTCCCTGTGTATTTACGCCGGGAATTTCTTCAATCCATCCCGAATACCATTTGCCCGATTTTTTATATACTGCCGTAAATGTTCTTTTTGTTGACTGCTTCATAACTCTTGTATTATAGCAAAATTTATATAGTTTAGCCAATTTAAGTATGTTATTCCTCCTCCCTCGGCTTCTCGAGTGAAATCGCCGACAGTTCGGGCGAGGTGCCGGCGATGCGGAGGACATCTTTGTCAATTTTCTTCAGTTCTTTGTTCGAGGCGTTGTAGTGGTTTACCACCGTACCCAAGGCATTGCCGAGTTTACCGTGATACTCGTCGTATGACTTCAGGTGTTTGCCGAGTTCTTCAACCCTTTTGATTATTTCTTTGGCCGATTCTTCGATTTGCAGGGCTTTCAGGCCTTGCAGAACAGTTTGTAAGTAAGCGAGGAAAGAAGTGGGGGAAGTGATAATAACTTTATATTTTCCGGCCGCGCGCTGAATAAGATTTTCGGAGCTTTCCTCGGTGGCCCCAACCTTGTTTGTCAGTAAGTCATAATAAATCGCTTCGTGCGGGATGAACATAAAGGCAAAGTCGGTAGTACCGCGCGAGGGCTGTATATATTTTGATGTTTCTACGATTCTGTTTTTCAAATCATTCACGAAAATCGTTTCAAGTTTTTTCTTTTCGGCGGGGTCTCTTTCTTCGGCCATTTTGTTGTAGTTTTCAAGCGAGAATTTTGAGTCAATCGGGATGATTTTATCTTTCACGAAAACAGCGGCGTCTACGATGGTCTCGTCGGGAAAGGCGTACTGCATCTGGTAGCTTCCGGGTGGCAAAACATTTTTTAGAACCGTCTCAAGATAATATTCGCCGAGGATTCCGCGCTGTTTCGGATTTTTCAATATATCCTGCAGGTTTTGCAGCTGGTCGGCGAAAGATATGACTTGCTTGTTGGTCTCATCCAGCCGGGTCAAGCGCTCGGTCACGTCGCGGATTATTTTGTTGGATTCGCTTGAGTGGAATTTAAGGCTTTCGTTTACCTGCTTGTGCGTTTCGCCGATTTTCTGGTCCACCGTGCGCGAAAGCTCATTCAACTGCTGGAGTATCAGCGTAAGCCCAGTGTCGTTTTTGCCGCCCTTCTTACCAAGCAAGAGATATACAATAATCCCTCCCGTCAAGATTGCTATGATTATCAGTAAGATATTTTCCATGAATGTTACGTAATGTATTACGTAATACATTACTTACCTAAATAATACCTCAAAGTATAAACCCAATCCTCGTCTAACTCCGCGTTCTGGATTTTTTGGTCTAACAGCCATTCAAGGTATCCGCGGTCGGTTTGAAGGATTTCTTCGATTTTACTTCCGTTGTATTTGCCGAATTTTATGGATTTGAAAATGGACGGGTGGGAGGAAATCTCAATCATTTTTTCGATGACGCTGTCACTTGGAAGTCCGACTTCCAAGTTCTCGGATAGCTTCTTTTTTAGTCGCTCGTAGAGTTTTTCCAATACCAACACATCACCCAAGGCATCGTGTGCTGTAGCATCTATTTCTATATCCAAAAAGTAGCGCAGATATTGCAGGTTGTATTTTTCTATTTTCTCGTCTGGGTCTAAGTGTCTTGCCAGCCGCAGAGTGCAGATAAAATTTTTCGGCTCGATGCCTTCTTTTTTTACCATCAGCAGGTCAAAAGGCGCGTTGTGCGCTATCAGCACCGAATTTTCATTTTCAAAAAGTTCTTTTATTTTTTCGTATTCTGGGCTGTCTTTGAAAGCCGGTTTTTCTTCCACCATCCTGTTTGAAATATGGTGCACGGCCGAGGCCTCGGGGGGAATTCTGAGGGGCGGTTTGTATAATCCGGCAAAGCTTTCTTCGCCGTCTTTATAGGCGATCTGGCACAAAAAATCTTTCTCGGTATTGCCGGTGGTTTCGGTGTCGAAGAAGATTATGTTTTTCATTAGTGCTATTTTAGCATAGTTTTGTTAAAATGAATTTTATGTTACACCAACAGATTAAAGACAAAATAAAAGAAGCGATGCTTGCCAAAGACGGCACTCTTTTAGAGACATTGCGCTCGATGGTCGCCGGTTTCGTAAACGAGCTTGTGTCAAAAAACAGAAAGCCCAACGAGCTGCTTTCTGATGAAGATGTTTTAGTTGTGATAAATCGTCTGGCAAAGCAGAGGAAGGACTCGATTGAGCAGTTTAAGAAGGGGAATAGGGAAGACCTGGTGAAAATAGAAGAGGCCCAGTTGAAAATTTTAGAGGCCTATCTGCCGAAAATGATGGAAAGAGAGGAAATTGAAAAAATTGCCCGCGCGAAAAAAGAAGAATTGAATGCGGATGTGTCGAAGAAAGGCATGCTGATGTCGGCTCTGATGAAAGAAATGAAAGGCAAGGCCGACGGGGGGCTGGTGAAAGAGGTGGTGGATAGTTTGTTTTAGGTCTTTATGGCGAACACAGAAAATTTTATCGGGTCCTCGGGTCGCCCGCAGGAAATCCTTTGCGGGCTCAACCAGACCAGCTCGAAAATATTCCGTGTTCGCCTCCTACATGCATACTGTACAAATCTTAAACAATCTGGTGGGCGAATATCATACGCTGGCCTATCTGGTAATTTTTCTCGGCCTCATTTTTGAGGGCGAGGTGGTGGTGCTCACTGCGGGGGTGTTGTCTCAGCTCGGGGCGCTCAATTTTTGGCCTTCGCTCGTTTTCATTTTTGCCGGGGGTATGGTCAAGACCTTCGGCGGGTATTGGCTTGGCACATGGTTCGCCAGAAGGTATAAAGAAAATCATTTTCTGCGCGCGCTCGAAAGAAGAATTCTGTATTTCATGCCGAATTTTCGGAAGAAACCCTTCTGGTCTATTTTTCTTTCCAAGTTTATAATGGGAGTGAATTATCTGGTAGTTGTTTTTTCGGGATACCAGAAAGTAAATTTGAAAAATTATTTGCGGGCGGAAATTCTTTCAACACTCATTTGGGCGCCGGCTTTGCTCGCTCTCGGGTTCTTTTTCAGTCAGACGGCTCTGTCTATCACCAAAGAAATCGGAAAGTTTTCGCTGATAGTTGTTATCTTTGTGGCCGTGTTTTTGCTTTTCGATAAACTGGCCGCGACTTTTTACCGGGTGGTGCAGTATATAAAAAGTTTTAGCAATGGAAATGGAAACAGAGAAAAATAAAAAAATATTGGTGACACACAACGGGTCTTTTCACGCCGATGATATTTTTGCCGCCGCGGCGCTTTCTTTGTATTTAGAAGGAAAGAGAGAAGATTTTGAAATAATCCGCACCCGCGACCCCGAAACGATAGAAAAAGGCGACTATGTTTTTGACATTGGCGGGATTTACGATCCCGAGAAAAACAGGTTCGACCACCACCAAAAGGGCGGAGCAGGCAAGTGGGAAGGCGGCCTGCCGGCGCAGGCGGGGATAGAGTACGCCGCCTTCGGTCTGGTTTGGAAAAAGTTCGGACTGGGGCTTGCCGGCTCGGAAGAAGCAAAAGAAATCATAGACGAAAAACTGGTAGCTCCGATAGACGCGGGCGACAACGGCTTGGATTTAGAGGAAGAAGAAAGCGAGCACGCGATTTCTCCTTATTACATTCAGCATTTTTTTTCTTCGATGAGGCCGACTTGGCGCGAAGCGAACATAAGCGCCGACGAAATGTTTTTAAAATGCGCGGAAGTGGCGAAAGAAATATTGCGCCGGGAAATTATTCAGGCAAAAGATTTTCTTTTGGCCGAAGAAAGAGTCGCGCATATTTATCGCGAGACCAAAGACAAACGGCTCATAATTCTAGACCAAGATTATCCGCACGAGTATGTTTTGAGAAATTTCCCCGAACCACTCTTTGTCGTGTATCCGAGGACCACCTACGGCACCTGGGGCGTGAAGGCCGTGCGCGATAATCCTAAAACATTCAAAAACCGTAAAAACTTTCCGGCTCACTGGGGTGGTTTGCGCGATGAAGAGCTTCAAAATGTTACCGGTGTGAAAGACGCTGTTTTTTGCCACAGAGGGCTTTTCTTGGCGGTGGCGAAATCCAAAGAAGGCGCGCTGGCACTGGCGAACCTCGCGTTGAAAAACTGAATTGGGCACAAAGAAAATAAAAACCTAATTTTTTGTCGGTACGGAATTTTTGAAGCTTTAAAATTCCTGAAGTTGGCTCGCCGTCCCTGCCTGCCGGCAGGCAGGGCTCGCCAAACCCCTTAAAAAATTTGTTTTTGTTTTCTTTGTGCTGGAACTTTATGGTAACATCAAGCTATGGCTTTCATTGACGAAATAACGATACACGCCGAGGCGGGTAGGGGCGGCGACGGCGTGGTGAGATGGCGCAAAGAAAAATTCGTGCCGAAAGGCGGACCGGCCGGCGGCGACGGCGGCCGGGGCGGCGATTTCTACGCGCGGGCGGTGCGGGATATTCACATACTTTCAAAGTACAAAGCAAAAAAAGAATTCAAAGCCGGGCGGGGAGAAGACGGCGCCAAAAAAAGTTTGCATGGAAAAAAAGGAGAGGACTTGTCGCTCGACCTGCCGGTCGGCTGTGTAGTTACGAACATCGATTCGGGCGATAAATGGCAGCTCTTGACAGAAGGGGAAAAAATTCTGCTTCTCCGAGGCGGCTACGGCGGCTACGGTAACGAGCATTTTAAAAGTTCCACGAATGTTGCTCCGAAAGAATCGAATCTGGGGAAGGAGGGGGAACAGGGCAATTTTCTTATCGAGCTTGAACTTTTTGCCGATGTCGGTCTGATAGGCCTGCCAAATGCCGGCAAATCGTCGCTTTTGAACGCGCTTACCAATGCGGAGGCCAAGGTCGGCGATTACGCTTTCACTACGCTCGACCCGAATTTGGGAAGTTTCTACGGCTACACAGTCGCCGATATCCCCGGGCTTATCGAAGGCGCCAACGTCGGCAAGGGCTTGGGTGTGAAATTTTTGCGTCACATAAAACGCACGAAAATGCTCGCGCATTTGGTTTCTTTTGAAAATTTATCCCGCGGTTCGGGCGGAATGATGAAGGCCTATCAGGAAATACGCGCGGAATTGAAGAAATACGACGAGAAACAGAACTTGGCAGGAAATGGGCTTTGCGAAAAGGACGAAATCGTCGTTCTTACTAAATCAGACACAGTGGAAGACCCCACTCTGCGCGCTAAAAAAGTCAAGGAGTTTGAAAAATTAGGCGATAAGGTTTTTGAAATTTCTCTATTTGATGATAAGTCCGTAAAAGAATTTGCGGACAGCTTGATTAAAATTCTGCGTGAATTATGAAATTATGAGCAAATAAAATTCTACTAAACATTATGGAACGACCTAAAATCGGTTACTTTTATTTGGCTTGCACAATATTTCTATGGTCTACTACAGCTGCTGTAGCTAAAATCGCACTAAATGAATTGGATAATTACCAGCTTGTTTTCTATATGAACTTGGTGAGTGTAATGTCTCTTCTTATTGTGAATTTTTTTCAAGGCAAATTGGGACTTTTTTCTCAATACAAAGTAAAAGATTATTTAGTTATGTTTTGCATGGGTTTTGTTGGTATCTTTCTTTATTCCGTTTTTTTGTATGGTGCTTTTTATCTGGCGCCAGCAGGTCAAGTAAATGTCGTTAATTACCTATGGCCGGCTTTTGTTATAATTTTTTCAATTCCGGTTTTACAAGAAAGTTTCAATTACAGAACTGCTTTTGCGGTTGCTTTTAGTTTTGTCGGGGCCTTTGTTGCTTTCACGCAAGGTAATATTTTTAGTTTCAGCAGCGAATATACAAAAGGTTATTTACTTGCTGCGCTCGGAGCGGTATGTTATGGACTTTTCTCTGTTTTTGGCAAAAAACTGAAGTACGATAAATTTTCAAGTATGCTGATTTATTATCTGTCGGCAACGGTGTTTATTGCACCTATTTCTATACTAGTGTCGAATTTCAAAATTCCTCAATCTCCTGAAACTATTGTATCAATTCTGTTTCTAGGCGGCCTAGTTAACTCTCTCGCGTTTGTTTTTTGGTTTAAGGCTCTTGAAACAGAAAACACACACAAGGTCGCCAATCTTGTTTACGGTGTCCCTTTTCTTTCCATGGTTTGGACGTATTTCTTAAATGGTGAACAGTTTTCGATTGCTTCCGTGTTGGGGTTAATTCTTATTGTTTTGGGTATCTTGGTCCAGTTTACGAATAAACAATCAAATACTAGGACAGAGTAAAATAAAATTTGTGATAATATATTGATATGGAAAACAAATTCTACCCCACTATCGGTCTTGAAGTTCACGCCGAACTGGCTACTCGGACAAAAATGTTCTGCGCCTGCAAGAATAATCCCGACGAGGAAATGCCGAACGTAAATGTCTGTCCCGTGTGCATGGCGCATCCGGGGACCCTGCCCGTCGCCAACAAGAAAGCCGTCGAATTCGTGGTAAAAGTCGGTCTAGCTCTGGGCGGCAAAATTGCCGATTTTACCGAATTTGACCGCAAAAATTATTTTTACCCGGATATCCCGAAAGGATTTCAGATTTCGCAGTACAAATATCCGATCGTCTCGGGCGGGCATTTGAGCGGCTTCGACATAACCCGTGTGCATCTAGAAGAAGATACCGGGAACGACAAGCATGTTGGAAGCGACTCCGCCGCTTCGGGCGGAGCAGGCCACTCGCTGGTTGATTTCAACCGCGCCGGCGTGCCTTTGATGGAACTTGTCACCGAACCGCGTACCTTTCTAAGCGCAGAAGAAGCCGCGAAAACTGTTTCTTCTTTTGCCAAAGAGTTGCAGCTTTTATTTTGGTACCTCGGTGTTTCCCACGCGAACATGGAAAAAGGCGAAATGCGTGTAGAGGCGAACATTTCGCTATCAAAAGAAAAAGAGAAGCTCGGGACTAAAGTCGAAGTGAAGAATTTAAACTCTTTTCGAAGCGTGGAGAAGGCGATTTTATTCGAGCTCAAAAGGATGGCGGAGCTTTTTGAAAAAGGAAAAGAAAACGAGATTGTGCAGGAGACGCGCGGATGGGATGAAGCAAGGCAGAAAACTTTTTCCCAGCGGAGCAAGGAAACTGCTCAGGATTACCGGTATTTCCCCGAACCGGATTTGCCGAAGATGAAACTGCACGAGATTTTCGATTTGGAAAAAATGAAAAAAGAACTGCCGGAATTGCCGGAACAAAAGCGGGAAAGATACGTGAGGGATTTCGGATTAAAAGAAGAGGATATAGAAGTGTACGTAAACGACCATGGGCTCAGCGAGTGGCTTGAAAAGACGGCAGAAATTCTGAAAGACAAAGAAAAAATAAAAATTGCGTCTAACTTCATAACCTCCGACTTTATTGGGCTAAAAAAATCTAACTTGGACATCCGATGTCCAAGCGCTAAAAATTTCGCCGAATTAGTGGACATGTTTGCGGAAGGTAAAATTTCTTCGCGAGCGGCAAAAGATATCCTGGCCAAGATAGTGAAGACGGATGAGTCGCCGCTTGCCATAGCTACGAGAGAAAATCTTATCCAAACCAGTGACGAGAATACCCTGAAAGAATTGGCGCAGAAAATAATAGAGGCGAATCCCAAAGTCGCGGCCGATTACAAGGGCGGCAAAGAACAGGCGCTGATGTCGCTGGTGGGGCAAATTATGAAAGAAACAAAAGGGTCGGCGAACCCCCAAGTGGCCAGGCAAATTTTAATTGAGTTTCTTAAATAAAATAAAAAAAATGAAAACCTTGCGCGAATATATACGCGAAGCCGAAGAGAAAAAAGTCGCCATTGGGCATTTCAATATTTCCAATCTTGAAACATTTCACGGCGTGTATAGTGCCGCCAAGAAACTCGGCGTGCCGATAATTATCGGTCTCTCTGAAGGAGAAGAGGATTTTATGGGAAAAAATGAAATGGTTTCCATGATAAAGGGATTGCGGGAAAAAGAAAATTATCCTGTGTTCTTAAACGCTGACCATCATTATAGTTTTGAAAGAGTGAAGGACTCGATTGATGCCGGTTTTGATTCGGTTATTTTCGACGGAGCCAAATTAAGTTTTGAAGAAAACGTCAAAATGGCCAGACAATGTGTTGATTACGCCAAAGAGTCAGAAAAAGGGACACTCATTGAAGCCGAGCTGGGTTACATCGGCTCTGGTTCAAACATAAAAGAAAATGTTCCAGAAGGGGCAGGGATAAAGACAGAACCGGAAGAAGCAAAAAAATTCGTAGAGATGACGGGCGTGGATATGCTAGCGCCTTCAGTCGGTAGTATTCACGGCCTCATAAAAAGCGGCAAGCCCCACATAGACGGGGAGTTAGTGGCCCAAATTAGAGCGTCGGCCGGAGTGCCTCTGGTGCTCCATGGCGGGTCGGGCTTGCGAGACGAAGATTTTGTAAACGCGATAAAGAACGGTATATCTATCGTCCACATCAGCACCGAATTGCGCGTCGCATACGACGAGGCGCTCAAGAAATCTCTCTCCGAGCACCCCGAAGAAATCGCTCCCTACAAAATACTAGAACCCGCCGTACAAGCTGTCGAAAAAGCCGCCGAAGCCCGCCTGAAACTTTTCAATAATCTTCTTTAGTTGAAATTATCATTCCAATGTTCTATAGAATGTTAGAATGAAAAATATGCCTAAAAAATTAGAGTATAAAAGATTGGAAAGAATCGTAAAAGGTTTTTCGAATCACAGGAGGATTCAGATATTGGAACTTCTAAACAAAGAGCCAGAACTGTCCGTGCAGGAAATTTCCGAAAGGTTAAACTCGGAAATGAAAAATATTTCCGCCCACATTACTAAAATGGCGGTCGCAGGTCTTTTGATGAAACGTAGCGACAGTAAATCCATCCGTCACAAACTAACCAATCGCGGAAAAGTCATTCTAAAGTTCGTTAGAATGTTGGAATGAGTTTAAAACACCGTGAAAGACGAAATTAAAAAAATTTTCAGGGGGGGAGTGGAGGATGATGAAGAAACGCTTATGAAATATTCGCGCGACGCGAGCATTTTTGAAGTGCGGCCGAAGATGGTGCTTTTTCCGCTCGACTCGGAAGACGTGAAAAATTTAGTGAAATGGGTTTCGGAAAATAAAGACAAATACAATCTTTCAATCACTCCGCGCGGCGCGGGGACGGACATGTCGGGCGGAGCGATTGGCGAATCGTTGATTTTGGATTTTACCAGACACATGAATAAATTAATTTCTTTTAAATCCTCAAAGCATGCGGGTTCAGCTTTTTCTTCTATTACTGTCCAACCCGGCATGTTTTACCGAGATTTTGAAAAAATAACTTTAAAAAAAGGGCTTATTTTGCCTTGCTATACGGCTTCAAAGAATTTGAACACGATCGGCGGAATGTTCGGAAACAATTCGGCGGGGGAAAGGACGCTTAAATACGGGCAGACAGAGGATTACGTACTTGAGGCGAAAATTGTTTTGTCGGACGGGAATGAATACACAGTGAAGCCGCTCTCTCAGAAAGAACTCCAAGAAAAAATCGTACGGAACGATTTTGAAGCGGAAATTTATAAGAAGATTTATGAACTGGTAAACAAAAACAGGGAAGAAATAAAACACGCCAAGCCGGGCGTGCATAAAAATTCTTCGGGATATTTTATATGGAATGTAGTGAACGAGGGACTGCACGATTTTCGAAATTGCGCCCTCGGAGACAAAAGGACAGGGAACCCACACGTTTCTGAAAATCGTGCAGTCCCTCGTTTTGATTTAAACAAATTGCTGGTCGGCTCGCAGGGGACATTGGGAATAATGACCGAGGTGACTCTTCGGCTCGTACCGAATCCAAAATATTCAAAGCTGGTGGTAATTTTTCTCAATGATTTGGAGCCCCTCGGCCGTCTGGTTGACGAAATATTGAAGGAAAATCCTGAAACTCTAGAATCCTACGACAATAAGACGCTGAAACTCGCCGTAAAATTTTTCAGGGATTTTATGCGGAACAAGGGAATAGCGGGTATGACAAAATTTTTATGGAATTTTTTGCCCGAGTTTAAAATGCTTGTGTCGGGCGGGTTCCCGAAGATGATTCTTTTGGCCGAATTTTCGGGCGAGAACGAGGCCTCGGTGCACGAGAAATGCGCGTCTCTGGAAAAAAGAATCAGCGTGTTTCGGTTGAAGACGCACATCACGAAGTCGGAAGAAGAAGCCGAAAAATATTGGGACATCCGCCGGGAAAGTTTTTCCCTGCTTCGGCATCACGTGAAGAAACTCCACACCGCGCCTTTCATAGACGACATCATCGTGCGCCCCGAGTTTCTGCCGAAATTTATCCCCGAACTTAACGCCATTTTAAAAAAATACAAACTGATTTACACCATCGCCGGCCACGCAGGGGACGGGAATTTTCATATTATTCCGCTGATGGATTTTTCGCGCTCTGACACGGCCGAAATAATATCCGAACTTTCCGAAAAAGTATACGACCTAGTCTTGAAATATCACGGTTCGATTACTGCCGAGCACAACGACGGGCTGGTTCGCACGCCTTACCTGGAAAAGATGTTTGGGAAAGAGATCTGCAAAATTTTCAGAGAAATAAAAAACATTTTTGACCCGCAAAATATTTTCAATCCCGGCAAGAAAGTTCCCGTTCCCGGTGCCGCCGGAACGAAAGAGTATCTGACTTCGCATATAATTTCAGAACACAACGTGACCCACAGGGTCTGAAAATTAGTTGCATTTTAAAGATTTTCCTATATACTCTAGGTCATGTTTGCAATCAAGGCCAAAAAGAGAGGCAAGGAAGAAAAACTAGACGCGCTGAGAAAGATGGGAGAATTGCCTGCGGTTTTTTACGGCGCGGGCAAGACATCTACATCGATTACTGTGCCGATGCCGGCTTTCAAGAAGCTTTGGCGCGAGGCGGGTGAATCCTCTACCGTCAAGATAAACTTGGACAAGGAAAGCGTGGATGCCTTGATTTACGAAGTGCAGCTGCACCCGGTGACCGAAGAGCCGCTGCATGTTGATTTCTTGGTGGTAGACATGAACAAATTGATTAAGGTGAAGGTGCCGCTCGAATTCGAAGGTATTTCCGAGGCAGTAAAGAATGGTCTGGGTAATCTGGTGAAGGTCTTGCATGAAATTGAAGTCGAGGCCCTGCCGAAAGACCTGCCCAAAAACCTGATTGCAGATATTTCTAAACTTAAAACTTTGGACGACAACATAACTGTCGCTGAAATCAAGTTGCCGGCGGGCGTGACTGCTATTACGCCTGGCAGCGATATTGTGGCTTCGATAGTCGCGCAGGTTGAAGAAAAAGAAGAAGTCGCACCGGCACCCGATTTGTCTTCTATCGAGGTTTCCGTAGAGAAAGGGAAGAAAGAGGAGGAAGGAGCTGAAGCCGGAGGGGCCGTCGAGCCAGCAGAGAAAAAAGAAGAGAAGAAATAATTTTTCTGAATTCCATAATTTTGGTATAATAAAACCATGGCAAAGAAATTTACCATGGTTTTGTTTTTGTCTCTGTTTGCGGCGCTGTTTTTTTCTTCGCGTTTTGCTTTTTCTGTCGTTGACTGCTTGTCCATTACAAGTTCTGCCAGCAAAGAAGACAAAGATTATTGCCGCAGAGAGTTACAGGACCTGGAAAATCAATACGCCGAACTTTTGGCAAAGCAAAAAGCCCAGCAGAAAGAAACCGGTACCTTGAAAGGTGACGTGGATTATTTGAACAGCCAGATAAACGCGCTCAAGACGAAAATCAAAGCCAGAAGCGTGAAGATTGCCCAGCTTAAAATTGATATAAAAGAAAAAACAGGCAAACTGGAAAATCTGACGCGAAAAATAGAACGCGAACACGAATCTTTGGCTCAGCTTCTGCGCAACACCAATGATTTCGACAACCGTAACTTGGTGTACTTGGTTCTTTCCGACGGAGGAATTTCAGATTTCTACAGCGACCTTGAATCTTATGATTCAATAAAACAGGCGATAAAGGCATCAGTTGACCAGATTCGGGGGATAAAAGAAGAGACCGAAACCGAAAAAAAGGAATTGGAAAAAAAGCGCGACGACGAGACCGATGCCAAAGATGAGCTGGAGTCGGCGCAGAAAAAAGTGGCTCAGAGTGAAGCAGAGAAGAAAAAGCTTCTTGCCATCAGTAAAGATTTGGAATCCGCCTATCAAAAATTGGCAATAGACAAGAAAGTTAAAGCCGACAAGATTAGGGCGGCGCTGTTTCCTTTAGCCGGCACCACGCAGAAAATTGATTTCGGTACGGCTCTGGTGTATGCGAACGAGGCGCAGAAAACTTTTGGCATCGACCCGGCTTTTCTGCTCGCCATTCTCACCAAAGAAAGCCAGCTGGGGGGAAATGTCGGTTCATGCTATGTGACTGACCCGACTACGGGAAGCGGTGTGGGCGCGAATACCGGCAGTCCACAGATTCGCGTTATGCACCCTACTCGCGACGTTCCGGTGTTCTTGGGTATAACGGAAAAATTAAAGATTACCTATTCTTCTACCCGGGTTTCCTGCTGGATACCCGCCTACAGCCGGGACGGTTCTCCTTTTGGCTGGGGAGGGGCGATGGGGCCGGCGCAATTCATACCCTCTACCTGGAAACTTTTTGAGACGCGCCTGAAAAATATTTTGAATCATGATGCGAACCCCTGGGACCCGAGAGACGCTTTCATGGCATCCGCCATGTATCTCACCGACCTGGGTGCCTTCGGCGCTTCTGCCAGCGCTCAACAAAAAGCAGCTTGCAGTTACTACGGCACGCAGGGCTCTACCTGTGTTTACGGCAGAAGCGTGATGTCTTTGAAAGCAGGTTTACAGGCGAATATTGATTTGCTTTCAAGCTGAAATTGTGTTAACCTGTCGCAATATGAAGAAAGACATTCATCCGAAATTTAGTTTAAACACCAAAGCCGTCTGCGCGTGCGGAGCGGTTTTTGAAGTTGGCTCAACTATGGAAGAAATAAAAATAGAAATCTGCAGCAACTGCCACCCTTTCTTTACGGGCAACGAAAAAGTAATGGATACCGCTGGACGGGTGGAGCGATTTAACAAACGCCGGGCCGCCGCGACTCTGAAAGTGAAAAAATAACGAAGCTAGAGCTCCTAAAATTTTTTGTCCCTGAGCCCTTCTTCGGTGCGCTTTAGGTCCCCGAAGCGGGACCCTCGGGTAGCAAAAAATTTTGGGGCTCTAGCTTTTAAGACATTTATGGACCTAGATGAACTTAAAAAAGATCATAAGACGAGTTATTTGGCGGAAACACTCGAGAAACTCGCTCGCGAAGAAGCGCAAGTCAGGGAAATGCTCGGCGGTGATGATGACTTGCATGAGATGGCGGCGGCCGAACTGAAATACATAGAAGAGCAAAGGGATACCGTACGGAAACAAGTTGAGGATATTCTGAAAAAAGAAAAAGAAGAAGACGAATCTCCTAACGAAATAGTGCTCGAAATACGAGCCGGAGCGGGGGGCGACGAGGCCTCGCTTTTTGCCTGGGAGCTTGCCCATATGTACGAGATGTTTTCAGACGCGCAGGGCTGGCAATGGAGGGTAAATTACGAATCAAAAAGCGAGTTGGGCGGTTTTAAGGAAGCCAGTTTCGAAATAAAAGGGAAGGATGTGTACAAGATGCTCCGGTACGAGACGGGCGTGCATCGGGTGCAGAGAGTTCCGGCTACCGAGAAGAACGGCAGGGTGCACACTTCTACCGCTTCGGTCGCCATTTTGCCGATTCGCAAAAAAGTAACGGTGGAAATAAATCCGGCTGACATCGAAATGGAATACTCGCGCTCGGGCGGCAAAGGCGGACAAAATGTGAACAAGGTTGAGACAGCCGTGCGGCTCATTCACAAGCCGACGGGCATCGACGTGCGTTCTACCAACGAACGCAGCCAACAGGCGAACCGCGAAAAAGCAATGATGATTTTAACTGCCAAACTGCAGGCATTGAAAGAAGAAGAAGAGGCGAAAAAATACGCCGGCGAGCGGAAAAATCAAATCGGTACCGGCGACCGAAGCGAGAAAATCCGCACTTACAACTTTCCGCAGGACCGCATTACCGACCACCGGGTGAAAAAATCCTGGCACAATCTGCCGAAACTGATGGGGGGCGGGATAAGCGATATCGTAGAGGCCTTAGAATCCGGCGAGCAGGGAACCGACGAAGAGTAACACCTCTAGTTGACATATTTTTGATTGCTTTTCCTTGGATATGTGATATACTATGAAAAGTAGTTTCTCGGAAGAGCTTCTAGGTTTTTGTTGAGAGTTTATACTCGGCAGGAGACATTGTAAGCGTTGAAAGAGCATCTACATTCCCCTAGGTTGTATCGGGGAATATTAAAAATATTTTTTGTCCTTTTTTGCAAAAAAGGAAGAAGTTAAGTTAGATGGCTAAAAAGCTATACGTAGGGGGTCTCCCTTACAGCACACAGGAAGATGCTCTTCGCGAGTATTTCTCCCAGGCCGGCAATGTTACGTCGGCTACTATTATCATGGATAAAATGACTGGTCGTTCAAAGGGTTTCGGATTCGTTGAAATGTCAAACGATGATGAAGCGCTGAAGGCGATTGAAATGTTCCATGACAAGGAATTTGAGGGCCGCAAGCTGACGGTTAACGAAGCTCGCCCGATGGAATCCCGCCCGCCTCGTTCGCAGGGTTACTCAAACGGTAACGGCGGATACGGTGGCAGGAGAGAATACTAAATTTCTTTCACAAAACAAAAAAACCACTTCATAGTGGTTTTTTTGTTTCTTTTTTGTTATATTTTCCCCATTGAGTATTTCGAGCGTGTAGTTCAGTGGTACCTGCCTGCCGGTAGGCAGGGAACGCTGTCCTGAAAGCTTTGGTTGTTTTAAAATTTTAAAAATGAGCGTGTAGTTCAGTGGTAGAACGCTGTCCTGATAAGACAGAGGTCGATGGTTCGATCCCATCCACGCTCACCGATTTGCATCTTGGATTTCTTTGCCCTATACTATACAAAAGTCTCGCGGAGACTTTTGTTTTTGCCTTTCATTCCAATGCAGGAAATCGAAAAACCCCCAAATATTGTTGAAGACGGACCCCGCCAGAGCGGGGCAAGCTGGCTTCCCGGGTTCCGGGTTTTCAGCGAAATATCCACCTGGATAGCGGTGCCGGTTATATTGGCTGTTATCGGAGGCAAGGCCTTGGATAAGCGGTATGGCACAGAGCCATGGCTTCTGGCCACTCTCGCTTTCCTTGGGTTTCTAGTTTCGGCTTACGGGATAGTCAAAGCGGTCAAGAAATATGCCGATGACATTAAAAAAGGAGAGAAAAAATAATTTATGGTGCAATTAGGAGAAACTGTACAGGAGGTGCGGGAAGAACCCGGCGCAGAGCAAGAAGCCGAAAAAGAAATCGGCCACGAGATTACGCTTTTCGCCGAGCCGGTATATCACGCGGGCGATTTTAAAGTCACCAACGCGCTTTTGACCAGTTGGTTCGCGGTGCTGGCTCTCGTGGTGCTCGCTCTATTTTTGCGTAAAAAACTCAGCGAGATTCCCAAAGGCATTCAGAATTTTTTTGAATTTATTATTGAAGGCGCGCTCGGTCTTTGCGACCAGGTGACAAATGACCGCAAACTCTCCGAGAAAATTTTTCCCTTCGCGATTTCCGCCTTTTTTCTGATACTTTTCAACAACTGGTTCGGCATCTTGCCGCTCGGCTGGGTGGGAATTTTGGAAGAAGGCGAGCATGGTCTTTCTTTTGTGCCGTATTTCCGGGGCGGAACAGCTGATATCAATACGACGCTTGCCCTGGCGATAACTTCGGTGATAGGAGCGAACCTCTTTGGAGTTTTCTCTATTGGCATCTGGAAAACACTCAATAAATATGTTAACCTGAAGGCGCTCGGCGAAATTGGAAGGAAAATCAAAAAAGAGCCGACAGTGGTGCTGGTGGCTCCTATTACATTCTTTGTCGGACTGATAGAAATTGTCGGGGAATTCGCTAAAATTGCCTCGCTTTCTTTCCGTCTTTTTGGCAATGTTTTCGCTGGCGAGGTTCTTTTGGTTTCCATGGCGGCGCTGGTGTCTTATGTGGTGCCGATACCTTTTTTGTTTTTGGAAATTATCGTCGGCTTTATCCAGGCGCTGATATTTTCAATACTGTCGGTTGTCTATTTCACGATTAGCGCGAGTGACCATGAACACGAGCCTGCCCGCCATGCTTCGCAAGGCGATGCGGGCGGGGAAGGGCATCAACACAATGAATATCATGAAAAACCCGCCCGAACGACTGAGGTCGTTCAGTCGGGCATGCATGAGGTCGTTATTACAAGTTAAATCATAAAATGTATGGAAGAATTTACACCTTTCGCAAAAGCAATCGTTATGGCGGTGGGAGCCATGGCTCCGGCCATCTCAATCGGCATGATTGGCACCAAGGCCATGGAGTCAATAGGCCGAAACCCTGAATCGGCGAGCAAAATTTTAGTGCCGATGCTTCTTTCCTGCGCTTTTGCTGAAGCAATAGCCATTTACGTGCTGGTTATCGCTTTTTCAATCTAGATTGGTTTCTAGTCCCTAGGCCCCCGCCGCAAGGCGGGACACGGAGCGGCAAGCTCGGGCCTAGCATCTAGCAGCTAATTAAAATAATTTTAATTGTATGGAATCGATTATAGAAACATTTCACATAAGCTGGGGCGCGATGGTCGCGCAGGTTTTGAATTTCGGAGTGGTATTCGTAGTTTTATATCTTTTCGCCTTCAAACCGCTGGTAAAAATCATGAAGGAAAGAACCGAGAAAATACAGAGAGGAGTTCTAGATGCTAAAACAAACGCCGAATTGTTAGCAAGCGCCAAGACGGAATATGAAAAAGCTCTGACCAAAGCCCGCCTGGAGGCCGACCGGATTTTTGAAGAAGGTAAGAAAGAGGCCGAAAAGAAGAGGGAGCAGATGCTCGGAGAAACAAAAGAAGAAGTGGCGGCCATGATTTTAAGCGGGAAAAATAATCTTCTGAACGAAAAAGAGAAAATGCTTAAGGATGTCCGCGCAGAAATTACGTCTATCTCGGTGAAAATCGCGGAAAAAATTTTGGGCTCAAAAATAGACGGGAGTTTTGGCGAAAAAACAATTAAAGAATTGGAAAACATATAAATTAGAATGGCAAGTTTATCGAACAACGACATAGCCCGGGCTGTGTACCTCGTATGCAAAGACAAAACCGGCGCGAATATCCAGTCGGCGGGCCAAATGGTGGCGAGGTTTCTTTACCGCAAACGTTTGCTTTCCAGAAAGCGCGCCATACTTCTGAAGCTAGAGAAGACAATAAACGAGGAAAATCAAGTGGTGTCGGCCGAAGTACGCGCGGCAGAGCCCCTTTCGGAAAATGCAAAAACAAAAATTCGGATTTTCCTGAAAGAGCGTTATCGAAGCAGGGAAGCGGTTTTGAAAGAAATCATAGACAAGAATCTTTTTGGGGGATTCAAGATAGAGGTAAAAGACGAAGTGATAGACCTGTCCGTAAAAAATAAAATTAAAAAATTACAAGAGCATTTAACCAGAGTATCATGAGTTTAAATCACATAGTAGAAAGTTTAAGAAAGGAGATAGACGAATTCGCGCTTTCTGTGAAAGCCGAAAAAGTCGGCCGTGTGCTGGAGGTTTTCGACGGAATCGCGAAAGTTTCGGGATTGTCTGACGTGCAGTCCTCAGAAATGGTGCTCTTTGCCGGAGGCGAGACGGGGGTGGCGCTCAACTTGGAAGAAGAAACCGTCGGTGTCATTATTCTAAGTGACTTTTCAAAAATTAAGGAAGGGGATGAAGTAAAGGCCACCGGCCGAATTCTGGAAATGCCGGTTTCCGCGGGCATTATCGGTCGAGTGGTGAATGCCCTTGGCGCGCCGATTGACGGCAAAGGCGCACTTAAACTCGAAAAAACATACCCGATTGAAAAAGTGGCTCCGGGTGTCATAACCCGACTTTCCGTTTCCGAACCGGTGGCAACTGGCATTAAAGTAATTGACTCGGCGATACCGATCGGCCGAGGTCAGCGCGAGCTTATTATCGGCGACCGGCAGACCGGAAAAACAGCCATAGCAATTGATACGATTCTGAACCAGAAGGGGCAGAATATGATATGCGTGTATGTTTCAATTTCCCAAAAGGACTCGAAACTGCGAAAGATTGAAGCCCGCCTAGAGGAAGGCGGAGCCATGGCTTACACGGTGATTGTCTCGGCCGGTTCTTCTGAACCGGCGCCGCTCTCTTACATTGCCCCGTATACCGGCGCCGCGATTGCCGAATATTTTATGGACCAAGGCAAGGATGTTTTGATAATTTACGACGACCTTTCGAAACATGCTGTGGCTTACCGCGAAATTTCTCTTCTGCTTCGCCGCCCGCCGGGCCGTGAAGCATTCCCGGGAGACGTGTTTTATTTGCACTCACGGCTCTTAGAGCGCGCCTGCCGGCGAAACAAAGAGCACGGCGGCGGTTCTATTACCGCGCTTCCGATAATCGAAACGCAGGCGGGCGACATCTCGGCCTACATACCCACGAACGTGATTTCAATCACCGACGGCCAGATTTTTCTCGAGACCGACCTTT
>CAZQSY010000008.1:0-12329 GCA_964596395.1 uncultured Candidatus Saccharibacteria bacterium
TGGATAACCTCTGAAAGCATCTAAGAGGGAAGCCAGCTTCAAGATTAGGAATCGTCAAGAACCGTAGGAGATGACTACGTTGATAGGCTTTAGGTGTAAGGCGAGTAATCGCTTGAGCCGAGAAGTACTAATGTTTCGATTCCTGTTAAGAAATTTGCAAACCACAAAAATAAGAAAAAACAAAACCTTGAATGTAGTGTTCTGGTGCTTTGACGCTGGGGCCACACCCCCGCCCGCAACGCCTGAGCGTAGCGATGGCGGGCGGGTCTTCCCATTCCGAACCCCGAAGCAAAGTGAAACTTGTCTAAGGGACAGGTAGAAAAGCATGCCTCGTACGAAAAATTCATTAAAAATAAATTCATTGTTTAGTGTTGGTGATTTGTCGCAGTGGTCACACCTCTTTCCATTCCGAACAGAGAAGTTAAGCACTGCAGAGCCGATGATAGTTCTTCGGAGCGAAAGTAGGCAGTCGCCAGCACCAAGCAATGAATTTTTTCGTTCGGGGGTTAATCCTTGTTGTACCGATGATAGTTCTTCGGAGCGAAAGTAGGTAGGTGCCAGAACAGTGTATTCAAGGTTTTTTTATTTTCACTTTATTTTGCAGCCGGCAAAGTATATACTGGTACACAAATAAATAATCGTGCCTATGAATCTAGACGGACTTATATCTGAAGTACGAAACATAACCAACGAGCGGCCGACTGTGAGAAAAATCACGTTTCGTTTCTTTCATAATGCAAATTCGCGCTCGCTTTATGTAATTACTCCGTACTGGACGGCCACTATGCGTCAGTTTCCCATGCAGGTTCTTAAAAAAAGAATACTAAAAGAGGGGCACGCGTGCCTGGTCTGCCAATTCCCGGTAAAAATTTTGTCGGAAAGCATTTACCTTACCGAAGGATATTTCAAAGAGGTACAGAAAGATGTCAGAGACAAAATCAGGGAACTGAAAGACAAGCACGGCTTTGAAGAAATCGCCGTGGCGGGGATAAGCTTGGGGTGTGTCAACGCGCTCATGGCTTCAAACGGAAACCCGGATGTGAACAAAATCTTACTGGTAGTTCCGGGCGACTCGCTTTCTGAAAGTT
Source organism: uncultured Candidatus Saccharibacteria bacterium (assembly GCA_964596395.1). GTDB lineage: Bacteria > Patescibacteriota > Minisyncoccia > Phycocordibacterales > UBA9973 > UBA9973. The sequence continues at coordinate 1,089 of CAZQSY010000008.1, forward strand.
TGTGGAGGGGCGTCGGAACTATTAGGTTAAAAAGAAAAATTAAAGACAGGGGTTTTAATCTAGGTGAACTCGAAAAAACCTGGGCAGATTTGGACCCGAAGAATAATATAAATAAAATTTCCGACAAAAAAGTGGAAATTTTTCTTTCAAAATCCGACAAAGTTATTCCTTTTACGAACGGCCGCCGCTTAGTGAAAGATATGCAGGATGCCGGCCTCAAACCCGAAGTTTTTATAAACAAAAACCTCGGCCACTACCTGACTTTCCTTAAATTCATTTTTTCCTATAAGTTCTAAAACCGAACGCTCGATTTTTTGGTTTGAGGGTGTATAGTTAACCCGTTACCTAACTTCTTGAGTTTGTTTTCTTTTTTTCAAATACTCCTTTTTTATGCCTAAAATACCTGAAAGAACACGTGTTTTCTTAACTAGGCACGAAGTTGCGCCTGAGAGCAGGAAGACAGGGAAACAAAAAAGGGCAGTTCTGGAAGCAGAAACGGAGGAAATTAAACAATATGGTTTTAGCCCTCATGCCCTTGGACCTTTTTTGCCAAACAAGAAACTAATTGAAGAAGCGGCCAACCCTGAAAAAATCCCTAGAAAAACAAAAGTTATACTAAATAAGGTCCCATCATACCAACAATTCCTTGAGAAAGAGTATCCGCATTGGGTCGCGCGCAAAATAGTGGAATTAAGTGATCCGGAAATTATTAATAGGTTCAATTCTCTGGTTCGCGATTGGAATGATAATTTATCGAAAGGTGTGGAGGTTAGCGGAGAAAGATTGGAAAAAGCTAGGAAGATACTTGCATTAGTTGATGAACTTTTTAGTTCTTAGAAAAAAGTTATAATATATTATATAATACATTATAACTTTTTATGCCCACACGGAAATATAGTAAAAGGAATGTGCGGAAGCTGATTAAGCTCGGGGCTGGGTCGCTGGCTCTTACTTTGCCGGTTGAATTTGCTCAGAAACTCAAATGGAAGGCGGCGCAGAAAGTTGTGGTGAAGAAAATTACCGGCGGAATCCAGGTAAAGGATTGGAAGAAATAAAAAAGTTAAATACTATTAATTCTACTTCACCCCAAATGTATCAAAAATTTCCAGAACACACACAATTCCATGAAAGGCAAACAATAATAGAAAATACAAGGCGCACCCTAGGATCTCTGCGGAATGGCGGTTTAGAAGAATCGGAACGTGTCGAAGCAATTCAGTTATTGGTACGTAGGATACTGACATACCATTTAACAACAAAAGAGACCGGACTTAGTGTAGAAGGATTCCGGGAGTTTCTTTGTGAGTTGGGTGTTCTTGATCCTGAAAGGAAGTCTTTAGAAGAAAAATTTAAAGAGTGATGTTCAATTTCTTCTCCTCGAACCTGAAAAAGGGAATCAAGAAAATCGCCGGGAATCCGCAGCTGTTTTTGACGATCGTGATTGCTGTTCTGATAACGGGTGCTTTCGTTTTCATGGCCGAGAGGTTCATATCTATTGCCACGCGCGCCGAAGAGCGTCTGGTTAACGTGCGCGTGGGGTCCTTGCAAGACGCTTTTGTGTCTTTTGCCCGGGAGAAAATGAACGAGCCAGCGTATTTGAACGAGCGGATAAACGACGTTGTAGAAACGAATGAGACGATCAGAAGTTTTCGGGTGATAGTCAGAACGAGAATCCAGGTTGAGGCCGGGGCACTGCCTTCTGAATATCTGATTGTCGCTTCGAACAACCCCGAAGAAGTGGGCAAAGGAGACGCGGGCGCCGATTTTTTGTACAACCTAGCTTCTGTTGACCCGTCCAGCTCTCTGACTGTTTCAATAAATGAAGAAGGTGAGCGGCTTTTTCAGACGGCCAGAGCTATCACCGATAGCGCGGGCGAAGTGCTGGGAGTAGCCATGACTACTCAGACGCTTTCGCAGGCCGACCTGGCAATCAAAGAGAGCATTCGAAACAGCCGGATTTTACTTTTCGCGGTGGTGATTTTAATTCTTGCTCTCTTTTTCCGCCATTCTAGAATTATCGATTACATGGCGCTGTACAAAAAACTGAAGGAAGTCGACCAGCTCAAAGATGATTTCGTCTCTATGGCTTCACACGAATTGCGCACCCCGCTTTCGATTATCCGCGGTTATGCCGAATTCATCCGCGAGGCGCCGGAGCTTTCTATACAGACGAAAGAACATGTTTCCAAAATAGACATTGCCACCAAAGAGCTTGATTTCCTGGTGGCGGATATTTTAGATGTCTCCAGAATTGAACAGGGCAGAATGTCATTCAAGACGGAAAAGATGAACTCCGCCGCTTTAGTTGAAGAAGTGGTAAATTCGCTTGCAATACCGGCCAAAGAAAAAGGTCTTGCCCTGTCTTTTGATAAATCAAAAGTTTCAGACACTCAGTACATAAACGCCGACCGCGACCGTTTGCGGCAGGTATTGGTGAACTTGGCGGGCAATGCTGTGAAGTATACCGAAAAGGGCGAAGTTACCCTGCGGCAGTATGTCGAAGATGGCAGGGTATATATTAGGGTAGATGATACCGGCATAGGTATGAGCGAAGAAGAAAGAGCCCGGCTGTTTGAGAAGTTTTACCGCGTGCGCACGAAAGAAACCGAGAAAATCAGGGGCACGGGCTTAGGGCTGTGGATAACGGCGCAGATAGTAAAACAAATGAATGGTAAAATATCAGTTGAGTCAATCAAAGGAGTCGGTTCCCGTTTTATAATTTCTTTTCCTTTGGTCTCTTAGCCCATGAGCTTTTTGCGAAACAGCAGACATAAGAAATTGATTTTTGCTTTTTATTTTTTCCTCTCCCTTTCCATCTTTTCGGTGGTTTGGGGAATGATATCCGCACAGACCATTACAACCAGTCCTTCCGGTACTGCCTCTACAACTTCTGCGGGGACGACCAATACCACTTTGGGCAGTACGGATTTGAATGAGTTCAATTATTTGGAACAAGTGATGAAAGACGCGGAAGGCGCGCTGAATCAGCTCAACTCTTCAGAATCGGGCGTGACATCAACTACTACTCCGACTGTTCCTGCTACTTCCACCGGCATTACCACTTCTTCTACCACTACCGTGGCGCCCATAAGGACGACGACAGAACCCTCTTCGGCGCTTCCCACGACAACCGTGAAAACGACAACCACCGCTAATACTGATGTTTCCGGCACTACCGGCACATCTGGAACTTCCGGCGCGTCAAACACGGGCACGAACACGGGCACGAACACGGGCACGAATACGGGTATACTTTTTCAGCCCACTGCCACTCAAAACCAAACCAGTGTGAATACTGCCGTCACTACTACGGTTACGCAGACCGCGCCGAGCGAGTCATCCGTTAGAATCCTTGATTTAAGCAAGGTCGTAGAAGAACGCCAAAGGACGGTCGAAGAATCAAAAGAACAGATAATTAAAATTATAAACGACAGTATCGGGGATACCGCAGTAACGCCGGTTCAAGGAGGCGAAGGGAGCGGCCAGAACATGCCGCCTCTGGCCGGACCGGCGGGAACTTCGGAAGAACAATTTGAAATAATCCAAAAAATGGAGCAGGCGAAAAAAGCGGAGACACTGCGAAATGAGCTTTTACAGAAACTTGATACTCGGCTTTCTTCCCCGGTTGCTGTCACCCCCGAAGATGTGAAGGAACTGATGACCGAGGTTGACGCGGCTGTCAGGGATTTAGAATCCTTCTCGCCCAATATTGTTGCTGAAACACCGGAACCAGAGCGGGTAAGCCTGAAAGAAGTGGCGAATACTTTAGACCTTTTGTCCGAGGCCATCAGCGTTCAAACCGAACCGCTCAAGAAGCAGGAAGCCGACCTTTTGTACAAAGATAGCAATCAAGACGGCATCTCTGACTATGATTCGGTTTACGTTTACAACATAAAGCCCGACGAGCCGTCTCCGATTTCTGAACACGAAGGCAAGATATTAAACGCATCCGAAAAAATACTTCTGGGTTACGACCCGGCGAAGGCCGAACTGGTGAAAATTGAAAAAGAAGAGCCGGTAAATTCAGCCGCTCTGACGGTGCTCGCCTACAAGGTAGAGGAGGTGAAACTTACCGAAGAAAAGAAAGTGACCTTGCGCGGCCAGGCCCTGCCGAACAGTTTCGTGACTTTGTATATTTACAGCACGCCGGTAATCGTGACGGTCAAAACTGATGAAAGGGGCCTGTGGCAGTACACGCTCGACAAAGAATTAGAAGACGGGGAGCACACCATCTATACGGCTACGGTTGACAACACCGGCAGCATAATCGCGAAGAGTTCGCCCTTTATTTTCACCAAAACGGCTGAGGCCGCGACGCTGAAAGATGTGCCGGGCGCGAACATCTCGCCCGAAAAAGACGGGCCGGTTCTTTTCGAAGGTAATAGCATGTACGTGATGGGCGCGGCGGCTTTTGTGATAGCGATGATGCTTCTGATTCTGGTGGGTCTTACCAGCAAAGGGGAAAACAAGGAGGTTGTGTAAACCCCACCCAAACCCTCCCCCTGCCTACCAGACAGGCAGGCTTGTCAAGGGAGGGTGAAAAATAAAATTCCCCCCCTGATAAGGGGGTTAGGGGGTTTGGGGAATTTTCTTCCTTTTCCTAATTTCAAAAAATATCGGCAGTATTGAAAGAAAAATTATGCCGAGCACGATTGGCAGGAGGTACTTTTCCATATTCGGCACGGATGCGCCGACAAAGTATCCGAGAAGCGTCATTCCTACTGCCCAGAGCAGCGCGCCCAAAATATTGTAGCGTAAAAATTTTCCGTAATGCATTTTTCCCACCCCGGCCAAAATTGGCGCGAAAGTGCGCACAATCGGCACGAATCTGCCCAAGACCACGGTCATGGCGCCGTATTTGTCATAAAATTTCTGCGTGTCCTCCAGGTGCTTTTTCTTGAAAAACATGGAGTCCTCGCGGGTGAAAATTTTCGGGCCGACTTTCGCGCCGAACCAGTATCCGACGCTGTCTCCCAGCACGGCTGCCGCGCCGAGTATGCCCGAGAGCGCGTATACGTTGAAAAGGCCCTGCGAAGCCAAAATACCGGCGGTGAAGAGCATGCTCCCCCCGGGCAGGAAAAACCCGACGATTACTCCCGATTCGGCGAAAACAATTAAAAATAAGCCGGCGTATCCGGCGGCTTTCACGAGTTCAACAATGCTTGTATCGAATATTTCCATACTGGCAATTACATACATTACCGTGTTATACTCGAAAAAACAATGGCAAAACATTTTTTTAAGACCTTGTTTACTTTCGCGGCGATTGTCGCGCTCGGGCTTATCGGAATACTTATCTCAAGTTTTTTTGACAAATAACGTTTCTGTGCTAGTATTTCAGTAACCGCAAAGAAAACAGGTTCGCCGGTTTTGCCGGCGGGTAAATCCTGTTTAGTGGTCGATGTCTCCGCCCTCAAGGGTCGGATAAATTGCGGCTCAAGAGCCGTTTTTTTATTGGAAAATTATATGGCATTAAAAAAGTCAAAAAAGGAAGAAATAGTAAAAGAACTCGACAAAGCCGTCAGTTCTTCGCCCTCGGTTATTTTCGTGAACTTTCACGGGATAAAGGTTGGCGACGAGACGGTACTGCGCAAAGAGCTTCGAGAGAAAGGCGTGATTTACAAGGTTTCTAGAAAAACCTTGCTGAAAAGAGTTCTTCAGGGCAAAGCTACAGGAACAGAGCCCGAGCTTCCGGGCGAAGTGGCGATAGCGTACGCTTCAGGCGGGGATGACGCTTTAGCCCCGGCCCGCGAAGTTTACAATTTTCAAAGAGCCCACAAAGGCGCGCTGGGCATTCTGGGCGGGATTTTCGAAGGAAAGTTTGTGGATTCGGCATACATGACGGAAATTGCCACTATACCTTCGAAGGAAGTTCTTTTGTCGAAAATCGCGTTTCTGTTCAAATCACCCATGCAGAGATTGGCGATAGCGGTAAACGAAGTGGCGAAGAAACCTGCCCGCAATGCTTAAAGCGTAGCTTTTGCAGGCGGGAGGTAATTACAAAAATTAAAATAAAAGCACATGTCAAAATTCGATGCATTTATGAAAGACCTTGAGAGCGCTTCGGTGCTCGAGCTCCATGAGCTGGTCAAGGCGATAGAAGAAAAGTTCGGCGTTTCGGCGGCTGCGGTAGCGGCGGCCGGGCCGGCAAGCGGCGGCGCAGCAGGTGAAGCGGCAGAAGAGAAGGATTCCTTCACCGTTGTTCTCGCTTCGGCCGGCGAACAGAAAATCGCCGTGATGAAGATAGTGAAAGAAGTTCTGGGCCTCGGGTTGAAGGAAGCCAAGGATTTGGTTGATACCGCGCCGGCGACCTTGAAAGAGGGAATGAAGAAAGCCGAAGCTGAAGATATCAAGAAGAAAATAGAAGAAGCGGGAGGAAAAATCGAGCTTAAATAGCTCGATTTTTCGGCCGGAAGCGCGATGGCGTTGAGGCGGGGCCGCGCAAAATTCCGGCAGGAATTTATGCGTGGCAAAATCGAGCTTAAATAGCTCGATTTTTAGAGCCTTCGCAGCGGCATTGCTTTTTCTCGGGTCCTCGGGTCGCCCTTTCAGGGCTCAACCAGACCAGCTCGAAAAAGCAATGCCGCTGCTTCGGCAAAAAGCCCCTTGCGGGGCTTTTTGTTTACTCGTATAATACTCCGGTATGGAAATCCTAGGCAAAATTTTTGGCTCTCCAGCTAGAGTGAAAATAATGCGTCTTTTTCTGCTTAACCGTAGAAAGGTTTTCAGTCGGAAAGAAGTTGTCTTCAGAAGCCGGGTCAATTCCGAGATTGCCGGCCGTGAATTAAAACTTCTGCATTCGGTTGGTTTTATAAAGAAACACTCCGACACATGGCAGTTTAACCCCCTTTTCAAATACGGAGCCGAACTAGACAGAATCCTCATAAGCTCTGATACGCTTGATAAAAAGACCGTGGCCGAATCGTTTAAAAAAGTCGGCAGGGTGAAACTGCTTTTGCTTTCGGGTGTTTTCATAAAAAACGACGATTCTACCGTGGATTTGCTTATCGTTGGGGATAAAATGAAAAAAGGCAGGATAGATGATGAAATAAAAAAGCTGGAAGCCGAAGTGGGCAGAGAGCTCACCTACGCGATTTTTGAAACCAAAGAATTTATTTATCGGCTGAATATGTATGACAAACTAGTGCGGGATATTCTGGATTTCCCGCACGAAATCGTTTTGCAGGGGAAAGAGTTATCCACAGAACTGCTCAAAAAAGCGTAAAAAATGCTAAAATTAGCTTATAGAAATTTTTAGGGTCGAACCCCGTCGCTCGCGAGCGACGGGGGAAGCTTAAAAATCATTTATTAACCAATCTTCATTTAGCATCTATGAATAATATTTGGGTAACGTGGGGCGATGTTTTTAACTCTTCGCTCCAAAGCTTGTGGTGGGGATTTATTCAATTCACCCCGCGGCTTATTTTGGCGATTTTGTTTTTCGTCGTCGGCTGGGCGCTAGGTTCGCTTGTCGCTCGGGCGTTTGAGCATGTTTTCGGAACGCTGAAAGTCGACAAGGCGCTGAATTCGGTCGGGGTAGAGGGATTTTTTCGCCGGGCAGGCATGAGCTTGAATTCCGGCTATTTTGTTGGGCAGGTAATTAAATGGTTTATCATTGTGATTTTCCTTCTGCCTTCGCTTAACATCATCGGCTTAGATTACGTGGCTTACTTCTTGAAAGAAGATGTGCTCGGGTTTCTGCCCAGAGTACTGGTGGCTGCCTTCGTGCTGATAGTGGCTACTATCGTGGCTGACTTCCTCGCCAAGACGGTCATGGCCGGCGCGCGCGCGATGAATTTGCGTTCCGCGCGCATGCTTTCCGCGCTTACCAAGTACGTAATTTGGATTTTTGCCTTTATCATTGCCTTGGGGCAGCTCGGAGTGGCCGCTGGCTACATGAATATGCTTTTTGCCGGTATTGTGGGTATGCTCGCTTTGGGTGGCGCGCTCGCTTTCGGTCTGGGTGCCAAAGATGCCGCGGCTCGGCTTCTTTCGCGGGTAGGGGAAGAAATGTCTGAGAAATAAAACTGGTTTTTAGCATAAAGCAAGCAAAAATATACCCCGCTTAGGCGGGGTATATTTGTCACACAACCTTTCTATTCTTCTAGTATATTTTTTACTATCCTAGGCATAAGGTTGAATCTAGCTAGAGGTAAAAGCATTCCGGCAATAAAACAGGTTTCTTCTTTTTCCATTCCACCTTTTTTTTCGCGCACATTTTGGAGTGCTTTTTCGTAAAACACCGCGCCCCCCTGCATAAGTCCCTCCAATGCGTCTTGGTACATTTTGATTACATTACTGATTTCTTTATTGGGGTGAAGTTTGAGTTTTTCCTCTATTTGGCTGTACTCTTTCATGCATTCTGGGAGGTAGTTTTTCCTAAGTCTTACAAGAACTGCCGTTATTTCGTCTTCTATATCGAGGTTACGCCAGTCTGCAACATACGGTACCCCTTCTTTTTTCGCCCAGTCGTCTTCATGATAATCATTCAAAATTTCGTTTTTAATCATGAGAAGCTGGTTAGACAACAGCGCATGTAACAGTTTTTTCGTCCTTTCAAAATCAGTTTTTTCACCTATAGAGTCCAACACCAGCTTTAAATATTTCTCGGTATCAAGGTCTGTATCAGTAAACAAGTTTTCAAAGGAGTGCAGTTCTTCGTGGTATATGATACTTCTTTGGTTAGTTGAAACAACGTTAAATTCGTTTCCTTCAAAGTGAGTTCCTAGCCGAAAGGGGTATTTCGCTCTTTGAGACAAAAATTTTTTATGGTCTTCTGCGCCTAACACTATAGTTATCGCCCAGGGACAGTAGATAATCTGTACTTCTTCCGATGGGTCAAATCCAATTACTCTTTTTATCTTTTCTTTCTGTTTCTCAAACTGATTTCTAAAATCATTTATGCGTTTTCTCCTTAAGTGAAATTCGTCAAGCCGGCTGGTAAGGTTCTTTTCCATAAATTCTTTGACCGTCCTGCTGCCGCTGAATCTTTCCAATTCTTTTCTCAAAAGTTTTTGCAGTTCTAGGGTAGGTATGTCAGGGTTTTCCTCAATTGCTTTCTTTATTTTTAAAATCGTCTGTGCCTGGAAAAGTATTTTTTTGCTCAAACTTCTTTCTAAACCCCTCTCGCCCGCTGTTTCTCTTTTTTCCCTCCTTTCATCTTCTCTTTCTTTTATATCTTTAAGCCTTAAGATACTTGCCTTCCACTCTCGCCCATTTTCTAAGCCTAATTTCGCCAGTTTCGCAGCCGTATCGTAGTCTCCAAGTGCGATGAGTGTGTGTATGGTGCCTTTTACAGCTGCCAGTATATCCTCCTTTTTTAGATATGCGCTTTTTATTTTCGTGAGGATGCTTTGAGCTTTTGTGTTTTGCTCTGTATCCTTCGGTTTTTCTACGTTTGCGTAATTTATATACTCAGATGTAAATTCAGGCATTTCCAAATCAAGCCTCCAGCCGATTTTGTACATGTCGTCGTGCCGGTAAAGCTTTTTTGCGTTTTTTAGTTTTCCTAAGTAAGTCGGAATTTTTTCTTTAAGCCGTTTATCTTGCTTGTCTTTTTTCATCCATTCGTTTATCAGCGTAGCTTCATCTAGCGCTCTTAAAGCTTCATACTCTTTGTCAAATTCTCCCAACCTCTCAAAAGCCTTCCGGTCTTTCTTTTTACGGAAGTTGAATTTTCTGGGTGATTCTATACTTTCCATTCCTGAATTATATATTTAAAGGCGATTGAAGCAAGCCGTTCGTTGATTAAAAAAATCCCGCGACCCTGCCGCTCTCAAGCGGCGGGGTTTTTGGGTGTATAATTAAAATTATGAAAACAGAAAAAGGAAGCGCTTTGGCTTGGGTTGTTTTAATTATTGTCGTGATTTTTATCGGTGGGACTTTTGTTTATAATTCTTGTCTTGTTCAAAAGTGCGACGTTGAAGTAGTTTCTGTGGATGGAAAGAAGATTCGAAACACCGCGGAGGGGTTGCCTCCGTGGAATGGAGTTGGACCCGGGGGTGAGATGAGTAAATTGAACGAAGTAGATTTGAATACGGAAGAAAAAAGAACGCTAGGTTCGAGCGGGCTTTTAACAGCTTGTGTTGATAATACCAAGGAAGCAAGAATCGCGCTGATAAAAAATTTCAAAAGCGGATGGACCGAATTTGAAGAAAAAATCAGAGCGCAGGGGAAAACACCCGTGCTTGGTTCTACCCGCTGGGACAGTCCGAACTACTATCAGTTCATAGGAAATAAAAGAATGCTTATAGGCTACGAAGACGGGCATGTAGCTTTAGCATCGGTTGTTGAATATAAATGTGGGGAAGGTGGCGCGGATTTTAAATTACTTGAGACCGTGGATTCTCCGCTTAGCGCTCCGCAGTGGGTAAAAATTCATGATAAATATGGCGACGAGAATTACCCGGCACATTCGTATCTTACCCAGGAATTCAAAAATGGAGGAATGGTATATTATCCCGATTGGACAGAAGTGCAGGGCAATATTTTCATACGATGACGGGTCTGGCCGGCGACGGCAAAAATGAAGTAAAATAAGGGTTAAATCGGGCTTGACTATGCTTTGGGCCTGGTATATACTTCCGTTTGTCTCTATCTTCGTGATAGAGCGTTTTTGTCTCTCGCTCAAAGCGAGGGAAATTCTTTGAAAACCAAAAAGAGACCTGGTCGCTCACGAGCGACGGGTCGAGAACATGTGCCCGCCTGCCTCGCTTATGCGAGGGCATTGCGGGCAGGCAAGTTTTTGACTATTTTTTTAATTCCAAGAGCTAGTGTCTTTTGTTTTGTTTCGTTCTAATTAACTTTTAGTTAGAGTTTGATCCTAGCTCAGGATGAACGCTGGCGGCGTGGATAAGGCATGCAAGTCGAACGGACAAGTCCGCTGAAGTACGAATTGAGATTGAGATTACATCAAGGTCAAGATGAAGATGGACGCGGGTTTCTTGTTAGTGGCGAACGAGGTAGTAATACATAGGAACTTCCCCCGAAGTCGCGAATAATTCGTCGAAAGACGAACTAATACGCGATGGTCCCCCTCTCCAATTTTGTTTTTTAGATTTTTCTAGAGACCAAAATTGGTGAGGGGGTAAAGAATTTCGCTTTGGGAAAGGCCTGTGCGGTATCAGCTAGTTGGCAGTGTAAAAGACTACCAAGGCTATGACGCCTAGGGGAGGTGAGAGCCTGACCCCCACCGATGGTACTGAGACACGGACCATACACCTACGGGTGGCTGCAGTCGAG